>CAZGSR010000007.1:0-67539 GCA_964528645.1 uncultured Mageeibacillus sp. | reverse complement strand
CTCCCTTCACACCACACCTTTCGTGGGGGGGGGGGGGTGGGGGCGGCCCCCACCACCCCCCCCCACCCCGACTCCGCAAGCCCGCTCAGCAATGATTCTACGCCATTTGCTGGGTCTTTCGGCGCGTGTGGGTGAACGGACGGCCGTGGCGGAAATGCGGGCGCAGCTTGCATATTATTTGCGCGGTACGCCTCAGGCAGCGCATTGGAAGAATATCGCGATGCGGGCGAAATCGGTGGTGGAGGTGGAGGCTTTTCTGGCCGAATGGCTATTGGACATGCAGCGGCTGGCCGAAAATTGACCTCGAAATGGCGAAAATTGCCCCTTCAAGTTGGCCAAATCGCATAGTATAATGACGAAGACGGTGCCTGCCGGCCGGGCGTTTTGCACAAAACACCCGAATGAGACGTCCGACCCCGACATCGATCTTCGAAATTGGCAAGGGGGAATGATTGAGTATGAAAAACTACTCAGCAACGAATATCTGCAATGTGGCTCTTCTCGGCCACGGCGGATCTGGCAAAACGGCTTTCGCGGAAGCTGTCCTGTACAACGCGAAGGTCACCGATCGACTCGGGAAATCAGCCGATGGCAACACCGTGCTGGATTTTGATCCCGAGGAAATCCGTCGCAAAATTTCGATCAACACCGCCGTGGCTACCTGTGAATGGAAAAACGTCAAGCTGAATTTGCTTGACACCCCCGGAGACTTTGACTTCGTTGGTGAAGTCATGCAGGCGCTCCGAGTCGCAGACAGCGTCCTGGTCCTGGTCAGTGCCAAGGATGGCGTGTCCGTCGGGACTGAGAAGGCCGTCCGCCAGGCCCGCAAGAAAGACCTGCCCTGCTATTTCTTTGTCAGCCGCATGGACGAGGCCAATGCTGATTTTGGCAAGGCCCTGGAATCCCTGCGGACCAGCTTTGGCAACCGGGTCGTACCGTTTGCCTGGCCGATTATCAAGGATGGCAAGATGACAGGCGTCGTCGACGTGGTCGACCAGGTCGCCTACACCTTTGAACCCAAGACCGGCGAGCGGATCAAGATCGACATGCCTGATGACATGCAGGCCATGATCGATGAGCTGCAAGAACCCCTGATGGAAGCGGTTGCCGAAAGTGCGGACCACCTGATGGAGAAATATTTTGCCGGCGAGAAATTCACTGAAGAGGAACTCTATCATGGCCTGCACGACGCTGCACGGACCGGCCATGTTTATCCCGTTTATGTCGGCTCCGGCCTGATGAACTGGGGCATCCGCTCGACGATGGACCATTTGATCGACATCATGCCGACAGCCGCCGAGGCGGACGAAGTCAAAGCCGAGACTGCCGATGGCAAGTCCGTCGTGGTCAAGCCTGACGAAAAAGCCCCACTGGCAGCTTTTGTTTTCAAAACGATCGCAGACCCCTTCGTTGGGCGCATCTCGATGTTCCGCGTCTACAGCGGTAGCTTCAAGGCTAATGCCACTGTCTATAACTCTTCCAAGGAAAAAGACGAACGCATCGGCAGTGTTTTCCTGATGGTCGGAAAAAAGCAAATCCCGACAGATGCTGTCAATGCCGGTGACATCGGTGCGGTGACGAAGCTTCTCGTCACGACGACCAATGACACCCTGTGCGACAAGTCCATGGTGCTCACACTGCCACCGATCAAATTCCCGGTTCCCTGCCTGTCGATGGCGATCCTGCCCAAAGCCAAGGGCGAGGAAGACAAGATCGTCACTGGCCTGCACAAGCTGCAGGACGAGGATCCGGTCTTTACTGTCCGGAACGACCCGGAGACGCACCAGATCGTGGTTTCCGGCCTGGGTGAGCAGCAGATCGACGTACTGCGCTCCAAGCTCAGCTCGAAATTCCATGTCGAGTCATCGCTCGAGGAACCGCGCGTGCCTTATCGCGAGACCATCCGCAAAAAGGTCAAGGTCCAGGGCAAGCACAAGAAACAGTCCGGTGGCCATGGCCAGTATGGGGATGTCTGGATCGAATTCGAACCCGGCCCGACTGAGGCCTTGACATTCGAAGAGAAGATCTTCGGCGGTTCCGTGCCGAAATCTTTCCACCCGGCGGTTGAAAAGGGCCTGCAGGATGCCATTTCCAAAGGCGTCCTGGCTGGCTATCCCGTCGTCAACCTCAAGGCGACCCTGGTCGACGGCTCCTACCACGACGTCGACTCGTCGGAAATGTCATTCAAACTCGCCGCCCGCCTGGCCTACAAGTCCGGCCTGCCCCAGGCGTCCCCTGTGCTGCTCGAGCCGATCAGCCTGGTCAAGGTCTTCATCCCGGATGACTATCTCGGTGACATCATGGGTGACATGAACAAGCGCCGCGGTCGCATCGTCAGCATTGACCCCGACGAAGGTATCCAGGTCGTCACAGCCGAAGTTCCGACCTCCGAAATGGCCAAGTACGCCACCGACCTCAAGTCGATGACCAGTGGCCGGGGCTGGTACAGCATCGAATTTGCCCGCTACGAGCAGGCGCCGCAAGTCGTTGCGGACAAGGTCATCGCCGATGCCAAGAAGCATCTGGAGGAAGACGAAGACTGATCCTATCCCTGATTATCTCGTACAACCAAAAGAGCCGGTGGGATCGACCTGCCGGCTCTTTGTCTGCTCCTTCTGTATAAATCCCGCGCAAGATATTCAGAGGTCACACCTTCCAGTGGATGATCCGGCTGACAAAGCGCTGGAACTCGGCTGAATCCGACTGGCTGTAAATGGTCTCGCTCGGACCGCTGATCTTGACCTGGCCTTCGCTGACATAGGCGACCTGGTCGCAAGCATGGCGGGCAAAACCGATCTCGTGCGTGACCAGGATCAGGTCGCGGTTTTCCTGGCGCAAATCATTGATTACATCGAGAACTCCTGCCGTGATTTCCGGGTCCAGGGCCGAGGTTGGCTCGTCAAATAACAGGATTTCAGGTTTCAGGGCCAGTGCGCGGGCGATCGCGACCCGTTGCTTTTGACCGCCGGAGAGCTCGTTGGGGTGCTTGTGAGCATGTTCCGAGAGACCGAAACGATCCAACAGGGCGCGAGCTTCGGCAACCGCTGCGCTGCGCTCGACTCCTCGCGTCTTGACCAGTGGCAGGACCAGGTTGTTTTCGGCCGTCAGATGTGGAAACAGGTTGTAAGCCTGGAAAACGACTGCTACCCGGCGTCGATGCGCCATCAGGGCATTTTCCGAAGAGAAGTCGATTTCGCGGCCATTCAGGATCACGCTCCCACTATCCGGCGTTTCCAGACCACCCAGAATGCGCAGCAGAGTGGTTTTGCCGCCACCGGAAGGGCCGATCACAGCCAGGGATCCACTGCCGTGGATGCTCAGGTCGAGATGGTCCAAAGCCCGCATGCTGGCAAAGGTTTTCGTCAGACCCCGGATTTCAAGTTGCATAGGTCATTTTCCTTTCCAGATTGCGGGTCAGAAGCGAGATTGGCAAGGTGATGAGCAAGTACAACACGGCCAGGATTGCCAGGTTTTCAAAGGTCGTGAAGGTCAGGGCATCGACCTCGAGGACGTTTTTGGTCAATTCATTGACTGCAATGAAGGAGAGGATCGATGAATCTTTGACCAGGGAAGCAAACTGGCCGGTCAGGGGGGGCAGGACGATCCGGGCCAGTTGGGGGATCACGATGTAGCGCAGTGTTTGCGCTGGGGTGAAACACAGGGACCGTGCTGTTTCCAGCTGGGCAGTCGGAATGGAGGCCAGCCCAGCCCGGATGATCTCGGCGACATAGGCTCCGGCAAAAAAAGACAGGATCAGGACACCCATCCAGTAGCGGTTTTCCAGCCGGTAGGCGGTGCCGATGAAGTAGAAGAAGAAGATGGTCTGGACAAGCAGAGGGGTGCCACGGATGGCTTCAATGTAGACCCGGGAGAGATAACGCACAAACAGGATCCGGGATCGCCGGCCAAAGGCTGCCAGAACTCCGAGCAACAGGCTGCCGATGAGGGACGCCGCGGAGAGCAGGATCGTGACCAGGAATCCGAAAGCGAATTTGTTGCGATAGGTCCAGAGCCGTTCCCATTGCCAGTTGTGGTCGAGCCGCCAGGCCGCAAAGCCGAAGAACAAACCCAGCAGCACGACAACAATGGCTGCATGGATGACTTGGGCCAGTCGCGACGGCCTCTGCTCAGGCGACATCGAAAAAGAATGGAATGCCGAGGTCGGCAAAGGTTTTCTGCTCTTCGGTCAGGTAGGTCTCAGCCAGTTTGTTGAAACCGCCGGAACTCTGGAATTCGGCGATGAAGGCATTGACATCGGCTTTGAGCTTGTCATTGCCTTTTTTGATGCCGATGCCCCAGTACTCCGGTTTTTCCTGGTATGAAGCCAGGTTGACGCGTGTTTTGTCGAGATTGTCCTGCCAGTTGCGGAAGATGGTCAGCTGGTCATAGGTGAAAGCGTCCGCTTTTCCCTGGACGACCTCGAGGACGCAGGCGCTCTCCTTATCAAAGACACGGTAATTATCTGCCGGCAGGTTCTTTTCGGCATAGACATGGCCGGTTGAGCCTTTTTTTACAGCCAGGACCCGTCCCGGCTGGGCCAGATCCACATAGGACCGGACCGGTGAATCATTGCCGATCAGCAGGGCCAGGTTGCTCATGGCGTAAGGATCGGAAAAATCGATTGTCTTCTGGCGTTCTTCGGTGATGGTCATCGAAGAAATGATCAAGTCGATCTTGCCGGTCTCGAGGGCCGGGATCAGGCCAGACCAGGCGATGTTTTCAATTACGACTTCACGGCCGAGTTTGGCGCCAAGCGCCTTGGCCAGGTCGACACTGATACCGGTTGGCTGGTTCGAGCTGTCTGTGGTTTCGAACGGCGGGTAGGCTAATTCCATGCCCACCACCAGACGGGAGGACTCGGCCGGTTTGCAGGCAGCTGCCAGCAGCAGGACCAGGGTCAGGGTGAGGACAACGGCCAGAGAGCGCATGATTTTCTTGTTCATGATGAATATCTCCTTATCAGGTGAGCATGAAAGGATCGGGATTGTGATTTGATTTCTCATTATACAGGATAACAGGACCCAAGTCGTAACAAAGGGTCTGGCAGCACTTGCAATTCGCGCCAGAAATCGCCCTGCCCCTATGAAGGTGGCGGAGTAACGGTAAACCTGTTATGATAAGGAAGTTCAATAACCCCTGGAAAATTTCGCCCCAGTCAGGTGTTCCGGCGTGAGTAGGCCCAGGCCCTGCCGGTTGATGTAAGGAGTAACCCATAACGTGGAAGACAGCAGTCTATGGTTTTCACTGACTACTGCAGCTGCCCCGGTGAGCAGCAATGACTCGATTTTACTAGATTTGTTTGTCGTCGCAGTCCTGATCCTGGTCAATGCCTTTTTTGCAGCGACCGAAATCGCCATCATTTCCCTCAATGACAACAAAATGCGCCGGCGTGCGGAGGAGGGCGACCATTCGGCCGCCAAGATCCATCGCCTGATGTCAGAACCCAGCCGGTTTCTGGCCACGATCCAGGTCGGTGTGACGCTGGCTGGATTCCTGTCCTCTGCTTTTGCCGCTGAAAATTTCGCCGACCGGCTCTACACCCTGATCGGGATCGAGCTGCCGGCGATCCACACCGCCAGCGTGGTGATCGTCACCTTCATCCTGGCCTATTTCTCGCTGGTCCTGGGTGAGTTGGTACCCAAACGACTGGCCCAGAACAACCCCGAGCAACTCGCCAAGGCAGTTGTTGGCACGATCACGACCCTGGGCAAGATCATGTATCCCTTTGTCCGGTTGCTGACCCTCTCGACCAATCTGGTCCTGCGCCTGCTGCGAGTCGATCCGAACCGGGTGGACCGCAGCGTCACAGAAGAAGAGATCCGGATGATGGTCGACGTCGGCCGTGAGCTGGGCAGCATCCATGAAGAAGAAAAAGAGATGATCGACAACATCTTTGAATTCAACGACATGGCAGTCAAGGAAATCATGACCCACCGGACGGACATTGTGTCGGTTGATGTGGATGCCACCTACCAGGAAGTGATCGATGTTGCGCTCAACGAGCGATACACCCGGATCCCGGTCTATGAGGACAGTATCGACAACATCATCGGCATCCTCCACATCAAGGACCTCCTGCGCTACACCACGGAGGCACAGGAAACATTCAGCTTGCGTGCGATTATCCGGCCCCCGCACCTCGTCCCCGAATCCAAAAGTTCAGATGCCGTTTTTCGCGACATGCAGAAATCCCGGGCCCAGATCGCAATTGTCATCGATGAATATGGCGGTACGGCTGGCCTGATCACCATCGAAGACTTGCTCGAGGAGATCGTCGGCAATATCCAGGATGAGTATGATGAGGAAGAACCTGACATCGCCCGTATCGACGAGACCACATACCACATCGAAGGCATGACACCACTCGACGAAGTCGGTGAAATGCTGGGCATCGAGTTCCCTGATGAGGATTTCGACACACTGGCGGGCCTGGTCATCAGCCTCCTCGGCCGCATCCCTGATGAAACAGAGCAGGCAACAGCTGCATTCGGCAATCTCCAGTTCAAAGTTCTGGCCATGGATGACAAGCGGATCGCCAAAATAGAAGTCATAGTCAGGCCAGAAACAGAACCGGAGGTAACTGATGATGATGAATAATGCCAACCGATGGGATGCCATCCTGTTTGATGTCGATGGAACCCTGATCGATTCAATTCCGTTTATCGTCGAATCCTTCCAGCATGCTTTCCGGATCCATCTGGGCCATCCGCTCGATGAGACGATGATCCTGGCTGGCATCGGAACCCCGCTCGAAACAGCCTTCAGCCATTGGCCACCAGAACAGGCCAAAGTCCTGATGGAATCGTATCTCGAATACAACCACGCCAACCTGCACCATGGGATTGGCGTTTTCTGGCAAGTGCCAGCCATGCTGGAGCGCTTGCAGCAGACAGGCATTCCGCTGGGGATCGTCACCAGCAAGCGTCTGCGTGCGTTGCAGCCGACCCTGGAAGATTTCGATCTGGCCCGGTATTTCGGCCTGGTCATCACCAAAGAGGACACGAAGCTGCACAAGCCCAATCCAGAACCTCTTTACGAAGCGATGAAACGGCTCGGTCTAACCCGCCCTGACCGGATTCTCTATGTGGGTGACAGCATCCATGATCTGGAATGTGCCGTCCGCGCCGGTTGCCAGCCGGTCATGGTCGGTTGGACCCGGATGCCGAAACAGGCTTTGCGCCAGGCATATCCGGCCATCTGGATCGAACACGCAAACGAATTACTCGAGCTTCTGGAGGAATGACATGGCTCGCTATGCCTACATGCTGCTGGACCAGACAGAAAAGGACGTCAGTCGCCAGGCCATGCAGCTGGATACCATCGGCGGTTTCGACAAGATCTTTGTCGACAGAATCAGCGCCCGCAGCCCAAACCGTGAACAGCGCCAGAAAATGATCGAAACACTGGCAGCCGGTGATGTGGTGTATGCAGCGGCGGCTGACCGGTTCTGTGACCAGTCGAGGGACTTTTTCGAGGTGTTTTTCGAGTTTGAACAGAAAAGCGCGGATCTGGTACTTCTGGAAGAGAATTTCGACACCAGGAGTCCGGCAGGACGACAAAGCCTCAAGATGCTCAAGACGTTTGCCCGCCTGGATTACCTGTTCCAGTCGGAGCGGAAAAAACAGGGGATCGAGGCTGCCCGCGGTCAGGGCAGGCGCATCGGACGTCCACCGGTTGCGATTCCGGCCCAGTTCCGGGAGATCTGCCAGCAATGGTCCTCGGGCCAGATCAATGGCAAGGAAGCCGCTCGCAAAGCTGGTTTGCGCAGTACCTCATTTTATAAGAAAGCGGCTGAACTAGGCTTCAAGGCACCACCCCGGACGGGTCCGCAGTCCGGTCGCAATCAAGAAGAGACCTGAAAGAAACCGGTCTGAATCTGATTTTCCTGTGAAGTTCATTGTCACCGGTTGACAGGATGATATAATGGTGGTCTGTGCAACACAAAGATCATCACAATTTTGACTATGACAAAGGATGGAACCCCTCTATGAGTGAACCTAAAACTGACAGCAAATGGCATTCTGAGCAGGCCAGGGCAGAACGTAAGGCTCGCCTGAACAGCTTGAAAGACAAAAACGGTGGCAAAAAGCCAATCCGGACCAGCAATCCGGTCGTCCGGATCATCCTGGTAGCCGTCCTGGTCGTGGCGATCCTTCTGACCAGTGGATGGTTTGCCCTCAACAGCGGACTACCCCAGAGAACCCTCTCGGCCCTGACGATCAATGGTGAATCAGTCAAGGTCGCCGAGCTCAACTATTACTTCTACATGACAGCCAGCAATTACGGCATCGATATGACCGATCCGGCCACTGCAGAAGCGACCTTGTCCATGCCCAGCAGCGTGGAAGGATTTGCCACCTACAAAGATATGCTCGTCGATTCGGCCGCCCAGATGGTGCGTGAAAACTACATGCTGGCAGCTGAAGCCGAGAAGGCTGGCCTTGCCCTCGATGAGAGCGACCTGCAGAAAATCACCGATTTCTACGAGACCCTGCAACAGCAGGCAGATGCTTCCGAGCTGACGTTGACGAACTTCATGGCCCAGTATTTTGGCAAGGGCGCCACCACCGAAAGTCTCCGCCCGGCGTTTGAACGATTGCTCCTGGCCCAGAAATATGCGATCCAGAAGCAGGAATCTTTTGAATTCGATGCAGCCGCACTCAAAGCTTATTATGATGAGCACCGCGATGAATACGACAAAGTCAGCTATCGTGCGTTCACCTTTGCCGCAGATGTTGCCGATGATGCCAGTGATGCGGACAAGGAAAAAGCGGCAGCCGATGCCAGGGCCAAGGCCGATGCCATGGCGACCCTGGTGACTGACGAAACCAGCTTCAAAGCCCAGGCCATCGCCAATGCCGCAGAAGACCAGAAAGACGCCTATACCAGCAACGACGCGTCGCTCATGGCCGATACCCGCTACTACAGCATCAGCTCCCTGACCCAGTCAGCCTGGCTGTTTGACGAAGCCCGGAAGCCTGGCGACATGACCGTAGTGGATGACACCAATGCAGCCAGCAGCACCGTGCTGTATTTCATCAGCCGCTCGATCGATGACCAACCGCGCGTCGATGTCCGCCACATCCTGATCATGGCAGACGAGACGACTGCCACCGAAGAGGAAATGGCCACCGCTAAAGCGAAAGCGGACGATATCCTGGCCCAGTACCGGGCTGGCGCACAGACCGAGGAATCCTTCGCCGAACTGGCCAAGACCAATTCCGAGGATGGCAATGCAGCCGATGGCGGCATCTACACGGATATTTATCCGGGCCAGATGGTCGATACATTCAATGACTGGATCTTTGATTCTGCCCGCAAACCGGGTGATACGGATGTGGTCCAGACCAATTACGGTTTCCATGTCATGTATTTTGTCCGTCCCGCAGGTGTCGAATGGGAAATCAATGTCCGCTCTGTCCTTGCTGATGAGGCGTACCAGACCTATCTGACGGACCTCAAGACAGCCTATCCCTTCGAACTGAACGATCTCGGCCTGCGCTTCGTGCCCTGAGTGCACCTGGGCTGCTGAGCACCTGACCCCTGTAAGATCTGCAACCCCAAACGCCCTTGTGAGCATTCCTCGTTCACAAGGGCGTTTTGTGTGCGGTCTGCATGAAAAACCGACATGAAAAAAGTGTCAACTTTTCGTTGACACTCCCATATCACGGTGATAATATACTATAACGCGCCTAGAAGGTGGGGAAGTTTTCGCTGCTTTCAGACGGGCGTTAAACCGATCTGGTTTATGTCAATTATAGCATCCGCCGGGGAGTCGTCAATCTTTTTCGAGTGAATCCCTATCGGGAGAGTCCCGACAATCCGGCCAGCAGGCCCAAAAGGCCTAGAACGTGCGTGAGGTGATCATTGATGGTGCGTCCCGTCCAGCTGGGAAGAGCCGAGAGAATGTCCTACTCGAGGATCGACGAGGTCATCGACATCCCGAATCTCATCGAGATTCAGAAAAACAGCTACCAGTGGTTCCTGGATGAAGGCTTGATGGAGGTCCTGCGCGACGTATCGCCGATCACGGACTATTCCGGTGACATCGAGCTTTCTTTTATTGACAAGGAGTTTGACACCCAGAGCCCCACGTATTCCATCGAGGAATGCAAGGAGCGCGATGCCAACTACGCTGCTCCGATGCGTGTGAAGGTCCGCCTCCACAACAAGCGCGACGACATCCTCAAAGACCAGTACATTTATATCGGTGAATTCCCGATCATGACGGACAACGGCACCTTCATCATCAATGGCGCCGAACGCGTCATCATCAGCCAACTTGTCCGCTCCCCGGGCGCTTATTTCAGCAAAGCCACCGACAAGACCGACAAGGAACTGATTTCCTCCCAGATTATCCCCAACCGCGGAGCCTGGCTGGAATACGAAACCGATGCCAACGACTTGCTTTGGGTCCGTGTTGACCGCACCAGGAAGTTCCACCTGACCGTTTTCCTGCGGTCGTTGGGCTTCGGGACCAATGAACAGATCATCGAGACCTTTGGCGAGGAAAACAGCCTGACCCAGACCATGCTCAAGGACGGTTGCCGCACCCGTGAGGAAGGTCTGCAGGAACTCTACCGCAAGCTGCGTCCCGGTGAACCTGTCTCCGTCGAAGGCGCCGAGACCCTGCTGCACAACATGTTCTTCGATCCGAAGCGCTATGATCTGGCACGTGTCGGCATCTATAAGCTCAACAAAAAGCTCAGCCTGGCCCGCCGCCTGATTGGCCACAAGTCAGCTGAGAATGTGGTCGATGAAAATGGCGAACTGCTCGTCGCTGAAGGTGAGATCATTACCTTGGCCATGGCGGAAGCCATCCAGACCGCTGGCATCAATTCAGTCACGATTTTCCCGATGAATGTCGTCGGCGACACCATCATCCAGAATGAAAACAAGCTGCGTGTCATCGGCAACAACCGGGTGGATGCATTTGAATATCTGCGTGCCCGCCTTGGCGAAGACCTGGTTGCCGATCTTGACGTGTTTGCCCTCGGCATCACGGAAAAAGTCCGCACCGGCGTCCTGCAGCGGATCATCCATGAAGTCCAGGCCAGTGGTAATCCCAGCCAGACCCTGCGTCAGCTCCTGGCGACCAAGGTTTCCGAGCTGATGCCCAAGCATCTGACCGTCGAGGATATCGTAGCCTCGGTCAGCTACCTGATTGGCCTCGAATACGGCGTTGGCAACAAGGACGACATCGACCACCTCGGCAACCGTCGTGTCCGTTCGGTTGGCGAGCTGCTGCAGAACCAGATCCGTGTCGGCTTCTCCCGCATGGAGCGTGTCGTGCGTGAACGCATGGGCACCCTGACTGACATGGCCGCTGCCACCCCGCAGATGATCGTCAACACCCGTCCCGTCAGTGCCGCGATCAAGGAGTTCTTTGGCTCCTCTCAGCTGTCCCAGTTCATGGACCAGCCCAACCCTCTCGCCGAACTGACCCATAAGCGCCGTCTCTCAGCCCTCGGTCCAGGTGGTCTGTCACGTGAACGCGCCAACTTTGAAGTCCGCGACGTCCATACCTCACACTACGGCCGCATGTGCCCGATCGAGACGCCTGAAGGCCCAAACATCGGCCTGATCAACTCGCTGGCCACCTATGCCCGTGTCAATCGCTACGGCTTCATCGAGACCCCATACCGTGTCTACGACAAGGAAAATGGCATCGTCACCCGCGAAGTCAAGTACATGACAGCGGATGAGGAAGATTTCTACAACATCGCCCAGGCCAATGAACCCCTGGACGAACAGGGCCGTTTCATCGACAAGCAGATTGTCTGCCGCTACCTCGACCAGTTCCTCGAAGTCGAACCTGCCAAGGTCGACCTGATGGACGTTTCGCCGAAACAGCTCGTCTCGGTTGCGACCGCCCTGATCCCCTTCCTCGGCAACGACGACGCCAACCGCGCCCTGATGGGTTCCAACATGCAGCGCCAGGCTGTTCCGCTGATCAAGACCGAAGCCCCGATCATCGGCACCGGCATGGAGCATTACGCAGCCAAGGACTCGGGTGTCTGCGCCATCGCCAAGAACGACGGCGTGGTCGAGTTTGTCTCGGCCAGCAAAATCATCATCAAGACCGGCTCGATGAGCCGCGACACCTACAACCTGGTCAAATACCAGCGCTCCAACCAGGGCACCTGCATCAACCAGCGCCCGTTGGTCAAGCGCGGGGAAACCGTCAAGGCCGGCGACATCATCGCAGATGGTCCCTCAACCGATAATGGCGAAATCGCCCTCGGCCGCAACGTCCTGATCGGCTTCATGACCTGGGAAGGCTACAACTACGAAGACGCCGTCCTGATCAGCGAACGCCTCGTCCGTGAAGATGTCTACACGTCGATCCACATCGAGGAGTACGAGTGCGAAGCCCGTGACACCAAACTCGGTCCGGAAGAAATCACCCGTGAAATCCCCAACGTTGGTGACGATGCCTTGAAGGACCTCGACGAATACGGCATCATCCGCATCGGTGCGGAAGTCCGCTCTGGCGACATCATCGTCGGTAAGGTCACCCCGAAGGGTGAAACGGAGCTGACCGCTGAAGAACGCCTCTACCGCGCCATCTTCGGCGAGAAGATCCGCGAAGTCCGTGACACCTCGGTTCGCGTCCCGCACGGTGAATCCGGTATTGTTGTCGACGTCAAGGTCTTCACCCGTGAAAACGACGACGACCTCAAGCATGGTGTCAATCGCCTGGTCCGGGTCTACATCGCCCAGAAGCGCAAGATCTCGGTCGGTGACAAAATGGCCGGACGCCATGGTAACAAGGGTGTTATTTCCCGCATCTTGCCGGAAGAGGACATGCCCTTCCTGCCAGACGGCACCCCGCTCGACATCGTATTGAATCCGCTGGGCGTTCCTTCCCGTATGAACATCGGCCAGCTCCTCGAGGTGCATCTTGGCCGTGCCGCCCGCACATTGGGCTGGAAAGTGGCCACCCCGGTCTTCGATGGTGCCACCGAACAGGACGTCGTCGACGCCTTCCGCCAGGCAGGCATCGATGAGGACGGCAAAACCATCCTGTATGATGGCCGTACTGGCCAGCCCTTCGAGAACCGCATCACCGTTGGCGTCATGTACTACCTCAAGCTGCTCCACCTTGTCGACGACAAGATCCATGCCCGTTCGATCGGCCCGTATTCCCTGGTTACCCAGCAGCCTCTTGGCGGCAAAGCTCAGTTCGGCGGCCAGCGCTTCGGTGAAATGGAAGTCTGGGCGCTCGAAGCCTATGGCGCCAGCTACACCCTGCAGGAGATCCTGACCGTTAAATCGGACGACATCACCGGTCGTACCAAAACGTACGAAGCGATCGTCAAAGGCGAAAGCGTCCCGGAAGCCGGTGTCCCGGAATCCTTCAAGGTTCTGGTCAAGGAATTGCAGAGCCTGGCCCTCGACGTCCGCATTTTCTCCGACACGAACGAACTCCTCGATATCAAGGAATCCGTCGACGAAGATGGCGATGTCCCGGAAATCGACCGCAGCAAACTCGATGAACTGATCGGTAACACCGACCTGGGCGAGGACTTCGCTTCGGCCGGCTTCACGGAAGGGGTCCTCGACGAAGAAGGCGGAATCACAGCTGACCTCGATATGACGGATGCTTTTGCCGAGTTTGAAGATTTCACAGCCGAACCGGACGTAGAAGCCACGGATGACATCGAATAAGCGGCTAAAGGAGACCCAACGCAATGTTTGAAATGAATAATTTCGAGGCGATCGGTATCAACCTGGCCTCACCGGAAAAAATCCTCGAATGGTCCCGCGGCGAAGTTAAAAAGCCGGAAACCATTAATTACCGTACGCTCAAACCGGAACGCGACGGCCTGTTCTGCGAAAAGATCTTTGGCCCGACCAAGGACTGGGAATGCCACTGCGGCAAGTACAAGAAGATCCGTTATAAGGGCATCGTTTGCGACCGCTGCGGCGTCGAAGTCACCAAAGCCAAAGTTCGCCGCGAGCGCCTCGGCCACATCAAGCTGGCCGCACCTGTTTCGCATATCTGGTATTTCCGGGGTATCCCGAGCCGGATGGGCCTGCTCTTGGACATGACTCCCAGAAACCTGGAAAAAGTCCTCTATTTCGCCGCTTATGTTGTGATCGATCCCGGCCAGACCACCTTCTCGCAGCGCCAGGTCATCACGGACAAGGAATACCGCGACGCCATCGACGCCTATGGCAAGAATTCCTTCCGCGCCAAGATGGGTGCCGAAGCGATCAAAGAACTCCTGGCTTCGATCAACATCGACGAGATGGCTGCCGATCTGCGCGAAGAATTCCGCACCGCCAGCGGCCAGAAGAAGGTCCGCATCGTCAAGCGCCTGGAAGTCGTCGAAGCTTTCAAGAAATCCGGCAACCGCCCAGACTGGATGATCCTCGATGTCCTGCCCGTCCTGCCGCCGGAACTGCGCCCGATGGTCCAGCTCGACGGTGGCCGCTTTGCGACCTCCGACCTCAACGACCTCTACCGCCGCGTCATCAACCGCAACAACCGTCTCAACAAGCTGCTCCAGCTTGGTGCGCCGGAAATCATCGTCCGCAACGAAAAGCGCATGCTCCAGGAGGCTGTTGACGCCCTGATCGATAATGGCCGCCGTGGCCGTCCCGTCACCGGTGCCGGCAATCGCGCCCTCAAGTCCCTCTCTGACCTCTTGAAAGGCAAACAGGGCCGTTTCCGCCAGAACCTCCTCGGTAAGCGTGTCGACTACTCCGGTCGTTCGGTTATCGTCGTCGGCCCGGAACTCAAGCTGCACCAGTGCGGCTTGCCCAAAGAAATGGCGCTTGAGCTGTTTAAGCCGTTCGTCATGAAGAAAATTGTCCAGGCTGGCCATGCCCACAACATCAAGACCGCCCGCCGCCTGGTCGACCGGGCCAATGACCTCGTCTGGGACACCCTGGAAGAAGTCATCAAGGACCACCCCGTCCTGCTGAACCGCGCCCCTACGCTGCACCGCCTCGGCATCCAGGCGTTCGAACCGGTTCTGGTCGAAGGCCGCGCCATCAAACTGCACCCGCTGGTCTGCACGGCCTACAACGCCGACTTCGATGGTGACCAGATGGCCGTCCATGTGCCGCTGTCAGCCGAAGCCCAGGCGGAAGCCCGCTTCCTGATGCTGTCCGCCAACAACCTCCTGAAACCGCAGGACGGCAAACCGGTCACGGTCCCGACCCAGGACATGGTCATGGGTTGCTATTACCTGACCATTGCCAAGGATGGCGCCAAGGGCGAGGGCAAGGTCTTCTCATCTGTCGAAGAAGCCGTCATGGCTTACGACGAAGGCGAACTCGAGCTGCATGCCAAGATCAAAGTCCGCCGCTCCATGGTGGTGGACGGCGTCGAAAAGGCTGCTGTCATCGACTCCACCCTGGGCCGTATCATCTTCAACGACATCATTCCGCAGGATCTCGGCTACATCGACCGCAGCCAGCCTGAGAACGCGTTCAAGCTGGAATGTGATTTCCTGGCTGGCAAAAAAGAACTCGGTGTCATCATCGAGCGTTGTGTCCGCACCCATGGCATCACAGAAACTGCGATCATTCTGGACAAGATCAAGGCGCTCGGCTATCGCTACTCAACCCGCGGTGGCATTTCGATCGGCATTTTCGACATGATCGTGCCGGACGTTAAAAAGAAGCACATCGAAGAAGCCGAAGCCAAGGTCGAATTCATCCGTAAGCAGCACCAGCGCGGCCTGCTCAACGAAGATGGCCGCTACAAGGCAGTCGTCGAAATCTGGCGCAAGACCACCGATACCATCACGGACGCCCTGAAGGCCAGCCTGTCCCAGTTCAACCCGGTCTACATGATGTCCCAGTCCGGTGCCCGTGGTAACATCAACCAGATCAAGCAGCTGGCTGGTATGCGCGGCAACATGTCCGACACATCCGGTAAGACGATCGAAATCCCGATCAAGTCTAACCTGCGCGAAGGCATGAACGTGCTCGAATTCTTCATCTCCTCGCACGGTGCCCGCAAAGCCCTGTCCGATACTGCTCTGAAAACGGCTGACTCCGGTTACCTGACCCGCCGTCTGGTCGACGTTGCGCAGGATGTCATCATCCGCGAAGTCGACTGCGGTACGGAAGAATATGTCAACGTCCGAGCCGTCACCGTCGGTGGTGGCAGCAAGTCCAAGCGTGTCGTCAAATCGCTCGAAGATCGCATCATCGGCCGATATGCCGCCCTCGAAGTCGCTCATCCGGAAACCGGTGAGGTTCTGATCGAGAAGAATGGCGTGATCACCGAGAAAATTGCCGCCGAGATCGTCAAGAGCGGCCTGACCAAGATCCCGATCCGCTCAGTCCTGACCTGTAATGCCCGCATTGGGGTCTGTGCCCATTGCTATGGCCTCAACCTGGCAACCGGCGAGCCGGCTGTCGGCGGCGAAGCCGTTGGCATTATGGCGGCCCAGTCGATTGGTGAACCTGGTACCCAGCTGACCATGCGTACCTTCCACACGGGTGGTATCGCATCGGGCGATGACATCACCCAGGGTCTGCCGCGTGTCGAAGAACTCTTTGAAGCCAGAAAGCCCAAGGGCCAGGCGATCATTACGGATATTGCCGGTGTGGTCAAAGTCGAGGAGACAGCCAAGCGCAAGCGCGATGTCACCATCACCGCTCCCGATGGCGAGACCAAGGTCTACACCATCCCGCTCAGTGCCCCGCTGATCGTCAACACCGGTGATACCCTCGAAGCCGGCGACCAGATCACTGACGGCTCGCTGAACCCGCACGATATCATGCGCATCAAAGGCGTCTCTGGCGTCCAGCGCTACATCATCCGCGAGGTTCTCAAGGTCTACAAGAACAACGGTGTTGAGATCAATGACAAGCACATCGAGATCATCACCCGCCAGATGATGCGCAAAATCCGCATCGACGATCCGGGTGAAACCGAATTGATGACCGGCAGCATGGTCGACATGTTCGAGTTTATGCGCGAAAATGACCGCGTCATTGCCATCGGCCAGACCCCGGCCAGCGGCAAGCGTGTCCTGCTCGGCATCACCAAGGCTTCACTGGCCACCGATTCTTTCCTGTCGGCAGCCTCCTTCCAGGAGACCACGCGCGTCCTGACTGACGCCGCCGTCAAGGGCAAGATCGATCCGCTGCTGGGCCTGAAGGAAAACGTCATCATCGGCAAACTGATCCCAGCCGGCACCGGCATGGCCCGTTATCGCAACATTACCCCGGTCCCGGTTATCGAAGCCAATACCAGTCTGCTCGATGGCAGCGCCGAATAACCTGCCTGAGCCAGATCGAGACACCCCAGGACTGGCAACAGCCATCTCAAGGTAGAATAACCTGAAAAAGAGACCGCCCCGTCCCATCCGGAACGAGGCGGTCTTTTCATGTCCGCCTGCCTGGCCTGAGCCCAGGCAGGGCTAGCTGTAGCATGGATCAGCTGCCTGGCGAATAACCAGGTCCGCGGTCCGAGTCTGCGACAAGCGGGGGCTGTTCCATCCTGGGCGTATAGGGCTGGAGATCATCTTCCTGGACCAGGCGCAATTGACGGAGAATGCCATATTTGACGCCCGATTCCACCGGTAATTCAAAATCGGAATTACCGGTCAGGTAATCAACAGATACTCCCAGGCGTGAAGCGAGGAAGACGAGGGTGGCAGGATTTGGCTCACGAATGCCGTTTTCATAACTGGCGTAGGTGCTGCGTGGTATCCCGATCAATTCTGCGACATCGCCCTGATGCAGCTTGCGCCGACGTCGCAATTGGGCAAGGCGGATTGCAAAGAAACTTTTGGCGATTTCTGTCATAAAGTGTCTCCTATAGTAGATTTATAGCCCAGATATGTGCTGTCAGTGCTGGGCTGGCTCCTGGCAGTCATTCAGTCATCGTAGTCAGGCGAACGTTTTCGATCTGGTCAGTCCAACCCAGAGCAGAACTGGCCAGTGGGAACGCGTGGGTGTTTACCGTGAGCTGGGATAAGCGCTGGCTGTAGAACAGGACCTTTTCCTGGCTGGCACCGGGACAGGCAGTGGTTTCCGACCGGGCCAGGATGGCGGCATCCCCTGGCAAAAGGACCGTATCAGAAGGCAGTTTCTCATCGGCAGGAGTCGGAATCACCATCAGGTCATATCGCTCTTCCAGGGCCATGCTGGCTAGTTCAGGCCAGTCGAGTGGAACATAGTTGATTTCCCAACCGAGAGCTGCCAGAGGTTCCAGGGCCGTCCGGGCGTCCTGGAGGTAGACAGCAGCGCTGGCGTCATCAATGCCGCGGTAATACGGGCAAGTCAATGGTTCGTGCCCCAGGCCATCCAGACTGGCCCTTTGCTCATCATCCAGTTCCTGGCGCGAAAGGGCGGCCAGAACGGCAACTTGAAGATCAGCCTGGTTAAACTGCTCTTCACCGTCTTCTCTGCGATGGACCAGGACATAGGCAGAGGTGGCAGAAAACACCTGAGTGCCATAGCCCGGCAGACTGTCCAGCCGCTCCTGAGTGCGGGCATTCCAGGTACTGGCTGTGAGATCGATGGCGCCTGATTGCAGAAGGTCAAACTGGGCTGTGGAATCAATCGGCCGAAATTCGATTGTGGTGATATCCCCGGCATAATCCGGGCGCAATTCCAGCGTAGCGCTGCCCTCCGACAGCTCTACCAGTCGGTAGGCTCCGCTGCCATCGGGCAAGGGCGACTCCTGTCCCAGCTCGAAAACTCGATCAAGGTCAGCAGGATAGGATTTAGCATGCAGAATCCCAACGGTGAACCAGGCAGGATCTGGTTCAGTGACCCAGTCTTTGAGCTGGAAGGATACCTGCTGCAAGCCATCGGCAGTGACCTGGTCGATGGCTGCCAGATAAGGCTTCAAAGGTCCATCGTAGGAGTTAGACAGGATGAGCTGGTAGGTCCAGGCTACATCTGCAGCGGTCAGGACACTGCCATCGTTGAAAAAATGGTCATCCCGCAACTGGAAGGTCAGCTGGCGTGAGGCCGGATCGTAAACCTGTTCCAGTGCGATTTCGAACTGGGGTTGACCATCCGGTCCGATCTGCAGCAGTGATTCAAATAGGAGGGATGCTGCATCTCGTTCATCCTGGGAGCCCAGATAGAGTGGATTGATGTGCTCCAGCCGATTGGTACAACCGATCAGCAGATGGGAACCTCGGGCCAGAGCTGCCTCAGGAATGGCAGATGAAGCCGACTCGATTGACGAACTAACCTGAGCCATCGTGCTGGATTGCGTCTGGACGGTGTTCAGGGCAGCACTGGACAAGGTTTTCACCTGCCATTGGCGGACGGTCCAGGCCAGCACCAGCAAAACGACGAGCCCTGCCACCAGAGCGCCGCCTAGATACAGGTGCTGAAGACGGGTGAGCGGCTCACGTGGCTGGACAGGACGGATACCATTCGGGGCAGGCTGCACCCCATGGGGTGGACGATCAGATTTCAACCGGATCTACTCCTTGCTTCTGGATAAGATCAATTTTTCTATTATAGCACAGACACTTTCCAGATTCGGGCAGGACAAGTCTTGAAAAACAGGTGGATGGGATTATAATATAGTCAAAGATAGTCAAAGTCAGACAGAAGGTCGTCGTCTGGTTCTCTGGAGGTGGTTTGTGATGGCAAAAATCAGTGATCTTGTCGAAGCCTTGATCAAGCAATTGATCGAGCAGAACAACGGTGTGATCGAGATTACCCGCAGCGAGCTGGCGGACCGGGTGAACTGTGTCCCATCCCAAATCAACTATGTCCTGTCGACCCGTTTTACCAATGGCCAGGGCTATCTGGTGGAGAGCCGGCGCGGCGGCGGTGGCTGGATCCGGATCCGGCGAGTGACGCTCGACACACCCACTCGCTACCTGATGCATACGATCAATTCCCTGGGTGAGCAAATCTCTGAACATCAGGTCGATGTCCTGATCCGCAATTTCCAGGATTATAATATTATCGGACCCATCGTCGCCCGCGTTCTGCGAGCCACAACCTCCGACCAGGCTTTGCGCCTGGTCTCGCCAGACCAGCGCGACCAGGTCCGGATGGCCCTGTTCAAAAACGCCCTGGCCAGCCTGGTTGTACCGCCGGCCTGAATGGAGCAAGGAGGGACACGTATGATTTGTGAACGATGTCATCAACGGGAGGCTACGATCCATCTGTCCCAGACCCATGATGGCCAGACGGTCGAACAGCATTTGTGCGAGGTCTGTGCCAAGGAAATGGGTCTGGAAACCAATCTCGAATCGATGTTTGACAGTTTTTTCAACCAGTCGGTTTTTGGCTCCTCGATTTTCAACACGACGGGTGGCATCCCGGTTTTTGGCAAACCAGTCCAGCGCAATCTGGTTTGCCCGAATTGCGGCCTGACGTTTGATGAGTTCCGCAGTTCCGGACTGTTTGGCTGTACCCAATGCTATGAAGCCTTTGCGGACCGACTGGATCCTGTCTTCCGACGCGTCCAGGGTGGCACCCGCCATGTCGGGCACAAGCTGCTGGAAAATCCGCAGGCCCAGGAGAAAAAACTGCTGGCAGGCCGGATCAGCGATTTGCGCAAGGAACTCGCCCAGGCTGTCAAAGACGAAAACTATGAAAAAGCAGCCCGTCTGAGGGATGAAATCCATACCCTGGAAGCTCGTGAAACAGATCAGGAGGGGGGCGGCAAGGAATGAGCTGGTATATCGACCAAGGCCCCGAAAGTGACGTCATCATTTCCAGCCGGATCCGGCTGGCCAGAAACCTGTCCCAGTACAGCTTCCCTCACCGGATGGATGCACGCCAGGCTGCAAAAGCTGCAGATGAGATCACCCAGGCTTTTTTGGGGGATGATCCGCAGCGACACCACGAATATCTGACCATTGACCTTGAATCGCTGGGCGAAATCGACCGCCTGGCCCTGGTTGAGAAGCATTTGGTCAGCGAGGACCTGGCCAAACCAGGCAAGCATCACCGTGTCATCATCAGCCGGGATGAATCCTTATCGATCATGATCAATGAAGAGGACCACATCCGGATCCAGGCCATGAAAGCTGGTCTCGATCTGGAGGGCTGCTATACCTTGGCCGCGGACGCCTCCCAGCCTTTTGAAGAGAAACTGGGAGTGGCCTACAGCGAGACGTATGGCTTTCTCACGGCTTGCCCGACGAATACAGGCACCGGCATGCGGGCGTCGGCCATGGCGCATTTGCCTGGCCTGGTGATGACGGGCAAAATCCGGACGATTGTCGACAGCCTGGGCAAGATGAGTTTTGCCGTGCGCGGCTACTACGGCGAGGGCAGCAAGAGCCAGGGCAACGTGTTCCAGATTTCCAACCAGCTGACCCTTGGTCTGTCCGAAGAAGACCTGATCACCGACCTCAAGCGCATCCTGGGCCAGCTGATCGAGCAGGAAAGGAAAGCCAGGCAGGCCCTGTTCCATTCACGCCGCCTGTTTCTCGAAGACAAGGTCATGCGCTCGTATGGGGTGCTGCAGCAGGTCCGGCTGATTTCCGCCGAGGAAGCGCTCGGCCTGATTTCCGACCTGAGGCTTGGCCTCTCGCTGGGCCTGGTCAAAGGTTACGCCGAAGCCGATATCAACCGCCTGGTCGCCTCTCTGGGTCCGGCCAGTATCCAGAAAAGCCATGGCCAGCCAATGAATCCTGAAGAACGAGATGCCGCACGGGCTGAGTCTATTCGCAGCCTGTTCAAGAAATAGTGGAGGTAGAGAGATATGATGATGCGATTTTCAGAACGAATGGGAGCTGTATTAGGCACGGCTTACCAGTTGTCCCAGGCTTATAAGCTGAGTTATATCGGAACCGAGCATTTACTGGCCGGACTGATGGCCGAGGGCAGTGGTGCCTGTTATGAAGTGCTGGTTTCCGGTGGACTTCATTCAGACATTATCCGTGAAGCCCTGATCCAGCTGACCGGCCGTGAACCGGAGGACACCGAACTTTCAGGTGAAATCGACGGTGACAAAATCATGAACATGTTCACACCCCGGACCCGCAGGGTCGTCGACCTGGCCGCGATAGCTGCCCGTAACCATCCCGGCGCATCGACCAATGTGATCGAGCCGGAACACCTGATGCTCGGCATTCTCAACGAAGGTGAGAGCGTGGCCATGCGCATCTTGAAGGCTGCCAATGTCGATGTCAAAGCCATGGCCCGCCAGTTGACAGAAGCTCTGGCCGAAATGGCTGCCAATGGTTCGGGCGATGCCGAGGAAGCTGGCCAGGCGCCTCTAGGCGGCCATGGTTCATCTGGTGATGCCGATCTCGATGAAATCAATGCGGCCTTGCGCGGCGAATCTGACAAGGGTGGCAAAGGCAAGAAGAAATCCAATACGCCGACCTTGGACAAATTCAGCCGGGATTTGACCCAGATGGCCCGCGATGGCAAATTCGACCCGATCATCGGCCGACAGGAAGAAATGGATCGTGTCATGCAAATCCTGTGCCGGCGGACCAAAAACAATCCCTGCCTGATTGGCGAACCTGGTGTTGGCAAATCTGCCATTGCTGAAGGGCTGGCCCAGCGTGTCATTGCCGGTGACATTCCCGAGCCGCTGCAGGGAAAGCGCATAGTTTCGCTGGACATGGCAGGCATGGTTGCCGGCAGCAAATACCGCGGCGAATTTGAGGGACGCCTGAAAAAGGGTCTCGAAGAAGCGATCAACAGCGAAAATGTCATTTTGTTCATCGATGAGCTGCACACGATCATCGGCGCCGGTGGAGCCGAAGGTGCGATGGATGCGGCCAACATCCTGAAGCCGATGTTGTCGCGGGGTGAGCTCCAGATCATCGGTGCCACGACAATTGATGAATATCGGAAGCACATCGAAAAAGACAAGGCGCTGGAGCGGCGCTTCCAGCCGGTCACGGTCGGCGAACCAACCCCGGAGGAGACGATCCTGATCCTCAAGGGCCTCAGGGAAAAATACGAAGCACATCACAATGTCCGGATCACTGACGACGCGATCGACACAGCTGTCATGCTCTCGACCCGCTACATCCAGGATCGTTTCCTGCCGGACAAGGCGATCGATCTGATCGACGAAGCCGCATCCAAGCTGCGTCTGTCTCGCAACAGCCAGCCGGAGAGCATGGCCGAGCTGGAGCAGAAGCTGGCCGACCTGGCTGACCGCAAAAAAGAAGCGGCCGACCGTGAAGCCTTTGAGGAAGCCGCCGCCTTGCGCAAGGAAGAATTGGCTCTGCAGGCTGAAATCGAACAGAAAAAGGCACGCTTCGAACAGGAGGAACGCGAGATCCACCGTGTTCTCCACGCTGACATGATTGCCGATGTCGTCGCTGCCTGGACCAAGATTCCCGTCCGCAAACTGACCGAAGACGATAATGAGAAATTGAAAAACCTCGAATCAGAGATCGGCAAACGGGTCATCGGCCAGGATGCTGCCGTCCACTCCGTAGCCAAGGCGATCCGGCGCGGCCGCCTCGGCCTCAAGGATCCCAAACGTCCAACCGGTTCTTTCATCTTCCTCGGCACCACCGGCGTTGGCAAGACCGAACTGGCCCGGGCACTGGCTGAGGTCATGTTTGGCGACGAAAATGCCATGATCCGGATCGATATGTCCGAGTACATGGAGAAATTTGACGTGTCCAAGCTGATTGGTTCACCGCCAGGCTATGTCGGCTACGAAGAAGGCGGCCAGCTGACCGAGAAAGTCCGTCGCCGTCCCTATTCTGTCGTCCTGTTTGATGAAATTGAAAAAGCCCATCCGGATGTCTTCAACGCGCTGCTCCAGATCCTGGAAGACGGACGCCTGACCGACGGCCAAGGCCGCACGATCAATTTCCGCAACACAATCATCATCATGACCTCCAATATTGGCGCCCGCCTGCTGACGACCTCTGCTGGCCGCAGGATCGGATTCGACGTGGTCAGCAAAGACGAAAGTGACAAGGATAATGGCCATCTCTATGGCGGCAAAACGTACAGCGAAGCACGCCAGATGGTCATGGACGAACTCAAGAAAACGTTCAATCCGGAATTTGTCAACCGCGTCGATGAGATCATTTTCTTCCACATGCTCGGCCGGGATGACATGCTCAAGATCGTTGAAATCATGCTCAAGGGTCTGCGGAAACGAGTGGCTGAAGTCGGCCTCGATATTTCGGTCACGGATGCTGCCAAAAAACTGCTGGCTGAAAAAGGCTATGATCCGATGTATGGTGCCCGTCCGCTGCGCCGCCTGATCCAGTCGATGGTCGAAGACCAGTTCTCCGAAGCCATGCTCGATGGTGTCATCCATGCCGGAGGCAAGGCGATCGTCGATGCCAAGGAGGACAAAATTGTCATTCGGGGTGATGGCTCAGAGCCGCGCTCGCCTGCCGCGCCGGAAACCAATGAACCAGCATCCACATCACCGGATTCACCGTCGGACACCACGCCGGAAGCACCGGTAGGCGGTGAATCCTGATGAGTCTGGAAACATCGTTTCACCAGGTCTTGGCCCAATGCCCGGTCTGTCTCAATGAAGAAACCCTGACGATCTGGGATATGATCGATGCCAGCACCGATCCGGACCTGAGGGAAAAGCTCCTGCGCAAGACCTTGCAGTCGCTGGACTGCCGCAATTGTGGCAACGCGACCCTGATCGCGTCGCCTTTGACCTACCTGGATCCAGATCACGGCTTGCTCATCGAATGCCGGCCTGACCTCAACCAGACTGAACTGGAAAACCGCCTCAGCCAGCTCCGGCAAAATCCGGAGCTGGCTGGGGTGCTCGCGGGGGATTCCTGCTTGCGCCTGGTTGCCTCGATGAATGACCTGATCGAAAAGATCCATGTCCGGGAGCACCAGCTTGATGACCGGGTGCTGGAGATCGTCAAGCTCGCCGTCCTGCGTCATGGGTCTGCCGAGATACCAATCGAAGAACTGCGTTTCGTTGGGGCTGGGGGCGATGAGCTCCGTTTTGTCCTGAAAAATCCAGACGGCTGGTTCCAGTATGCCCTGCCTGCCCAGGCCTATGACAATGCCGCCCAGCTGCTCGACCGGCTGATCGACACCGGCCTATTGCCAGTGCTCGAGAATGATATGACGTTCATGCTGATTGACCAGGCTTTTGCCGCCCAGTGCCTCGATGCCTTTAGAGCGGCAGAGACTGCTCCAGAAGAAGCATAAGCACCGGCATCGCCGCTTCCCCGGAATGTGAACAGGGGATCCAATTTTGAATAACGTGCAATATAATGTAAATATTTAGAAAAATACCCTGTAGAATAACATGAATAAATGCTATACTCTCCTTGAGAACATCGAGGGGAGTATTTTTTATGCACCGTAAAATCATGCAAGACTTCCTGGGTTGGAAGAGCAGCCCTTATCGCAAACCTCTGGTCGTACAAGGTGCCCGTCAGGTGGGCAAGACCTATTCGATTCTCGAATTTGGCCGTTCGCATTATGAAAACGTCGCCTATCTCAATTTTGAAACCAGTCCATCCTTGGTAAAATCCTTTGACGAGAGTCTGGAACCGGATTACTTGGTCCCGATTTTGTCCCGTCTGGCGGGCCAGACGATTGTGAGGGAAAAGACCCTGCTTGTCTTGGATGAGATTCAACTGTGTGAGAGGGCTCTCACAGCGCTGAAATATTTCTGCGAAAATGCGCCAGACTATCATGTGATTGCCGCTGGCAGTTTGCTCGGTGTTGCGGTCCATCGTGAGAGATATTCTTTTCCCGTCGGGAAGGTAGACTTACTGACCCTCTATCCGATGGATTTTGAAGAGTTTCTCATGGCTCAGGGTGACGAAGACCTGGTCGAGCGGATCCGGTCTTGTTTTCAACAAAACACACAGATGCCACAAGTCCTGCACGATGCCGCCATGCAAGCCTACCGGCAGTACCTGGTGGTTGGCGGCATGCCGGAATGTGTGGTGAAATTCAAGGAAACCAAAGACTATATCCTGATCCGGCATACCCAGAAGACTATCCTGGCCAGTTACCTCCATGACATGAGCAAATACAACCAGGACAACGAAATTAAGAAAACACGTCTGGTGTATGACAACATCACAGTTCAACTTTCGAAAAAGAATACCCGCTTTCAATACAAATTGGTCAAAAAAGGCGGCCGGGCTTCGGAGTTCGAAAATGCGATCGAATGGCTGGTCTTGTCAGGCATTGTGACCAGAATCTACCAAGTAGAACAAGCCAGAAAGCCGCTGGAAAATTACCGTGACATTGATTCTTTTAAAATCTATGTGTCAGACGTCGGCTTGCTCTGCGCTAAAAAGGACATCATTGCTGAAGATATCCTATATTTGTCAGATGAGCTGGATGATTTCAAAGGTGGAATGACCGAAAACTATGTCTGCTGCCAGTTGGCTGCCAACAAATACACCTGCTATTATTGGTTTTCGCCGCGTGGCGCCGAAGTCGATTTCATCATCCAGCGCGAAGGCAAAATCATTCCGGTCGAGGTCAAATCAGCTGACAACACCCGAGCCAAAAGCCTGGGCATCTATCTGGAGACTTACAAGCCATCTTATGCGATCAAATTGTCTGGTCGAAATTTCGGCCAGGAAAATGGCGTGAAAACAATCCCGCTCTATGCCGCATTTTGCCTTTAGAGCGGCAGAGACTGCTCCAGA
Source organism: uncultured Mageeibacillus sp. (assembly GCA_964528645.1). Lineage (GTDB taxonomy): Bacteria > Bacillota > Clostridia > Saccharofermentanales > UBA5734 > UBA5734. Next base: position 40,993 of record CAZGSR010000007.1, on the reverse strand, counting down.
AGAAGCATAAGCACCGGCATCGCAAGGTTGATGACCAGGCTGACCAGAGATGTGAAGACGACGATGACAAACGTGACCAGGACAAAACAGCGGTTTTCGTCAAACCCCGTCAGCTGGCGGATTGCGAGGTAGAGAACCAGCAGCGCAATCGCCAAGCCGGCGGCCAATGTGAGCAAACTGGCCACGGGGACCAGGGTCAGGGACATCAGGGCTAATAGCTGGAACAACGCCAGATAGAAAATGACCGGGACAAAGCTCGCGGCCACCCGGGTCAGGGCGAAAGGAGCCTTGAAGACGTATTGCAACGTCAAATGGGTGACCAGGATCAGGAGCCAGTCAAAGACCAGCGCCAGACCTGCACCCTGGATAAACAGGAAGAGTCCGGCGATGAAGGGATTGGCGGCCAGCTGGACCTGAGTCAATTGCAGGAGCAAATCAAGGGTGCCAATCTGGTCGATCCGGACCATGGCCAGACCGCCCAGTGCGGCGTGAATCAGTGATACAACCAGGAGACGGTGTGGATTCAGGTACTGGACTGCCTGGCGGATGGAGTCGACTGGCCGGGTCAGGTAGCGCAGATACTGGCCAAAACCTGCCAGGAAAGCAATGGTATCCATCGATTTTCTTTTGCCAGAGCTGCCATAAGGCGGATTGTTTTGGCCGAAGGGCTGGCTTTTGGTTGCCGCTGACTGGAAAGATTCCCAGAATCCTGAGCCTTTGGTCTTCGTGCTACCCGCCTTGGCTCCGGACTGGCTTGTGCCAGAGCTGGTTCTGGATTGCGATCCACTGCCAGGACTGGCTTTGGATTGAGAAGTTCCAGTTGCGTGATGCGCCTGTCTCGACTGCCCCTGGTGGGAGGCGCCTGCGGCGTGGGTCCTGCAGTTGCACTTTTCACCTGATGCCAGTTCACGACCACAGTAAAAACAATAGCGAGCCATCCAGCAGGCAGCCTCCTGAAGCATTTTGGTTCAGATTACAGCAAATATGTTATCATAATGTGACCAAAGCAAGAACAATGTGCCCTTCAGATGGTGCCAAAAAGTTCTTTGCACCAGCCAAGGAGCAGCCATGACCATACCGGACAAACTGACATCAACCTTCAACCTCAAGCCCAGCCAAGTCGACGGAATCATCGCCCTGATTGACGATGGTGCAACGATCCCTTTCATTGCCCGTTATCGCAAAGAAGTCACTGGTAATCTTGATGACCAGGTCTTGCGTGCTTTTGCTGAGCAGCTGGAGTCCTTGCGCAATCTTGAGACGCGCCGGTCAGATGTCATTCGCCTGCTCGGTGAGCAGGGTGTAACCGACCCTGAGCTGCTCGCACAGGTTGCGGCTGCAGACTCGCTGACTCGGCTGGAGGACCTCTACCGCCCCTACCGGCCCAAGCGCAAAACGCGCGCTTCCGTTGCCCGGGCCCTGGGTTTGGGTGACCTGGCTGAGCTGATCTGGGCTCAGAAGACGCCCCTGGCCAGTCTCGAAAAGCAGGCAGCCGCCAAGGCCGCCGAAGTCCCAGAGTTGGCCAGTGCCCAGGCAGCCCTCGCCGGAGCCATGGACATCGTCGCCGAACAACTGGCTGACGATGCTGCCATCCGGTCTGCTTTACGTGCGTTGCTCTGGCGTGAGGGCGTGCTGGTCAGCAAGGCTAAGAAGAAAGAAGACAGCGTCTATCGCCAGTATTATGACTTTTCGGAACCGGTCAAACGAATCGCCGGCCATCGTGTCCTTGCCATTGACCGGGGTGAACGGGAGGAGTTCCTTACGGTTGCGCTGGAAGTCCCGGAAGGCTCAACCCAGGACATTATGGAACGAGCCGCCCGGCGGCCGCAAAGTGCCTGTCCTGAGCTAATCCGGGCCATCGTGGCCGATGCCTGGAAGCGGCTCATCGCACCTTCGCTCGAGAACGAAATCCGCAGTGAGCTGACGACCCGGGCCCAGGAAAAAGCGATCACGGTTTTCGCCGAAAACCTCCGGAGCCTTCTGATGGTCCCACCCATTCGCGGCAAGACGGTGCTCGGACTTGATCCAGGCTATCGCAACGGCTGTAAGCTGGCCGTTGTCGATCCGACCGGACGCTTGCTCACGACGGGGGTCATTTATCCGACTCCGCCCCTCAGCCGGATCGACGAATCATCTGTGGCAATCAAAAAACTGCTGAGCCTGTATCCGATTGACTTGATTGCGATCGGCAACGGTACGGCCTCGCGCGAGACCGAGCAATTTATCCGCACCCTGATCAAGAACGACAACCTGACTGTCCGATGCCTGGTGGTCAGCGAGGCTGGCGCCTCTGTCTATTCTGCCTCACCCAAGGCTGCCGCCGAGTTTCCGGATCTCGATGTCAATGTCCGTAGCGCCGTGTCGATCGCCCGGCGCGTGCAGGATCCCCTGGCCGAGCTGGTCAAGATCGAGCCCCAGGCCATCGGTGTCGGGCAGTACCAGCATGACATGAACCAGAAACGACTGGCCAGCGCACTGGGTGGCGTGGTCGAAGCATGTGTCAATGAAGTGGGCGTCGATCTCAACACCGCCTCACCAGCCCTTTTGTCCTATGTCGCCGGCATCACAACGTCCCTGGCGCAGGCCATCGTCGACTGGCGTGAGAAGCACGGCGCGTTTAGTTCCCGCCAGCAGCTGCTGGCAGTCCCTCGCCTGGGTCCTCGAGCCTTCGAACAGGCGGCCGGCTTCCTGCGCATCCCGGGTGCGGAGGAACCACTCGACAACACGTCGGTCCATCCGGAGAGCTATGCCAAGGTCAAAGCGCTGGTCGGCCTGCTCAAGGTGCCCGTTTCGCCTGAATTGGCAGAACGAGCCCGCGGACTCGACCTGGCCCAGTTATCAGGACAGCTTGAGCTTGGCCAGTATACCCTGTCGGATATCCTCGATGCCCTGGCCCGGCCGGGGCGCGACCCTCGCGATGATCTGCCCCAGGTCGAGCTGGACCAGGAGATCCTCGACATCAAAGATCTCAAACCAGGCATGGTGATCCGCGGCGTGGTGCGCAATGTCGCAGACTTCGGCGCTTTTGTCGACCTGGGCTTGCACCAGGATGGACTGGTTCATGTCTCCGAGTTGTCTGACCGCTTTGTCAAGGATCCTTTGACTGTCGTCCGGATCGGCCAGGCTGTCACCGTGCGTGTCCTGTCGGTCGATCTTTCGCGCAAGCGGATCGCCCTCAGCATGAAAGGCCTGTCCTGATCGGCAAAATCGTCGGAAATCCGGCCATTTTTCCGCGCTTCCAGGACTTGCCGGCGAATGCTTGCAGCCTTTATTGTTTAAAGGATAGCCCGCGTGTCCATCACTTGGGTGACAACTCGCCCCTCAGCGGGACCGATAAACGGCAGGAGGTTCTTGATCGATGAATGGTTATATCTGGAACAAGCAAATGGAGACCCAGTCCTATGAAAACCTGCGCGAACTCCAGGGACAGCGGCTGGTCGATTGTGTCCGGCGCATCTACGGAACGGTCCCCTTTTATACGGAAAAGATGCAGGCCATCGGCCTGACTCCGGATGACATCACGTCAATTGATGATTTGAAAAAACTGCCCCTGACCGATAAGCAGGATTTGCGGGACAATTACCCTTTCGGCACTTTTGCCGTACCCATGTCCAAGATCATCCGTGTGCATGCATCGTCCGGTACGACCGGCAAACAGAAGGTCGTGGGTTACACCAAAGAAGATATCGACCTCTGGTCGGAATGCATCGCCCGTTCCCTGGCCATGACCGGGATGACAGAGGGGGACTCCCTGCACGTGGCCTATGGCTATGGCTTGTTTACCGGTGGTCTCGGCCTGCATTATGGTGCCGAACGGATGGGTGTGATGGTGATCCCGGTTTCATCCGGCAATACGAAACGCCAGCTTGATATCCTGCTCGATTTCCAGCCCTCGGCATTGGCTTGCACGCCCAGCTATGCCCTTCACCTGGCCGATGAAATGGACGCCCATGGCATCAGCAAACACCAGCTCAACCTCAAGGTTGGCATTTTCGGGGCAGAGCCCTGGACACTGGAAATGAAACACCAGATCGAGGAACGCCTGGGCCTCAAGGCTTTTGACATCTATGGCTTGTCCGAAACCCTGGGCCCGGGTGTGGCCATGAGCTGTGACCATAGCGATCTCCTGCACATCCAGTCGGACCATTTCATTGCCGAAGTTATTGATCCGGACACACACGAGGTGCTCGGCGAAGGTGAACTGGGCGAGCTGGTTTTTTCCAGTGTGACCAAGACAGGCACACCGCTCCTGCGCTACAATACGCATGACCTGACCCGGCTCTGTTACGAACCCTGTGCCTGCGGCCGGACAACGGTGCGCATGGAAAAGGTCACCGGCCGGGCCGATGACATGCTGATCATCCGCGGGGTTAATGTCTTCCCGAGCCAGATCGAGTCGATCCTGCTCACCTACGGTGAACTCGAACCGCATTACATGATCCACGTCGACCGGATCAACAACATGGATCGCATGGAGGTCCAGATCGAGATGACGAAAGCATTCTTCTCCGACTCCGTGCGCGAAATCGAGACGATCGAACGGCGCCTGACCGCGGACATCCATTCTACTTTGGGCATTGCTGCCAAGATCACCCTGGTCGAGCCCCGTTCCCTGCCCAGAAGTGAAGGCAAAGCCAAACGGGTGATCGATAACCGTAAATTCTGACGTATGACGGGAGAGCGAACATGTTAACCCCAGACGTGCCCGCTGATAAAAAAGCCTCAGTTCCGGTGCAAGTCGGTGTGGTTGGCCTGGGCCTGATCGGCGGATCGCTGGCTAAGGCTCTCGCTGGCCGAGCCAAGGTCGCCGTGGTTGGGATCGACCCGGACCCGGTTGTGATCGAAAAAGCCCTCTCTGACCAGGTCCTGGCACGAGGGGGTGTGATGCCCCTCCAGTCCGAGTTAATACAGATGGACCACCATCAGGCTCCATCCATCATCTCAGCATTCAAGGCCAAGGCTTCGCCGGCTGTAGTTCCAGCTGAACTTGCCGGTCCTGGCTCGTCCAGCCAGGCTGCTGTCTGGCAGCTGCTGGCAGATTGCCAGGTCGTTTTCCTGTGCACGCCTCCGGCCACGATCCCGGACCTGGTCAGGCAGATCCGACCCTGCACCGGTGCTATCCTGACTGACGTCGCCAGCGTCAAAAAGCCGGTCCTGGACCTGATTCCCGACGACCGGTTTGTGGGTGGCCACCCGATGGCAGGATCGGAAAAGCACGGCTATGCCAATGCCCGGGAGAATCTGTTTGAAAATGCGGCCTATGTCCTGTGCCTGCCGGAACAATCCGCCATCACTGTCCTGGAATACCGCCAGCTGGAGCGCCTGGTCCAATCGATCGGGGCTTCTCCGATCAGCCTGGATCCGGTGACGCATGACAAGGCGGTCGCAGCGGTCAGCCATTTGCCTCACGTCGCGGCGGCCGCGCTGTCTCTGCTGGCAGCGCGCCAGGGGGACAACAACCTGACCCGGCTGGCTGCCGGAGGCTTTCGTGACATCACCCGAATCGCGTCATCGGATGCCAGCCTCTGGTCCCAGATCAGTCTCGAGTCGAGCGACCAGCTGCTGCCCCTGATCGACCAGTACATCGCCATCCTCCAAGAGTTCCGCACGGAATTATCCGACGGTGACCTGGATCACATGCGCCAGTACTTTTTCCAGGCAGCACAGTACCGCGGATCATTGCCCGTCGATGGCCGAGGCGCCTTGCTGACGCAGAGCATCCTCAATGTCTATATTCCGGACGAACCAGGTGTCATCGGCAAGGTGACGACGCTGCTGGGTGAACATGCCATCAACATCACCAATCTGCGCATCCGCGAATTCCGCACCTACGAAGGCGGCAGCCTGCAATTGCTGTTGCCGGACTCGGCCCAGGCGGCCCGCGCAGCCTGGCTCCTCAAGGAGGCCGGTTATGAATGCGACTAGAACGGGCGTGGGCACGCGGCTCCTCGGAGGCGGGTTATGAATGTGATTAAAACGGGTGTGGGCACGCCTCCGGCCCGCTATGGCCTGCTGGGCTATCCGCTCGGGCATAGCTTGTCGCCACAGATCCACCGCCGCTTGATGGCCCTGGCTGGCATTGCCGGCACCTATGAGTTGCTGGCGGTCCCGCCGGAGGAAATAACCGGCCGTATGCCCGAATTTTTACGGGCATATGACGGCCTGAATGTTACGATTCCGCACAAGCAGGTCGTCAAGTCCAGTCTGGAAAAAATCGATCCCCTGGCTGAACAGATCGGGGCTGTCAATACCATTTCCTGCCCATCCCAGGGGCGGATTTCTGGTTATAATACCGATCTGGAGGGATTTCTCAGCGATGCGCCAGAACTCTCCGGTCGCCGAGTCCTGATTCTTGGCGCCGGTGGCGTCTGCCGGACCCTGGCTTTTGCTGCGGGTTTACAGGGTGCCACCCAGATCCGTTTCCTGGTCCGCCACCCCCAAAAAGCCCAGCCCCTGGCAGAGACAATTGCTGCCGCTTTTCCAGCAAGCGGGGTCGATGTCACAGCCGACCCCGGTTCGTGTTTCTCCCCAGAGCAACCCACACCCTGGGAGGACCGCTGGGTTCTGTTGAATGGCACACCAGCCGGGATGTGGCCACACACGGGCGGCGTTCCTGTGCCAGATGAACTTCTGGACCATGTCCAGGCGGTTTATGACACGATCTACAATCCATTTGCCACCCGTCTGGTGCTCAGGGCCCAAAGCCGTGGCATCCCGGCCAGGGGTGGCCTCGGCATGCTGGTCAGCCAGGCCCTGCTAGCCCAACGGATCTGGAATCCATCAGCCGCTTTCCCGGCTGATGCCAAGGACTTGGTCCTCAGTGGTCTGGCTGCGGAAATCTATCGCCAGTCCCCTTTGACACTGGTCCTGATGGGCTTCATGGGCAGCGGCAAGAGCCGGGTCGGTCGCGAGCTGTCGGCCAAGACCGGCTGGCCTCTGGTTGACCTCGACCACTGGATCGAGGAAAAAGCTGACTGCACCATACCTGAAATTTTCGCTGCCGAAGGAGAAGCTGCTTTCCGTGACCTGGAACGGCAATCGCTTGACGAAGTCCTGTCCACCCGCCGCTGCCAGATTCTGGCGACGGGGGGAGGGGCCCTCTTGAGCCCAGAGGCCCAGGCCATCCTGTATAGCCATCCCGCCCTGGTCATCTATCTCGATGCCAGCCTGGAGATGATTGAACAACGTGTCGGTGATGGATCCGGCCGCCCGTTGATTGCCGGACAGGACCGAGACCGTCTGGTCCAGTTGTATGACAGTCGCCGACCCATTTACAGAAGATTGGCCGATTTTGTGGTCAACGCCGACTTGCCTTTGGAATACAAACTTGACTCGATCATTGCTACACTAGGACTTGGAGGAGAAACCCCATGATTTTGATTTTAAAACAAGGCACCACACGTGACAAAGTGGATGAACTCTGTAGTTGGCTGCAGACGTCTTACGGCGTCCAGACCAGCCCGATTTTCGGCCAGGGCACAACCATCGTTGGCCTGGTCGGGGATACATCCAGCATTGAAATGGACGTGCTCGAGCAGATGGATGACGTCGAGCGCGTGATGAAAGTGCAGGAACCCTACAAGCGGGCTAACCGGAAATTCCATCCGGACAACTCGATTATTGACATCAATGGAGTCAAAGTCGGCGAAAACCGGATTGTCGTCGCAGCCGGACCCTGCTCGGTCGAATCCGAAGACCAGATCCGCCTCGTTGCCGAGCAAGTCCAGGCCGCTGGTGCCCAGCTTCTGCGCGGTGGTGCGTTCAAACCCCGCACCTCGCCCTATGCCTTCCAGGGCCTCAAGGCCGAAGGCCTGATGTACATGAAACGGGCCCGCCAGGCGACCGGACTGCCGGTCGTGTCAGAAATCACCAACCCGTCGCAGCTGGAACTGTTCATGGAATTCGTCGACATGATCCAGGTCGGCACGCGCAATATGCAGAATTTCGAACTGCTCAAGGAACTGGGCCGGGTCAAAAAGCCGATCCTGCTCAAACGTGGCTTTGCCAACACCGTCGATGAACTGCTGATGTCTGCTGAATACATCATGAGCGGCGGCAACCAGAACGTCATTCTCTGTGAACGCGGCATCCGCACCTTTGAAACCAGCACGCGCAACACGCTCGACATCAGCGCCATCCCGGTCCTGAAAAGCAAGACACACCTGCCGGTCTTTGTCGATCCGAGCCATGCCGGCGGCATTGCCTGGCTGGTCGAACCCCTGGCCAAGGCCGCGATCGTGGCCGGCGCCGATGGCCTGATCATCGAAGTCCATAACGACCCCAAGCATGCCCTGTCCGACGGCCCGCAATCCCTGACCCCGGAAGCGTTCGCTGACCTGATGGGCCGCTTGCGCCCGGTAGCCGAGGCTGTTGGCCGGACCATCTGAACCCACTAAACAGGAGGTGCCCCTTATGCCTGAATTGATTGCCAGTACATCCAGTGGAGACTACCCGATCCTGATCAAAAACGGCGCACTCGCCAGCATTGGCAACCTGGCCAGTGAAGCGGTCGTCGGCCGCAAGGCTTTCGTTGTCAGTGATGACACCGTTTATCCACTTTATTATGAGCCAGTGGCCCGGTCGCTCCAGGCTGCAGGATTCACGGTCTCGGGCTATGCGTTTGCTGCCGGAGAAGGCTCAAAAACAGCCGCCACGCTCCTGGAGCTGTATAACCAGTTCCATGCCGCCGGATTGTCGCGTTCCGACCTGATCGTCGCCCTGGGCGGCGGTGTCGTCGGCGATGTCACCGGCTTTGCTGCGGCTACCTACTTGAGAGGTGTGCCATTGTTCCAGGTTCCGACGACGTTGCTGGCCCAGGTCGATTCCTCGATCGGCGGCAAGACGGCGATCGACCTGCCTTTTGGCAAGAACCTGGCCGGTTCCTTCTACCAGCCCAAGGCCGTCATCCTCGACCCGACGGTCCTGCGCACCTTGTCGCGCGCCCGCATGGCCGAAGGCATGGCCGAGGTGATCAAATACGGCCTGATCCGCGACCTGCAATTATTCGAGCAGATTGAAAGCCAGACCTATGACCTGGAATGGGTGCTTGAGCGTTGCGTCCGGATCAAGATAACCGTCGTCGCTGCGGATGAACGTGACACAGGCGAGCGCATGCTGCTCAATTTTGGCCATACAGTGGGCCATGCCATCGAAAAAATCACCGGCTACACCCAGTTGTCGCACGGTGAAGCGGTGGCAATCGGCATGGTCGTTGCCTGTGAAATCGGTGAGAAGACCGGCCGCACCCCTGCCGGAACCGCCGAGCGCCTGCGCAAGGTGCTCGCTCATTACCAGCTGCCGACCGAGTGTCCGTGGCCGGCCAGCCAGCTGATGGGTGCCATCCATTCGGACAAAAAACGCCTGGCTGGCAAGCTCTACTACATCCTGCTCAAGCAAGTCGGTGAAGCTGTCCTCAACCCGATGGATCCTGCCGCACTGGAAAAGATTCTCGGTGAGGTTGTCGGCCATGGCTGACCGGCACATCCGGCCTGCTGCACTGCGTGGATCGCTCGTCCCACCCCCGTCCAAGAGCGATGCCCACCGGGCTTTGATTTGTGCAGCTCTGACCGGAGAAGAAAGCCGGGTCAAAGGGATCGGTTCCCACCCCTCGGACGATATCAGGGCGACCCGCCGCTGCTTGCAGACGCTGCGTGATGCGATTTCAGACCAACGGGCTGGCAAAGCGCCCGTTCAGACCGATGTAACGCTCGACTGCCATGAGTCTGGTACCACCCTGCGACTGTTGATCCCAGTGGCCGCCGCCCTGGGCATCCCTGTAACGTTTACTGGCCAGGGTCGCCTGCCCCAGCGCCCACTGCAGGAATACCGAGCAATATTCGCTGGCCATGGCGTGGACCTGATTTTCCCGGCTGAAGGCAGTTTGCCTCTCTCAGTCAGCGGTCAACTGACGCCAGGCTTGTTCGAGGTTCCCGGCCATGTCAGCTCTCAGTACCTGTCCGGCCTGCTCCTGGCGCTGCCCCTGCTCGCCGGTGATTCGGAAATCATCCTGACCTCGCCGCTGGAATCAGCTCCCTATGTCGAAATGACCCGCCGGACCTTGGGTGAATTCGGCGTCGTGGTGGAAACGACTCCGACTGGCTACCGCATTGCTGGCCAGCAGCGCTTCCTGCCCGTTGACTACACGGTGGAAAAAGACTACTCCCAGGCAGCTTTCTGGCTCGTGGCCAATTACCTCGGCAGTGAAATCAAGCTGTCCGGCCTGTCTGACCATTCAGCCCAGGGAGACCGCGCCATCCTGCCGATTCTGGCGGATATGGCCAGGCACCAGCCGCAAGATGTGCCTTTCATCATCGATGCTGCCCAGATCCCTGACCTGGTCCCGGTCCTGGCCGTCGCAGCCAGCTTGACCCCGGGCCAGACCCGGATTGTCAACGCTGCCCGCCTCCGTCTCAAGGAGAGCGACCGCCTCGCGGTGACAGCAGACGTCCTGGCTGCTATCGGAGCCCGGATCCGGGTCGAGGATGACAGCCTGGTCATTGACGGCCAGACGGAGCTGCCGGGTGGCCAGGCAGACTCCCATGGGGACCACCGCATCGCTATGGCACTGGCAGTCGCTGCCCTGAAAACGGTCAACGGTGTCACCATCACTCATGCCGAAGCCGTCCGCAAATCCTATCCGGAATTTTTTGCCGAATTTTCCCGCCTCGGAGGTATCTGCGATGAGCTCAACCTGGGGTAATCTGCTCGAAATCAGTATTTTTGGCGAGTCCCACGGCCCTGGCATCGGAGTCGTGATCAATGGACTGCCTTCCGGCCATAAACTGGACCTGGAAGATATCCGGGCGTTCATGCGCCGCCGCGCTCCGGGCCAGACCGCCTGGTCGACACCGCGCCAGGAAAAAGATGAGCCCGAGATCCTGTCCGGCCTGTTCGAAGGCCGCACGACAGGCACGCCTCTGATGGCTGTGATCCGGAATACCGACACCCGCTCAGGTGACTACAGCGAACTGATGACCAAGCCCCGCCCCGGCCACGCTGACCTCACTGGCATGGCCCGCTACCTGGGTTTCAATGACCCGCGGGGCAGTGGCCATTTTTCTGGCCGCCTGACCGCGCCGCTGGTTTTTGCCGGAGCAGTCTGCCGCCAGATCCTCCAGGCAAGAAAGATCGAAATCGTCTCGCACATCCTGGAAATTGCCGGGATCCGCGATCTGCCCGTCGATACAACAGCCCCGGACCTGGCTCTGCTCAAAAGCCTGCAGCACAAGCCACTGCCTGTTTTGTCCGACACGGTTTCAGAAGCGATGCAGACAGCTGTGCTCGAGGCCAAGAGCAACCTCGATTCGGTCGGTGGCATCGTCGAGAGCCTGATCATTGGTCTGTCAGCCGGAATCGGCGACCCAATTTTCGACGGCATCGAGTCGCGTCTGGGCAGCATCCTGTTTGCCATTCCGGCTGTTAAAGGCGTTGAGTTCGGCGACGGTTTTGCCATGGCCAAGCGGCGCGGCTCGACCAATAATGACTCGCCAGTGTTCAAAGGTCAGGCGATCCGCTTTGCCTCCAATCACGGTGGTGGTGTCGACGGCGGCATCAGCAATGGCATGCCGGTCGTGTTCAAAGTCGCCTTCAAACCAACCGCCTCGATCGGCCGCGAACAGGCGACGATCAATTTGCGCACCCTGCAGCCTGACACGCTGGTGGTCCGCGGCCGTCATGACCCGTGCATCGTCACCCGGGCCGTGCCCGTCGTCGAAGCTGCCGCGGCCATCGCCACCCTGGACTTGCTCCTGGAATTCGAAGGTCGCCTGCCGCTTTCCCATGCGGTCAGCGCTGCCTCGGACCTGAAAGCACAGGCGGCAAGCCACGAGCACTCAAATAGCACGGAGACAGCCGATGCAGGATCATGAAATGGATTGGACCTGCGGCCTGCGTGCCTCCCGTACGGAAGTCTTCCGCCCCGATGATTCGTCAGCGGGACTTGCCCCGGGCACGTCTTTAACCGAGCGCCTGCTCCTGATGAATGGGCCGAATCTCAACTTGCTTGGCCGACGCGACCCGACCCAGTACGGCACCTTCACCCTGGCCGATGTCGAATCCCGCACCCGGGAGGCTGCCCACGCCGTTGGATATGCCCTCGACTGCTTCCAGTCCAATCACGAAGGCGAGCTGGTCGACCTGATCCAGGCCGCCTCCGCACGCTATGCCGGCATCCTGCTCAACGCCGGTGCCCTGACCCACTACAGTTACGCCTTGCGCGATGCCATCGATGCGTGCCAGATCCCGGTCATGGAGATCCACATCTCGGATATCGCCAAGCGCGAGCCTTTCCGCCAGCTCTCCGTCATTCATCCCGTCTGTGCCGGCCAGGTCAAAGGCCTCGGCCTTCAGAGCTACATCGTCGGGACGAAGGAACTGGCTGCCATCCTGGAAAAAGGGAGAATCGAACCGTGAACGATCCGGCCCAGCCCTCGCCAACACTTTCCGGACTGCCCGACCTCGCTCAGCTGCGCCAGCGGATCACTGCGATCGACAGCCAGCTCTTAGCCTTGTTTGCTGAACGGATGGAACTGGCCCGTGATGTGGCCCGGACCAAGGCCATCTCCGGCGCGGCGGTTTTTGATCCGCTGCGGGAAGACCAGATTGCCGCCAGCGCGCGTGACGCGGTCAAAGGTGCCGACGGCATCCGGGCCGAAAAACTGCTCCGCAGCCTGATGCGCCTGTCCCGTGGCGTCCAATATGACTTACTCCTGCCGCACGACAAAAATTTCAGCTTGGGCCAGCAAATGGCAGCAGCTTTGCCGGTCGAGCCGGCCGTCAGCCGCATCATTCACCAGGGCTCAGCCGCCTCCTATTCCGGCAAGGCCTGTGCGATCCTCTATCCGGGCCAGCCCGTCCGTTCCGTGCAGACTTTTGCGCAGGCCTGTCTGCTGGTAGCCCAGGGCGAAGCGGATGTCGCAGTCCTGCCGCTGGAGAATTCCACCGCTGGCAGTGTCGGGGACGTCTACCAGCTGCTGCAAAGCCACGGCCTCTACATCTGGCGATCCTATGATCTGCCCGTCCATCACCATCTGATGGCCGTGCCCGGAGCCACGCTCGACCAGATCCATACCGTGATTTCCCATCCCCAGGCCCTGGCACAGTGCTCGGATTTTATCCGTCGCCAGGGCTGGCATACAGTCGAATCTCTCAATACCGCCTTTGCCGCCGTCCAGATTGCCCAGGAGAAAGACCCGTCCCGGGCTGCCATCGCTTCGCTCGAAGCTGCCCGGAGCAGCCACCTGCAGGTTTTGGCCGACGATATCAGCAACAGCCGCGAGAACCTGACCCGTTTCGTCGTGGTTGGCCGCGAGCTGGTGATCACACCCGATGCCAACCGCCTCAGCCTGGTCCTGAAAACACCCCATGCCAGCGGTTCCCTGGCTGCTACCCTGGCCCTGTTCTCGGACCGCAATCTCAACTTGTCCAAGATCCATTCCCGGGCCAATCCTGCCGAACCGTGGTCCTACCTGTTCGATCTCGATGTCGACTGTCCGGCCAATGATCCTCAGGCTGTGGCGACGCTCTACCAGTTGAGCCGGGAAATGAGCTATCTCCAGCTTCTGGGCTGGTATCCGGCGGAAACCGGCAGCCAGCCGGCAGGAGACGACTGACGAAAAGAGGTTTGACAGATGATTGAACTGCAGCAGGTCAGCAAAAGCTACAACGGCAAGATCCAGGCCGTCGACCACATTGATTTGTCGGTAGAACGGGGCGAGATCTTTGGTTTCCTCGGTCCGAACGGGGCCGGCAAAACGACCACGATCAAAATGATCACCGGCATCCTCGAACCAGACACCGGCACGATCCAGGTCAATGGCCATGACATTGTCAGAGACCCGATCCGGGCCAAACGCTCGTTTGGCTTTGTCCCGGATGATCCCAACATCTTCCCCCGCCTCAAGGCGATTGAATACCTGCGTTTCATCGGTGAAATTTATGAAGTGGAGCCGGCTGTGCGCCGCCAGCGGATCAGCCAGCTGGCCGAACGGCTCGGTTTGTCCGCCGCGCTCGGCGACCGGATCCAGAGCTATTCCCATGGCATGCGCCAGAAGTTGATCATCATCGGGGCGCTCCTGCACCAGCCGGCCATCTGGATCCTCGATGAGCCGATGACAGGACTCGATCCCAAGGCTGCTTTCGAACTCAAGGAAATGATGCGCGAGCATGTCGCCGCAGGTAACACGGTCTTCTTTTCGACCCATGTGCTCGATGTTGCGGAAAAAATCTGCGACCGGGTAGCGATCATCGACCACGGCAAGATCCTGCTGTGTGGGACTTTGGCCGATCTGCGCGCCCGGACCGCTGAGGATGCCTCCCTGGAATCGATGTTCCTGCGACTGGTCGAGCAGGAATCCGAGCAGTCCATTCCGGCAGCCAGCGTACCAGCAGCCCGAAAGTCCCGCTTCCCATGGGGTATGCGCAAATGAAAATCATGCCGGCTTTGCGCCGGATTCTGCACCTTGCGCTGGCGATTTTCCGGGGCAACAGCTTTGCCAACTTCGCTGGCGATGCCCAGACGAAAAAGAAGCGGCTGAGTGGCCTGGGCAGTGTCTTGCTGTTTATCTTCCTGGCCGGCTACTTCGCCTTCATGACTGGCGGCTCGGCCCTGGCCCTGTACGACTTGCTTGCTCCTGTTCAACTACAGGTCCTGCTGCCCGGCCTTTATGTCAGTTCCTCGGTCCTTCTGGTTTTTGTTTTTGGTGCCCTGTACGTGCTCAGTGTTTTCTATTATGCCAGTGATGTCGACAAGATTCTGCCCCTGCCCTTTTATCCGGAAGAGGTCATCGGTGCCAAATTCCTCGTGGTCGCAGCCTACGAGTACCTGTTTGTCGCAGGTGTCCTGCTGCCTCCCTTGCTGGTCTATGGGGTCAAAAGCCAGGCAACCTGGCCCTATTTTGTCCTGTTACTGGGTGTGTATTTCCTGCTGCCGCTGATTCCGCTGGTCCTGGCCACGATCCTGACCATGCTGATCATGCGCTTCACACCGCTGACGAAAAACAAAGACCGGTTCAAGGCAATTGCCGGGATTTTACTGCTCTTTGTCTCTATCGGATTCTCCTATGTCAGTTCCAGTTTGAGCACCAGATCCGGCGCCGATCTGGCCGCCTTCTTCTCCACCCGGGTGGAACAGACGGCCCGCCTGACTGCTGCTGTTTTTCCAGGGACCACGGTTGCTGTCGGTGCTCTGACCATGCGCAGCACACCAGCTGCCTTTGGTCAAATGGCCCTGCTGGCGCTGCTTTCGGCTGTGGCGCTGGTGATCATGCTGGTGGCGGGCCGCCTGCTGTATTTCAAGGGGGTCATCGGTCTTTCAACAGCTGCCAGCCGGCGCAAAGCACTCTCCAGTAACGAGCTGGACCGGCAATTGGGGGTGGGTGCCCGCCCACATCCGATCACTGCTTTTGCCATTTATATGCAAAAAGATTTCCGGATCCTGGTACGCACGCCCATTTTCCTGATGAATAATGTGATCATGAATTTTCTCTTCCCTCTGTTCCTGGCTGTTCCGATCATCGGAGCCGGCAGCCAGGATGAAGACATCCGCCAGCTGCAGGTGCTCGTCCAGGGCCTGGTCGATGGCACGGATCCCCAGGCGGCGCCTGTATTCCTGGCGATCGTGTTCGGCCTGGCTGTCTTTGTCAACGGCACCAACGGAATTGCCGAAAGTGCCCTGTCTCGTGAGGGTAGCCAGTTCTACATCATGAAAATCTTACCGATGAGCTACAGCCGCCAGATCGCTGCCAAGCTGGCGGTGGCGATGGTCCTGGGCCTGGCTGGAACCGGCATCAGCCTGATTGCACTCGTTGCCTTCCTGCACCTGCCACTTTGGGTTTTCGCCCTCTGCCTGCTGATCCTTCCTGGAGCTCTGCTCCTGCCCAATCTGTCCGGGATCATTTTTGAGCTCTACTGGCCCAAACTGCACTGGGACAACGAACAAAAAGCCGTCAAACAGAACATGAATGTCCTGTATGGCATGGTCGCGGCATTGATCATCGCGGGGCTGGCCATCGCACCGGTGGTCGTCTTCAAACTGCCGCTGCCTGTTGCAGTTGGCATCCTGGTTGCGTTGCCTCTGGTGTTATCTGCAGGCTTAGTGCTTCTGCTGCGCCACCTGATTCCTGTCAGGATGCGCGCAATATCACCATGAAAATTGCTTTGGGACCAAGGATTATTAAAGTTTTTGTCTAGAAGAAACATCGCAGTTCCTGTTTCCTATGCTATAATTCATGACGTGTCTGTCCAAAACGTCATCACTGACGATCGATGGACCCACATTAGTACCAGTTCCCTGGGAGGTTTACTCGATGCCCGATCAGGATTTTCTAACCCGTATCCAAGCAGCTGAACAAGAAGCTGAGCAGATCATCGCCCAGGCAGTTGAGCAGGGTCGCATCCGCCAGGAGCAAGCCCGCCAGGCAGCCCAGGAGAGCATTGCAGCCTGCCGCAGTGCAGCAGAGCAGATGGTGCAGGAGCGCCTGGCCCAGGCTCGTGTGACAGCCAATGAATTGCTGGCCCAGGGACGCGACCAGGCACAGGATGCCAGTGCAGCGATCCAGCAGGCCGCTCAGGACAGAAGGGCAGCCGCTGTTGCTGCAGTCAGGGAAAGGATTGTGACCGACAGTGTCCGCCGTTGAAATGAGCCGTCTCACCCTGGTTGGACTGGCTACCGAGAAGGCGGACATCATGGAATCCCTGATCCGCCTCGGTGCCGTCGAACTGGATGAGATGCCACCCCAACCTGTTCCACAAAATCTCGAGCCTTATGATGAACGGGGCTTCTTGTCGCTGAATTCCGTTTCGCGCCTGGAAGCTGCAGCCGAGTATTGCCGGCAGCAGGACCCCCAGAGCCATCACATGGGTTCGGCCAAGCGCCTGGCCCAGGCGGAGGATTTCGTTCTGGCCGGTCAGCGCGAACGCGAGATCATGGGGCAGCTCCATTCGTTTGAGCAGATCCAGTCCCAGATTGCCCAGCTTCGCACCAGCATGGCACAGGATGAGACTGTCCGTGAGATCCTGACGCCCTGGGATGGTCTCGAACTCGACTTGGCCACGACAGCCACTCGTGAAACCGTGGTTTTTGCCGGTGCTTTCCCGTCACGGGATGCTCTGGAGGCGTTTCTGGTACAGGCCCGTGAAGAAGCTCCCGAGACCCATGTGGAGGTATTTTCCGAAGATACTGCCAGTGTCCGCGTGGTCGTCATCACGTTGAAATTCCGTGAAGGACTGGTCCACACCGGCCTGCGCCAGCATGGTTTCCACCTCCTGCCCGCCCTGGGTCTTGCAGGCAAACCGCGCCAGATCCTCGCGGGCATCTCAGACCGC
Source organism: uncultured Mageeibacillus sp. (assembly GCA_964528645.1). Lineage (GTDB taxonomy): Bacteria > Bacillota > Clostridia > Saccharofermentanales > UBA5734 > UBA5734. The sequence goes on along the minus strand of CAZGSR010000007.1, from coordinate 23,671 downwards.
TCGGACGACAATCAGCGCCGGCTTGAACGTTTGGAAAAAGAACTGCAGGACTTTGCCAGCCAAGGCAAGGATTTTGAATTGTTGCATGATTATTACCTGCTGCAGAGCGACAAGATCGATGCGCTCAGTTGTCTGCCTGGCACTGCCAACACGTTCTATCTCACTGGCTGGGTACCAGCCAGACTGGCGGATGAAATAACGCGCGCCTTGAAACAACGTTTCCTGGTAGCTGCCGAGACCCGACCCCCTGTCGAGGGTGAGAGCCCACCCGTCCAGCTCAACAACCATACGCTGGTCAAACCTTACGAAATCATCGTTGAAATGTTCAGTCCGCCATCGCACGAGGATGTCGACCCGTCTCCGCTCCTGGCACCGTTCTTTTTCCTGTTTTTCGGCATGATGCTCAGTGACATTGGCTATGGCCTGGTCCTGACGGGGCTGACCGGATACATGGCTTTCAAGAAAAAGGCGACCGGTGAGATGGGCCGCATGTCACGCATGCTCTTCATCAGTGGCATCGGGTCGATCATCTGGGGCATCCTGTTTGGTGGCTTTTTTGGTGACATGCTGACCGTGCTCAGCCAAGGCAAGATTGTGGTCCCTTCGCTCTGGTTCAACCCGATGGAGGAGCCAATGACTCTGATGGTCTGGAGCATGCTGTTCGGGGTTCTCCATCTGTTCACCGCCATGGGTGCCAAAATCTATCTGCTGGCCAAAACCGGCAAGGTGTTTGATGCCCTGGTCGATGTTGCGCCCTGGTATCTGGTGATCACAGGATTAGGCCTGATGCTCGGCGGAGACAGCCTGATTCCTGGTGTTTCCCTGAAATTCGCTGGCCAGGTGATGGCCATTGCCGGTGCCGCTGTCCTGCTCTTGTTCGGCGGACGGGATTCAAAAAATCCGATCCTGCGCCTGGTCAAAGGGCTCTTGTCCCTGTACAACATCACCGCCTATTTCAGCGACATCCTGTCCTACACCCGTATCCTGGCTCTGGTTCTGGCCACCAGCGTCATCGCCATGGTTTTCAATAAGCTCGGCTTCATGCTCGGTCCGACACCCGTTGGCTATGTGGTTTTCATCGTCGCCGCCCTGATCGGCCACACCCTGAACCTGGCTTTGTCTGCCCTGTCTGCCTATGTCCACACCAGCCGTCTGCATTATGTCGAATTTTTCAGCAAGTTCTACGAGGGTGGCGGTCGTCTGTTCAAACCCTTGCGGATCCGCACCCGTTTCATCCAGTTTGACCGTAAACCTTGATCCAAACGATCTAAAAATAGTTGATCCAATTTCAGGAGGTATCCAAACATGAACGAACTCATCAGCCTCATGGGCCCAGGCCTGACTTTGCTCGCTGGCGCGCTGGCCGCCCTGCTCCCCGGCATCGGCTCCGCCAAAGGCGTTGGCCGCGTCGGTGAAGTCGCCACTGGCGTTCTGACCGAAGACCCGGCCAAATTCGGCAAAGTCCTGATTCTCCAGGCTCTGCCGGGAACCCAGGGCATCTACGGACTCTTGTCCTGGTTCATGATTATGAACTCGTCAGGTCTTCTTTCCGGCTCAGCCAGCTTGTCCTGGCAGACGGGCATGGCGTACCTGATGGCTTCGCTGCCGATCGCTTTTGTCGGTCTGTTCTCGGCTGTCTACCAGGGCCGCGTTGCCGAAGCCGGCATCGCCCTCGTTGCCAAGCGCCCCCAGGAACAGTCCAAAGCCCTCGTCCTGGCTGCCATGGTCGAAACCTATGCCATCCTGGCCCTGCTGGCGACCGTGCTGTCCGTCCTCAACATCAAGCCGGTCTGATCGTTGCTGATGAAAAAACCAGCAGACCATCCCGGTGAAAGGAGCACTCGCAGTGGACGGAATTGAAGCCATTGTCGAACATATCCTGGCTGATGCCCGTGAAAAAGCCGCCCAGATCGAGGCTGGCACAGCGGAGCAGATCGACCAGATCAAAACCCAGGCGGATCAGGCTTGTGCCACGATCCAGCACGATGCGGACCACAAAGGCCAGCAGGCTGCAGCTACCGTCATCAACCGGGCCAGCAGCCAGGCCGCGCTCGAGTCGCGCCGCGTCTTGCTCGAAGCCCGGCAGAGCCTGATCGATGAAGTCATCGTGGAGGCGACCCGGCAACTCGGCGAGCTCAGTGTTCCAGAGAAAAAGGAATTATATGTCAGGATGATCCAGGCAACTGGCGCATCCGGGGGCACTGTGACTGCCAATGCTGCGGACCAGGTCTTGATGCAGGAAGTGGTCAATGCCCTTGGCAAAGAGTGGACCCTGTCTGGTGATCCCGGTGCTTTTTCTGGCGGGCTGATCCTGAGCCGCGGCCGGATCGAGGAAAACCTGACGTTTGACCTGCTTGTCAGAAACCTTCGACCGCAGCTGGCAGCCCTGGCAGCCGGGATCTTGTTCCCGGATGCCGGTTGATGCGCCAGTCCATCGGATACGGAGCCAAACATGCGTAAAAAACCTCTCGTTGACAGCAACCAATACGGCTATGCCACGGGCCGGATCCGTGCCCTCGAAGGGCAACTGATGGATATCGGTCGCCTGAACCGGCTGATTGAGGCCAGATCCCCCGAAGATATCACCCGTGTCCTCGCCGACAGCGGCTATTCTTCGGCCGATACGCACGATGTTCTGGAACGGGAAACGGCAGATCTGTACAAACTCGCGTCAGAAGTCATGGTCAATCGTGAATTCGTCGAAGCGTTGCTGGTTTTCAACGACTGCCATAACCTCAAGGCCATTGAAAAATATCTGGCTGCCTGGTGGCCACGCCTGAGTGAAAATCCCGAGGATGAATTCGAAGTCGACCCGCTCTCCAGAAAGGACAGCCGGTCAGATTTTGAGCTGCCTGCCCTGCCTGAGACCAATAGCTCTGCCAGTTATGTTGCAGTAGAGTCCCTGATGGTCCATCCCTCCCTGGTCGAACCGGAACTTCTATTCCAGGCGATCCGCGACCGGATGCCGGACCGCGTTCCAGCCTGGCTGTACCAGGGCGCCATCGAAGCAGCCGGTGCCGTGAGGAACCGTTATGATATCGCCGAGATCGACCAGATCCTGGACCGCCTGGCCTACACCGAGGCCATCCGCCGGGCTGAGGAATTGGGCAACCCATTCTTTCTCGACTATTTGCATTTGCGCACAGATCTGGCCAATCTGGGCAGTCTGCTCCGGAGCCGCCTCCTGAAAGCAGACCGGCGCTTGCTGGGCCAGTCGTTGCTGCCCGCTGGCAGGATCAGTCACGAAGCCCTTCTGGGCTGGTTTCAGGCAGACCCCGAGCAGATCACGGAAGATCTGGCCCAAGGCCCTTTTGCCGAACTGGCGCCATTTTATTCCAGTCAAAACCAGCGCAACACCCTGGCTGCCTTTGGCAAAGCCTGTGACCACCTGATCCTCGACCATTTGAAAAAGGCCCAGTTCATCCTGCGTGGACCAGAAATTCCATTGGCGTATCTACTGGCCCGCTTGCTGGAAATCAAGAACGTCCGCATCGCGCAGACCTTGCTGCGCAACAAACTGCCGTCGGCCCAGATCCGAGAATTGGCGCGCGACAGCCTGGCCGCCAGGAGGTAAACGATGTACAAAGTCGGCGTCATTGGCGACCGCGACAGCATCATTGGATTTCGCGCCCTGGGCATGTCTGTCCATGACGCAGCCACCCCAGCCGAAGCAGAAACCTTGCTGCGCGAGCTGTCGGATGAGCAATTTGCTGTCATTTTCATCACGGAACAACTGGCCGAAAGCAATTTGCCGCTCCTGCGTGAGCTTAGAAGCCGCAAACTGCCGGCTGTGATCCCGATCCCCTCAATCGCGGGGACCACCGGACTGGGCATGTTCCAGGTCCGTGAATCTGTCAAGAAAGCAGTCGGCATGGATATCTTCGCACAAGACGAAGCAAACCAGGCCGAAAAGGAGTAGAGCCATGTTAAGCAAGAGTCAAGGGACCATTGTCAAAGTATCCGGCCCCCTGGTTGTCGCCGCAGGCATGCGCGATGCCGAATTGTTCGACGTCGTCCGTGTTTCGGAGAAAAAATTGATCGGTGAGATCATCGAAATGCACGGCGACCGTGCTTCGATCCAGGTCTACGAGGACACTGCAGGACTGGGCCCGGGTGAACCGGTTGTTTCCGAGGGCGCTCCGCTCTCGGTCGAACTAGCCCCCGGTTTGATCGGCCAGATCTTCGATGGTATCCAGCGCCCGCTCGATCGCCTGGTTGCCCTGGCTGGCAACAACATCGACCGTGGTGTCACCGTCCCGGCCATCGACCGCGACCGCAGTTGGACTTTCCAGCCCACAGCCGAGGTTGGCGCCCACGTCACCAGCGGCGATGTGCTCGGCACGGTCCAGGAAACGGAGCTCGTCCTGCACAAGGTCATGGTACCGCCCGGCCTGTCTGGTACGATCGAAGCGATCGAATCCGGCGACAAAAAGGTGACCGAAACCATCGCGACGATCCGGACTTCGGCCGGAAAATCCGTGCCGGTGACGATGATGCAGAAATGGCCGGTCCGCCGTGGTCGTCCATATGCCGAAAAGATCTCGCCGGATGCCCCCCTGGTCACTGGCCAGCGCGTCATCGACACCTTCTTCCCGGTTGCCAAAGGCGGCACAGCCACCGTTCCCGGCCCGTTCGGCAGCGGCAAGACCGTCATCCAGCACCAGCTGGCCAAATGGGCCGAATCCGACATCGTCGTCTACATCGGCTGCGGCGAGCGTGGCAATGAGATGACCGACGTTCTGATGGAATTCCCGGAACTGATCGACCCCAAATCCGGCTACTCCCTGATGAAACGCACCATCCTGATCGCCAACACGTCGGACATGCCGGTTGCCGCCCGTGAAGCCTCGATCTACACCGGGATCACGATCGCCGAATACTTCCGTGACATGGGTTTTTCGGTCTCGATCATGGCCGACTCAACCTCCCGCTGGGCCGAAGCCCTACGTGAAATGTCCGGCCGCCTCGAGGAAATGCCCGGTGAAGAAGGCTACCCAGCCTACCTTGGCTCCCGTTTGGCCAACTTCTATGAACGCGCCGGCTCGGTCCGTTGCCTCGGCTCGGAAGGCCGTACCGGCGTTTTGACTGCCATCGGCGCCGTTTCACCGCCAGGCGGCGACTTGTCCGACCCGGTTGCCCAGTCCACCCTGCGCATCGTCAAGGTCTTCTGGGGACTCGACTCCTCCCTCGCCTACAAACGCCACTTCCCGGCGATCAACTGGCTCAACAGCTACTCGCTGTACACTGACAAGATCGACAACTGGATGAATCAGACCGTCACACCAGAATGGAGCCGCCTCAGGACTGACGCCATGCGCTTGCTGCAGGAAGAATCCGAACTCGAGGAGATCGTCCGTCTCGTCGGCCAGGACTCGCTGTCTGCGATCGACCGCCTCAAGCTCGAAGCAGCCCGCTCCGTGCGTGAAGACTTCCTGCACCAGAACTCCTTTGATGAAATTGATACCTACACCTCCCTGCAGAAACAGCAGCGCATGCTCAGTTTGATGATGCAGTTCTTCTACGAAGGCCAGCGCGCACTCGAACGCAATGCCTCCTTCCGCGACCTGGTCAATGTACCAGCCCGCGACGGGGTCAGTCGCCTGAAATTCGTGCCTGAGGCGGAGGTCATGGAAAAGGCCGACCGTCTGACCCGCGAGCTGACGGAACAAATCGAAGCTGCAATTCCCCAGGGGGTGATGTAAATGCCCAGAGAATACCGCACCATTGAAGAAGTCGCCGGCCCGCTGATGCTGGTGCAGCAAGTTGAAGGCGTCAAATACGACGAACTCGGCGAGATCGAGCTGCCCAGCGGTGAACTGCGCCGCTGCAAAGTCCTCGAAGTCAACGGCCAGAATGCCCTGGTCCAGCTGTTTGAAAGCTCGCTGGGCATCAATGCCGAGCACAGCAAGGTCCGTTTCCTCGGCAAAGGGCTGGAACTGGCATTGTCCCCGGACATCCTCGGCCGCGTGTTCGACGGCATGGGCCAGCCCAAGGACGGCGGACCCTCGATCATCCCGACCCGGATGCTCGACATCAATGGCAAACCGATGAATCCAGCCGCCCGCGACTACCCGAACGAATTCATCCAGACCGGCATTTCGGCGATTGATGGCCTGAACACCCTCGTCCGCGGCCAGAAACTGCCGATATTCTCGGCTTCTGGCCTGCCCCATTCCCAGCTGGCCGCCCAGATCGCCCGCCAGGCCAAGGTCCGCAGCGGTTCCGGCAACTTCGCCGTTGTCTTTGCCGCCATGGGCATCACCTTCGAGGAAGCCGATTATTTTATCAATGACTTCCGCCGCACCGGTGCCATCGACCGCGCGGTCCTGTTCATGAACCTGGCCAGCGACCCGGCGATTGAACGTATCTCGACCCCCCGCATGGCCCTGACCGCCGCTGAATACCTGGCGTTTGAGCTCGACATGCATGTCCTGGTCATCATGACCGACATCACCTATTACGCCGAAGCCTTGCGCGAAGTCTCGGCCGCCCGCAAAGAAGTCCCCGGCCGCCGTGGCTATCCGGGCTATCTCTACACCGACCTGGCGACCATGTATGAACGCGCCGGCCGCCAGCGCGGCAAGGAAGGCTCGATCACCCTCGTGCCGATCCTGACCATGCCGGACGACGACAAAACACATCCGATTCCGGATTTGACCGGCTACATCACAGAAGGTCAGATCATCCTCAGCCGCGACCTCTACAAAAAGGGTGTCCGGCCGCCGATCGACGTCCTGCCATCCCTCTCCCGCTTGAAGGACAAGGGGATCGGTGACGGCAAGACCCGCGCCGACCACGCCAACACGATGAACCAGCTCTTTGCCGCCTACTCGCGCGGCAAGGATGCCAAGGAACTGGCCGTCATCCTGGGTGAGGACGCCCTGTCCGAAGTTGACCGGATCTACGCCCGTTTTGCCGATGCCTTCGAACGCGAGTATGTCTCGCAGGGCTTCGAAGGTGACCGCGCGATCCTCGACACCCTGACGATCGGCTGGAAACTGCTGTCGATGCTGCCCAAGAACGAACTCAAACGCATCAAGGAATCGTTCATCGAGCAGTACTACGGGAAGGACTGATCGGCCATGGCCAAAAAACAGGTCAATCCCAACCGCATGGAGCTGCTCCGGCTGAAAAAACAGCTGGTGACAGCCCGTCGCGGCCACAAGCTCCTGAAAGACAAACGTGATGAACTGATGCGCCAGTTCCTCGACCTGATCCGGGCCAACCGCGTCTTGCGCCTCAAGGTCGAGCAGCTGATCGCCGCAGCCAACCAGGACATGCTCCTGGCGCGTGCAGTCATGGACAACGCTTCGCTCGAAACCGCGCTCATGGCGGGCAAGGAATCCTTGACCCTGGACATCGACACGAAAAACATCATGAGTGTCAATGTTCCGATCTTTGCCTCTCTATTCGATGTCTCAGGTGAAATCGAAGGCCTGCCCTACGGCCTGGCCTCGACAGCCGGCGAACTCGACCAGGCCATTCTGGCCCTGCACGAGGCTTTCCCCGTCATGCTTGAACTGGCCGAAGTCGAAAAGAGCGCCCAGCTTCTGGCCGACGAAATCGAGAAAACCCGTCGCCGGGTCAACTCGCTCGAGTACATCCTGATCCCGGAGCTGATCAGCCAGATCCGCTCGATCACGATGAAAATGGACGAGAACGAACGCGGCAACCTGACCCGCCTGATGAAGGTCAAGGACATGATCGTCAAGCAGGCGATCGAAAAAGCCCGCGCGCTCGATGTCGCCCAGTAGAGCAGATTGCATGGCGGTCCAAGGATCCCGATTCACAAGCAAAAAGCTGTCTTGGCTCTCTGAGCAAGACAGCTTTTTTATCAGGATCTGCTGGCAAGAAGCGACTCAGCTGATCTGGATGGTATAGGAACAGGTTTTAAGATCGGCATCCAGGGTGGCGGTATGCCCCTGGCGCTGCCACTGCAATTTCAATTCATGATCAGCACCGGGCAGGACCGTTAATTCAGCATCAAATCCAAATGCCGGACAGGTGTTGCGCAGGCGGATCAGCTCCAGTTGCCGGGTCACGACAGGCTGGCGCAGCCCCTCTTCCAGCTGTGCCTGTGACAGGTTGGTCCGGTTGATTTCCTTGTGGCCACCCGGTCCGGCCCTTTCGACTGCAGCATGGTCATTTTTCCCTGCCATCAGGTCGAGATACCAGATTTGCGGCTTGCCCGGCATGAACATCTGGATGGCCCTTGCCAGCAGGAGCTTCTGGTCGTCTTCACCCAAGGCACTGTAATAGGTCGCATTGACCTGGTAATACAGGTTCTTGGCGCCATGCAAATCCTTGACGTAGCCGCCGCGACTGACAACGGTCTGGATCAGCTGGTCGATCTGTTCATCCGATAGCAGCCCCTTCAGGTCCAGCAGCGGAATGCCATCATGGCAGCCCAGCATGTTGACCGTGCGCAGGCCTTTTTCCTGAATATCCTGGATCCACTTGATTAAAAGGCTGCTGGTCTGGCGTTCAAAGGCATCGATGACCAGTCCCGGCAAGAAAAAGTCATAGGTCAGGTAGCCTTTTGCGGCGATCTTTTCGTGAATCTTTTCTTCATACCGGGAATGGATTTCCGGCAGCAACTGGACCTGTTCTTGATCGGCCAGCTGACGGACTTGCTCCAGCAAATCCCATGTCCCCGGATCGTTGAGAAAGTTCTTTTCCCCGGGCTTTTTGGGCGCATAGGCAAAGGCATCGAGCCGGACAATCTGGGCGCCATAACCGGCCAGCTTATGTAACGTGTCGGCGTAGAAGTCCCAGACAAGTGGCGAATTGATGTTGAGGTCCATTTGCCCGAGGTACTTTCGGCGCGATTCCAACAGCTCCACGACGGCCTGGCGGTGGATTTCAAACTGGGTAAAATCGATGTCAGCCGGTTTCACCTCAGCGTCCAGGGCCTGATTGATCCGGTCAGACAGTGCCTTCGCCGCGGCATACTGGATCGTGGTCACCCGCATGAGATCCTGGGCGTCGAGCCGGGGATATCGGACTTCCTGGTAAAACGTATTCCAGTAGGGCACTTCCTGGCCATCTGGCATGCGGACCATGAGAATCGGCAAGCCCTGTTTGCGGAAAAACATGTCCTTGATCAGTTCAGGATCAGGCTGGATGTACCCATCGGGGTGCATCTGGCCCTTGCCGGCCCAGAAGGTGTTCCAATTGATGAAGAAGTCCTTGTAGTCAGAAGCCTCGCCTTTGGCCAGGATGTCCTGGAATGGGTGCGACAGGACCGATGCATGATTGAGAATGAAATCGAACTTGAAGGCAATCCCCAGTTCACCCAAGGCCTTCAAGTCAGCGGGGGTTGCCAGCATCTCGTTCAGGTTGTAGTCAATGACCGAAAAGCCGCGGTCGAGATCGGTGTTGAACACACTGGGCAGAATGTAGAAAGCCTGGAAAACATCCTTCAATTCCGGCCTGTGCAGAAACAAGACGATGTCGCCCAAGGTGCCCCCCATGCTGTCGGGGTAGGCGTTGAGCATCGGACCGGCAGAGAGTGTTTCAGCTCCTGTCTGTTTCATCTGCCCTCACCTGACCCTTCCTGCATTGCTTTGAGATAAGCCTCATAGCTGACGATTTCCCCCGCTTTGGACACGATCAGGCTGGCTTTGCTCGCCTGGCTGTGCAGCAGTTTCTGTTCGATCTCCAGGACCATGGTGGTAAAGGGACTGTCCACCGCACCATCACGGTTCCGCGAACGCCGGTGTGCGAGCGTTTCCTGCGGTGTGCTGTTGAGCAGGACCGGGATGTCCACACCGGCGAGATTGTCGTTGTTGCCATGCGTCCATTCGATGACCAGCACCTGGATGGCAGCAAAATCAACCGGCTCGTACCATAGCTCATGCTCCTGCCGTCCCATCCGTTTCAAAAACAGTGGCGTATTGCCGGCCTTGAACTGGGCGATGATCTGGTTGACTTCAGCAAAATCAATTTCGTGAGAGGTTCCCAGATAGCCGGCTAATGCCCTGCGCCCGGCGGCCTGATACGTGTCAAGGCCCGGTAAAGTAGCCGTAAGTGACGGATCGGCGTCCCGGTCCTGGTCTTGCAGAGCCTGTATGGCCCTGTTCAGATCGGGTGTGAAAAGACCTGCCGCAGCCAGCCCCTTGATGCCATATTCCCGGAAAATGCGCAGACGCTCGGCATCGTTGAACTGGGGAATGCGATGCGGGTAATTATCGCCTGACATCAGATACGCCCCGATCCCGATTTCATTGAAATAATGGGTGAGAAGCGAGCCGATTTCGGATTTGCCGACGCCAGATCCGCCATGGATCGCAACGACCACCCGCTCTTGGCCCGTATTGTTCTGGAGGCTGCCAAGACGTTCCAGCAGAACGGGGAAGATCACATTGGCTTTGGCTAGGTGGCCCGGACCGATGTTGACTTGGTCGCCCGGCATGTCACCGGTTTGGACTGCAGAGGGATTGTCCATGGCCGGAGGATGCCAGCTGGCTGGGATAGTCTGGAAAGCAGATTGCACGGGTTTCATAAAGCCTCCATGGGAGAAACGTTGTAATTGATCAGGATGATAGACATTATAGGAGCAAATTGAAATATGTTCAACGAATGACATATATGTAAAATGCACAAATTTTTTTAAATTGAATGGTTTGGTATCACTAGAAGGAGCCTCGTGATCCATACTGGAAACAGAATTAGAGACGTTGACAGCGCCTGGCCGGCTGTCTATAATAGCGAAAGTACTTTACCGCTTTATCAGTTTACCTTGTTAAAGCGAAAGCGGCCGACAAACCGAAAGGGCCGAAGAAAGGAACTTCCCATGGGACAGTGGCAATTCCATACACCAGACGGTGTCCAGGACCTTTTACCAGATGATTGCTATGCCAAGCGCCAGCTCGAGCACAAGCTGCGTGACCTTTTCTGGCAGCGCGGCTATCTCGAACTGGAAACCCCGGGGATTGAGTTTTACGATGTCTACGCCTCTGGCAGTGGTCTGGCACCGCAGGAAGGTCTCTTCAAGTTTTTCGACCAGCAAGGCCGCATTCTCTGCCTGCGCTATGACGGCACGGTCCCGGCCGCCCGGGTCGCAGCTACTTTGTATCGCGACAGCCAGCTGCCGCTGCGCTTTTCCTACATCAACAGCATGTACCGCTACAATGAGTCAGGCGGAGGCCGCCAGCGCGAGTTCAGCCAGGCGGGCGTCGAGCTGATGGGCAGCCAGTCGCCGGCAGCTGATGCGGAAATCATCGCCATGGCGATTGAATCAGCCCAGGCAACGGGGATCAAAGACCTCCAAGTCTCGATCGGTCAAGTCAACTTCTTCAAAGGCCTGGTCGCCGAATGGGGTCTGGACGAGGAGACTGCCGAGAAACTGCACCGCCTGATCGATGCCAAGGACATGGTCGCCATCGAAGAGCTATCCGACCGGATCGGCCTGGCTGGCAAGGCGCGTGAAGTCCTGCTGCAGATGCCAGCACTCTTCGGGACGTATGACGTGATCGACCGGCTGGAAACACTGGTTGAAAATGCCTTGAGCCGCGAGGCGCTGGAGAATTTGCGCGCCGTGCTGGGTCACCTCGATGATGCTGGGCTGCTCGAATTTGTATCCCTTGATCTCGGCCAATTGCAAAGCTTGAATTATTATAGTGGCGTGATCTTCAAAGGCTTTACCTATGGCTTGGGGTTCCCGCTCTTCAGTGGCGGCCGCTATGATCAGCTGGTCGGCAATTTTGGCCGTGACCTATCTGCGACCGGGTTTTCCATCGGCTTGAATTTTGCCCTGATGGCTTTGCGCCGCCAGGGACATAGCCTGCCCAGTCGCCCGGCTGTCGATTTCCTTGGCTACCATCCATCGCGTCAGGCCGACGCACTGGACCGGGTCCGCCAGATGCGGCAAAACGGCTGGTCTGTCGTCTGCGACTACGATGGTAAAAGCTATGCCGAGCTGACACAGCTGGCTGAGCACGGAGATTTTACGTCCATCCTGTACCTGGGTCCGGACAGCGACGACATCGAAACCATCGAACCGCAAGTCGCACCATGACGTCAAACCATCACGAGGAGGAGCTGCACCCCATGGATACACTCACCATCGCACTGTCCAAAGGCCGCCTGGCCGAGCAGGCCATCGAACTATTGGAACAGGCCGGCTATGACTGCAGCGCAGCCAAGGAAAAAAGCCGCAAACTGATCCTGGAGGACGCCCAGACTGGACTGCGTTTCATCATGGCCAAACCAGCCGATGTCCCCACGTATGTTGAATATGGCGCGGCAGATATCGGGGTCGTTGGCAAGGACACCCTGCTCGAGGAGAGCCGCCAGCTCTATGAGGTGCTCAATCTCGGATTCGGTGCCTGCCGGATGTGTGTCTGCGGGCCCAAAGCACTCGCCGGCAGACTCGATCGCCTGCCTAACAAGCGGATTGGCACCAAATATCCGCACATCGCCCGTGAATATTTCGAAACCAAGAAAAGGGAAAGCGTCGAGATCATCAAGCTCAACGGTTCGGTTGAGCTGGCGCCCCTGATCGGCCTGTCCGACGTCATTGTCGACATCGTCGAAAGCGGCCGCACCCTCGATGAAAATGGCCTCGGCGTGCTCGAGGTGATTGAAGACATCAGTGCCCGCATGGTGGTCAACCGGGTCAGCATGAAAATGAAAGCCGACCGGATCAATCCCCTGATCCAGGCTGTGCGCGTCCAGCTGGACCAGAATCGCCAGCAAGCTGTGGCCGCAGCAGCCACTGCAGCAAGAGCGGAGGTGACCGCATGAGTCCGCTCGTCTCCGTCACACCCACGACTCGCGCCGGACTGGCCACCATCTCTGCCAAACTGGGCCTGAGAGACAAAATGGACCTGGCCCCGGTCATTGCCACAGTCCAGACCATCCTGGATGACATCCGGGCAGGCGGTGATACCGCGGTCCTCGAATACACCGCGCGTTTCGACAAGGTGACCCTCACGAGGGAAAACCTCAAGGTGACCCCGGCAGAGATCGAACAGGCTGTGAGCAGTTTGGATCCAGCCCTGCTTTCGACCTTGCGCGAAGCTGCTGTCAACATCACCCGTTTTCACGAAGCCCAGCTGCCCCAGGACATCCACCTGGCTACGGCAAACGGTGGCTTCACCGGCCTTGTGCACCGGCCACTCGACTGTGTCGGGGTCTATGTCCCCGGTGGATCAGCGCCACTGCCCTCGTCGGTCCTGATGAATGTCCTGCCCGCCAAAGCTGCAGGTGTCCCCACAATCATCATGTGCACCCCGCCGCGCCCAGATGGCACCGTCCATCCAGCGATCCTCGCCGCAGCAGCAATCGCCGGTGTCGACGAGATCTACCGCGTCGGTGGCGCCCAGGCCATCGCTGCCCTGGCCTATGGTACGGCGACGATTCCGGCTGTTGACAAGATCTGCGGTCCGGGCAACATCTACGTCAACACCGCCAAACGGCTGGTTTTCGGCCATTGCGACATCGACATGTTCGCCGGCCCCAGTGAGATCCTGATCCTGGCCGACAAGACCGCCCAGCCAGCTTATGTCGCAGCTGACATGCTGTCCCAGGCTGAGCACGATCCTCTGGCTTCGAGCATGCTCTTGACCACAGACCCCGAGCTGGCCGCAGCCGTTGCCGACGAAATCGATCGCCGTGTGCCGCTGCTGCCACGCCGGGCCATCCTGGAAAAATCCCTGCAGCAGTATGGTGCCATCCTGGTTGTGCCTGATCTGGGCACGGCGATCGATTTTGCCAATGAACTGGCCCCCGAGCATCTGGAGCTCTGCATCCAGGACTCAGACATCGAGCTGACGATCCAGAAGATCCGACATGCCGGTGCGATTTTCATCGGTCACTACAGTCCGGAACCTCTGGGTGACTATTTTGCCGGCCCCAACCATGTCCTGCCGACCAGCGGCACTGCCCGTTTCTTCTCACCGCTCAACACCGCCGATTTCATCAAGAAAACCAGCCTGATCCGCTACACCCGCCAGGATCTGGCTGCTGTCTGGGAAAAAGTCGCACACTTTGCCGACAGTGAAGAACTGGCCGCCCACGCTGACGCCCTGCGTGTCCGCTTTGATGCCGACCTGGCCAGGCAGGACAAGCCAACCCATAGCCAGCCCAACCATCCTGCAGCGCCAGAGGTAACAGGGAAGGAGACCATCTTATGAATGTACCAGACCGGAAACAACCGGTTCCCATTGGGGAAACCTCCCGCGCAGATGGTGACGCTCGTCGTCTCTGGAGCCGCCGTGTCCACAGCCTGACGCCTTATGTCCCGGGTGAACAGCCCCGCGACCGCGTCTTCATCAAGCTCAACACCAATGAAAATCCCTATCCGCCAGCGCCAGGTGTCGTCGAAGCCATCCAGACTTTTCCAGTCGAACGGCTCAAGCTGTATCCTGACCCGACCGGACTTGCGACCCGCACGGCTTTGGCTGAATATCACGGGGTGGCCCTGGGGCAGGTTTTTGTCGGTAACGGCTCCGATGAAGTCCTGGCCATGGCGTTCCAGGCTTTTTTCAATCATCATGTCGACCCTGCCACAGCAGATGCGACGGAACAGATTGTCTTCCCGGACATCACCTACAGTTTCTACCCGGTCTATGCCCGTTTGTACGACATCCCCTACCGAACGGTGCCACTGGACGACGATTTTTCCATGCCTTTAGTGGCACTGGCTGCGCCCTCTGCCGGCATTGTCCTGGCCAATCCCAATGCCCCGACGGGCATCGCCCTTTCCCTCGACGATATCCGTTCACTGGCTGCTGCAGACCGCAACCGCCTGATCCTGGTCGATGAAGCCTATGTCGATTTCGGCGGAGAATCAGCCGTCGCCCTGCTCACTGAGTTCGACAACATCCTCGTCATCCAGACTTTATCCAAATCGCGTTCCCTTGCCGGGATGCGGATCGGGTTTGCCATCGGCGACCCACACCTGATCCATGCTTTGGAACGGATCCGGGATTCGTTCAATTCCTACACCCTCGACAGCCTCGCCCAGACATGCGCCAGTGCGGCCTTTGCCGATGGACCCTGGTTTGAAACCACCAGGGCCCGGATCATGGCCACCCGGGAACGTACGGCAAAGGCCCTGGTGCCACTCGGTTTTTCCGTCCTGCCCTCGGCGGCCAATTTCATTTTCATCCGCCATGACAGTCTGAAAGCCGCAGACTTGTATACCCGTCTGCGCGAGGAAGGGATCCTGGTCCGCCATTTCAAGCAGCCCCGGATCGAGAATTTCCTGCGCGTTTCCATCGGCACGGATCTGGAAATGGATGCCTTCATTGCCGCCCTGGCCGAGATCACCGCCGATAGACAGAGCTGACATCAGGTCCTATCATGGAGAAAGATCACCGCGAACAAGGAGGCCAACCCATGCGCGTTGCCCAGCAAGACCGCAAAACTCAGGAAACCAATATCCATGTTTCCCTTGACCTCGATGGCCAGGGCCGTTCGGACATCCAGACCGGTATCGGCTTTTTCGACC
This sequence comes from uncultured Mageeibacillus sp., assembly GCA_964528645.1. Taxonomy (GTDB): domain Bacteria; phylum Bacillota; class Clostridia; order Saccharofermentanales; family UBA5734; genus UBA5734. The sequence continues at coordinate 8,214 of CAZGSR010000007.1, read as the reverse complement.
ACATGCTGACCCTTCTGGCCAAACACGCCCAGTTTGACCTGACCATCCGGGCTGAGGGCGACCTGATCGTCGATGGCCACCACACCGTGGAGGATGTTGGCATTGTTCTCGGCCAGACCATTGCCCGGGCCCTCGGTGACAAACGGGGCATCAACCGCTATGGCCAGGCCGTCATCCCGATGGACGAAGCCCTGCTCGAGGCCGTCGTGGATTTGTCCGGCCGCCCATTCCTCGTCTACCAGGCCGAACACCGGGCCCCAGCGGTTGGCGACTTCGATACTCAGTTGGCTGAGGAGTTCTTCCGCGCCCTCGCGTTCAATGCCGGTATCACCTTGCACCTGTCCTGCCGCTATGGTAAAAATGATCATCACATCATCGAAGGCCTGTTCAAAGCCCTGGCCCGGGCCCTGTCCGAGGCTGTCCGCATCGATCCGGCCCGTGTCGGCCAGATTCCCAGCACCAAAGGTGTACTTTGACCGACCAGGAGGAAACCTATGTCTGAACTTATGAACGACACATCTTTCATCGATCTGCCGCTATTTGTCCGGGGCAAAGTCAGGAATGTCTATGACTTGGGCGACTCGCTCTTGATCGTCGTCACCGACCGGATTTCGGCCTTCGATGTGGTCTTTGACGAATTGATCCCCGACAAGGGCAAGGTCCTGAACAGCATCGCCGCTTTCTGGTTCGACTTTACGAAGGATGTCGTGCCCAACCATGTGATCTCGACCGATCCAGCCGAATACCCCCTTGGCCTCGATCGTTATGCTGACCAGCTGGCCGGCCGGTCCATGTGGGTCAAAAAAGTCCAGATGTTGCCAGCTGAGTGCATTGTCCGCGGCTATCTCGAAGGCTCCGCCCTCAAGGAGTACCGCCAGCATGGCACCGTCAGCGGGGTCAAAATGCCGGAAGGCCTGCGCCAGTGCGACCGTCTGCCCCAGCCGATGTTCACCCCTTCGACCAAAGCGGAGGAAGGACATGACATCAACATCACCATTGCCGAGCTAGGCAAGCTGATCGGCTCCGCCATGGCCACCAAGCTCGAGGAAAAGAGCCTCGCTCTCTACGCCAAGGCGGCTGCCTTCGCCGAAAGCCGCGGCATCATCCTGGCCGACACGAAGTTCGAATTCGGACTTCTCGATGGCCATCTCGTCGTTGCCGACGAGATCTTCACCCCGGATTCCTCGCGCTTCTGGGAAATGGCCGACTACGAACCCGGCCGGGCCCAGAAAAGCTTTGACAAGCAGTTCTTGCGCGAATGGCTCGAGACCCTCGACTGGGACAAGACCCCGCCTGCGCCCAAGTTGCCGGATGACGTCATCGCCAAAACCGCGGCCAAGTACCGTGAGGCCTACGAACGCCTGACCGGCCAGCCCCTGGCCTGACCTGCACCTGACGCTGACTTGTACCGGACGATCGGAAACGGAGTGTTCCATGATTGCAATCATCGATTATGAAATGGGCAACCTCGGCAGTGTCGCCAAGGCTCTGACCTATCTGGGCCAGCGCGCCGAAGTCACCAGTGACCCGGACGTGATTTTCCGGGCCGACCGGGTGATCCTGCCCGGCGTTGGTGCCATGAGTTATGCCCTCGAGCAACTCGAGAAAAAAGGCCTTGACGAGGCGATCCGCCAGTATCTGCTGACCGGCCGGCCTTTCCTGGGCATCTGCCTGGGCATGCAGCTGATGTTTGAAAGCAGTGAAGAAGGGGATGCGCGCGGCCTCGGGATCCTGCCCGGTACGGTGCGCCGGTTCCAACCCCAGCCGGGCCTGAAGATTCCACATATGGGCTGGAACCAGCTTCAGGATTCCCGCCTTTCGATTCTGCCGGATGGCACCCATTTCTATTTTGTCCATTCCTATTATTGTGACCCGGCTGATCCGGCACTGGTGGCAGCACGCTGCACCCATGGCGTTCCGTTTGCAGCGGCCGTGCAGAAAGATAACATCCTATTGACCCAGTTCCACCCGGAAAAAAGTGGTGACAGCGGCCTCAAGCTGCTCTCCGGCTGGGTGTTCGGAGGCGACGAAGACTGATGGTTGAATCGAATTTCATCATTTATCCGGCAATCGACCTGCTTGGTGGGCGCTGCGTCCGTCTTCGGCAGGGCGATTACAGCCAGGTCACGGTTTATCACGATGACCCGGTCGCCATGGCCCGGTCTTTCCGCGATGCCGGAGCTTCCTGGATCCATGTCGTCGACCTCGATGCCGCCAAAAGCGGCGTCCCCGCCCATGTCGACCTGATCCGCGCCATCAGCCGGGAAACCGGCCTTATGGTCCAGACCGGCGGCGGGATCCGTACCCTGGAACACCTCGAAACTTTGCTGGAAAACGGCATTGCCCGGGCCGTCCTTGGCACTGCCGCCGTCAAGAACCGTCCTTTGATCGAGGAAATCCTCAGACGCTACCCGGATCGTGTTGCCATAGGCATCGATGCCCGCGATGGTGAGGTCAGCATCGATGGCTGGACCCAGGGCAGCGGCTTGCCGGCACTGGAGTTCGCCCAGACCATGGAAGCGCTCGGTGCGCAAACGGTGATTTTCACTGACATTGCCCGCGACGGCATGATGGTCGGTACAGCGACCGACCGGGTCCAGGAGCTGGTCGAAAAAACCAGTCTTGCGATCATCGCCTCTGGTGGCATCGGCACCTATGCCGACATTGAGGCGGTTCGCCAGACGGGTGCCGCCGGCGTCATCGTCGGCAAAGCCATTTACGAAGGGACGGTGAGCCTTGCGCAATGCTGGCCAAACGTGTAATTCCCTGCCTTGACGTCCGCGCAGGCCGTGTGGTCAAAGGCATTAATTTCATCAACATCCGCGATGCCGGAGATCCGGTGGAAATCGCCAAAGCCTACAACGAATCGGGCGCGGACGAGCTTGTCTTCCTCGACATTTCCGCCACGCTCGAGGAGCGTGGTATCCTGATCGACGTCGTGCGCCAGGTTGCCCGCCAGGTTTTTATCCCATTCACGGTCGGCGGCGGCATCCGGACCCTCGAGGACATCCGGGTCCTGCTCCAGGCAGGCGCGGACAAGGTCTCACTCAATTCCGCTGCCGTCCAGAATCCGGCCCTGATCACCCAGGCCGCAGAGCGTTTTGGCAGCCAGTGCATTGTCGTCGCGATCGATGTACGAAAAAATCCACTTGGCCGCTACGAAGTGATGATCGCCGGAGGCACCCGCTACACCGGTCTGGACGCAATCGAGTGGGCCACCCGGGTCGAAAGGCTCGGTGCGGGTGAGATCCTTTTGACCAGCATGGACAAGGATGGCACCAAGAGCGGCTACGACCTCGGGATCACCCGGGCGATCGCCGACCGGGTCTCGATTCCGGTGATTGCGTCCGGTGGCGCCGGTCAATTGTCCGACTTCTATGATGGTCTGGTCAGTGGTGGCGCCGACGCGGTTCTGGCGGCCAGCCTGTTCCATTTTGGCGAAATCGCCATCCCGACCCTCAAGAGCTACCTCAATTTGCGCGGTGTGTCGGTCCGTCCGCCCCACGAGGAGCGCCTGGCAGAGGGCCAGGCAGCGGATGGCAGTGAGGCAACCGGCAAAGGCCTGGTCTTGCCCGGCGTTTTCTGGCCCAAGCTCAAACTGGACGATCATGGCCGCATCCCTGTCATCGTCCGCGAACAGCAAAGCCAGGAGATTCTGATGCTGGCCTACATGAACCAGGAAGCCTTTGAAAAAACACTGGCGACCGGACTGATGCACTACTACAGTCGCAGCCGCAAGAAGCTCTGGCTCAAAGGCGAAACGTCCGGCCATTTCCAGCAGCTGCGCTCCCTGGCCGTCGACTGTGATGCCGACACCCTGATTGCCGATATCTACCAGATCGGACCGGCCTGCCATACGGGCAACCATTCTTGCTTTTACCGCCAGATCGATGAATTATGAGGAGGACTTACATGAGCCAGATCGGAAACATCATGGACGAGCTGTATGCCGTCATCTCAGACCGCAAGCAAAACCCCAAGGAAGGATCCTATACCAATTACCTGTTTGACAAGGGCGTCGACAAGATTTGCAAGAAAATCGGCGAAGAAGCGGCCGAGGTCATCATCGCTGCCAAAAACAACAATGCCGGTGAAATCATTTACGAAGTCTCCGACTTGCTGTATCATCTCAATGTCCTGCTCGTCCAGAGCGACATCCCCCTCGACTCTATTTACGCCGAATTGAAAAAGCGCCGCTGATTTTTGTTTGACAAGATCCCTTCTTTGTGGTAAATTCTTGTTTGCTCATCCACAAGAGGGATCTTTTTTTATGGAAAGAAACCCGATTCAGACTGATATAGACAAGGCGGAGGATTGAACCATGGCTAAGGCAGGCGCGCGCGACAAGATCACCCTGGCTTGCACCGATTGCAAGCAGCGCAACTACAATTCGATGAAGAACAAGAAGAACGACCCGGACCGACTCGAAATGAAGAAATATTGCCGGTTCTGCCGCAAGCACACGGTTCATCGCGAGACAAAATAAACGGCTTCACGCTGGTCAGGATGTATTGATTATGGCAGACAGCAAAACCAACAAACCAGCTGAGAAAAAAGCCGGCAAAAGCGGCAGCAACCGTTTCGTCGCTTATTTCACACGCATGGGCAAAGGCCTTGCCGCCTTCTTTGCCGGCATGAAAGCCGAAACCAAACGGATCATGTGGCCCGACCGGAAAAAACTGGTCCAGAGCACGGCGACTGTCCTGGCGATCATTGTTATTGCCGGAGCAATTCTGTTTGCTGTCGACTCTCTGCTCGGAGGCATTCTGACCGCTGTTGGATTCTATACACCTGCAGCACCGGCTGAAACAACCGCCACCACTGTCGTGACAGAAACGTCGGCGACTGAGCCGACTGTTGCCGAGGTGGCCGAAACCACAGCTGCGGCTGCGGCTTCAGAAACAACCGCCGCAAACTGACCGCCGGTTTGGCGCTGCGGTCCTAAGGAGCTCATCAATGGCAGATGCTTTGAATAGTGCGCCCAACGAGGCCAAATGGTACGTTGTCCACACTTACTCAGGCTACGAAAACAAAGTCAAGGCAACCCTTGAGCAGATCGTTGAGAACCGTGGCATCCACGACTTCATCCAGGAAGTCTCCGTGCCGATGGAAGAGCAGGTCGAGATCAAGGATGGCAAGAAAAAGGTCACCCAGCGCAAGATCTATCCTGGCTATGTCCTGGTCAAGATGATCCTCACCGACGAGATCTGGTACATCGTCCGCAATACCCGCGGCGTGACTGGTTTTGTCGGACCCAGCAGTTCGAAACCGACCCCCCTGACCGAAGAGGAGCTCATGCTGATGGGCCTCGAGTCTTCCTGGGAACCGGTGGTCGACTATGGCATCGGGGATTCCGTCAAGGTTATCAACGGCCCTCTGGAGAGCTTCATCGGTACCGTCGAGGAGATCAACCTCGAGAAGAAAAAGGTCCGCGTGCTGGTCTCCATGTTTGGCCGCGAGACTCCGGTCGAGCTGGAACTGACCCAGATCCTGCGCATCTGAACCCGGATCTTAACAAATTTTTCATCAGATTCCTCACGCCTCTTCCAGGCGTCGAAGATAAGGCAGCCGGGACTCGCCCGGCAACTATTTTGGGAGGTGGACGTATATGGCCAAAAAAATTACCGGGTATGTAAAATTACAGATCCCAGCAGGTAAAGCTACGCCAGCGCCGCCGGTTGGACCAGCTCTTGGTCAGCACGGTGTCAATATCGCCGGGTTTGTCAAAGAGTTCAATGAAAGAACTGCCAAGGATGTCGGATTGATCATTCCGGTCATCATCACGGTCTATGCAGACCGTTCCTTCTCTTTCATTACCAAAACTCCGCCGGTTCCAGTGCTGTTGAAGAAAGCCTGCAACATCGAAAGTGGTTCGGGCAAGCCGAACAAGGACAAAGTTGCCAAGATCACCCAGTCTGAAGTCATGAAGATCGCCCAGATTAAACTGGTCGACACCAATGCTTCCGACCTGGAATCCTGCGCCCGCATGGTCGCTGGAACTGCCCGCAGCATGGGCATCGTGGTCATCGAAGGCTAAGGCGAAGGAGAGGATTGTAAATGAAGAAGGGTAAACGTTATACTGCCGCTGCTTCACTGGTCGACCGCTCCATGAGCTACGAGCCAGCCGAAGCCATTTCATTGGTCCAGCAGACTGCCAAGGCCAAATTTGACGAATCCGTCGAGCTGCACATCCGTCTCGGCGTCGACTCCCGCCATGCTGACCAGCAGGTCCGCGGCGCTGTCGTCCTGCCCCATGGCACAGGCCGCACCAAGCGCGTCCTCGTTTTTGCCAAGGGCCCGAAAGCTGATGAAGCAACCGCTGCCGGCGCTGATTTTGTCGGTGCCGATGAGCTGGTTGCCAAGATCACCTCGGAAAACTGGTTTGATTATGACGTCGTCGTTGCCACCCCGGACATGATGGGTGTGGTCGGCCGCCTCGGTAAGCTGCTCGGTCCGAAAGGCTTGATGCCTAACCCGAAGTCCGGCACCGTCACCATGGACCTCGCCAAGGCGATTGCCGAAATCAAAGCCGGTAAGATCGAATACCGCCTCGACAAGACGAACATCATCCACTGCCCCATCGGCAAGGTCTCCTTCGGTCAGGAAAAGCTGGCTGAGAACTTCAAGACCCTGATGGATGCCGTCATCAAGGCCAAACCGGCCGCTGCGAAGGGCCACTACCTGCGTAGTGTCACCATCACATCGACCATGGGCCCCGGGATCAAAGTCAACACAACCAAACTGGGTTAATTGTTGACAATTTGACCAGGTCCCCCTATACTTGTCCAATGCGCCCAAGACAGCAGGAATCCGTCCCCGGACGGGTTGAAAAGACCATCCTGCCGAGGTAGCAAACCAAACCCGCGCAAACTCTTCCGGCGTCAGATCATCCGTCTGGTCCCGCAAGCGGTTTGCAATCTGGATTTGTCTTGCAACCCCTCATGTCTTGCCGGCGTGAGGGGTTTTAATTTTTGAAAAAGGAGGTACTCCCATGCCCAGTAAGAAAATTCTTGATCAGAAGGCTCAGGTCGTTGCTGATCTTGCTGCAGAGTTCAAGCAGGCCCAAGCCATGGTATTCGTCGAATATCGCGGCCTGACCGTCGCCCAGGACACTGCGATGCGTGCAGAATTCCGCAAAGCCGGCGTCTCATACCAAGTCATCAAGAACACCCTGTCTGGCCGTGCGCTCGAGGCTGCTGGCATCACCGGCGTCGAAGAGATGCTCAAAGGTCCGATCGCCATCGCTTACAGCAAAGAAGACATCGTGGCTCCGGCCAAGGCTGTCAAACCCTTTGCTGACAAATTCGATGTGATGAAGATCGTTGGCGGCGTCCTGGAAGGCAAAGCAATTTCTGCCAGCGATGTCCAGAATCTGGCTGCCATCCCTGGCAAAGACGTGCTCTACGGCCAAGTCGTGTTCACCCTGCTGGCTCCGATCACCGGTCTGGCTGTCGCGCTCAACGAAATCGCCAAGAAAGGCGAAGAAACTGGCGCTGCCACAGTCGCTGAACTTGCCGTCGTCGCAGCTGAATAATCCAAAACCTGCCCACACAACACCAAGATCCTGAAGGATCAATTTTAATGGAGGTATTTACCATGGCTAGTGAAAAAATCACCAAATTCATCGAAGATGTCAAGGCCCTGTCCGTCATGGAACTGGCTGAACTCGTCAAAGCCCTCGAAACCGAATTCGGCGTGTCTGCCGCTGCAATGGCTGTTGCTGCCCCGGCTGCCGGTGGCGCTGCTCCGGCTGCCGCTGTTGAAGAGCAGACCGAATTCACCGTCATCCTCAAGGAAGCTGGCGCTGCCAAGATCAACGTCATCAAGGCTGTCCGCGAGCTGACCGGCCTCGGCCTCAAGGAAGCCAAAGACCTCGTCGACGGCGCTCCGAAAGCCATCAAGGAAAACGTCAGCAAGGAAGACGCCGACGCAGTTGCCGCCAAGCTCAAAGAAGCTGGCGCTGTCGTCGAAATCAAGTAAGAATCCTTACTTGCTGCTGGTTGTCTCAAAAGAAAAGCTCGCCCCAGGTTTCGATGCCCGGGGCGAGCTTTTTTGCACAGGCGAGCAGGAAGGCTCCAAACGCGAAAAACCACGTGAAAAAGCGCGAAAAATTTTCACAAACCATCGTAGTGCCTCATGTCAATATGAGCGCGAAATAAAACTGGTGCCTCATATAGTTTGAGCGCGAAAGGATCTAACCGGAGCTAATCTTCA
>CAZGSR010000006.1:0-82770 GCA_964528645.1 uncultured Mageeibacillus sp. | reverse complement strand
AGGAGAATCACATTGACCGCATCAGATTTAGCCCAGAAAATCAGAACCATCCTGGAAGACAAGAAAGCCAAGGACATCGATGTCATCGATGTCTCGGACAAGACAATCCTGGCTGACTATTTTGTCATCGCCACCGGAACATCGACGACTCACGTCAAGGCATTGGCAGATGAAGTCGAATATCTGCTCAAGGAAAAAGACAACCGTCTCGTGGACCATGTCGAAGGATTTGAATCCTCCCGCTGGATCCTGCTTGATTACGGAGATGTCGTAGTCCATGTGTTCCACAGTGAGGAAAGAGACTTCTACAGCCTGGAGAAACTCTGGCAGCAAAGCCGCAGCCGGAGTTGATCTTGTCGAATCGGCCCGGCCTTCAAATCCCGCTGGGAGTGAGGTCTGCCTGGACTTCAAGTCGAATTTCGTCGTGATTTGTCGATCAAATGGGGGCAGGGAAACCTGCCCGTTTTGCTATGCTGGCTCATGATCCTCCAGGGGGACAGAGCCATGCACAGCATTGAATTGAAGCGTCACACGTTTTTTATCCTGATCGGGATTTGCCTGTTTTCACTGGTTGCGGTTGCATATGAGCTTTGGCGATCACAGCCCGATGGAATTGAGATCCTTGCCCGGGAAACACGTGCAATCCAATCCGGATCGCTCGCTTTGAACACCCAGCCAGGGAATCTGGCAGATGATCTGGCAACTGAACCAGACCTGGTTCCGGTCTATCTCGTCGGAGCGATCCTTGAACCAGGGATATACCGGGTCCAGCGGGGCAGCTACTTGTACGAACTGGTGGAGTTGGCCGGTGGACTGCGCATCGATGCAGCAAGCGATGACATCAACCTGGCCCTGGCTATCACGGATAATTGCCACATCCGGATTCCGACCCTTGCGGAGGTGGCTGATAACCCGGTCACAAGCGACATCCTCGTCACCCATGACCCGTCGGACGTCGTAAAGATCAACATCAACAAGGCTTCTGTCGAAGAACTGGACCAGTTACCAGGGATCGGACCCGCCACAGCCAGGGCCATCCTCGATTTCAGGACGCGGAATGGCCCATTCAAGAGCAAGGAAGACCTGATGAAGGTACCTGGCATCAAGCAAAGCCGACTCGATGCCATCAGCGACTTGATTACGCTCTCGTGAAACCTTGTTTCCAGACCTTGCCGGAACAGGAGTTACCGGCAGCAGCGTTAAATGCCAGTCATAATTTACAAAACCAGCGAGATTGATTATCATGAAATGGCCTGTCCAGGTTTACCTATATTTGACCGGCGGGCTCGGAGGTAACCATGTCAGATTTTTCCGATGCGTCCTATCGTCACGCATTTCGCCATACGTCATCACATATCCTGGCCCAGGCGGTCAAACGATTGTACCCCCAGACGCGTCTGGCCATCGGTCCAGCGATCGATTCGGGCTATTATTATGATTTTGACCGGGATGAGCCGTTTGCACCGGAGGAACTGGGCAAGATCGAAGACGAAATGAAAAAAATCGTCAAGGCCAACTATCCGATCGAGCGTTTCGAACTGCCGCGTGAAGAAGCCAAGGCCCTGATGGCAGAAGCAGGGGAGACCTACAAGGTGGAGCTGATTGATGATTTGCCGCCAGATGCGGTGATCAGTTTCTACCGCCAGGGTGAATTCGTCGATCTGTGTGCCGGCCCTCATCTGGCTGCCACTGGTGAGGTCAAGGCGTTCAAACTGACTCAGGTGGCTGGCGCCTACTGGCGCGGCAGCGAGAAAAACAAGATGTTGCAGCGCATCTACGGCACCAGCTTTCCGGACAAACAGCAGCTCAAGGACTATCTGGACCAGCAAGAAGAAGCGAAAAAACGTGACCACAACAAACTGGGCCGTGAGTTAGGCTATTTCACGACTGTCGACTACATTGGCCAGGGTTTGCCGATCCTGCTGCCAAAAGGGGCACGCACCATCCAGCTCCTGCAGCGCTTTGTCGAAGATGAGGAAGAACGCCGTGGCTACCAGCTGACGAAAACTCCCTTCATGGCCAAGTCCGACCTGTACAAAATCTCTGGTCATTGGCACCACTACCGCGATGGCATGTTTATCATCGGTGATCCTGAGAAAGCTGACACCGAGGAGGTCCTGGCCCTGCGTCCGATGACGTGCCCGTTCCAGTTCCAGGCTTATCTGACCAAGACCCGCAGCTACCGGGACTTGCCAATCCGGTATGGTGAAACATCGACCTTGTTCCGCAACGAATCATCGGGTGAAATGCACGGCCTGATCCGGGTGCGCCAGTTCACCATCTCCGAAGGCCACCTGATCTGCACCCCGGACCAGCTGGAACAGGAATTCAGGGGAGCCCTGGATCTGGCCAATTTCATGCTTCAGGCTGTTGGCCTGGATGATGATGTCAGCTACCGATTCTCGCTCTGGGATGAATCCAACCGGGAAAAATACATTGGATCAGCCGAAGAATGGGAGTCTGTCCAGGGGACGATGCGCCAGATCCTCGACCATGCGAAGATTCCCTATGTCGAAGGCGTAGGCGAGGCCGCTTTCTATGGCCCGAAACTGGACATCCAGATCCGTAATGTTTTTGGTAAGGAAGACACCCTGATCACGATCCAGATCGACTTTCAGCTGGCCGAACGATTCGGAATGGAATATACCGACCGGGATGGTGAAAAACGCCACCCCTACATCATCCATCGTACATCGATTGGCTGCTATGAACGCACGCTGGCCTTGCTGATCGAGAAATACGCCGGTGCCTTGCCGCTTTGGATCGCTCCCGAGCAGGCCAGGATCCTGCCGATCTCCGAACGCCATCTCGATGCGGCCAAGGCCATCGCCCTGCGCTTGAAGCAGGCGGGCCTCAGGGTCGAGATCGACACCCGGGATGAGAAAATCGGCAAGAAGATCCGCGAGGCCCAGATGGATAAGCTCCAGTACATGCTGGTCCTCGGTGATGCCGAGATCGAAACCGACAGCCTGGCAGTTCGTTCCCGCAAGGACGGGGACCTGGGCGTCATGAAAGTCGACGCAGTCATTGAGAAGCTGGTCCACGAGGCGACGACCCGTTTGATTGCCCGCTAATCCAAGCTTGTGCCAACTTTTGCCTCTGCCGGGCTGAGAATCCATGGATCTTGGCGAAGTTCGAAAACGCCCTTGACACTGTGGTTCTTTACCAGTAGAATAGCAAAAGTCAACGGGGTGTGGCTCAGGTGGTAGAGCGCTTGGTTCGGGACCAAGAGGCCGGAGGTTCAAGTCCTCTCACTCCGACCAGTTATAACAGACGACCAGTTTCCAGCAGGCAATGCCAGAAGGAACTGGTCGTTTTTATTGTGATCCCAGAGCGCTTTGCTTATACTGGTACTTGCAGACAAGTTTTACAGACAGGAAGGATGACTTGAGCCATGAGCCGTGCAGACGATCTTTTTATTGATAATTGCCATCAGATTTTGAGTGAGGGGTATGATGAAACCGGCAACGATGTCCGCCCGCGCTGGGATGATGGCACACCTGCCTACACCATCAAGTCCTTCGGGGTTGTCAACCGGTATAATCTGGCTGAGGAATTCCCCATCCTGACCTTGCGCCCGATTAATTTCAAGGCAGCCATTGATGAATTGCTCTGGATTTGGCAGAAAAAGTCAAACCGGGTCGCTGACCTGAACAGCCACATCTGGGACAGTTGGGCTGATGAGCAGGGAACGATCGGCAAAGCATACGGCTACCAGCTGGCACAGAAGTCGATCTACAAAGAAGGTGAATTCGACCAGGTTGACCGCCTGCTGTTTGATCTCCTGCACAATCCCAGCAGCAGGCGCATGCTGACGAACCTGTACAATCACCAGGACTTGCACGCCATGCAGCTTTACCCTTGCGCCTACAGCCTGACCCTCAATGTTTCCGGTAACACGCTGAATGCCATCCTGAACCAGCGTTCACAGGACATGCTGGTGGCCAATAGCTGGAATGTCACCCAGTATGCCGTTCTTGTCCACCTGTTTGCCCAGGTCAGCGGCCTTGCCGTGGGTGAGCTGGTCCATGTCATCGCCGATGCCCACATCTACGACCGCCATGTACCCCTGGTCCGGGAACTCATTTCCCGCACAGCCTATCCAGCTCCCACCCTGGTGCTCAATCCGGAGATCAAGGATTTCTACCAATTCACAATCGATGATATCGAATTGAAGGATTATCAGGCCGGGGAGAAAATGACCCGGATTCCCGTGGCGGTCTGATCAGATGGACGCGATTGTCGCAGTGGACCTAGCCTGGGGCATAGGCTATCAGGACGATTTGCTGTTTCGGATCAAAGCCGATCTGAAACGGTTCAAAGAAATGACGATGGGCCAGGTTGTCATCCTGGGCCGCAAGACGCTCCAGACCTTTCCAGGCGGGCGTCCGTTGCCGTCACGCATCAATCTGGTTGTATCCAGGAACCAGTCCCTGGTTATAGAAGGGGCGACCATCTGCCACAACCGCGAAGAAGTTCTCGCAGCCGTGGCGCTGCATCCGGACAAACACATCTATGTGATTGGTGGCAGCAGCATCTACCGTGAATTCCTGCCTGACTGCCAGCGCGTTTATGTCACCCGTATCCACCGCCAGCAGCCAGCGGACACGTATTTCCCAGACCTTGATCAGCTGCCAGAGTGGCACTGTGTTCTGTCGGAACCTGCCCAGGAAGAAAATGGACTGGTGTTTAATTATCTGGTCTATGAAAAAACCAATGGATAAATGGACCTGGCGCAGATGGATCCTGGGGATCGGGATGGGGTGTCTGGCCCTGGTCTGTGTGCCACTGGCGGGTTGTTCTCTGCCAGCTTCATCCAACTATCCGCACATACCCCTGCGTTCCGATGGCCAGCAAGCATCAGCACCGAGCCTGTCCGAACCACGTACCACAGCTTTGGATGATGGATCGACTCACCGCCAGCATGTCACCCTGCGCATAGCAGGCCCCTGGCAAGCGGAGCAACTCGATCTCCTGGGCCGATATTACGAACTGACTCTAAACCAGGTCAGCACCCTGGGACACGAGGACAGCCGAGGCAGCCACATCAGCCTGGACTACCTGTCTGCCTATGATTCCGATCTGCGCCTGGTGGCAGAACCACTGCCGCAGGCCGAATTCTTGACAGATGAACTGGCCCGGACCTGGACAGCTGCGGGTAACTGGCCTGACTTGGTGCTGACAGACCATTATTCAGCCCTGCAGGCCAGTCAACTCTTGGACTTGACCCCCTACCTGATGGATGACAAGCGGCTGTCTGCAGACAAAGTCAGCCCCGCTTTGCTATCCGCCAGCATGAGCCCACAGGGTTTTCTTTATTTGCCCTGGAGGCTGTCTGTCCCGGTCCTGCTGTACCATCCTCGAGCAATACCAGATGCAATTCCAGGTGTATTCGACAATAGACCCAGCTGGCCCGAATTTGTCGAACAGTGCCATCAGCTGGTGGCTGCATCTGACGCAACCCAGCTGGCCATTGCCAATCCGGAAGCGCTGTTGACTGTCCTGGAAAGCGGATCAGATGCTTATACTGGATGGGTTGGCTGGAATGGCATAAGCTATGATTTCAGTCAGCCTGAATTTACCAGTACGGTCCAGGCCTTGCGTCATCTGGTTACAGATGGCGCGACAGGCATAGCAGCATCGATCAGCTATTCAGATTACGTGGCAGCGACCCAGGATAAACTGGATAGCCATCAGGTTGCATACCAGGTCATTGACTCCAGTCAGCTGGCCATGCTTGATTCTGGCGGGCCAGATCGACTGGTCTTGCCGCTCCCTTCGACAGCAGCCTCGAAAGATCCCTATCCAGTCAGCGTCCAGGCACTCAGTGTCAGTAAATCCACTGGCCAACCTGATCTGGCTTGCCAGGTTGCAGCCTTTTTGGCTTCAGATCCGGATGCCCTGTACCTTCAGAATCGCCTGTCGCCACAACCAGGCCTTTTCCCGATCGTCCGGGACAGGGAGGTCTGGGCTGCCTTTCTCGATCCGATCAGCGGCCGTACAGGCGCAATGGAGGCGTTGCCAGATTTACTGGACCATCCAGCACCTGGGGGCGCTTTCAAAATCTTTGACTGGCCTGCGCTGCAACGAGAGCTGGCTGGCCCAGTGGCGTACCGTCTCCTGGCTGAGCCAGACATTGAACCGGTTATCCAGAGCTTGCAGCAAGCTTGGGACCAGAGAGAGGAGGGATGAAAGTTGACGAGCCAGATCCAGCAGGCGCCAAAGCCCACGCAGATCATTTATGACGCCATTCTGACTTTTGCTGCTGGAGCGCTTCATCTCCAGAGCAATGAGACCGCCATCATCCGGATCAACTTTCTTGATCCTGCCTTTCCTGGAGCCAGCAGGCCTGGCCACCAGATGATCGTGGATGATGCTCCACCAGTCCTGCTGGAGGCCTGCCGCCAGCTTCGAGCCTATTTCTCCGGACAGCTGCAGATATTTACGGTTCCGGTCGACATTCAGTCTGGCACTGTCTTCCAGCGCCTGGTCTGGGATCAATTGCGCCAGATTCCCTATGGGGCGACCTGGTCTTATGAAGATTTGGCCTACCGGATTGCCAAGCCGGGCCAGGTGCCGCGCCAGCTGGCACGGGCGGTAGGCTCAGCGTGTGCTGCCAATCCGCTTCCTGTGATGGTTCCCTGCCACCGGGTAATTGGTAAGAATGGCCGCCTGGTGGGTTTTGCCGGGGGCATCGATTTGAAAGCCTATTTGCTCAATCATGAAATGCTAGGCATTTGAAAGTGAGGCACGATGGATCAGCATCCTGATTTAAAAACACCACAGACTCAGGTTTTACCTCCCAAAGTGGAACTGAACCCTTCGACCTTGCTGGCCCCGGTCCCGGTGGTGCTGGTATCCTGCTGCGGCTTGCCCGGGGAAGGCTGTGACCAGGCCAACATGATCACGGTTGCCTGGGCAGGTACGATCAATTCCGAGCCCCCCATGGTGTCTGTCTCCATCCGGCCTTCACGGTATTCCCACTCCCAGATCAGTCAAAGCAGAGAGTTCGTTATCAATCTGGTTGATGAAAAGCTGCTGCAGGCGACTGATTTTTGCGGCGTCAAAACAGGCCGGGATTTGGACAAATTCACTGCCTGCAAGCTCAGTGCTGTCAAGGCCAGCCAGATGAACCATGCACCAGCGGTTGCCCAGAGCCCACTGACACTTTCCTGCCAGGTGGAACAGATCCTGCCCCTCGGTTCCCATGACCTTTTCCTGGCTCGCGTAGCAGCGGTGGAAGTGGACCCACGTTTGCTCGACGCTGACAACCGCCTGCGTCTGGACAAGGCTGGACTTGTTGCCTATGCGCATGGCAATTATTATTCACTGGGCAAAATGCTGGGGTTTTTTGGTTATTCCGTCGCCCGTCCGCAGGTCCTGGCCAAACGAATGCCTCCAGCGAGAAAGAATACGGCGCATAAAAAGGGCAAATCCAGACCTGGCTGATTGAGTCCCCAAGGCCAAGGATTTGGCAGAGGCCGATGAGCAAGAAAAAGGGCTGCCAGCTGGCAGCCCTTCCTGTTTCAATTCCTGTTCATCCTGTAGCGTCGATTACTTTTTCTCGACGAGGACTTTCTTGAGCTTGGCGAAACGGGGCAGGCCATCTTCGATCGCAATCTTGGACTCGCCCTGGATCAGGGGCAGAGCGTATTCAATGAATTTCTCGTTGACGAAGTTGCCGTCATCATTGATCCATTCTTTCGGCACCACTTTTTCAGTGTTAGCGACATCGTTCAGGGGAATCAGTTTGATCTCGCATTTGTATTCACCCTGTTCAGGACGCTGGAAGCCAACCATGAAGTCGGTCATGCCGTCCACGGCGATACGGACAGCGGTCTGGCCAGAGAGGAAGGATTCCTCGACGTCGGACTTGGAGGCCAGGTGAGCGGCGCAGCGCTGCATCAGGGACAGCTCGATGCCACGGACCTTGCAGCCCATCTTTTCCTTGAGGTAGTTGGCGAGCACGGCAGCTGTGCCACCCATCTGCTTGTGGCCGAAGGCATCGACGGAGACTTCACCGACCAGCTCAGGGATGTATTTGCCTTCCTTCGTCTTGACACCCTCAGAGACGCAGACGATGACTTTCTTTTCCTTCTCGTAGACTTTCTTGACGTCAACAAGCATTTTGTCGAGGTCAAAGTCGACTTCTGGCAGATAGATCAGGTCCGGACCGAGGCCCTTGTGAGCAGCCAGAGCGGAAGCGGCAGTCAGCCAGCCGGCATTGCGGCCCATGATTTCGATGACTGTGATCATGCCGGTATCATAGACGCGGGCATCGAGGTAGACTTCCATGACCGTGGTGGCGATGTATTTGGCTGCAGAGGCAAAGCCCGGGCAGTGGTCAGTGCCGAACAGGTCATTATCGATGGTCTTGGGAACGCCGATGACGCGGCATTCGTAGCCGGACTTGGCGATGAATTTGGAGATCTTGTTGCAGGTGTCCATCGAGTCGTTGCCGCCGTTGTAAAAGAAATAGCGGATGTTGTATTTCTTGAAGACCTCGAGGATGCGCTTGTAGTCGGTGTCGTCGACTTCTGGCTTGGCCAGTTTGTAGCGGCAGGAGCCGAGGGCAGAGGAGGGGGTGGTCTTCAACAGTTCAAGCTCTGCCGGATCCTCCTGTCCGATGTCATAGAATTTCTCGTTCAGGATGCCCACGATGCCATTGGCTGCGCCATAAACCTTCTCGATCACACCGGTCTGCTTGAGGGCTTCTGTAAAGACGCCTGCAGCACTGGCGTTGATGACCGAAGTCGGGCCGCCGGACTGGCCAAAAATCGCATTACCTATCAGTTTGCTCATGAAAAATCCTCCTGTAATTCCCGGATTCCATCCGGAACATCAAATACCGAAACTATCTTACCATGCAACGAAAAGAGGGACAAGCCAAACATGAAAGTGTGTTTGAAGATCTGCTGCCAGGTGGGGTCTATGGATTTGCCAGCGCCTTGTATTCATCACGCAGCAGGCCAAACACCAGCATGTCGCGAAATGCACCGGAACGACGTACATGTTGGCGCAAGACGCCTTCCTGGACAAATCCTGTCCGGGTAAACAAACGGACCGAAGGATCGTTGCCACTGATGATCCGGCACCAGATCCGCTGCAAATTGAGTTCGCCGAAGGCAAAGTCAAGCAGCAGCTGGAGCGCCTCGCTGGCAAATCCCTGGCCGCGCTGCAATTTGTTCGTGATGGCAATACCGATCTCAGCATGGCTGTTCGGGAAATCGAGGCCGTCCAAGTTGACCAGGCCACAGATTTCACCTTCATGGCGGATGGCAAAGACGAAATTGCTCTGGCCGTCATTCCAGTCCGATAGCAGAAGGTCCAGCTGCTCCAGATTAAAAGGACGAACGGTGGTCGGCAAATAATAGCGCAAGGTCGATAGGTCCTGGAAAAATGGCAACAAGGCAGCCAGATCGTCTTTGCTGTAAGCGGTC
Source organism: uncultured Mageeibacillus sp. (assembly GCA_964528645.1). Taxonomy (GTDB): domain Bacteria; phylum Bacillota; class Clostridia; order Saccharofermentanales; family UBA5734; genus UBA5734. Next base: position 73,330 of record CAZGSR010000006.1, on the reverse strand, counting down.
AAGGATAGCCGAGGTCCATTCAGCGGCAGTTTTTCTACGACCGGCAGCGGATGGCTGGAGTGAAATTCAGTCATAATCAGACCTCCGGGGAATGATTGATAAGCCACGAAGGCTCCGGATACCAGTATAGCAGAATGGGTAACTTGAAATTTGGCAAAAAAATCCTCGGAAAATCCGTTCAGACGATTTTTCCAGGATCGCTTGACAAGCCTTTGTGTGATCCTTATAATCACTTCGTGCCACGGCAGCCGGGATCTACGTGGTGGGATTAGCTCAGTTGGTTAGAGTGCCAGATTGTGGCTCTGGAGGTCGTGGGTTCGATTCCCATATCCCACCCCATTCATTTCCCGATCGGAGCCGCCAGGCACCTGTGACCGATCATGCCGACCGGTGGGGTGTCGCCAAGCGGTAAGGCACGGGACTTTGACTCCCGCATGCGTAGGTTCAAATCCTGCCACCCCAGCCAATGATCCGCTAGCTCAGTCGGTAGAGCACCTGACTTTTAATCAGGGGGTCCGGAGTTCGAGCCTCCGGCGGATCACCAAGAGAAACCCTAGAGCCTCAGTGGTTCTAGGGTTTTTTCGTTGCTATGGTTCATTCAACGCCGGAAGTGACGGACGAAGTTCCGGTAGGCGGCCAGTGCTCCTGGTCCATAAGGAGGGAATTGCTGTTTCAGCTCGAATTTCCCGGTTTGGATGTAGGTGATTTTTTCATAGGTGAAAGTCCGCAGGCTGGCCAGACCGTGATACCGCCCATGTCCACTGCTGCCCAGACCGCCAAAGGGCAGGTGGCTGCTGGCAGCGTGATAGATGAACTGGTTGAGGGCAAAGGAGCTGGTGCGGACGGTTTTTTCCATCCGCCTGCCAAAGTCTCTGTCCTGGCTGAGGCAGTAAACCGTCAGAGGTTGCGGTCGGGCTGACAACAGCTCGCGCAGGTGGGTTTCGTCGCGATATGTCTGGATGGGCAGGATCGGACCGAAAATTTCTTCTCTGGCCAAAGGCGCATCTGTGGCCAGACCCGTTATCAAAGTCGGTGCAAAGTATAGGGATGTCCGGTCGTACTGTCCTCCCGCCCAAATACGGGGGACACCTTCTGATAGATCTGTCGCAGGACAAGAACACGCCAGACTCGATTCGAGCATCTGGACCAGGCGGTCAAAATGGCGGTAATGCCCAATCCGGCCATAATCCGTGCTTTGCGCTGGGTCGGCACCATAAAAGTTATTGAGTTGGGCAGTCAGGAGCTCGATGAGTTTTTCGGCATCTTTTTCTGGCACCAGAACATCATCAGGAGCGATGCAGGTCTGACCACAATTGATGAATTTCGCCCAGACCAGCCGGCGGACCAGAGTCGCAGTGACACCGCCAGGCCCAATGATTACAGGATTCTTGCCCCCCAGTTCGAGGACATGAGGGATCAGGCGGGACGAGAGGACTTCTGAAACAATCTGGCCGACCTTGCCACTGCCTGTGAAAAAGACAAAATCCCAGGGCTCCTCTAATAAATTCCGGGCAACTTTGGCATCACCAGATACAATTTCCAGGCGTGGCATACCAGGTCCAGAACTCGATGGGAAATAACGGGGAACCAGTGCAGTCAGCAGATCTGCGGTCGCGGGTGCCAGCTCAGATGGTTTGAGGACACAGGTATTGCCAGCCAGCAAGGCCCCGGCGACCGGCAGTAGGGAGAGCTGGAACGGATAGTTCCAGGGACTGATGACCAGGACCCGGCCAAAAGGTTCCCGGCTGACTATCGCCTGATTTTGCAACCAGAGTCCCAGGCCCCTGACTTTGCGTGGCTTAAGGACGTGATGACCCTGGCGCAGGAGGAAGCGGATTTCATCCAGGACCAGGCTGATTTCTGACGCGTACGCTTCAACCGCTGGTTTGCCAGAATCCTGGTCCAGGGCAGCAAGAAAATCCTGTTCGTGATCTGTGATCATTTGCCGCAAGTGAAGGAGCGCCTTGCGGCCCGCAGTGGGTTCAGCCATTGGTTTCCCGGTCGAGAATCAGGTTGGCCGCTTGTTGTCCGCTCAGTGTGACCATCGGCATACCGCCTCCTGGATTGACCGTCCCGCCGACAAAATACAGGTTGTCATACTGGGTGCTGTGTTTGGGATGTTTGAATCCGTGATTGCCCTTGCGGTCGGAAACCACGCCATAGATAGCCCCCCGGTCGGAATAGTAGGTCGTCTCCAGATCATTGGGTGTCCAGAAGTCTTCTGTCACGATGTGCTGGCGCAGATCAGAAAGCCCCATGCGTTCCAGCTTCTCAAGGACACGTTCCCTCAAGACAAGATAATCCTCCCGGGTAGCCGGATTTTTCTGGACATAGGGAATGTGGGGCAGGATCTTGAGGTTTTCATGCCCCGGCAAAGCCTGGCCAGGATCGGTCTTGTTGACATTGACAACGTACAGAGTCGGATCATCCGGCAGTTCATGGCGGTTGAAAACTTTGTCAAAATGCTGCCGGGGATTACCGGAAAAGAAGAAATTGTGATGACTCAGCTGCGGGTACTGCCGGTTAACCCCAAGATGCAACACGATACCGGAACAGGCCGGTTCAAACTTGGACAAGGCAGCTATTTTGTTTTCTGACCAGCCCAGCAATCGTTTGTATGCGGGAATAACTTCCATGTTGGAGATAAAGTAATCGGCCGTCTGCCGGGAACCGTCGCTCAGGATGGCTGCAGTGATGCGTTTATCACCGGCAGTTTCCAGCCGGGTGACTTCACTGGCTGTATGGATCTCGACGCCAATTTCTTCTGCCAGCCGGACTAGGCCGAGGCCAATCTTGTTCATGCCGCCTGGCACATACCATTCACCGAGCTGGTGCTGCATGTGGATCATCATGTTGAGCACGGCTGGCGCGTTGTAGGGGGACGAACCGACGTATTTGATGAAATAGGCGAGCATGTCACGCAGGTTCTGGTTTGTGACTCGCTTCTGGATGGCACCATACATGGTTGAGAAATAGTCAAAGCCACGCATGGACCTGAAAAAGCCATGCTGGGCAAAAACATCCCGGATGGTATCGAGTCCGGTGCGGCCAAAATAGCCTTCCGTCGTGATCTCATCCAAGCCTTTGGCATAGTCCAGGAAATTTTTGTACTGGCGCATGTCATCAGCCGAAAGATTCGGATTTTCCCGGGACATTTTATCCAGGTCACCATACAGGTCCAGGATGGTGCCATCTGGGAAAAAACTGCGCCATTCGTGTTCCAAGCGAACAATCGGGATGTAGTCAGCCATGTTTTTGCCGCTCCGGGCAAACAGGGATTCGAAGATATGCGGCATGGTCAGGATCGATGGTCCAAGGTCGAAACGAAAGCCGTCCTGTTCTTTCAGATTCAATTTGCCGCCAATATGCTGGTTTTTCTCGTACAAGCGAACTGAAAAACCGTTTTGGGCCAGGGAAATGGCGCTGGAGACACCACCTAAGCCGCCACCGATGACAATTGCTGATTTTTGGGCCATGTTCAGAACCTCCTGCTGTCTGTCGTTATTTTTTATGGATCCTGGATCCAATCGTGCGTTTTTGCAGCACATTGATGAAGCGGGGGCGATTGTAGCGTTGAGCGATGATGCAAGGGGCATTGGCTATGAGGGCGTATCCGATCATGAACCAGCCAACCCAGGCCGGGTTCCAGAGAAAAAACAGGGGGGCGGGCAACATGGCCAGGTAATGGGTCAATTCTGCCCGGCGAGACTCCTGGACGAACCGGGCCAGTTCCTCTGCATGAGTGGCTTGCAGTCTTTTTTTGGCATAGCCGCGGCCAATCAGCTGGGCGCCGTCTGGCAGCCGTTCCTTCCAGTTGCGGACCCGAAACACGTGGTGCCAGAATTGGCCTTGCCGCTCCCAGTCTCTGGTCCGGTAGAGCCAGTGATCCGTGGCAAACCAGCGATCCGGCATGTTCAAGGTGCAAAGAGCGGCAGCCATGTGGAACACAAACCAGGCGGCAAAATCAAGCGCAATGGTTAAGGCCAGAGACAGTTCGAACAAGCGCTGCATGGGTTCAGACCTGGATGTTGCGTCCCCGCCAGGAAACAGCGCGGCGGATTTTGGTCAGATAGAGCGACCAGGTGAACAGAATGGCAAAAAACAGGACATGCAGCGGATAGAAGATCAGGACCACCCAGTGGAAACTCCCAGCTCGTCTGGCCTGGAAAAGGAAAACAGCCAGATAGGCCAAGGTCACACTGCTGGCAGCGACTATCTCAATGGGGCTTTGCACCATCAGTGACCGGATCAGACCACCCAGGGTCGAAAAACCACCGCCAATCCAGAGAATGATCAGGGCCATGATAAAGGGGTGGGTAGAGGAGGATGCGGTCGCAAAATTTTTGGTCCAACCTTCAAACAAGTTCCAGAATCCTTCCGGATACATCCGGAAGGAAATGACTCCGCGGCCACTCACACATGTCACCGGCAGTTGATGGCTGGAAAAAAGATTGCCCAGAGCCAGGTCGTCGAGAACCGCAGTCCGAATGGCCTGATGCCCTCCAACCTCAAAATAATCATCCTTGCTGCAGATGAGACACGGTCCAAATGCACCCGTCCCATGGATCCGGCTGCCCAGGATGGAAAACCGGTTCAAACCGGAAAGGACGATGATGTTAAAAATTGCCGAGAAGCTTTCGTATCTCTTTTTGACGCGATGGAAGGGCTGAACCGAAAGAATGCCCTTTTTACCCTGCTGTGCAAAAGCGGCCACCAGCTCGGACAAGGCCTCCGCACGCTCAAGCCGGGTATCGGCATCGAGAAAAACCAGGACAGTTCCCTGGGCTTTTTTGGCACCAGACCAGCAAGCCCTGGATTTCCCCACCCATCCTGGTTCGACCGGATCAGCCAGGAGAACCTGGCAGCCCAGCGAGGCGGCCAATAGACCGGTGCCATCAGTCGAATGGTCATCGACCACCAAAATTTCCAATGGTTGCTGAGTCTGGCTGTTCAGGGATTCAATCAGGGGTTGGAGCCGCCTGGATTCGTTATAAGCCGGAATAATGACAGAGACAGCCTTGGTATCGGTATCTTCGGCTGACAGGAGAGGGCGGGTCCGCTTGAAGCTGGGTAATTGCCACAACATGGCCAGGCCACTGAGAACAGATAAGCTATTGATAATCAGGCTGGCAATCCACATGGAACCTCCTTGACCTGTTTGCAAGCTGACAAAACATCGAGACTGTCTAGATGGGCAGGATTACGGGCTCTTGATCAGAACTGTTCTCAGTTTAATGATGATTGAGTCTGGAAACAAGATGGTGCTGGAAATTTGACTAGCACTGGCCCGATTTGCCTCCCCGTCAACTTCGTGCTAGCATCGAGGGCAAGCCATGATCACCCTTCATGCAGATTCTTCAGCCAAAACCAGGGAGGCTTTCCATATGATCCGATTTGATTGCCATGTCCATTCCGTTGCCAGCGGTCATGCTTTTGGTACGATGGAGGAGATCGCTGCCTATTGCCGGAAGTATCAAATGGACGGGTTTGCCCTGACAGATCATGGACCGGCCATGCCTGGTTCGGCTAACTGGATCTATTTTTCGGCAATTCGCATGGTACCGCGCGAACTCCAGGGGATCAAGATCCTGCGCGGTATCGAAGCCAATTTAATGAACTATGAAGGCAAGCTGGATTTGCAGGACTCTCTTTTGAAGAAGCTTGACGTCGTCATCGCATCGTTTCATGACCTTCTCATCCAGCCCAGAACCAGAGAGGACCATACCCAGGCCCTGGTCGCCGCTGCCGAGAATCCGCTGGTGGATATCCTCGGCCATACGGGACGGGGTGGCTATGACTATGACATCCCGACTGTCCTGAACGCCTGTCGGGCTACAGGAACCATGATTGAGGTCAATCGCTGGACCTTGAAAGGGGATCCGGAAAACAGTGCCTGTTATGAAATTGCCAAGGGCTGCAAGGAACTGAGGGTGCCAATCGTGATCAACAGCGACTCGCACACTGCTGACCAGGTTGGCAGAGTCGATGAGGCTTATGAACTCGTCCAGTTGCTAGGGATTCCTGAGACACAGATCATTAATCGCACCTATGCTTCTTTCCGGAATCATCAGGAAAAACGCAAACCTTGGCTCGACTTTTCCTGACATAATAGAGCGAACGATTGTAGACGGACCAGATGGACCAGCTGAAAGATTGGGTGTGGACAAAAAAGATTTGATGCGGTAAAATCAACGGGCAGATCGGCGCTGATATTTATCTGCGGGTGTAGTTCAATGGTAGAACCTCAGCCTTCCAAGCTGATTGCGTGGGTTCGATTCCCATCACCCGCTCCAACATCGCCTGCAGGGCGGCCACGGGCCGCCATTTTCTTGCCTCGTCCCGCCTCGTTTTTGTATAATCAGGACAGGGACAGGGCAAACATGGGTCTATAGCTCAGTTGGATAGAGCAACAGCCTTCTAAGCTGTGGGTCGGAGGTTCGAGTCCTCCTAGGCTCGCCAGGACCGCTCCTTTGATTAAGGGAGCGGTCCATTTTTTGCCCCGTTTGCCTGTGCTATAATGAAGCGATTCTGACAAAAAGCAGGAGTATCCATGACCAAAAGCAAAGCCTACGACAACACCAGTATTTCTGCCTTGAAGGGGGCCGACCGAGTCCGTCTTCGTCCGGGTGTCATTTTTGGATCTGATGACCTGGAGGGCTGCAAGCATTCATTTTTTGAAATTTTATCCAACTCGATCGACGAAGCCAGGGAAGGGCATGGCAACCTGATCGAGGTCAAACGGTACAAGGATGGATCGCTCGAGGTCAAAGACCAGGGCCGTGGGATTCCGCTTGATTTCAACGAAAAAGAAAACCGCTACAACTGGGAGCTGGTCTATTGCGAACTGTATGCTGGCGGCAAATACAACAATATCAGCGGGGACCATTATGAGTTCAGCCTCGGCCTCAATGGCTTGGGCGCCTGTGCCACCCAGTACGCCTCCGAATATTTTGATGTTTCAGTCGTGCGGGATGGCTTCCGCTACGATTTGCATTTTGAAAAGGGCAGCAATGTTGGCGGCTTGACGAAGACACCTGTCCGGCAGAAACAGACTGGGACCATCCAGAAATGGAAAGCAGACCGGGATGTTTTCACCGATATCATGATCCCGCTCGACTATTTCCAGCAGACGTTGAAGCGCCAGGCCATTGTCAATGCGGGTGTGACGTTCCGCCTGCTGGATGAACCATCCGGCACAACTGAGGAGTTTTATTATCCCGAAGGCATCCTGGGCTTTGTCCGGGAGCTGGACCAGGAAAAAGGCATCTCCAGCCCATTGTTTTTTGAAGGCAGTGGCAAAGGCCGCGATCGTTCTGACAAACCGGAATACAAGGTTAAAGCCTCAGTGGCACTCTGCTTCAATAACGAAATCAACTTGATCGAGTATTACCACAACTCGAGCTGGCTGGAATATGGTGGATCTCCGGACAAAGCCGTGCGCAATGCCCTGGTCAATGAATTCGACCGCCAGGCCAAGCTGCAGGACAAGTACAAGAATAACGAAGCCAAGATCACCTTTGCCGATATCGAGGACTCCCTGATCCTGGTCACCAATTCCTTTTCCACGCAGACCAGTTATGAAAACCAGACTAAAAAAGCGATCAACAACAAATACATCCAGGAGTTCCTGACCGACCTGTTGCGCAGCCGCCTCGAGATCTGGTTCATTGAAAACAAGGCCGAGGCCGACCGGGTTCTGGAGCAGGTCCTGGTCAACAAGCGCAGCCGCGAAAGCGCCGAAAAGCAGCGCCTCAACATCAAGAAAAAGTTGATGGGCTCGGTCGACCTGACCAACCGGGTCAAGAAATTCGTCGACTGCCGCACTCGTGACGTCGCCCGGCGGGAATTGTACATCGTTGAAGGTGACTCGGCGCTGGGGTCCTGTAAAATGGGCCGCGATGCCGAGTTCCAGGCCATCATCCCGGTGCGTGGCAAGATCCTCAATTGCCTCAAGGCTGATTATGAGGCGATTTTCAAGAATGAAATCATCGTCGACCTGATCAAGGTCCTCGGTTGTGGCGTCGAGATCCATTCCCGCCACAATAAAGACCTGTCGTCGTTTGATCTGGATGGCCTACGCTGGAGCAAAGTCATCATCTGCACCGACGCTGATGTCGATGGTTACCAGATCCGGACCCTGATCCTGGCCATGCTGTACCGACTGACTCCAACTTTGCTGGACAAGGAAAAAATCTTCATTGCGGAGTCCCCACTCTTTGAAATCACCCAGCGGATCAAACGGGAAGAGAAAACCTTTTTTGCCTATACGGAGCGGGAAAAAAGCGAACTGCTGGCCAAGCTGGGTGCAGATCGCTGCACCATCCAGCGTTCGAAAGGACTCGGTGAGAATGAACCGGAGATGATGTGGTTGACCACGATGAATCCGGAAACCCGCCGCCTGATCCAGGTCATGCCAGACAAAGCCGAGGATATGCTCGAGACCTTTGATTTGCTTCTGGGCGACAACCTGGCTGGAAGAAAATCATTCATCGAGCAAAACGGCCACAAATATCTCGATAATCTCGACGTCGGGTAAGTTTTCGCGCTAACGAGGAGTTTCTCCATGACCAAACCAGCCCCCCTTCCTGCACCCATCCACCAGGAGCCGATCACGGCGACCCTGGAAAACAATTACATGCCCTATGCCATGAGCGTCATTGTCTCGCGGGCCATCCCGGAGATCGACGGCTTCAAGCCCTCGCATCGCAAATTGCTCTATACCATGTACAAGATGGGCTTGCTGTCAGGTAACCGGACGAAATCGGCCAATGTTGTCGGTCAGACCATGAAGCTCAATCCCCATGGCGACCAGGCCATCTATGAAACCATGGTGCGCCTGACCCGCGGAAATGATGCCCTGCTGCATCCCTATGTCGATTCCAAGGGCAATTTCGGCCGTATCTATTCGCGAGACATGCATTACGCTGCCGCGCGTTATACGGAGGTGCGCCTCGATCCGATCTGCCAGGAGATCTTCGCTGGCCTGGACAAAGACAGTGTCGATCTGGTTGACAACTATGACGGGACCATGAAGGAACCCGTTCTGTTACCGGCCACATTCCCCTCGATCCTGGTCAACAGCAACCAGGGGATTGCTGTCGGTATGGCCAGTAATATCTGCTCCTTCAATCTCTCTGAAGTCTGTGCGGCTACGATTGCCTATATCCGGGATCCGGGCTGCGACATCGAGGAGCATCTGCAGGCACCCGATTTTACAACCGGAGCAGAACTGATCTACCACCCGCAGGAGATCCGCCAGATCTACCAGACCGGCCGGGGCAGTTTCAAGCTGCGGGCCACTTACCAGGTCGACAAAAAAAATGGCTACATCGAAATCCTGCAGATCCCCTACACGACGACGGTCGAAGCGATCATCGATGACATCTCCAATCTGGTCAAGACCGGCAAGATCAAGGAAATCAATGATGTCCGGGATGAGACCGACCTCGAAGGCCTCAAACTGACGATTGACTACAAACGATCAGCCGATCCCCAGGCCCTGATGCAAAAGCTGTTCCGCCTGACCTCGCTGGAAAGCTCGTTTGCCTGCAATTTCAATATCCTGGTCAATGGGACCCCCCGAGTGATGGGCATCCGTTCGATCCTCGGCGAGTGGCATGCCTGGCGCAGGTCATGCCTGCGGCGCGAGATCGCTTATGAGCTGGGCAAGAAGCAGGACCGCCTCCATTTGCTCCAGGGCCTGGAACTGATCCTGCTTGATATCGACAAGGCGATCAAGATCATCCGGGAAACCGAGCAGGAAAGTGACGTCATCCCGCACCTGATGGACGGCTTTGCCATCGATGCCATCCAGGCTGAGTACGTCGCTGAAATCCGCCTGCGCCAGCTGAACCGCCAGTATCTGCTACAGCGGATCGCTGACATCAAGGCGTTGGCCGAGGAAATTGCTGCTCTGCAGGACCTTCTGGGGGACCAGGAGAAAATCGACCGTAAAATCATCGAGCAGCTCAAGGCTGTGGCGAAAAAGCATGGCCGTGAGCGAAGGACGACTCTGGTCCACACGGACGATGTCGAACGCATCGCTGATCATGAATTGATCGAGGACTTCAAGCTCAGGATTTTCCTGACCGATCATGGCTACATCAAGAAAATCCCGCTGACCTCTCTGCGCAGCGCGGGAGATCTCAAAACGAAAGAAGATGACCAGATCGTTCAGGAGATCGAAGGCAAAAACAAGATGGACCTGCTGCTGTTTACCAATCAGGGCAATGTCTACAAGATGAAAGTCTTTGAAATCAAGGACCACAAACCATCGGATTTCGGTGAATATACACCTAACCTGCTCAGCCTGGATGAAGGTGAACGAGTTGTCTTCATTCACCTGACTGAAGATTATTCCGGCCAGTTCCTGATCGGCTTTTCCAATGGCAAACTGGTGCGCCTGCCTTGCCAATCTTACGAAACCAAAACCAACCGCAAAAAGCTGGTCAACGCTTTCAGTACGGCTTCCCCTTTAACGGCCATCTGCTTCCTGACCGATCCAGAAGATTTTGTTGCTGTCAGCAGCATCCGCAAAGTGCTGGTCTTCAACAGTGAACTGGTACCGATCAAAACAACCCGGACAACGCAAGGCGTGCAAGTGTTGCTGGCTAAAAAGGGCAGCACCATGACCAGTTTGAAGCGCCTTGTGGAAACAGCCATCATCGAACCCAATTATTACCGGGCCAAGACCTTGCCTGCGGTTGGAACCTATCTGAAGGAAAGCACGCTGGAAAACCGGCAAGTTGGCCTGGATGGCATTTAACGATGGCAAACCAACTCTACGTCCGCTCGTCCAGAGAATCCAGGTCCCGGCTCCAGACAGTCCTGTTGCTCAGTCTGGCTGCTGTGCTTGTGCTTGCCAGCATCGTCCTGTTCCTGATCGCACGCAATCAGAAAAGCGCTGAACTCGCCCGGGCTGATTTTGAATCGGCCCTTGTGGCCGAGGAATACGTCAGGGCGCTCGAGATTTACCGTGATGTCCAAGCCAATGCCGTGCAACCCTCGCAGAATGGACAGGGGGGGAATCCCTACCAGAAAACCCTGGTGGAACTGGAATCCTTGCTGTCTGACCGTCTCGAGTTCATCGAAAGCCAGCTGCTGCAGGACCAGCCTCTTGCAGCCGCAGACCAGGCATTCATTGTCGGTTTGGGCGAATTGTCCGGCTTGCGCCTGTCCCGGTTTGCCAGGGAATTGAGCCGTGCCTACCTGATGGGCGAGAGCGAATACACGACCTTGGCTCTGGCCATCAGCCAGTTATCCGACCTGCCAAATCTCAAAGACAGTGTACACCCCCTGAGCAACGAATATGCAACCTGGCCAGACTTGAAACCAGCCTTCATGGCTGCAGACCAGAAGCTGCTGCATAACCAGTGGTACGAAGCCTATGCGGCCTGGTCTGAACTAGCTGATACTGCCGGATCAGGAACCTTTGCCCAGGACTTTGCCCGCCAGAAACTGGAGGCTTGCAAAACTGCCATGTATCAGCCATTGCTGGATGATGCCCTCGATCTGGTGGACCAGAACCGTACGGTCACAGCCTATGGCCAACTGCAGCAATTGCAGATTGTCTTCCCGGGTGACCGGGCCGTCCTGGCTGCGCTGGACCAATGCAGCCAGAAAATACCCCGCAAACTGGAAACCTTCCGTGGCGCCATTGAGCATCTGGTGATCAAGCCGCTGATCGTGGATCCGGTTACGGCTTTCGACCGGGATCCCTATGCGGCAGCTGCTTTTGACACCATGCTGACGACCTTGGAATTCGAACGCATTCTGGCAGCGCTGTATGATAATGACTACATCCTGGTAGACCAGACCCGCCTGATGACCGGGGCAGGGGAGCGGTTTGCGCTCGAACTGCCGGAGGGCAAGAAGCCACTGGTTCTGGTTCTGGAAGGGCTGAATTATTTCGTCACCCGCAGAGAGACAGGCAATTGCTGGGATTTACAGCTGGATGCATCCGGACTCGTCTGTGGAGTATGGCCTGGACCGGATGGCAACCTGATCGTCAGGCGTGAATCCGAGGCCATTGGTATCCTCGATGCTTTTGTGGAGTCACATCCGGATTTCTCATTTGATGGGGCCAAGGGATTGATCACGCTGTCCGGCTACGAAGGGATTTTCGGACAGGTGACTGATCCGGATCAGCTCGACGATAAAAACCGGGCCTTGGCCGCTTTGGGCTACCCGGAACTCGTTCTGGGTCCGGCGGACTATGCAGCCAATCGCACCCAGGTCCAGGCCATCATCCACCAGCTGTCAAGGACAGGATGGCAGATCGGCACTTCGACCTATGGCATGATCAATCTCCAGAATGCCAGTCTGGAGCAAGTCCAGTCGGACTGGGCCAAATGGCAGTCCCAGATCGAACCTTTGACAGGACCTGTAACGGCTTTATCCTTCCCCAACGGGGCTGTACTTCAGGCCGACGATCCCCGGCGCCAGTTTTTGGCAGGCCAGGGGATCCGAGTCTTCAGCGGACTGGGGGCTACTCCCTACATTGTCCGGAATGAAGACACCGTCTACACAGACAAAGTCCAGGTGAGCGGCTTTAGCCTGACCCATCCTGGACTCTATCGCCTGGATCGCTTTTTTGAGGCCAGCCTGGTCATTGACCAGGAGGCGCGGTCCCAGTTTAACGGTTGAAGAATTCCTTGTACAATTCCTTGACCGCATAATTGCAATATTCTTCGCGGACTCCGAACATGACACTGATTTCCGAGGCACCCTGGTTGATGACCTCGAGGTTGACCCCGGCCTTGGACAAGGCATTGGCTGCCCGGGCGGTGACACCGACGGTATGGGCCATGGCTTCGCCGACAATCATGACAATGGCCAGGTTGCGGTCCACCGAGATCTTCTCGATGCCGATCTCATCGACCAGACGGCGCACGACGTGTTTTTCTTTCTCAGGGGTGAAGACTTCCTGGCGCATGACAATGGACAGAGAGTCTATACCGGATGGCATATGCTCAAAGGGAATGAATTCATCAGCCAGGATCTGGAGGACACGCAAAGCAAAGCCAACTTCCCGGTTCATAAGGTATTTGGACATGTTCAAGGTGCAAAAACCCTTGGCTCCGGCAATTCCCGTGACGATGCTGTCAAAATTGATACGACTCTTCACGATCATGGTTCCACGGGCGGACGGGTTGTTGGTGTTGCGGATGTTGACCGGAATGGCTTTGCGGTAGGCGGGCGTCAGGGCTTCCTCGTGCAGGACCGTAAAACCGGCGTAGGCCAGCTCCCGCATTTCGTCATAGGTGATCTCCGAAATGGCGTGGGGATTGCTGACGAGGTTGGGATTGACGGCATAGACAGAATCGACGTCAGTCCAGTTTTCATAGACCTTTGCCTCGACTGCTGCAGCCAGAATCGACCCGGTGATGTCCGAACCGCCGCGCGAGAAGGTGGCGACCTCACCTGAGCGGGTGTAACCAAAAAATCCCGGGAACACAACGATGCCCGAATAATCCCTGAGCTGGGCGAGCCGGGGGTAGGATTCGTCCAGGACCTGGGCATTGCCAAATTCGTCACTGAGAATCATGCCTGTTGTTTTCGGGTCGAAATACTGAGCCTTCTTGCCGATGCTCTGGAGATAATCCGCGACCAGTCGGGCACAGTTGTCTTCGCCAGCGGCTTTGAGGGAGTCCATAAATTTGAGCGAATTGGCAGGATCAGCTTCGATGCGGACGCGAAGGTCCTGTTCTATGGTAGCGACAATCTCCGGACCGAGCTCGAGCTCCTCAGCGATATCGGCAAAGCGACGGACAACAGAGGCCAGTTCGCTCTCGCCGTCATAGCCACTGATCCGGGCATTTGCCAGTGCGATCAGGAGATCTGTCACTTTGATGTCTTCCCGGGTGCGTTTGCCCGGTGCGGATACGATCATGATCCTGCGTTCAGGGTCACTGAGGACGATGTCACAGACTTTACGGATCTGTTCGGCATTTGCGAGGGACGTACCACCAAACTTGCAGACTTTCATGTAATATGACTCCTTGTTTAATCACACCAATTATAGGGAAGGGGGACCATGATTTCAAGCAAAGACTTGAACTGGTGCGTCACTTGGCCGATACTGGAAGGAACAGGACATCCTTGTGGATCATGACAGCACAGGTTGCAGATTGATATATAAATACGTTCCGGCAAACGGATCAGGGGGTTCCATTGATTCATTTCCTGTCAGAAAAATTGAAACCGGACCGGATCTACCGGTCGATCGCACAGGTTGATTTTCGCATGCTCAAGGCACAGGGAGTCGATCTGGTTCTCTTAGATATCGATAATACCCTGGTCCACCATGGATCCCATCACCCCGATACTTATGCAAGAAGAGCTGTTGAGGCCATTCAGAATGCAGGTCTGGTCCCGTTCATTGTCTCGAATGCCAGGACATCGCGGGCACGGTCCTTTGCTTCAGGCCTGGGGATCGATTGCATCGGCATGGCAAACAAACCTTCTGCCAGTGGCCTGCTCCGGGCATGCCGCCAGGCTGGGTTTGAACCTTCAGCAGCAGCCATGATTGGTGACCAGCTGTTTACAGACATTCTGGCTGCCAGGAGAGCCCAGATCCTGGCCATCCTCGTTTTACCGCTCGATTCCCGCGAGGTCTGGAATGTTGCCTTTAAACGCTGGTTCGAAGCGCCCTTTTTGCGCCGCTATGTCAAAGATCAATCCTTGTGGCCTCAGTCGTGAGAACAAAACGCTTGCCAAGGTCGTGCCCTATCAACTAGAATAATGTAGAATTTTTTAGCATGAGGCTGGATTTTAACGTTAAGAGACCGGTCGGGAGGTTTATATGATCAGTGCAGGTGATTTTCGCAACGGTGTGACATTTGAAATGGATAGCCAGGTTTACCAGGTGATCGAATTCCAGCATGTCAAGCCAGGCAAGGGTGCGGCCTTTGTCCGGACCAAATACCGCAACGTCAAGACTGGCGGTGTGGTTGAACGCAGCTTCAATCCTTCCGACAAGTTCGAGCAGGCCCAGCTGGAACGCCGGGACATGAACTATCTTTATAATGATGGTGATCTGTATTATTTCATGGATGTCGACACCTATGACCAGGTGCCATTCTCAGGTGCGGCTATCGGTGATGCCCTGAAGTTCCTCAAGGAAAACATGGTCTGCAAAGTGGTTTCCTACAAAGGTGACGTTTTCGCCATTGAACCGCCGATTTTTGTCGAGCTGGAAATAACGGATTGTGATCCGGGGGTTAAAGGCGACACCGCCCAGAACGCTACCAAGAGTGCAACCGTTGAGACCGGCGCAACCATCAAGGTGCCGTTGTTTGTCAACCAGGGTGATCTCGTCCGCATCGATACCCGTACGGGCGAATACATGGAACGCGTCAAAGCCTGACGATCGATGCCAGAGACAGGCAGGGCCCATGCGATCCGCGGTGAACGCACGATGTCGAAAGGCTTCGTGGCCCAGTATGCTGCCCAGGCTGCCCTCCAGACCGCCGGTGTGGCCGATCTGGAGCCGGGCAGTCTGGTCACGCTGAAAGAATCGATCGGCATCGAACATGAAGGACGAGGTGTGACGGTTGTCTTCCAGCCTGAGCACGATGAGCTGGTCACGATCACCGTCTATCCTGTGATCTATTTTGGTTCGATCCTGCCAGAGGTCGCCTGGTCGATCCAGGAGCGGGTCAAGGCTGACGTCGAAAAATATACGGGCTTGATTGTTGATGCTGTTCATGTTCATGTCAAGGGTGTGATCACGAGGGAGGAAAGCCGCAAATGAATCCACTGGTCCGCACAGCCCTGATCCTTTTTTCTTTTATCCTGACTGTGTTCACCTTTATCTTTCTGATGATGCTCCTGAGCTCAGATGTCCTGGGTGCCATGATCCTGGTCCTGACTCGACTGACGGAGCAGACCTCTTCGCGTCTGGCTGGCCTGTTGCTGGCGATTCTTGTCATCGTTGTCTCACTGACATCCCTGGTGTATGCCATCATGAGTGGACGATTGCGGCGCACGCGTGTCCGTTCCAACGAGATCGGTGAAATCGACATTGGTGTCGATGCGATTGAGAGTATCGCCCTCAATTCGGCCAAGACTGCCCAGTGTGGGATCAAGACAGCCAAGGCACGTGTTGCCCCATTCAAAGGGGATAAAATCATCATCCATTTGTCTGCCGTCTTGTATTCGGATGTGGAAGTGCCAGTCATGATGGCTAAGGTTCAGGAGCGTATCAAAAAAGATATTGAACGCTACACGGGTATTTCCGTTGGCCAGGTCCTGGTCAAAGTATCCCGGGTCGAGCCTGTAGCTGCCCGGGTCGAGCGCTGACCTGACATGAAAAGTGTCTGGCAGAATCTCAATTCGGTCTTGAAAGACAAGAACCCGGCGCTTGTGGGTGCTGGTTTCGGTTTATCTTTGTCCCTGTCGCTGGTCATTTTTGGCTTTTGGAGAACCGTCTTCATCCTGGCCATGACTGTGAGTGGCTATTATCTGGGCAGCCGGCTGTTTTCAAATCCCGAAGACTTCCGCAATCTGCTTGATAAAATTTTACCACCGGGAAAATTCCGGTAGAAGGATCGATCAACCATGAGTCGTCGCGAATCACGCGAAAAAGCGTTCATGTTCTTGTACCAATTGGAAATCCAGAAGGGTGATGAGACACGCCAGCTGGCTGATTTCCTGTCAGAGCGTGAAGTTGGAGAAAATGACCAGGACTACCTGCTGGCCCTGGTCGAGGGTGTTTCTGACCACAAAACGGTCCTGGATGAGCGGATTGCCCCGCTTCTGAAGCGCTGGACCATCGACCGTCTGCCCAGGATTGACCTGACCATCCTGAGGCTCGCTGTTTATGAAATGGCCTATCGCCCGGATATTCCTGCCAATGTAGCCATTTCCGAAGCCGTCTTGCTGGCCAAGAAATATTCCAGCGAAGAATCAAAAAACTACATCAATGCTGTTCTGGGCAAGATCAGCCAGATGAAAGGCGAACCTGGCGATGAGCCAGCCGATTAGTGTCACCGAACTGAATCGCTATGTCGCAGCATACCTGGAGAAAAATGAGCATCTCAATGCAGTCCAGGTCAAAGGCGAGATCTCCGGCCTGAAGGCATATGCTTCCGGCCATTTGTATTTTACGCTCAAAGACAAGAATGCCCAGGTCAGTTGTGTCATGTTCAAAGGCCAGGCGGTCCGGCTGCGCTTCAAGCCCATTGACGGGACCGCTGTGGTTGTGACAGCCAAAGCCTCCTTGTATGACCGTGATGGTAAATTCCAGCTGTATGTATCAGCGATGGCTGCCGATGGTATTGGTGACTTGTACTTGGCTTATGAGCAAATGAAAAAGCGGCTCGATGCCGAAGGCTTGTTTGATCCGGCCCATAAAAAACCGATTCCCCGTCTGCCCAGGGCCATCGGTGTCGTCACATCACCGTCAGGGGCTGTGATCAGAGACATCATTCAGGTTCTGGGCCGCCGTTTTCCCAATTTCCGTCTCCAGCTGATTCCTGTCCAGGTCCAGGGTGAGGGCGCAGCTGCCAGCATCGCATCAGCGATCGACCGATTCAATGTACTTCAATCGGTTGATGTCCTGATCGTCGGCAGAGGAGGGGGTTCGCTCGAAGACCTCTGGGCGTTTAATGAAGAAGTTGTTGCCCGCAGCATCTATCGTTCGAGCATTCCTGTCATCTCGGCGGTCGGACATGAAACCGACTTCACCATCTGTGATTTTGTCTCGGACTTGCGTGCCCCTACGCCCTCTGCTGCGGCAGAACTGGCCATGCCTGTCCGGAGTGATGAAGAAGACAAAATCAGGCGTTTGGAAAATCGCCTGCACCATTCCCTCAGTCGCAAGAGCCAGCTGGAAAGCCAGCGCCTCGACGCGCTGCTCAGCCGTCCTGTCCTGGCCCAGCCTCTGAAACGGATTGAAACGGAGCAGCGCGATCTGACAGCACTTGTCAACGCATTACGTTCAGCCGAACAAGCGCGGCTCAGCCGGTCTGAACGCAATTTTGCTGTGCTCACAGGCAAGCTGGACGCCTTGAGCCCTTTGAAAGTCCTGGCCCGGGGTTATGCTGTGGCAAGGGATGCACAGGGCAAAAGCCTGGTATCAACGGCACTGGTTCACACCGGCGATCCGGTGGAAATCTGGCTCAGTGACGGGATTCTGGACTGTACCGTGAATCAGATCCGTGAAAGGAGCTTTTCTTGAGGATGGAAAACATAAACAGGACCCCTGCAGCGGCCGAAAATCCAGAACTCAGCTACGAACAAGCGTTCGGCAAGCTGGAGACGATTGTCAGCCGCCTGGAAAGTGGAGATACGACTCTGGATGAATCAGTGACTTTGTTTCAGGAGGGCATGGGACTGGCCAAGATCTGTGCGGATAAACTGGCCGCGATCGAGCATCAGATTAGTCAGCTGCTGGTCGCAGAAGACGGTACGGTCCTTGAAAAACCATTTGGTGAGCAGGATGTTTAAACAGCAATACAAAATGTATCTGGATTTGATCGAACCTTATCTCGCCCAGGCATTGCCAACCCAGGACAAAGAATGGGGCGGAGATGTTGTGCAAGCCGCACGTTACAGCCTGCTGTCCGGTGGCAAGCGCATCCGGCCTGTGCTCGCTCTGGCCACAATGGATTGTCTCGGCGCAGACCGTGTTCTGGCGCTGCCTTGTGCAGCTGCCCTGGAAATGATCCATACTTATTCGCTGGTCCACGATGATTTGCCCTGTATGGACGATGATGACCTGCGCCGGGGCCGGCCCACGTGTCACAAACAATTTGGTGAGGCACTGGCTGTCCTGGCTGGCGATGCATTGCTGAACCGCGCCTTTGAAGTCATGCTGGATGATATGACATCTGGATGCCTGCACAAAGTTGAAGCGGCCCGGATCATTGCCCGTGCGGCTGGTTCGTCCGGCATGATCGCCGGCCAGACGTTGGATTTGCAGGCAGAGGGCCGGATCATAGCCCCCGATGAGCTGGTGCGACTACACAGCCTCAAGACTGGCCAGCTGATCCTGGCTCCGGTCCTGGCCGCTTGTGCCCTCGCGGAGGTGACGTCAGAAACGACCGTTCTTTTCAGGACTTTTGCGGAGAACCTGGGACTGGCTTTCCAGATCCAGGATGACATTCTGGATGTGACCGCGACAGAAGACAAGCTGGGCAAATCAACCGGCAAAGACCAGAGAGACCAAAAATCAACCTATGTCACCCTCTTTGGCCTCGACAAGGCGCAGATCAAGCTCCAGGAAGCGACACGACAAGCCAAGGCTGCTCTTACGGCTGCTGCAGGATTGGGTTACGATCCGGCTTTCCTGCTGGATCTGGCGGATTTCCTGCTGCAAAGGGACCACTGATATGGGGCGATTGCTAGACCAATTGCACTCACCTGAAGATGTCCAGCAATTATCCCTGGATGAACAAAGGCAGCTGGCCTCTGAATTGCGTGAAAAGATCATCAGCCAGGTATCGACAACCGGGGGGCACCTGGCGTCCAATCTCGGTGTCATCGAGCTGACGATTGCCTTGCTTGCTGTTTATGATTTCCGCAAGGACCGGATTGTGTTTGATGTCGGCCACCAAAGCTATGCCTGGAAGATCCTGACTGGACGAGCGCACCAGTTTGAGACCTTGCGCCAGAAATCGGGTCTGTCAGGATTCCCCAAACGCTCGGAAAGTCCGTATGACTTTTTCGATACGGGCCACAGCAGTACGTCCATTTCAGCCGCACTTGGCATGGTCAGGGCCATGGCCAACAATCACGAACCTGGGCGAGTGATTGCCCTGATCGGGGATGGTGCCCTGACGGGTGGTATGGCTTTTGAAGCGCTCAACGATGCGGGCATGTCTGGTGCGCGCCTGGTCGTGATCATCAATGACAACCAGATGTCGATCGGCAAAAACGTCGGTGGTCTGGCCCGCCATCTGGAAAACCTGAGGATTTCAAGGCGCTACATTCATCTGAAAACCGCAGTGGAAACACTCATCAGCAAGATCCCCCTGGCCGGTCCCAGATTGCTGCAATTCCTGCAGCAGGTCAAGAAAATGGACCGCCTGGTCCTGAGACGTTCCGGGGTCTTTTTTGAACAATTGGGCTTTCGCTATTACGGTCCAATTGATGGCCATGATCTCAAGGCTTTGCAGCGCCATCTCGCCAATATTGATGAGGTGGATGGACCAGTTGTGCTCCATGTCATCACCCAGAAAGGCCGCGGCTACACCTTTGCTGAAAGTGCCCCGGACCTCTATCATGGTGTGGCGCCGTTTGAAGTTGAACTGGGGGTCTGTCCGGTCGGCCAGCCAGACTGCCTGACCTATTCCGATGTCTTTGGCCAGGCGTTGCTGGCCAGAGCCAGGAAAAATCCGCAAATCTGTGCCATTTCGGCTGCCATGGCCAGTGGTACTGGACTTAAGTCTTTTGCCGAGAGCCTGCCGCATCGCTTTTTTGATGTCGGTATCGCGGAACAACATGCCGCCACGCTGGCGGCCGGTCTGGCAGCCGGTGGAGCCAGGCCAGTTCTGGCCCTGTATTCGACCTTCCTGCAGCGGGCATATGATCAGCTGCTGCATGATATCTGCCTGCAGAACCTTCCAGTTGTCCTGGCGATTGACCGTGCTGGCATTGTTGGAGAAGATGGTGAGACTCACCAGGGGATCTACGACCTGAATCTGCTCTTGACCTTGCCGGCGATCGAGATTCTCTGTCCGGCTGATGGTCGTGCCTTGGAGCGTGCCCTGGACCGGGCTTTGGCAAACAATCATCCGACAGCAGTCCGGTATCCAAGAGGAGCTGCCGTTACAGTCAATGCTACCTTTGATCCCGCAGATTTCACGATCCAGACGGTTCGCAGAGGAAGCGACTGCACCCTGGCAGTGGTAGGCACCTTGCTTCCTGAGGCACTGGAAGCGGCCAGACTGCTTGCACAGGATGGCATCGAATGTGATGTTCTTTCGATCCAGCGGGCCAAGCCGTTTGATTATGAGAATCTGATCATGTCGCTGCAAAAATCGCACACCCTCCTCGTCGTCGAAGAAACAGTATCACCCGGTTCACTCGGCCAGATGATCCTGCCCGAAGTCATAAAGGCTATCCCGGACTGCCAGTTCCACCTGTCAGCGATCCGTGACGAGCCTTTGCACCAGGGACGACGCAGCCAGTTGCTTTCTGACCAGGGCCTCGATGCCGTGAGCCTGGCCAGACAGGTAAAAATGCTCGTCAGTCGTTCCGTCCGCGTTTGAGTTGCGGGCTGGCGCTGCAGGTGCGGTTTTGTCGCAAACTGTCGTTTTTTGACGCACGAATTGCGGTGACCTTTTTTCGTACATGCGCTATGATGAAACAAAGACAGACGATGGACTAGCAAAGGGAGGCATCATGCGCATCGGGATCTATACCAATCAAGACAAAGACAAGGACTGCCTGCTCTCGCGCGAACTGACCAGGCTGATCGTCCGCCAGGGTGGGACCCCTGTTGTGGATGAGCAATGCCTGGGCCAGAAATTTTCCGATATTCATGGCGTTGAAATTGCCAGTTACGAAACCAGCGACCTGATCATGGTCCTGGGTGGTGATGGTACCTTCCTCAGCGCGGTTCATCTGCCTGGCTGCCAGGATATCCCGATCATTGGAGTCAATCTCGGCAGTGTCGGGTTTCTGCAGGAAATCCGGCCGGAAAATCTCGAAGAAGCAGTCGAGCGCCTTATCTCAGGCGATTATTACATCGATCGCCGGATGATGTTGTCGGTCAGTGTCCACGATGCCAATGGTCATCTGATTGAATCTGGCCTGTCCATGAATGACGCAGTGATTTCTCGCGGTGGCAAATCTCGCATCTTGACGCTGGACCTGACCATCGATGGCGTCTTTCTGGAACGCATCCCCGGTGATGGCATGATCTTGTCAACGCCAACCGGGTCGACAGCCTACTCCCTGTCAGCGGGCGGACCGATTGTCCATCCACGACTGGAATTGCTGCTGATCACACCTGTCTGTCCGCATACCCTGCACAACCGGAGTTATTTGACGTCATCCACCAGTGAAGTCGTGATCGAAATCGTGGACTATCCCTACCAGGCTTTGCTGGCAATTGATGGCCGCAGAGAGATCAGCCTTAACAGTGGCGATCGGGTCGTGGTGCGCAAGGCAGACCGGACGCTGCAATTGATCCGTCTCAGCCCGGACCACTTCTTTGCTGATTTACCAGGCAAAATCCACTTGCGGGGAAAGACACGATGAGGACAGATAAAATCGAACGCCAGGCCAGGCTCCTGCAGCTGATCCGGGACAAGGATCTCGCCACGCAGGATGAGCTGGTCCTGGCTATGCGCTCGAGCGGCATGGATGTTACCCAGGCCACCGTATCGCGCGACATCAAAGAGCTGGGGATCGTCAAGGTCATGACCGGGACCGGGACCCAGAAGTATGTCTCCATGCAGCGCACAGGCGAATCGATCTCCGGACGCCTGATGAAAATCTATGCCGAGTCAGTCCTTTCGGTGGATCTGGCGATGAACCTGATTGTGATCAAGACCATGCCCGGTATGGCCCAAGCCTGTGCATCCGCCCTGGATTCCATGCGGCTGTCTGATCTGGTCGGAACTCTGGCTGGCGATGATACTGTCTTTATCGCAACCCGTTCGGCTGAACAGGCCCAGCAGATGGCAGAGGTCCTGACCCGGCTGATCGCACCTGGTTTCGGCACCGCCCAGCAGCCTGAAAGCTAGGAGAAAGGGCCATGCTCCATCGTGTTGAAATTCGCGATTTTGCTCTGATTGACCAGGCTGTTCTCACACCAGGTTCAGGGTTGTTTGTCATTTCTGGAGAAACTGGTGCAGGCAAATCGATCCTGATCGATGCGATCAGCGCGCTGTCCGGTGAGCGCATTGGCCGGGATTTTGTGCGCCGCACGGCATCCCGGCTGCGTGTCGAGGCTGTTTTTGAAGATGTCTGGGACCGGCTGCCAGAAGACCTCAGAGATCAGCTCGGCCTGACGGCGGAAGAAGACTCGGAATTGATTTTGTCGCGGGAGATCAGCTCAGCTGGAAAATCGACCTGCCGGGTCAACGGCCGGCTTGTGCCCATCAGCAGTTTGCGGACGTTGTTTTCCTGCCTGATCGATATCCATGGACAAAACGACCAGCAAGGGATTTTTGACCCCCAGAACCACCGTCGTCTTCTGGACCGTTTTGCCGGTCAGGAATTGGCCGGAACCATGGGCCTCTATCAGGCTGCTGCCAGCAAAATCCAGGAAATCAAGGACCAGATGCAGGACCTGGGCCAGGATCCGGCCCAGCGCGCCCGGGAACTGGATCTGCTGGCCTACCAGATCCAGGAAATCGAATCCGCTCAGATACGGCCCGGTGAGGAAGCAATTTTGACGGAACGGCATAAATTGCTGGCAAACCGGGAAAAGATCCTGCAGTCAGCATCACAGGCTCTGATGGAGCTCAGTGGCCTGGAGGACCAGTCTTTGTCCAGCCGCCTGACGCGCATCCAGCAGGTTCTCGAGCCGGCTGCCCGATCCAGCAGACAGGCTGCTGCGGCAAAGGAAACACTGCTGGAAGCTCAGGAAGCCATGCAACTGGCGATTGAACAACTGCAGGATCTGGTGCTTGAGGACGAAGGTGATCCAGGTGAACTCCAGCAAATTGATGATCGGCTGGACCTGTTGTACCGGTTGAAAAAGAAATACGGTGGCGAATTGGAACAGGTCCTGGAGTTCCTGGAGAAGGCCAGAAATCGTCATGAACGATTGTCGGACAGTGAAACATTGTTTGCCCGGCTCACTCAGCAAAGGGATAAAGGTATCGAAATTTTGAAGGCCAGGGCTGGCAAAATCCATGAAATCCGTTCCCGGGTTGCCCGGTTGATGGAGGAACAGATTGCCAGCCAATTGCAGGACTTGGGCATGAAGGGCGTCCAGTTTGCGGTGCAGGTGGACCCTGTTGAATATCTGGAAGGGCCCATCCCCCGCCACGGTTTGGACAAGGTTTCGTTTTTGATTTCTGCCAATCCGGGTGAGCCCTTGAAACCATTGGCCCGTATTGCCTCCGGCGGGGAAGCATCCCGGGTGCTTTTAGCGATCAAGACCATCCTGGCCCAGGCTGATGAAACGCCCGTCCTGATTTTTGATGAAATCGACACGGGGATCAGTGGCGTGACCGCTTCCCGCGTCGCAGAAAAACTACACCAGATTTCCTGTCATCACCAGGTCTTTTGCATCACGCATATGGCCCAGATTGCGGCCATGGCTGACCAGCATGTTCTGATCCAGAAAACAGTAGGGGAAGATCAGACGGTGACAACACTCAACACCCTGTCAGAAGCAGAGCGGAGCACGGAACTGATGCGTTTGCTTTCCGGCGGCAGTGGGGATGACAAGGCTCGTCAGCTGGCCGACCATTTGCTGGATGCAGCCCGGGTTTTCAAGACAACTGGTGCAGGATCTGGCGCAGGTCAGACGGCAATGGCGCATGGACCAGGACCGGTTCTTTCGTCTGAGGATGGATGAATCCAAGGCTTCTGGCGTGCAGGGCCTGGCGTCCGAGCTGACGATCGAGGTCAGTCTGATCCTCGGCTGAATGCCCGTACAACGTCTCACCGACCAGTGGATTGCCGACGAACTGGCTGTGAACCCGGATCTGGTGTGTCCGTCCGGTCAGAAGTTCAAATTCCACCGTAGAAACTGCTGCAGCCGGAAAATAGTGCACTTCCCGGTAAAGCGTCCGGGCAACTGACCCGGACGGATCGACACGTCTTTTGATGATGCTGTCCGGATCCCGGCTGATGGGGGCGTCAATCAAACCCTGGCGTTCTGGCATCCGGCCATGGACCAGGGCCAGGTAGGTCTTTTTCATCGGCTGCTGCATGACCACATAATGGGCGTGGCCATTTCTGGCAATCATCACCAGGCCGGAGGTGTCCCGGTCAAGTCGAGACACGGGATGCAGGGGCTGTTCAGATAAAAGATCGGTCAAGGTTCCGGTTTCATGCCGGTAGGTGGGATGGACTACAATGCCTGCAGGTTTGTTCAGGATCACCAGCCAGTCATCCTGGTAAACGAAATCGATTCCAGCCGGATGACGGAGCAAGCTGGGTTGTCCGCTATGACCTGCGGTCCGGGCAACCAGTTGATCGCCCCGTTCAACCGGATCAATCATGCGCCAGGGGCGTCCATTGTTCAGTAATTCACCATACAGCCTGATCCGCTTGCTCATCAGGCGGGACATGCCCGTTCTCGTGACGAGGACATCCACAGCACGCAGACCATGATCGGCATCGGTAACAAGGTAGACGATTTCCAATCGTGTTTTCTCCTATACTCAAATAAGAGCATTATAGTCGATCTGGTCCGGATCACAAACAAAGGAGCAGGAGATGGATGAGAAGAAGAAAAGGGCGGTCCTGCGGGCACTGTCTGAACTGGAACTGGATACGGATGACCACTCTGTGGCCTATGCCGCGATACGTGACATTGCCTGTGCACACCAGTTTTCACCGTCACTGGCCTTGCGGCTGGTCCAGTTTCAACTCGCGACAGGTGATCATGACCAGCTGTCGTCAGGCCAGCCTGATACCGGTTCGAAGCCAGTGCGCTATGAAATCTGCTTTGGCAAAGCCTGTCTGGCCAGAGGTGCCAGGGATATCCTCACCAAGCTGGAGCATCTTGCGTCCCATCCATCTCCCGGACTGGCTCCAAAACCCATGAAAATTAAAACATGTTCCTGCCTGCATCGCTGCAGCAAAGGCCCTGTCGTGAGAGTGGATGGCATTCTTCACGAAAAATTTACCATCCCGGAATAAGGTGCTGTTTTTATTGACAACATTCGTTCGTTTTTAATAGAATGATTTCGATGCTTATTTCGCATTTGCGTCAACCATAATTGAAACTTGAAAAATGAATACTGGAGGTGATTGCCATTAATTGGCTAATTAATTTAGTCATCGGCTTGTTCACTGGCGCCATTCTGGCTGCCATTGCGACAATAGCGTACTATCGCCTGGGATTTTCCAAGCAATCGACTGCCTTAAAATCTGCTGCTGAACAAGCAGAAACAGAGGCTGCAAAATTGCTCGGCGAAGCCCAGAAAGCTGGTGAAAACAGAAAAAGGGAGCTCCTCCTTCAAGCGAAGGAAGAAATCCACAAAGCTCGTCTCGAATTTGAAAAAGATGTGCGAGAGAAGAAAGCCGATCTCCAGCGTGAGCGCAGCCGCCTTGACCAGAAAGAAGAGGCACTGGATCGCAAAATTGAAACGCTTGAGCAAAAGGAAGAAGCACTCGACAACCGTGTCAGTGATGTCCTGGCCCTCGAGGAAAAAGCGCGCGAGATTGAGCGTCAGAAGATCATCGAACTCGAACGCATTTCAGGTTTGTCGGTTGATGATGCCCGCAATCTGGTCCTTGATGAGGCCCGCAATGCCTACCGCCATGACATGGCTGTCATGTTAAGGCAGATGGAAGAAGCCGCCAAGGAAGAAGCCGACCGCAAGGCCAAGGAAATTATTGTCACGTCGATCCAGCGCTATGCCGCTGATTATGTGTCAGAGTCGACTGTTTCAGTTGTTGCTCTGCCCAGTGACGAAATGAAAGGCCGCATCATCGGTCGAGAAGGACGCAATATCCGGGCCATCGAAACCATGACAGGTGTTGACCTGATCATCGACGACACGCCGGAAGCTGTGATTTTGTCCAGCTTTGACCCGATCCGGCGCGAAATTGCCAGGATTGCTCTGGAAAAACTGATCGTCGACGGCCGTATTCATCCAGCCAGGATTGAAGAGATGGTCGATAAAGCCCGTAAAGAAGTGGATGCCACCATCAAGGCAGAAGGTGAGCGCGCTGTCTTTGAAACGGGCATGATCGGAATCCATCCGGAAATCATCAAATTGCTCGGCCGTCTGCGCTATCGCACCAGCTACGGGCAGAACGTTCTCCAGCATGCCGTCGAGGTCTGCTGGATGGCGGGCATGATGGCAGCTGAGCTTGGCCTGGATGTCATGATGGCCAAGCGGGCCGGTTTGCTCCATGATATCGGCAAAGCGGCCGATTTCGAAATGGAAGGCTCACACATCACGCTCGGGGCTGAAATAGCCCGCAAGTACAAAGAAGGTCCGGAAGTCATCAATGCGATCCTGTCGCATCATGGCGAGGTAGAACCTGACTCGATGATCTCGGTGCTGGTTGCAGCAGCAGATGCCATTTCGGCCGCCCGTCCGGGTGCCCGACGCGAGAATCTGGAGAATTATGTCAAGCGGATCCAGAAGCTGGAAGAGATCGCCAACTCCTTTGCCGGAGTCGAAAAGTCTTTTGCCATCCAGGCAGGCCGCGAAGTCCGTGTCCTGGTCAGCCCGGAAAATGTCAAGGACGATGAGATGATCCTCAAAGCCAGGGAAATCTGCAAAAAGATCGAGGAAGAACTCGATTATCCGGGGCAAATCAAAGTCCACATCATCCGTGAGTCCCGTGTCACCGAATTCGCCAAATGACAAAAAATCGCAATTGAAAACAACAAAACAGACATAGAAGAGCGTTCCGCAAGGGACGCTTTTTTATGTCTGGTCCCTGAGACAGATGCCTTGGAACAAGCCGTCAGGGTGCTCAAAACTCGATTTTTAACCAGATTTGCTTTATAATCAGCGGATGACTGGAGGACAGTTGATTTGCAAATCATGATGATCGGCGATCTGGTCGGTTCTACGGGCCGGCGGATGCTGAAAGAAAAACTTCCTGAACTGAAAAAACGCCATGGTATCGACTTGTGCCTGGCCAATGGCGAAAACGCAGCCGCTGGCCTGGGCCTGACACCCCGGCTGGCCAATGAAATCACAGCCATGGGGGTGGACCTGATCACCCTGGGAAACCATACATGGTTCCGGCGCGAACTGGTAGAACGGATCGACACGTTGCCCCAGGTTATTCGTCCCGCCAATGGTCCTGCCAGCTGGCCTGGCCGTGGATTCAAAGTGATCCACCATCCGGCCGGCAAGGTGCTCGTTGCCAATCTGCTCGGGCGCGTCTTTATGGAACCCCTTCATGATCCTTTCACCACCATGGACCAGGTGCTGCAGCAGACCAGACAGGATCTTCAAGTGCCATTGATCGTCGTTGATTTCCATGCAGAAGCCACGGCGGAGAAAATGGCACTTGGCTATTATTTGAATGGACGGGTCACAGCGGTTTTGGGGACACATACCCATGTCCAGACCGCAGACGATCGCGTCCTGGACCGGGGCACTGCCTACATCACCGACATCGGAATGACAGGCCCGGTCGAAGGAGTCATTGGCATGGATCCGGCATCCTCCCTGCGCCGCCTGGTGGACCACTTGCCTGCCCCCTACGAAGCAGCCGGTGGCAAAGGCCAGTTTTCGGCTGTTGTGATCACGGCCGATCCGGCAACTGGCCGGGCCACAGCCATCGAGCGGATCCTGATCCGGGAATGATCATGCATCTTGTTCCCATTCGCATCCTGCTGGTGATCCTGCTGTGTCTGCCTATGGCAGCAGGATGTTCCCGTGTGGCTCCAGCCCAAGTCAGCTCCGGGACGACTGGTCTCACAGACCCAGTGACTACCGAGCCGGTATCCCCGGACAAAGGACCTTCCGGGACCTTGCGCCTGTGGTGGGATTACTCGTTGCCGGAAAATCCTTTGCTGACGGCTAGCCCCAGTGGCAGGGCCGTCTATTCGCTGGTTTTCGGTCAATTGTTCCAGACGGATTCCACCTGGCAATTGCAGCCGGAACTGGTCCAGACTTTTGCATACAGTGAAGAACGCCTGCAGCTGACTTTGTCCTTGCGGCAAGATATCCACTTCCATGATTCAAGCCCGGTCACAGCCAGTGACGTATTGGCCACCCTCGGCGAGATCCAGCAACTGGGGTCTTTGTCCCCTTATGCGGATGCATTATCAGCTTATTCCAGCGGACGACTGATCGATGCGCAAACGATGGTTTTGCAGTTGTCACGGCCAGATCCGGCGTTTCTTCATGCCTTGACCTTTCCAGTATTGAAAGCCAGCGAAGTATCCCTGCCATCTGGCAGCATCTGGCAGGGGACCAGAGCCTTCCAGATGGATGGCCTGGCAGAGGAAGGTCTCTATCTGGCACGGCTGGAATTGGCACCTGCGATACAGGAGCGTCTGGAAAAGATCCTCGTCAAGACATACCCATCGGCCATACAAGCGATGCGCGGACTGGAAGACGATGAACTCGATCTCGCTTTTCTGCCGACTGAGGCTTTGTACCAGTACCAGATGCGCAGCAGCCTGCGCCTGGACCGATTTACCAGCCGTTCCTATTATTATTTCACGCTGGGTGATTCCATCTCTGACCCGGTCGACCAGCTCAGATACAAGTATTTCTTGCGGGCTGCGCGCTGGTCAGGATCAGGTTTGGTCCTGCCAGGGCAAGCCAGTGATGTTCCGGTTCCACCTTTCCACGCCTGTTTTTTCGGCCAGCCTCTGGACCTTGCTCCAGTGTGGCCGGATCGTCTGATCCAAAACGGACTGGCAAGTCCCGAAGCTTCCCAGATGACCCTTTCAACCATGCCTGATCCGGCAGCGCTTCTGAATTTGAAAAGCGGACGTCTGCGCATTCTGGTACCGGAAAACCAGGACATCCTGATGGAATTGGCACAGCAAGCTGCATCCTGGTTAGAGCAAGCCGGCCAACCTTCCGATATAGTGGCCTTGTCCGAGGCTGATTTTGCGGCCGAATTGGCTTTAAAGTCATTTGACCTGGCCTTCCGGGTACGCGAGATTCCACTGTCTGCCGAACCTTCCTGGTTTTTTACTTCCCATGACGCCTTGTCACAGCCAGATACCGAGGGATTGCCGGATGATGGCGTAAACCGTTATGATGATAGTCAAAGTGTACTGGAAGCGGGCTGGCCGTTTTTCAAGTATCTGGGCCATGGCTTGCCCCAGAGTGAAGCAGATGTAGAAGCGCTGTCCAGCCAGTATCGCCAGAAGCTCATCGAACAGCTCTTTTCGGTTTCCAGCGGAGGCATCCTGCAAAGTGAAGCCGCGATCGCTTACGGAGACCGTGTCATCGGCCAATGCCAGCCGACGACTGCTCAACCTTATCTTGGAATTGAGGGATTGTGGATATGGTCTGGATCTTGATCATTGCAGCACTGGCAGTCGCTGACCAGCTCATAAAGAGTCTGGTTATCCGCCACTTGCCGGGCGACACGTACAAAATTGTCATTGATTCTTTTTTCTATCTGGTCAACCGCCGCAACACCGGAGCTGCCTGGAGTTTTCTGGCAGACCAGTCCTGGGGGATCATCGTCTTGTCGATTCTTTCCGCGATTGCATCCCTGGTTCTGGTGGTCCTGACCCTTGCCATTCGCAAGAAACGTTACCAGGCCGTCCTGTCCCTGATGGCTGCCGGGGCGATCGGTAACATGATCGACCGGGTGCGCGATGGTGGTGTCCTGGATTACCTGGACTTCCATTTTGGTTCCTATGTTTTTCCGACGTTCAATCTGGCAGACATCTGCCTGGTCGTCGGGACGATCCTGCTTTCTCTATTTGTCCTCTTTGACAAGGATCAGGACAGCCTGTTTACCAGAAAGCAAACCTACTTGTCATAGAATGAGGCGCTTTGATGGAACTTCTTGAATGGACCTATGAACAGACTGGGCAGGCAAACGTTCGTCTGGATGCCTGGCTTGCTGAAAAAATCCCGCTGCGTTCGCGCGCGTTCCTGAAAAACCTGATCGACCAGGGGAATGTGCGCATTGACGGCAAAACGGTCAAGCCATCTTTCAAACCTAAGTCTGGCCAAATCGTTGAGGTCGAGTTGCCAGATCCGGTTGATTCCACAGTCCGGCCAGAGGAGATTCCGCTGGTAGTCCGGTATGAGGATGACGCTATCCTGGTCATTGATAAGCCGCAGGGCATGGTTGTCCATCCCGCTCCCGGCCACTCCGGCGGTACCTTGGTCAATGCTTTGCTCAGCTATTGCCAGGGCCAGCTGTCCGACCTCAACGGTGTGATCAGACCTGGGATTGTCCACCGGATTGACAAGGATACCTCAGGGTTACTTCTGGTGGTCAAGGATAATTCTGTCCATCAGGTCATAGCCGAGCGGATCCGGCGCCACGAGATCCGGCGCACGTATCAGGCTCTGGTCCATGGAACGGTTTTGGCAGACGAAGGAACCATCAAGGCCCCGATCGGTCGAGATCCGAAAAACCGCCAGCGGATGGCAGTTGTCCCGGATGGGAAGGCTGCCGTCACCCATTTCAAAGTCATCGAACGTCTGGACAAGGCAACTTGGCTCGAAGTGGAGCTGGAGACAGGTCGCACGCATCAGATTCGTGTCCATTGCCAGTACATCGGCCATCCCATCATTGGTGATCCGGTCTATGCCCCTGGCCGGCCGACTTTTGGCCAGTCTGGCCAAGTTCTTCACGCCTCACGACTTTCCTTTGTGCATCCAGTGACTCACCAGACCCTGGTGGTTGAGAGTCCCTTGCCCCAGTCGTTTCTGGAAGCAGTCCGTCAATGCAGGTAAAACTGGGACTTTCCACAGGCTTCGGCCTCTGGCAGACACCAAGGAAGCGCCAGAGCCTGTTCCTGTTTATCCTCTTGTTCCTGTTTGGCGTCATCGTGACCAATCACGTAACCATGGTCAACAAAACCAGAGAACAGAACAACCTGGCATCGCTGTACAAATCTCGCCAGGAAGAGCTCGCTGCCGCCACAGCTCAGTATGATAGCCTGAAAGCAGAAAATGCCCGCCTGCTCGAAGTCAAGGAAGAAACGATTGCCCGCGTCCTGAGCCAGGAAGGAGAGCCGGGCCTGATGGATGAACTCAAGCGCATGCAGATTCTGGCTGGTTTGACCGACGTAACAGGACCAGGGGTCACCGTGACTTTGAATGACAAACCAGGCTTTGATGTGATCCGGGATTCCGCTGATGCCATTGTCCATGACAGTGATGTCCGCCATGTGCTCGAGCTGCTCAAATCATCCGGTGCGGCAGCTCTTTCAGTCAATGACCAGAGGATCACCAATGCGTCCTATATCTTCTGCATTGGTCCGACCATTCTGTGCAATATGCAGCGCCTGACCCCACCCTATGTCATCCGGGCTATCGGCCATGATCCAGCGGCCATGGCACTGGGTGTCCAGATTGATCCGATGCTCAGTTTGCGCCAGACGCCGGAAATCGGGCTTGTCGTCAGCATCGAACCATCGGATCAAGTGACTTGCCCGGCATATACCGGAGCAGGTAATCTCAGCCAATACATTGATAAACTGGAGGTTCCGGCCGCATGAAAACCAGGATGGTCCAATATACTGCCATGACCATCATCTGCATGGTTCTCGGAATTTTAATCGCTTTGCAGATGAAAAATGTCAACGAGAACACCGTGACAGCTGATAAACTGGAGGAATTGCAGTACAAGCTGATTGACACGGCTAACAAGAACGCGGAGCTGAACACCCGCAATGCGGAGCTTTACCAATACATATCCCAGCTGGAAAATGACTATGCCCAGGGCAGTGCCAGCATCGAGTCGATCATCAAGGAGAAAGAACGCCTGGCCATTTTTGCCGGTCTGAGGGAAGTCAACAACTATGGCATCCAGATCGATATCAGCTGTTCGCCGGAAAGCCTGATCCGTGACAGTGTGATCAGGACCTTTGTCAATGACCTCAGAGCGCTCGGTGCCCAGGCTGTTTCCGTCAACGATGAACGACTGGTGGCCACCTCGGAAATCCGGGCGACTGCTTCGTCGATCATCATCAATGGCAATGGTTACAACCGCCAGGGAACCTTTTCCATCCGGGCGATCACTGATCCCAGCAAAGAGGCTTATATCCTGTCGTATCTCGATACTTTGAAAAAATCAGTGCTGTCTGATGCCACCTTGCGCAATGACCAGTACGAAATCGTGTTCCAGCCTGTCAAGGAACTGTATATTCCAGCCTTGAGCGAAGACAGTCTGGCATTTAAAATTGACTTGTTGATGCCAAAGACAACCGGGCAGTAATGGAACGGAGTGTGGCAAACGGATGATGGAAAAACAGTTGATGGTGGACCGGCCAGAAATCGCCCAGGCCGTCGCGGGCAGTTTCAACAGCCATTTTGATGTGATTGAAAAGATGCTGGGGGTCAGGATCGAACTGGTCTCCGGAGGCTTTGCGGTTACGGGTGATGGCCTGGATCTGGAGAAGGCCGTGGCTGTGCTGGAGCGGCTGATCGAACTGGCACGGGAAAACCATCCAGTCAATCTCCAGCTGGTGACCTACCTGACGGACACCGCCCGGGATGGCAATCTGGAACAAGTCACTCACTATGCGCCGGATTCGATTGCTGTCACAGCCAAGGGTCGACCGATCAAGAGCAAGACCTTTGGCCAGCGCCAGTACGTCCAAGCCATCCGGGACCACGAAGTGACCTTTGCCATCGGCCCAGCTGGAACCGGCAAGACCTTCCTCGCTGTCGCCATGGCCGTCAATGCCTTCCGCTCCCACGATGTGTCGCGGATCATCCTGACCCGGCCTGCCGTCGAAGCTGGGGAGAAGCTGGGCTTTCTGCCAGGCGACCTGCAGAACAAAGTCGACCCGTATATGCGCCCTCTCTACGATGCCCTGCATGAGCTCATGGGCCCGGAGCAATACCTGAAAAATCTGGAAAAGGGCCTGATCGAAGTTTCGCCCCTGGCCTATATGCGTGGCCGCACGCTGGATGAGGCCTTCATCATCCTCGACGAAGCCCAGAACACCACACCCGAGCAGATGAAAATGTTCCTGACCCGTCTGGGATTCAATTCCCGGGCCGTCATCACAGGAGATATCACCCAGATCGATTTGCCAGGTGATCGCAAATCTGGTTTGAAAGAGGCCCGCAAGATCTTGTCCGAAGTTGAGGGCGTTGCTTTTGTCGAGCTGACCCGGCGTGACGTCGTCCGTAATGCCCTGGTCCAGAGGATCATCAAGGCCTATGAACACGAAAACAGCAAAGGAGGCTGACAGATGAAGCTTCCAGCGAAGATCCAGACCTTTCTGACCTATCTTCTGGTTCCAGTCCTTCTGATCATAGCAGTGGCTGCGATCTATTACGGATCGATTCCGGAGAAATACCCGCTCACGGTTGGTGACACCAGCCCTTACGATATCTCCGCATCTCGCAGCATCCGCGACAAGTCAGCCACGGATCAGCGGGCCAACAAGGCTGCAGCAGATGTGGAAATTGTCGTGGTCCGTTCCGAAGCGATTGTGGCCGAAGTCATGGGGCGTTTTGATCTGTTTTTCGACCAGCTGGCAGCCCGGCGGACGGAGATTTTTCCCGAACCAGGCAGTGACGCGGATCCAGACCAGCCAGCGGTATCCGATGCGACCATCCGAAACACAGTGACCGAACTCGTCCGGGAGTTTGACCGCGAAATGGATCTGGTTGTCTCCTCGGAAGACCTTGAGGCGTTCCTGCGCATGGATCCGGAACGATTCAGAAGCGTCCGTGGCCATGCCCGTTCCATCGCCACCCTGATCATGAGTGAACCGGTCGATTCGTATTCATTGAATTCAGCCTTGAGCAACCGGATTGAATCGCTCAGCGACACGACCAATTTCAACCGAGAAGATGTGTCCTTGATCGGTAATGTCCTGGGCCTGATCCTGGTTCCCAACATCGCTTATGATTCCATTGCCACGGAAAACGCCCGCCAGGCAGCCTATGACAAGGTCCAGAACAATCCGGTCCTGATCAATCGTGGTGCGAGGATCATCTCCCAGGGCGACGTCATCACCAGTGAAACGTACGATTTGCTGGAAGAACTCGACCTGATCGAAAAAGAGGGCTTTGATTTCCGCTACTTGCTGGGCATTTTGCTGATGCTCTTGCCTCTGGCCTTTATCGCCTGGTTCTATCTGAAAAAATACGAAAATGAATCGATCCACCTGCGCAACAACCGGATTGCCCTGATCGTTGCGATCCTGATTCCGCTGGTTGCGTCTGCTGCATTAGCCAGGATCGAGCCCCTGGCGGCTCCGGTCTATTTTACGGCAGTGCTGCTGGCTGCCTATTATGGTTTCCGCACCTCCAGCCTGATGGCACTGATCCTGACAATTGCCATCCTGCCCATGGCTGGATTCGACCCGCTGTTTGCCGTGGTTGCCTTGAGTGGCAGCAGTGTTGCGGCCTTGTTCACCAAGGGTATTTCCCGCCGGGACAACTACGCCTACATCATCATCGCCACGGCCAGCACGAATTTCATCACAACGCTGGCATTTGGCATCCTACTCAAAGAGGAATGGCCGACCATCAGTCTCAACTGCGCGGTGACCGCGCTCAGCGGGACCATATCCGTGATTGCCGCGATCGGCATCATGCCGCTATTCGAAATGATCTTCAATTCCGTTTCGCCGTTGCGCCTGATCGAGCTGTCCCAGCCGGGCAATCCGCTGCTGCGGCGGTTGTTCATCGAAGCACCAGGCACGTCACAGCATAGCATGATGGTTGCCAACCTGGCGGACGCAGCAGCCGAGGCAGTCGGGGCGAATCCGCTCCTGGCCCGTGTCGGTGCGTATTACCATGACATCGGCAAGCTGGAAGCGCCTTTGATGTTTACTGAAAACCAGTCCGGGGAAAACCCCCATGACAGCCTGGATCCAGCCGAAAGCGCCCGGATCATCCTGGGACATCCAGATGCCGGGGTGAGGGTTGCCCGCCGCTATCGCCTGCCATCACCCCTGATCAACATCATCCAGGAGCATCATGGTTCCACCATGCAGGCTTATTTCTACCAGAAAGCCAAGCGGCTGGCTGAGGAAAATGAGACCCAAGAGCCAGATCCCAGTCTGTTCCGCTACCGCTGTCCTGTCCCGTCCAGCCGGGAATCCGCCATCGTCATGCTGTCTGACTCGGTCGAGGCTGCCATGAAATCAACCAGCACACATCAGCTCGAGGCAGCCGAAAGCTTGATCCGCAGGATCATCAAGATTAAAAATGAACAGGACCAGCTGGTCCATTCCGGCCTGTCATTCAAAGACATTGAAACCATCATCGCCTCGTTCCTGCAAGTCTATGCGGGTCATTTCCACGAAAGGGTCAAATACCCCGATGCAAATCCAGTACGTCAATAAGCAACGCAAATACGCAACCGGTCCAGCCGTAGAGCTGGTGGATGCTGTCCTGGGCGAACTTGAAGCCAGTGAATCCTTTTGCCGCCAGACAGCACGCAAGGGATACACCTGTGCCCTCTCGGTCACCTTTGTCAGCCGGGGGGAGATCCGCCGGATCAACGCCGCTACCCGTGGCATCGACAAAGTGACGGATGTCCTGTCATTCCCCATGCAAGACCTGATCGATGGCAGACTGACCGAGCCATTGCAGGCAGCGGACTTGGATTATTCTTTGGGGCAGCCGGCTGTCTTTCTCG
The DNA here is from genome assembly GCA_964528645.1 of uncultured Mageeibacillus sp. Lineage (GTDB taxonomy): Bacteria > Bacillota > Clostridia > Saccharofermentanales > UBA5734 > UBA5734. The sequence goes on along the minus strand of CAZGSR010000006.1, from coordinate 36,961 downwards.
GTGACATCCTGATCTGCCTGGAAAAAGCTGAACAACAGGCACAAGCGCTGGGACACAGTTTTGAGCGTGAGATCGCCTTCCTGGCTGCTCATGGCTTCCTCCATCTGCTTGGCTATGACCATGATACACCGGAGCGGGAAATAGCCATGCTGCGCCGGCAACGTTCGGCTCTGCAGAAACTGGGCCTGAACCGGGACTCATCCCCCAAAAAACACAAGGAGACCTGACATGACATCATCACCCGAATTTCGTTCCGGCTTTGTTTCCCTCGTCGGCCGGCCCAATGTCGGCAAATCGACCCTGCTCAATCAGTTGGCTGGCCAGCGCCTGGCGATCACATCACCCAAGCCGCAGACGACCCGAACGGCCATCCGCGCCATCCTCGACCAGCCAGATGCCCAGATCGTTTTCGTAGATACCCCCGGCCTGCACCAGCCGAAGAGCAAGCTGGGCCGCTACATGTCAGAGTCCGCCCGTATGGCCCTGGCAGAATCAGATGTTGTACTGCTTCTGATCGAAGCTGGCTTTTCCCCCCGGGTCCTGGATTTGGAGCAAAAAGTGCTCAACCAGCTCAAAGGCAGTGAGAAACCCGTTATCCTGGTCATCAACAAAGTGGATATCAATGAAAAGGAAGCCATTCTGCCTTTGATTGCGGCCTTCAGCCAGGCCTTTGATTTCACAGCCATCATCCCGGTCAGTGCCAAGACTGGCGATGGCATGGAGGTGCTGGTTGGGGAAATCAAGAAGCACCTGCAGCCAGGGCCGCGCTTTTTCCCGGAAGACAGCCTGACCGACCAGACGGAACGCATGATTGCAGCCGAGCTGATCCGGGAGCAGATCCTCAGAAAGACCCATGAAGAAATTCCCCATGGCACAGCGGTGTCGATCGAGTCGTTCAAGGAAACATTCGATGACGCCGGTGAGCGTGTCCGGGTCACCATTGAGGCGACCATCCTGTGCGAGCGGGACACCCACAAAGGCATCATCATCGGCAAGCGTGGCAGCATGCTGACAGCGATTGGAACCGATGCCCGCAAGGAGATCGAAGCCATGCTGGACTGCCCCTGCTACCTCGATTTGTTTATCAGGGTCAGGGAAGACTGGCGCAACCGCCAGAATATCCTCAATGACCTGGGCTACCACTCCTGACCAGCAATGTCCCACGAGCATGTCCGCGGTTTTGTCCTCAGGGAAGTCAACCTGGGTGAGGCAGATCGCCTGATCGAGATCCTCACAGCCCAGAGAGGCCTGGTGACAGCCCTGGCCCGGGGATCCAGGCGCGTAAAAAGTCCGTTGCTGGCTGCGACGCAGATCTTTGCCCTAAGCGATTTTACCTTGTTTAATTATAAAGGCCGCACCACCATCGATGCTGCCGAACTGGTCGAGCCATTCCTGCGCTTGCGCGAGGACTTGGACCGTCTGGTTTGTGCGGCTCATCTGGCTGAAGTGTTCCATGATCTTGTGCGCGATGATCTCTCGGATGACCGGATGTACATCCTCTGGGCTTATTCGTGCCATGCCATCCTGAGCCAGCCTGATCCACTTCTGGTGGTGCATGTAGCTCAGCTCAAAGCATTGGCTGTTTCCGGATTTACGCCCCGGCTCGACGTTTGCCAGGTGTGCGGGCGAGGCGCACTTCCGGCTGGCTGGTTCGATTTCCAGGCTCATGGTTTCATTTGCCAGGATGACTACAGACCATCCCAGGGCCGGGATGTCCTGCACCTTTCCGCGCCAGCGCTGGCCTGTCTCAAACACATTATCCAGAGCCCGGCCGAACGTCTGTTTAATTTTTCTGTTTCAGATGCCGTCAAGCAAGAAGTCCGAACGTTTTCCGATCGCTATCTGACTGCCATCATGGAGAAGAAATATCAGCGTCTCTCGTTGCTTCAGGATTTGTGACTGGACCAGAAGTCCTTGAGCATCTCAATGAGAGCTGTCGTGTCCTCGATCTCGGCTGGTTGCCACTCCTGCGGGAACAAGGCCTGGTATTCCGGCTTTTTATAGCGGTCATCGATCAAGAGCACAAACCCGGTGTCGATTTCCGATCGGATGACCCGTCCTGCGGCCTGCTGGATTTTGTTGAAGCCAGGGTACTGGTAGGCATACTCAAAACCGCGTCCCAGACGGCTGGAAAAATACTGGCTCATGATCTCGCGTTCTGGGCTCAGCTGGGGCAGTCCGACACCCACAATCATGACACCGCTGAGCCGTTCTCCCGTCAAGTCGATGCCCTCGTTAAACAGACTGCCGAGCACCGCCAGACCGATCAAGGTTTTGCTGCCGAAACGCTCGAACCGGTTGAGGAAGGCTTGCTTTTGGTTTTCATCCATGCCAGGGACCTGGACTATGAAATCCAGGTCGGTGCGGTCTTTTTGCATCCTGAGAATCTGGCGCACCTTGGCCAGGTAGGCATAGGAGGGCAGGAAGACCAGGTAATTACCGATCCGCGTGCGGGCCGCAGCCAGAATTTCCTCGACAATCGGTACGATGGTCGACGTGCGGTCCTGGAAGCGGGTCGAGAATCGCGTTTCGAGCAGGACCAGGAAATTTTCCGGTGGAAAAGGCGAAGGCAGGCTCAGCTTTTCCGGCTGCCGGCTGCTGGCGTCGCTGTCCAATAGGCCGATGTAGTAATCGAGCGGATTCAGTGTGGCCGAAAAAAAGATGACCGGATGGCGGTCCCGGTAAATGTCGGTCAGGAAGGTGGAGGCATCGAGGCACATCAAACGAACCCTAGTGCCCTTATCCTCCTGGAAAGCTGTCGTGATGTAAGCCTGGCCATAGAAGAGATCGGCCACTTTGGTGAAAAAATGTGCTGCTAAAAAGAGGTCGAGGACCTTTTTGGCATCAGGTTCATCGGCATGATCATCCAGATACGAGCGGCTGAAATGGATGACGCGGCCGAGGAGTTTTTGCAACTGCAGCGGTTTCTGGGTCATGGCCAGGAACTGGTCACTCTGCATCAGGCGGCCATGCTGATCCGGTTCCACGGCGGCAAATCCTGTCCGGCCTGACTCCGTTTCGATCTGGCCTTCAGCCTGTGGGGGAGTGATTTCCCTGTCCAGCCGTTCTCTGTACTGGCTCAATCGAACCAGTGCCTGGGCCAGATAAGGATGTTGGTCCCGGATGACACTCAAGGCTTCCTGGACGAGATTGAAATCAAAATCGGCACTGTACATGTCCCGCGAGCGATCAGGCAAATTGTGGGCTTCATCGACCAGGATGAGATGGGTCTGGTCTGAGTTGTTGAAAAACCGGTCCAGCTGGATCCTGGGATCAAAGACATAATTGTAGTCACCAATGATGATGTCGCAGTAGAGTGCATAGTCGAGCGACAGTTCAAAAGGACAGACCTGGTGAGTCTGGGCAATCGTCCGGATTTGGTCCGGATGGCAATGCCCTCCTGTTTTCAGCAAGTCGGCCAGGGCAGCTGGCAGGTTCTTGTAATAGGCAATGGCATAGGGGCACAAGCGGACATTGCAGAACAAATCGGGTGCCAGACAGCTTTTCTCCTTGGCCCGCAGGGTCAGGCTGCGCAGGAACAGTCCGTGTGTCCGCAAATCATGGAGCGCCTGCTCGGCCACCTTGCGCGTGGACGACATGGCGGTCAGATAGAAGACGCGGTCGATTTGATGGTGGGCCAGCAGGCGGATGGCCGGGAACAAGACCGAAAGCGTCTTGCCAGTCCCCGTAGGTGCCTGGGCAAAAAGCACGCCTTTTTGCCGGGTGACACCAATGACTTCCTGCATCAGGCGTTTCTGGCCTGGCCGAAGAGCCGCAAAAGGGAAGGGGACAGTCTTGGCGCTTTCATCGCGCAGCTTGTGACCGGACAGGATCTGGCTGGCCAGGCTGGCAAAGCGCTCGGCCGTCTGCTGGAAAAAGTCATGCAGATTTTGCCGGGTTTCGGTGCGGCGATGCTCAATCAGTTCAAAATTTTCCTGGCTGACATAGCAAAGACCGATGCGGATCTGGTCCTGGTCTGACGCGAGCAGGAAAAGGTGGGCATACAGCATGACCTGAGCCCAATGGACCGGGTCACCGTGCTCCGGCAAGAACCGGGCTGAACCGGCAAAACTTTTGGCTTCGATCAGGACTGTCTCGCCGTCCTCCCGGATCACGAGGTCGCAACGGCCGCTGACCTGGAGTAAAACAGTCTGGCAGATAGCCTCGCCACTGAGACGAAATTCCGACTGGACAGCGGTCTGGCCCAGGCGTTCGATATAATGCCGGACCAGCTTCTGGTGCAGGCGAGTCCCTTCGGCGCCACTGACGGAAGCGTAAGCAGGCCCGCCGAGCCCACCCTGGCGATGAACAGCCTCAGCCAGGGTCCGGACTGCGACCGGCAAGACTGGCAGTGCCAAGGGCTGTTGAGATGGTTTGGAATCTTGTGCCATATCAACAGCCTCCCTGAAAATATAATTTTGACACGAAAAACTCTGGTAAAACAAAAACTGCATCGGTTGCGCTGTTACACGAAACGATGCAGTTCTTGATGGTGCGGAGAACAGGACTTGAACCTGCATGACCTCTCGATCACTAGTACCTGAAACTAGCGCGTCTGCCAATTCCGCCATCTCCGCGGGACGTTGATTATAATAACCTGCTGATGGTCAAAATGCAAGTCCTGATTTATAATTTTAGAGCACTTATTTTTGGAGGGCAAAAAATGAACCAGAAACTGGAACAATTCAAACACATGATTCGTGGCAAGCGGGTTGCCGTCCTTGGGGTCGGCATCAGCAACCGCCCTCTGATCCGCTACATACACGCGCTTGGCGCCCGTATCACCGCTTTTGACATGCTGGCCGAGAATGATCCGGTGCTGAGCCGGACACGGGCTGACTTTGCAGCCGAGGGGATCGAGCTGGACTGGTCCGTCGGTCCGGACTATCTCGACCGCCTCACTGGATTTGACCTCGTGTTCCGCACGCCGAAGATGCGCCCGGATGTTCCCCAGCTCCTGGCCGAACGCGAACGCGGGGCCATCATCACTTCGGAGATGGAAGTTTTCATGGCGCTCTGTCCGGCTCAGATCTTTGCGATCACCGGTTCGGATGGTAAAACGACCACGACGACTTTGATCAGCCTGATCCTGAAGGAAGCAGGTTACACCGTCCACCTGGGAGGCAATATCGGTACGCCGCTTCTGGACCGGATTGACCAGGTCCGGCCGACGGACAGGGTCGTGCTGGAATTATCGAGTTTCCAGCTCTCCAGCATGCGGCAGAGCCCAGATGTCGCTGTCGTCACCAATGTCACTCCCAATCACCTCGATGTCCATAAGGACTATCAGGAATACATTGATGCCAAGAAAAACATCTACCTGTACCAGTCCTTTATGGGGCGTCTGGTTCTAAACAGTGAGAATTATGTCACCCGCTCGATGATTCCCGAAGCTCGCGGCGAGACAGTCCTGTTTGCCCGCAAAAATCCCGACTTGGCTGCGGGTGTGGTGATCGTCGACGGCATGATCTGCATCAGGAGTGAAGGCACGGATATTCCTGTCGTTGCAATCAAAGACATCGTGATTCCGGGCAAACACAACATCGAGAATTACCTGGCTGCTACAGCTGCCACTCAGGGTTACGTCCAGCCAGAGCATGTGGCGGCCGTGGCGACCCGGTTTGGTGGTGTGGAACACCGGCTCGAGCTGGTGCGCGAACTCGATGGGGTGCGTTATTACAATAGTTCGATCGACACCAGCCCGACCAGGACCAAAGCGGCCATGCAGGCCCTTTGGGACCGCAAGGAGAAAGTGGTCCTGATCACGGGCGGCAAGGACAAGAAATGTGATTATTCCGGTCTGGGCGAGGCGATCGCTAAAGTGTCCGGCAAGATCATCCTCTGCGGCGACAATTCAGATCTGATCCATCACAACCTGATGCAGGAAGCACCGATGGCCAAAGTCGATCCAGAGAGCCTGGTCATCCATTGGGTTGATTCCTATGAAGAGGCTGTGGTCTTGGCCCGGTCACTGGCTGAGCCAGGGGAAATCGTCGTTCTTTCACCAGCTGGGACCAGTTTTGACAAGTTCCGCCATTTTGAAGAACGGGGCAATCTGTTCAAGAATCTGGTCAATGGGCTGGAATAAGTACTGTGGACAGCGGCGCCCCTGGCCTGTGACCAGGGAAGGGGCAGATCTGCTGGAAACCGCTTGAGAAATATGGGACAAAAAAGAACCATCCTGCTGGATGGTTCTTTTTGTGGTGGGGGAAGGTGGATTCGAACCACCGAAGTCGGTGACAACAGATTTACAGTCTGCCCCCTTTGGCCGCTCGGGAATTCCCCCATGTGTAGTTGTTATGCGAGGTGGTGGGCCATCAGGGACTTGAACCCCGGACCGACCGGTTATGAGCCGGCTGCTCTGACCAACTGAGCTAATGGCCCATTTGCCTTGCGCGGCACCTTGCCTCAGCAACAAGGGAGATTATAGAGAAAGGGAGAGGGCATTGTCAAGCATCAAATTTTCGAAAAAAAGACCTTGGAACCATTTCTCTGATTCCAAGGTCTTTTTTGGTGGGGATGAAGGGAATCGAACCCTTACGATCTCTCAATCGGCAGATTTTGAGTCTGCTGCGTCTGCCAGTTCCGCCACATCCCCGGGCGTTTTTGAACTACCTGGTCAATCTTAGCAAGCTTCCCGTATCCTGTCAATCGACCAGGGCTTGCTTTCTGTGAGTTGTTCAGTTATTCTCTAACAAACAGCTACCTTTAACGCAGTCCTGTGAGACTTCAAAGGTTAACAACAGTCCTCCCATCACATCAGGGCGTCCACATCCGGGCTTTTGGGATACGATTATTGCAGCCACCTGTCTTGCAGCGACAGATGGCTATTTTTATGCCATCAGATTCCAAGGACTCATGAAAGTCCAGCAAGGAGAACCCATGGCATACAAAGCAGTCCTGATGGACAGCGCTGCAATCGACCGGGCCCTGACCCGGATCGCCCATGAAATTCTTGAGCGCAACAAAGGCCTGGAGAATGTCTGCCTGATCGGCATCCAGCGCCGTGGCGTGCCGCTGGCGGAGCGGATCGCCCGCAAGATCGAACAGATCGAAGGCCAGACCGTACCGGTTGGCATCCTGGACATCACCTTTTACCGTGATGACCTGAGCATGCTCTCGGAACATCCGGTTATCAAGGGCACCTCGATGCCCTTTGCCATCCACGATAAGAAACTCGTCCTGGTGGATGACGTCCTGTTCACTGGCCGGACCACCCGGGCTGCGATCGAAGCTTTATTCGATGTTGACCGGCCGCAGTGCATCCAGCTGGCCATCCTGATCGACCGCGGCCATCGCGAATTGCCGATCCGGGCGGATTATGTCGGGAAAAATGTGCCTACATCTCGTTCAGAAGTTGTCCATGTCCATGTCGCAGAAATCGATGGTGAAGACCTGGTCGTTCTGGACGATAAAACGAAGGGGGAATGAGCGGATGCAACTGCGATCCAAAGATTTGCTTGGTATCAAGGAACTTTCAGCAGAGGAAATCAACCTGATCCTTGACACCGCTGAAACCATGAAACACGTCCTGTCGGCCAGCAGCAAGAAAACAGCTCATCTCCAGGGCAAGTCAGTCGTGACGCTGTTCTATGAGAACAGCACCCGGACGCGCCTGTCCTTTGAGATGGCGTCCAAATTCATGGGTGCGTCCTCGGCCAATATCTCATCATCTGGCAGCAGCATCAACAAAGGTGAATCGCTGATCGATACCGCCCGGACGATCGACGTCATGGCCACCGACATCCTGATCATGCGCCACAGCCAGTCCGGCGCGCCGCATATGATCGCCCCGCTGATCAAGGCCTCCGTCGTCAATGCCGGTGATGGCATGAATGAACATCCAACCCAGGCGCTTCTCGACTTGTTCACCATGCGACAGCACAAGGGCAGCCTCCAAGGTCTGGAGGTGGCGATCGTCGGCGACCTGCTGCACAGCCGGGTGGCCCGGAGCAACTTGTGGGCGCTGGAAAAAATGGGTGCCAGAGTCCGCATGGCAGCGCCCAGCACCATGCTGCCCAAAGACCTCGACAAAACTCCGGCCATCGTCTGCCCGACGGTGCAGGATGCCGTCCGGGGGGCTGATGTCGTCATGGGCCTGCGGGTCCAGCTGGAGCGCCAGCAAAAAGCGCTCTACCCATCGATCCGGGAATATGCCCGTTTCTTTGCCATCGATGACCAAACGCTGCAACTGGCCAAACCAGATGCGATCCTGATGCATCCCGGACCCTGCAACCATGGCGTGGAAATGCCCACCAGCGTCTATGATGGTTCGCAGTCGGTGATCAACGAACAAGTGACCAATGGTGTCGCCGTGCGAATGGCGATCCTGTATCTACTTTCTGCCAGGAGGAATGGCTGATGAAAATCAAAATATCCGGCGGACGTGTCGTCGATCCGGTCGGTCTGCAAGAAATTGAAAAGGACATCCTGATTGAAAATGGTGTCATCGTCGAAGCGATGAGCGGTGATCCGGACCAGGTCATCGATGCGACGGGACTGGCTGTGCTGCCTGGACTGGTCGATCCGCATACCCATCTGCGTGACCCCGGATTTGAATACCGTGAAGACATTGTCAGCGGAACCCGGGCGGCTGTCCGGGGAGGCATCACAGCCGTTGCCTGCATGCCCAATACCAAGCCGGTCACCGACAATCCGGCGATTGTGCGCTACATCATCGACAAAGCCCAGCGTGAAGGTGCCTGCAAAGTCCTGCCAGTCGGCGCGGTGAGCAAAAACCAGGATGGCAAGGAACTGGCCGAAATCGGCCTGATGGCCGAGGCTGGCATCGTCGCCATTTCGGATGACGGCAAACCGGTCCTGACGGCCGACCTGATAAAAAAAGCCATCCAGTATGCCGCCCAGTTCAATCTAACCGTGATTTCACACTGTGAAGAACCCTCATTGGCAGAGGGTGGCCACATGAATGAAGGGCTGGTCAGTCTCGAGCTCGGTCTGCGGGGTATCCCGACCATTGCTGAGGAGATCATGGTTGCCAGGGATATTCTGGTTGCCGAATATGTTGGTCTGCCGGTCCATCTGGCCCATCTGAGCACAGCCGGCTCGATCGAACTGGTCCGCCAGGCTAAGGCTCGTGGTGTGAAAGTGACTTGTGAGACCTGCCCACACTATTTCACCCTGACTGAGGAAGCCTGCCGTGATTTCAACACCAGCGCCAAGATGAATCCACCCCTGCGGACACAAGATGACGTGGATGCCATCATCGCCGGACTCAAGGATGGCACGATCGACATGATTGGCACCGATCATGCGCCGCACCATGCGGATGAAAAACAGATCGAATTTGGCCTGGCCAATAACGGTATAATCGGCTTCGAATCCTCTTTCGCCCTCGGCTACACCTATCTGGTCCTGCCCGGCCACCTGACACTGCCTGAGCTGGTGGCAAAAATGTCAACCCGTCCGGCAGAACTTCTACACCAGAGAATGGGCCGTCTCGAACCGGGCTATCCGGCTGATATCGCTCTGGTCGAACTAGAAAAGCCCTTTATGTTTGATAAGAATGCTTCCGCCAGCAAGGCCCGGAACACCCCGTACCATGGCTGGATGCTGCGCGGTCAGGTCAAAATGACGTTATGCGATGGAAAGGTGGTCTTCCCATGGTGAATTTTGCCGATCGGCTGACTCTGAAAATCAAAGAAACAGGCAATCCGACCGTCATGGGTCTCGACCCGATGCTTGACTATGTCCCAGCAACCATTCGTCACCAGGCTGCATTGGAATCGGCTGACCCTGCCGAAGCTGCAGGACTGGCCTTGTACAGGTTCAACCAGCAGCTGATCGATGCCGTGTCTGATCTGATCCCGGCTGTCAAACCGCAGTTTGCCTATTACGAACAATATGGCGTATCTGGACTAGCAGCCTTGCAGAAAACCATCACCTACGCCCAGTCGAAAGGCCTTCTGGTTATCGCCGATGCCAAACGCAACGACATCGGCAGCACCGCCGAGGCTTACTCCCGGGCCATCCTGGGTCAGACCAACCTCGGAGAATCCATCAGCCAGTCATTCATCGGGGCAGATTGCATCACCTTGAACGGATATCTCGGGATCGATGGCATCAAGCCCTTCCTTGACCAATGCCAGAAGAGCGGCCAGGGCGTCTATATCCTGGTCCGGACCTCAAATCCCTCAGCCGGCGATCTTCAGGACCTGGTTTTGGAAGATGGCAGGACTGTCTATGAAGCCATGGCTGGAAAAGTTGCTGAGTGGGGCCAGGACTTAATCGGCCAGTCCGGTTATTCGTCGGTCGGTGCGGTCGTCGGAGCCACCTGGCCGCGCCAGGCAGAAAAACTGCGCCAGATCATGCCTCACAGCCTGATCCTGGTGCCTGGCTACGGCGCCCAGGGTGCGACAGCAGAAGATGCGGTCGCCAGCTTTGGCCCAGATGGCCAGGGTGCCATTGTCAACGCCTCGCGCAGCCTGATGCTGGCCCATAAAAAGTATGGACTTTCAGCAGAGGAGTTTACCTCGGCCACGCGAAAAGAGGCGCTCGCCATGCGCGACGATTTGCGCGGTGCCTTAAAAAGAGCTGGACGGGCGATTGAATAATTATAAACATGAACGTATAATTATACAGATTCTGGCTCTTTTCCTGAAAGGAGATTAACATGCCCAAACGCACGGACATTCATAAAATCATGGTCATCGGCTCTGGACCGATCGTCATTGGCCAGGCTGCCGAGTTTGATTACGCAGGGACCCAAGCCTGCCGCGCCCTGAAGGCTGAAGGATTCGAAGTCGTCCTGGTCAACAGCAACCCGGCAACGATCATGACCGACACCAATATGGCGGACAAAGTATACCTGGAGCCGCTGCAAATCGATGTCATCCAGAGGATTATGCTGGATGAGAAGGTGGATGGCTTGCTGGCCACCCTCGGCGGCCAGACCGGTTTGAATTTTGCGATGGAATTGTCCGAATCCGGATTTCTGGAAAAGCACAACATAGCCATGCTGGGTACCCCGGCAGCAGGGATCCGGATGGGCGAGGACCGCGAGGAGTTCCGTGCCGCGATGCTGCGAATCAACGAACCGTGCATCCCATCCGGTACTGCCAACAACCTCGAAGAATGCCTGCGTCTGGCTGAGGAGATCGGCTATCCGGTCATAGTCCGGCCTGCTTTCACCCTGGGTGGTACGGGTGGCGGTATCGCAGCGGACGAAAAAGCACTGCGCCAGTTTGCCGTGTCTGGCCTCAATGCCAGCCGGGTACACCAGGTTCTGATCGAACGCAGCATTGCTGGCTGGAAGGAAATTGAATTCGAAGCCGTGCGCGACGCCAAAGGCAACGCGATCACCATCTGCAGCATGGAGAACTTCGATCCGGTTGGTGTCCACACCGGAGACTCGATTGTCGTGGCACCAGCCCAGACCCTGACCGACCTCGAATATCAGAAACTGCGCACGGCAGCCTTGAAAATCGTTACCGAGCTGGGGATTGTCGGTGGCTGCAATGTCCAGTTTGCCCAGCACCCGACCCAGGTGGACTATGCGGTCATCGAAGTCAACCCCCGTCTGTCGCGCAGCTCAGCCCTGGCTTCCAAGGCCACCGGCTACCCGATCGCCAAGGTTGCCTCACGCATCGCGGTGGGTTATGCCCTCGATGAAATCCCCAATGAAGTCACCGGCACCACCAAAGCCAGCTTTGAACCAGCAGTTGACTACATTGTCACCAAGATCCCGAAATGGCCGTTTGACAAATTTGTCAAGGCTCGACGCACTCTGGGCACACAGATGAAGGCCACCGGCGAAGTCATGGCGATCGCCAACACGTTTGAGGCATCCTTGATGAAGGCCGTCCGATCACTCGAGTTAGGCCTGAATGGCATGCGTGTACCGCTGATGATGAATTTGTCCGACCATGATCTCTGGCCGCGTATGATCCAGGCCGATGATATGCGCCTGTTTGCCGTCGCGGAAGGCATCCGGCGTGGTTTTTCGCTCGATGAGATCTATGATCGGACTTGGATTGACAAATTCTTCCTGAAAAAGCTCTCAAGCCTGGTTGCGACCGAAACGGCCATCAGTGCCATGAAAACCATCGACGACGCGTTGCTGACAAAGGCGGTTCGCATGGCCTTCACCGATTCCTGGATTGCCAAACTCAGCGGGATTCCTGCAGAAACAATCCGCCAGCGCCGCAAGGAGCTTGGCCTGGTTCATACCTATAAAATGGTTGATACATGCGCCGGTGAATATGATGCCGTGACGCCGTATTTCTACTCGACCTTTGACATGAAGAATGAGGCCATCCGCACCGACCGCAAGAAGATCCTCGTGCTCGGTTCCGGCCCGATCCGGATCGGCCAGGGCATCGAGTTCGACTATTGCTCGGTCCACTCGGTCTGGGCATTGCGCGAACTCGGCTATGAGGCGATCATCGCCAACAACAATCCAGAGACCGTTTCGACCGATTTCGATACCTCCGACCGACTCTATTTCGAACCCCTGACACCAGACGATGTGCGCGCAATTATCGAGAACGAAAAGCCGGACGGCGCAATTTGCCAGTTTGGCGGCCAGACGGCGATCAAGCTGATCAAGGCTGTGACCGAAATGGGTCTGCCCATTTTCGGCACCTCAGCGGATGGAGTCGATGCAGCGGAAGACCGCCAGCGCTTTGATGCCATCCTTGAGGAGTGCGAGATCAAGCGGCCGAGTGGCACGACGGTCCGCACTGCCGATGAGGCACTTGCAGCAGCTGCCAGCCTCGGCTATCCCGTTCTCGTCCGGCCCTCCTATGTCCTGGGCGGCCAGGGAATGGCCATTGTCCACAATGATACGGACATGATCGAATACATGCGGATTATCAATCTTGTCGAACAGGAAAACCCGATCCTGGTCGACAAGTACCTGATGGGTGTCGAGCTCGAAGTCGATGCGGTTTCTGATGGCGAAGACATTCTGATTCCAGGGATCATGGAGCACCTCGAACGCGCTGGTGTCCACTCAGGAGACTCGATTTCGATCTTCCCGGCCTACATTTCGGAGCGAATCCGCGACATTCTGATCGACCATACGAGAAAATTGGCCCGGGCCCTCAAAGTCATCGGGTTGATCAACATCCAGTTCATCCTGTATAACGACGACGTCTATGTGATCGAAGTCAATCCGCGTTCGTCACGGACCGTGCCTTACATCAGCAAGGTCACCGGCATCCCGATTGTCGATCTGGCGACTCGTGTCATGATGGGTGCGCGCTTGAAGGACTTTGAATACGGCACGGGCCTTTTCGCCCGCTACCCAGCGGTCTATGCCATCAAAGCACCGGTTTTCTCTTTTGAAAAACTGCACGATGTCGACACCAGCCTCGGTCCGGAGATGAAGAGCACCGGTGAGGTCCTTGGTCTGTCTACAACGTACAGTGAAGCCATGTACAAGGCGATCCTCGCGTCCAATTTCAAATTCCCGCCCAAAGGTGCCGGCATTCTGATGACAGTCAGGGACAGCGACAAACCAGATCTTGTTCTGCTGGCCAGCCGTCTCAACAACCTGGGCTTCGAGCTCTACGGTACCGGTGGCACAGCCAATTACCTCAACAAGTATGGCATTCCCTGCAGCATCTCACGCCGGGTAGAAGAAGGCCATCCGTCCACCGTCGACATGATCGACCAGGGAATCGTCAAGATGCTGATCAATACGGAGAATTCAAACTCCAATGATGACCGGGAAGGCTTCCGCCTGCGCCGCCACGCGATAGAGCATGGGATTGCGACCATCACCTCACTGGATACCCTGGTGGCCGTGGTCGAATGCCTGGAGCGCGAAATGACACCTGCCGATCTCAAGCCTTATGAAATCCAGGTCTTTGCCGACATTGTTGCTGCGACCAGGGAAAACACATTGCCATTGAATGAAATGCCGATGCAAAACGACATGTTGAAAAAATAGGGGATACTGGAATGCAGCAGATTGTATGGACATGCACCATCCTCGAAAACAAGCCCCTGAACGACCAGTTTTTCGTCCTGACGTTAGAGGGGGAGGCTATCAGCCGAGCCGCGCTGCCAGGCCAGTTTGTCAATGTATCCTGCCAGCAATTCCTGCGCCGGCCCTTTGGCATCCTGTCAGTCGACCGGATTGCCGGCACGTTCCAGATCGGCATCCAGGTCAAAGGGAAAGGAACGCTGGAGCTTAAGGAGCTGAAATCTGGTTTTACTGTTTCTGTCCTGGGTCCCCTGGGTCATGGCTTTGATCTGGCTGGCTACCGCCGTGTCATCACGGTCGGCGGCGGAACAGGCGTGTTCCCGCTGTATTTTGTCCAGGAGCATTGCCGGGCAGCCGGCATCGAAACGGTAGCAGTCTGCGGTTATCGCAGCCCTCAAGACGCCATCCTCATCGATGAATTCCGCCACATTGCCAACCAATCCGTTTTTGCCTCGGACACAGGCGGTATGGATGTTGATGGTCATGCAGCCATGGCGCTGGATAGAGTCCTGGCGGATCTCGATCCAGTGGAAGGAACAGTCGTCCTGACCTGTGGCCCCAAAATCATGATGCAGGCGGTGGCGGAACGGTCAGCTCAGGCTGGTTTGCCCTGCCAGGTCTCCCTCGAGGAACGCATGGGCTGTGGAATTGGCATCTGTCTCGTCTGTGTCTGTAAAATCAAGGAACAAGAAACAGGGGAGATCAGTCATCAGCGCTGTTGTGTCGAAGGACCTGTCTTTCCGGCGGAGGCTGTCGTATGGTGAACCTGGCTATCCAAATCGGGTCTTTGACTCTGAAAAACCCTGTCATAGCTGCCTCTGGAACTTTCGGTTTCGGCCGGGAAATGCAGCAGTGGAACGACTTGTCTGAACTGGGCGCGATCAGCTCCAAAGGCCTGACCCTGAATCCTCGCCTGGGGAATGATCCACCCCGGGTGGCTGAGACGTCAGGTGGCCTGTTAAACAGTGTCGGTTTGCAAAATCCTGGCCTGCAGGCGTTCATTGCCACTGAACTTCCTTTCATGAAAAGCCTTGGCACCACGATCATTGCCAATATTGCTGGCCATTCGCTGGAAGAAAACGTCACCATGGCCGAACATTTGGATGCCACCGATGTCGACGGGATCGAACTGAACCTGTCCTGTCCCAATGTCAGCAAAGGTTGCATGGCTTTTGGCAGTTCAGCGCCCATGATCGAAGAAGTGGTCCGTGCGGTCCGGTCCAAGACCCACAAACCGCTCTGGGTCAAGCTGACACCCAATGTCACCAGCATCGCCGACATGGCAATGGCTGCTGAAGCCGCTGGCGCGGATGCGGTGAGCCTGATCAATACGCTGCTGGGACTGGCAATCGATCGCAAGACACGCCGCCCCGTTTTGCGCAACAACACAGGAGGCTTGTCCGGTCCCGCCGTCAAACCCGTTGCCCTGCGGATGGTCTGGGATGTCTATCGGGCTGTCCGGATCCCGATCATCGGCATGGGCGGTATCATGAATGGTGAAGATGCGATCGAATTCATGCTCGCCGGAGCCTCTGCGATCCAGGTTGGAACCGCCAATCTCATCAGACCGACAGCCTGTCATGATGTCATTACTGAAATGGAGTCGATCGCCCTGTCTGAAAAGATGGATCAATTGAGCCAATACACGGGGCTGCTGCAACCCTGGTCATGATATCCTGAATGCATCAGGACTTTTGGGGAGGAATTATTTCGTGAAACAAGATCAATCCATCGTCAAAGCTTTGTTCGATACCATGGCCATCCGGGTCAGTCCGGCTGACCAGCCATTCTGGTATACATCCGGCACCCTGGGGCCCTATTATATCAACACACATTTCCTGTATGGCAGTGAAGCCCAGGCCAACCAGCTACTGACCCTGATCGAACAGGCAGTCCAGACGCCTCTTGAATTGCCTGGCATGCTCGCCACCGTGATTCTGGAGCATTACCAGCAACAGCCTGTTTTCAAGGCAGTCATCGACCAGTTGGTCGATGCCGTTTCCACCTTCGATTTTGATGTTGTGTCCGGTGGTGAAAGAAGGGATTTCTTCTTTTCCGTTGCGGTGGCCGCACGGACAGGCAAACCACATGTCGCCATTCTCAAGGATGGCAGAGCTTACTGGAGCGACCAGAATTTCCAGTCCGTGCGCGAACTGACTGACAATGACCTGAAGGGACAGACATTCCTGCATGTCGCTGACCTGGTGACCGAGGCATCCAGTTATACCAGAGCCTGGCTGCCTGCCATCGCTCGTCTGGGTGGATCAATCACGGACACAGCGGTCGTGGTCGACCGTGACCAGGGGGGCCGGGAAATTCTGCAGCAGGCAGGTGTTGAGTTAACCGCACTGGCAAAAATCGATCTGGATCTGTTTGAACAGGCCACCTCGGCTGGATTGTTATCACAGGCCCAAACGGAGCAGGTCAATCGTTTCATGCAGGATCCGCACCAGTACATGGTCCGGTTTTTGGCTGAACACCCGGATTTTCTGGCTGAACAAATCAAACTGGGGGGCAAAGCCGCCGAACGTGCCCAGAGATGTCTCGACCAGGGTTATGGCCAAATCTGACCTAATGCCTGATGCCACCATTCCCTATACAGTCATCCGCAGCAAACGCAAGACCATGGCCCTGGTGCTTCACCCAGACAACCAGCTGGAAGTGCGTTGTGGTTTAAAAATGCCGCTGGCCGACATCCAGCGCTTCGTCCAGGAAAAGGAACCCTGGATCCGACGCAAAATGAATGAAAACAGCCACCTGATTCCGGTCCAGGTTCCTTTGAACCCAGATCAGATCGCTGCCTTACGCCGCCAGACCAGGCAAAAGGCTGTCAATGTCATCCAGCGCTTCCCCCGGCTGGCACCCGCACAACTGGTCATCCGGCGCCAGAAAAGACGCTGGGGGAGCTGCAGCAAAAGCGGCGTCATATCCATCAATCTCTGTGCAGGACTTTTGCCGGATGATTTGCTCGAGTACATTGTCATCCATGAGTTATGCCATCTGATCCATTTTGACCACAGCCCGTGTTTTCATCGCCAGCTGGAACAGCTGTTGCCCGGAGCCCAGGCAAAACGCCGGGCCTTGCAGCGGTATTTGCTCGCCTGAAGGATCGAATGATGCCAGGTTCAATTTCTTTTGATGCCAGTTTCTGGGATCAGCCGCGACCCACAGGCAGACGAAACCACTCATCACCGGCCCAGTTGCCTGTGCCTGTGGTTTATGAGGACGAAACCATGTTGGTCGTTGCCAAGCCAGCTGGCCTGGCCGTGCAGCCTGACAAGTCCGGCTCGGAAAATCTACTGGACCAGCTCCAGGGAAGCCGGCTCGGTGACACCCTTTACCTGGTTCACCGCCTGGACAGACCGGTCTCAGGTCTTGTTGTCCTGGCCAAAACGGCCGCAGCCCAGACCGCTTTGACGCGCCAGATGGCCCGGGGTGAATTCCGGAAAACCTACCGGGCACTCGTCAGCCCCGCTCCTCAGCAGCCTAGCGGCCAACTGGTCAACGATCTGGTCAAACTGCCAGGTCAAAATATCAGCCGGGTCGCAGTCGCCCAGGATTCAGTCAAAGATAAAAAAACTGCCCGCCTGTTTTTCTGGATTGCAGACCGAATCACCTGGAAAGGGCAAGATCTAGCCTGGCTGACCGTCGAACTGATGACCGGACGACATCATCAGATCCGTGTCCAGCTATCCCATCTCGGGTGTCCCATCATCAATGATGTCAAATACGCAAGCCAGTTCCTTGAAGGCAAGCCAGGGCAGATCGCGCTGCAAGCCGCTCAAGTTTCGCTGCTGCATCCTCTGACCCAGCAGCGGCTGATCTTTCAGCTGCCACCCCCCAATCAGGAACCTTGGACTCTGTTCAAATCAGTCACAGAAGTTCTGGGAGCAACTGGAAAGTTATGATACAATCGTTTGATCCAAAAGATGAGAAAGGAGCACCGGTGTGACGGGCTTGATCCTGGTTTTGATCATCAGCAGTCTGCTACTGGCTATGACAGGTTCGTTGACACCAGCCGAGGCGGCTATTCTTGTCATTGGCAGCGGGATTGCCTTATTTGCCATCAATTTCCGCCGCCATCAGGACAATCACCGCATGATCTTAAGAAGCCACGAACTGGGCGCAACCAGTGCCAGCAGGGTCCGTCATTTGGGTGGATTGCCATTTCCGATCCCGACACCTGTCAATCTTTTCTTCACTCAGGATTACATCCGGTTTGAAACCGATCATGACCTCTGGCAATGCTCCCGTCATCAGCTTGACAAGATCGTGATCATGACAGCGGAACAGATCCATTCCCTCCCGGACCGGGAAATCCTCAAGGCCCTGTCAGGAGGTAGCTCCAGACTTTTGTCCCTGGTGCGAGAGAAGATCCGCCGCGGATATGCGTCTCTGAGTCATTCACGACTGATATTCCTGAAGATCAAAAGTCCAGATCAGGATGACAGCGAAGCTGATATCCTGATCTTATCCTATACAAATCCGAAAGAATTGAACAAGATGATCCAGCGGGAAGATCTTGGGAATCTTGTCTTTGATTTCATCCCCGATGTTGCCGCTGTGAAACCAATATGAAGAGAACAGGAGAAGTACCCATGGGTTTTGAATACATCACCCGCATCCCAAGTTCCGAAGAAATCATCCGCCAATTCCCAGCCACAGAGAAAGTGTTGGCGATCAAAGCAAGGCGTGACCAGGAGATCCTGGACATCCTGACTGGCCAGTCGGACAAATTCCTTTTAATCATCGGCCCCTGCTCGGCAGATTCCGAAGAACCGGTTCTGGAATACTGCCACCGCCTGTCATTGCTGCAAGAGGAGGTTGCCGACCGGCTCGTCCTCGTGCCGCGCATCTACACCAACAAACCTCGCACAACGGGTGAGGGGTATAAGGGCATTTCCCACCAGCCTGATCCAGAACGTGAACCGGACATGGTAGGGGGCCTGATTGCCCTGCGCCGCCTGCATTTGCACGCGATCGAGCTGACTGGCCTGTCCGCGGCGGACGAAATGCTCTACCCGGAGAACCACACCTACCTGTCTGACCTTTTGTCATATGTAGCCATCGGTGCCCGGTCCGTCGAAAACCAACAGCACCGCCTGACGGTCAGTGGCATTGATATGCCTGCCGGCATGAAAAATCCGACCAGTGGGGACTTGAGCGTCATGCTCAATGGAATTTACGCTGCCCAGCACGGGCATGTCTTTGCCTACCAGGGCTTTCAGGTCCGCACCAGTGGCAATCCCCTGGCCCATGCCATCCTGCGGGGCGCCGTCGACCATTCCGGCCGATCGATCCCCAATTACCATTACGAAGACCTCCAGATGCTGGCGAAAATGTACGGCCAGCGCGAACTGGCAAACCCGGCCTGCCTGATTGACACCAATCACTCCAATTCCAACAAACGTTTCAAAGAACAGCCCCGCATCGCCAAGGAAGTGCTGCACAGCAGACGCCTGTCACCAGAAATCAGAAGCCTGGTCAAAGGGCTGATGATCGAAAGCTACCTCGAAGAAGGCAGCCAGTCCATCGGTGGCGGCGTGTTCGGCAAGTCCATCACCGATCCTTGCCTGGGCTGGCCGGATTCCCGTGAACTGGTCCTGACCATCGCCGATTTGGCTTGAAGAGGTACATAGCATTGTCGATCCGAACCATCACTGAACATGAATTGAAACAGCAAGCGCAGTATAGCCACTGGGTGCAAAAGGCCTGCCAGGAACGGGCTCAGTTCCTGAACCGGCCCTTGGGATATCACATCATCACCTTTGGCTGCCAGCAGAATGAAAATGACAGTGAACGCATGGCGGGCCTCCTGGATGAAATGGGTTACCTGGCGGTTGCCACACCGCGGGAAGCTGACCTGATCCTGCTGAACACATGCAGTGTGCGCGAAAATGCCGATGACCGCTTTTTTGGCCATCTGGGTATCGTCAAGAACATCCGGCGCGATCGACCGGACTTGATCATTGGTCTGGCGGGGTGCCTGATGACGCAAGGGGAGGCTGTGGCCAAGATCCGGCAAAGCTATCCTTTCGTCGATCTCGTTTTCGGACCCCAGGACATCTATCGCCTGCCTGAACTGTTGTATCATCGCCTGACGGACACGCGCCGCGTGTATGAGGTTGGTGAAGATGACACCCTGGTTGAGGGCCTTCCCATCCACCGGGCCAGAAAACACCGGGCACTGGTCACGATCATGCACGGCTGCAACAATTTCTGTACCTATTGCATTGTCCCCTACACACGAGGCAGGGAACGCAGCCGGCAGATGGCAGACATCCTCTCGGAAGTCAGGGATCTGGTGGCGAAAGGCTACAAGGAAATCATGCTCCTGGGCCAGAATGTCAATTCCTATGGAACTGACCTGCAAAAAATGGATCCCGGACAGCCCGATTTTTCGGATCTGCTGGCGCTAGCCGCCCAGATCCCGGGTATTTACCGGATCCGCTTCATGACTTCGCACCCAAAAGATTTATCACCCAAGCTGCTGGATACGATCGCCTGCCATCCGGCGATCGAACCACACATCCACCTGCCCCTGCAATCAGGCAGTGACCGGATCCTGCGTGCCATGAACCGTCACTACACACAAGCTGATTTTGTAGCGATCGCCCAGAAAGCCCGTTCCCTGCGTCCAGGACTGACGATTTCGACCGACTTGATCGTCGGATTTCCTGGCGAAACAGAAGAGGACTTCGTCCAGACGCTTAAAACCATGGAACAGGTCCGATTTGATGCCGCTTTTACATTCCAGTACAGCCGGCGAACGGGCACTCCGGCTGCAGAATATCCGGACCAGATCGATGACAAGACCCTGCGCGACCGGTTCTCCCGCTTGACTGCGCTGCAGAATGAACACAGCCTGGCCAGCAATCAGTCTGTGGAAGGTGAACTCCAGGAGATCCTGATCGAGGGGCGCAGTGAAAATGATCCATTGGTCTTCAGTGGCCGCACTGCCCACAATCGCCTGGTCAATTTCCGGTTGCCGGACGACTATCCCTTTCCGGCTGGACTCTGCCATCCAGATGGCTCGGTTGATCCTGCCCGGCTGGAAGGCCAGATTGGCCAGGTACGGATCACACGGGCCAAGACCTTCTCCCTCGAAGGACAATGGGAGTGTTTATTGCCGTGGGATTGACCTACGCTGACATTGATCTGGCACGCATCACACCGATGATGCAGCAGTATCTCGACCAGAAACACACCTGGCCGGACTGCTTGCTGTTTTTTCGTCTGGGCGATTTTTATGAGCTGTTCTTTGATGATGCCGTGACAGCTGCCCGTGAACTGGAGCTGGCCTTGACCGGCCGGGATTGTGGCCAGAGCGAGCGAGCTCCGATGTGTGGCGTACCTTACCATGCAGCAGAAAACTACATCAACCGACTGGTCAGCCGAGGTTATAAAGTAGCGATCTGCGAACAAGTGGAAGATCCTGCCCTGGCCAAAGGGATCGTACGCCGGGAGGTTGTCCGGGTAATCACACCCGGAACCGTTCTCGAGCCATCCGCGCTGGATGAAAAGCGCAACAATTACATCGTTGCTGTCTACCAGCTCAACCAGTATTACGGCCTGGCAGCCTGTGACTTATCAACAGGACTGTTTGAAACTACCCAGCTGGTCGTCGGCCAAACCACTGCCAAACTGGCCGATGAACTGGCACGGTTGAATCCGGCTGAAATCGTCCACAACAGTCTATTTTCGGAAACAGTGACCAAATTTCAATCCATCGTTCGTACGAATGTCACGTTGTCCTGTCGTCCGGATCATGAGTTCCTGCCAGAATTCATGCGGGACATCCTGCCCCAGGCGGATGACCATGCGCTCTGGGCCAGGGCATCCGCTGTCCTGATCCATTACCTCAAGGAAACCCAGCACCAGGCTCCTGACCACATTGCCCGGATCGAGCCCTATCAGACTGCCGATTTCATGACTCTGGATGCCAATGCCCGGCGCAACCTGGAACTGACTGAGACCTTGCGTGACAAACAACGCAAAGGTAGCCTCCTGTGGGCGATTGACCGGACCATGACCAGCATGGGGTCACGCCTGTTGCGCCGCTGGGTTGAACAACCTCTTTTGAGTCTCCACGATATCATGGCGCGCCAGAATGCGGTCGCTGATTTCAAAGCTGCCTATCTGGTGCGGCAGGAAATCCGGGAACGATTGCATGGCCTGCACGACTTGGAACGTCTGTGCAGCAAACTGGCGCTCAAAACAGCCCATGCCCGCGATCTGGTTGCCTTGCGCCGGTCCTTGGCCAAACTGCCTGGATTGGTGACGAGTCTTTCGGAACTCGACAGCCTGTCGATCCGTTCCTGGGCAGAAAAGCTCGATCCCCTGGCTGATATCGAAGTTTTGCTGACAGCAGCCATCCAAGATGAGCCCCCCTTGAGCCTCAAGGAAGGCCAGCTGATCAAGGATGGCTTCCGCGAGCAGGTGGACCAGTTGCGAGCAGCCGCCCGGGATGGCAAACAATGGATCATCGACCTGGAGAATCGTGAGCGTGAGCGTACGGGAATCCGCAGCCTCAAGGTCGGTTACAACAAAGTGTTCGGCTTTTACCTGGATGTAACCAAATCCAACCTGAGCCAGGTACCAGATGACTACATCCGCAAACAAACTCTGGCCAACGGGGAGCGCTACATCACCAGCGAGCTCAAGGAAATGGAAGATACAGTACTGGGTGCGGAGCAAAAATCGATTGCATTGGAATATGAATTATTCTGTGAAATCCGGGACCAGGTCTTGCAACACCTACCGCGCCTGCAACAGACTGCGAAAACCTTGTCCGCCATCGATTGTCTGGCCGGACTGGCTGAGCTGGCAGACCGCCAACAGTATTGCCGGCCCGAGGTTGATCTGTCCGACCAGCTGCTGATCAGCGGGGGACGCCATCCGGTAGTGGAAAAAATGCTTGGTGACAGCCAGTTTGTCCCCAATGATACCGTGCTGAACCTGAACGACCGCCGCCTGATGATTTTGACCGGACCGAACATGGCCGGCAAATCAACCTACATGCGCCAGGTGGCACAGATTGTCCTTCTGGCCCAGATCGGCAGTTTTGTCCCGGCCCAGTCGGCCCGGATCGGCCTGGTCGACCGCGTCTTCACGAGAGTTGGTGCCTCAGATGACCTCGGTGGTGGCCAGTCGACCTTCATGGTGGAAATGAGTGAAGTCGCGACCATCCTGGAACATGCCTCGGCGCGGAGTTTGCTGATCCTCGATGAAATTGGCCGCGGGACCAGCACCTACGATGGTCTGTCCATCGCCTGGTCCGTCATTGAACACATTTCGGATCCAGCGATTCTGGGCTGCCGGACTCTGTTTGCCACACATTACCACGAACTGACCGACCTCGCCCAGAGCATGCCTGGTGTCTTCAACTGCCATGTGGCCGTGGACGATGCAGAAGGAGAGGTCATTTTCCTGCACCAGATCCGTGAAGGTGGATCGGATGACAGCTATGGCATCGAGGTTGCGCGTATTGCCGGAGTGCCTGACTCCGTGGTCAGACGGGCCAGGGACTTGCTGGTCCAGCTTGAAACTGAGAACGACGCCAGAATGAAAGGCAAAGTCCGGCGCTATGCCAAGCCTATGGATGGCCAGATAGATTTGTTTGCCTCAGCGATGGCTGGCCAGGGCGCCGGTGAGCTGCTCGCTGCGCTGCGCCAGCTCGACATCAGCCAGATGACCCCGCTGGATGCCTTGAATACGCTCTATGACTTGCAACAGAAAGCCAAAGCCAGTGGAGGGAAGAGTCGATGAGTGTCATCACGGTCCTGGATTCCCAGACTGCCAACAGCATAGCGGCCGGTGAAGTCGTCGAACGGCCTGCCTCCGTGGTCAAGGAGCTGGTCGAGAATGCCCTCGACGCTGGCGCTTCGGTGATCCATGTCGAGATTCGCCAGGGTGGAATCAGCTCCATCCGGGTGACGGACAATGGCTGCGGTATGGATGAAACCGATGCACAGCTGGCTTTTGGCCGTCATGCCACAAGTAAAATCCGCTCGATCGATGACCTGGAGCAACTTTCCACCATGGGTTTTCGTGGCGAAGCGCTGGCCAGCATCGCGGCAGTGGCCAAAGTCCGGCTTGAAACTCGTCCCATCGGTCAGGCCAGTGGAACGGCGGTCGAAATCACGGCAGGGGAGTTGGTCACTCTTCGACCGACAGGTTGTCCGGAAGGAACGACCCTGGTCATCGAAAATCTCTTTTTCAACACCCCGGCCCGGTTCAAATTTTTGAAAAAAGACAGCTCAGAAGCAGCAGCAGTGGCTGATGTCCTGGAACGGATCGCCCTGGCCCGGCCAGATGTATCATTTCGGCTCGTGAGCCAAGGCAATGAATTGCTCCATACGCCGGGCAACAATGACCTGCGCAGTGCCATCTTTGCTGTTTTTGGTAAAGAAGCGTCCAGTTCGATCCATCAACTGGATTACACGATGGCTCCGGTTCAGGTTTCAGGGTATATTGGCACCCCTGAAGCGGCCCGTAACAGCAGAAACCAACAGTGCATCTATGTCAACGGCCGGTTGGTTAAATCTCGCGCAGTCAGTGCCGCCATCGATGAAGCCTATGCGACACACCTGATGAAGCGCAAGCATCCCCTCGCGGTCCTGAAAATCGATCTGCCCACGCCGCTGGTCGATGTCAATGTCCACCCCCAGAAAATGGAAGTCCGTTTCTGGGATGAACAAACAGTCTTCCGGGCCGTCTACCATGGCATCCAGAATGCCCTGCAGTCGGGTGGTGCCATAATCGAAAGCACACCCTTTTCAGGCGCTGCCCTCGCACCTGTTTCAGGCGCTGCCCACGCATCTGTTTCAGGCGCTGTCCAGATGACCATGCCCCAGCTGGTTAATGAACCTACCGCGGCCACTGCATTCTATGCGCCAGAGCTCGCTGCGGCCGAACCGGATCCCTCTGGTGTCATGGTTCAGGATGCACCGGACAGGACAGGCCTGCCGGATCAGGCTGCGGCTGAAATCAAGCAGGAAAGAGCAGAACAGAATAGGGTACAGAGCCAGCCGGTACCCTCGACTGCACTCCAGCCCAAGTCGATCTCCAGCCTGCATTCGGCGCGCCTGATCGGCCAGTTGTTTACAACCTATCTGGTTCTGGAACATGAACAGGATCTGTTGCTTCTGGACCAGCATGCTGCTCATGAACGGATTTTGTTTGAGCAGCTGGTGGCACGCCACCGGTCCCGGGGTCCGTCAGCCGTTCAGCCATTATTGATCCCCCAAACCATCGAAGTATCAGCCAGGGAGCAGGCGGTTCTCCTGGCCGAACAGGAAAACCTCCTGCAGCTGGGCTTTGAATTCGAAGCTTTTGGCAGCCAGTCCATTCTCCTGCGCAGCCTGCCTGACAGTGGCCGTTTTGCCCTCAAGCCACAGGCTGCGATGCGTGTGCTTCTCGATACGCTGATGTCAGATAAATTAAACTCAGAAGAACAAATCGATGAGTTGTATTATTCCATGGCTTGCAAGGCAGCGATCAAAGCACATGACAAACTGGATGTCCGTGAGATGGAACAGCTGCTGTCCGATCTGGTTGAACTGGAGGACCCGTATCATTGTCCTCACGGCCGTCCGGTCATCATCCGGATCAGCCGTTATGAGCTGGAAAAGCAATTCAAAAGGATCGTCTGAGATGATTGAGCGCGAATCTCCCCCTGTGCTGGTCATTTGTGGTCCCACAGCATCAGGCAAATCGAGCACCGCCATTCAGGTTGCCCTTGAGCTTCATGGGGAAATCGTGTCTGCAGATTCGATGCAATTGTACCGTGGTATGGACATCGGAACAGCCAAAGTCACACCGGAGGAACAAGCTTTGGTTCGCCATCACCTGATTGATTGTTGCGAACCTGGTGACACCTTCAGTGTCGCGAAATTCAAAGCATTGGCAACAGCAGCGATCCAGGACATCCAGTCCCGCGGTAAACTCGCGATTGTCTGCGGCGGGACCGGCCAGTACATCAGTGCACTCACCCAAGGCATCGACTATGTCGACATGCCGGTTGACCTGCATCTGCGCGAGTCATTGAACCAGCGGGCGAGGGAAGAGGGGCTCGAAACCCTGTACCTGGAATTAAGCCAAGTCGATCCTGCTGCAGCACAGGCCATCAAACCTCAGGATCAGAAGCGGATCATCAGGGCTCTGGAAATCTTCTACCAGACAGGAAGACCCAAAACAGAACATCTGGCAGAATCCCGCATCAAAGGTCCGGATTTTAATTTTATAGTCTATTGCCTGACGCACCGCCGGGAAGTCTTGTATGACAAAATCAACCAGCGTGTCCAGAGCATGGTCGACATGGGCCTGGTGGATGAAGTCAGACGGCTGCTCGATGCAACCACTGGCACACAAGTGTCAACCGCCTGGCAAGCAATTGGCTACAAAGAGATCATCGCCTATTTAATGGGTCAGAAAACGATCCAGGAAGCCATCTCTGACATTGCTCAGGCCACCCGGCGCTACGCCAAACGCCAACTCACCTGGTTTCGCAACCTGGAGAATGTCTATTGGCTTCAGGATCTAAGTCCTGAACAAGCAGCAAGGATCATTATTGATTCGATCAAACAGCAGCCAATCTTCTAAATAAAATAACTGGATAGTTGAATAATTTCTGAATCAGTTCATGTTCATCAGATGAATAGTATAGTACGCTCTTCTTAATAAAAATGGAGGGTGCACCATGAATTCAAATGCTTCAACTACGACTCGGTTTAACCACGAAAGACATGGCTTCGAACTGAAACTCCAGGATGCTTTTCTCAATCAATGCCGGCGTGAACGCGTGCCAGTAGCCATTCATTTTGTCGACCAAAGCATCAAATACGGCCAGATCATTGGTTTCGATCATCATAGCATCATTTTACGGACCAATGGTCACCAACGCCTTGTCTTTAAATCGGCTATCTGCATGATCGATCCGCAGGAAGATTTTTCATACATTTTCAACGACCCACAGCGCGGGGAAGATTCTGCGAAACCCTTCCAGCTCCAGTAGATGCTCAGCCGTGGTCACGGTACAGGCCGCAGACCTTGCCCAGGATCTGGCAGTCTGGCTTGTCGAAAGGAATCAGAGGATAGGCTGGATTTTGTGGCTGGAGAACGATCTGGCCATCGACATTGGCCAGCTTTTTAACAGTCGCTTCGTCGCCGACCAGGGCGACAATGATATCTCCCGTCCGGGCATTCGATTGCTTTCTGACGAGGACATAATCACCATCGAGGATGGCTGCACCGACCATGCTGTCACCTTTGACTTTGAGAACGAAGATATCGCGGTCATCGGGCAGGAAATCCGCCGGAAATGGGAAGAATCGCTCGATGTTTTCCTGGGCAAAGATCGGCATGCCTGCTGTGACTTCACCAACCAGGGGCAGAGAGACCACTCGATTGGATTCCTGCTCAGGAATCGTGATCGCCCGGCGCTTGCCAGAGGAATAAACGATCTTGCCTTGATTTTGCAAACGCTGTAAGTGGCTGTGGATGGTTGATGTCGAGCGGATCCCGACACCCGCACAGATGTCGCGCACGGCAGGTGGGTATCCTTTGTCACGGATGTAATCGACGATGTATTCATAGACCCGGTTGACCGTGTCATCGACATTGGAACGGGTAAATGGATAAGTCGTCATGTCAGGCCTCCCAAAACAACCACTTGTTCAACCCAATCGTAACAAACTGACATGCGATTGTCAAACTTATGTTCGTTTTGTTGCAGTCCGCTTTTTACGCTATAATAGCTGTGTTATTCGCTCGTGAAGGATGGACTTGCATTTGAAAAGCTTGGAAACCAAACCTGAACATCCCGTCCGGCCGGCACAGCCGCAAGGCCTCGGCCGCATACTCGCGATCAGGAAGATCGTCCAGGATCACGTACAGCAAGGATTGGCCTATGTTAAAAAACATGGACCTTATTGGCTGCGCCAGATCAAGCTCGATGTTCAGCGGGATAGCAAGCAAGCAGTCAAGGCCATCCGTCGCGTCGGCCAGGAACGCGTCTATCGTCTCAAAGGCTACACCACCGTCGCCAAGATCAACCGTAAACGCCAGTCAGAACGCCAGCAGCGTTTTCTGCGCC
Organism: uncultured Mageeibacillus sp.; assembly: GCA_964528645.1. GTDB lineage: Bacteria > Bacillota > Clostridia > Saccharofermentanales > UBA5734 > UBA5734. The sequence continues at coordinate 8,918 of CAZGSR010000006.1, read as the reverse complement.
GTGTCCTGTTGATCCTGTTTGGTCTTTTGCTGGCGATCCTTTTGCTGAATATCTACAATCCGATCCAGGATCTTTCCGAATGGTACCGCATCATCGGTGTCAAACATCTGGGTGATGTCATCAATCTTGGCACTTCAGCAACCCCGTGACCCTTGATTTTGTCTGATTAGCTGGCGGAGGAGGCGGTTTAGCCAGGAAGACCTGGAGTGCCGCTTTTCTTCTTGTTCTTACCAACTAGACAAAATAATAATTTTGTCTAGTTGAATGGGGTGAAAATAAAAAGAAGGCCATTTCCAGCTAGAGCCGGTCATGAGCCTCCTCCCAAGGATTCAATTTTACCAAAGTCCAGGAATCAGCCATCAACACTCATGGACTGGTGATTGAACCTGTTGTGCGTTGAGATATTCTGCCAGATCGAGTTCCATCAGGATCAGGCTCAGCCAATGATCATTTTTGAATCCAATGTCCTTGAGCTCACCGCAGGTTTTGAAACCAAACTGTTCGTGAAACCGGACACTGGACAGATTGTCACCATCGATCGCTGAGATGATTTTTTTCAGCCGAGTTTTCGCTGCTGCGTCCAGCAACGCTGTCATCAACGCCCGGCCGATCTGCTGGCCCAGATAGTCTGGCAGCACATAAACGCTGTTTTCCGCACAGGGCCAATAGCCTTCATAGGTTCTGAAATCAGACAAGCAGCTGTAGCCGACGATCAAACCAGAAACTTCGGCAACAAAAACCGGCCGTTCCGGTGTTTGGTGACTCTGGTCGAATTGTTCGATCCAGCTGGGTCCGGGAACTTCGTAGCGCCAGCTGGCGGTCGTATGTTCAATATAGTAGCCCAGGATACGTCTAATCGCCGGATAGTCAGCAGGCTTGGCTGGCCGGATGATCGCACGCTGCATCAGGAAACGATTCCAGGAATCTGGTTGACAGCCGACAAAATAGCCCGGAGCGACGACCGGCTGACACTGGATGAAATGCCAGCACCGATGTAGGTTTTGTTGCCGCCGTTCTGAATGATCACATAGGTGATGGCTTCAGAGCCAGTGCCACGCTCCAGAGCATGCTCATGATAGTCCGTGATCTCGAACTGACCATTGAGATGGGACTGCAGTGCCTGGCAGAACGCGTCGAGCAGACCGTTACCGGAGCCACTGATGGCGATTTCCTGACCTTTGACCAGGATCTGGGCGCTCATCTGGACTGTCTTGTCATCAAGCATTTCTTCGCGGTAGCTGACCAGGTCGAGCGGTTGTTTGCGGTTGACATAGGTTTCCAGGAACAGGTCATGCAGATCGCCGGGCGTCAGGTCAGACTGCCGCTGGTCAGACACACGCGTGACGATGGTTGAGAAAGCCTGCTGGACGGGCTTGGGCAGCTGGTAACCGAAATGCTGCTCCAGGATGTAGGCGACACCACCTTTGCCGGACTGGCTGTTGATCCGGATGATCGGATCGTAGGAGCGGCCGACATCGAGCGGATCGATCGGCAGGTAGGGAACCGACCAGTACTTCTTCCCTTTTTTCATCACCGCCATGCCTTTGTTGATCGCATCCTGGTGTGAGCCGGAGAAAGCCGTGTAGACCAGTTTGCCGGCATAGGGATGGCGCTGCGGCACCGACATCCGGGTGCTGTCTTCGTAGATCTCTATGATCTCGTTGATATTGGAAAAATCGAGTTCAGGATCGATGCCTTGGGAAAACAGATTCATGCCCAGCGTCAGGATATCGCTGTTGCCGGTCCGCTCGCCATTGCCAAACAAGGTCCCCTCGACGCGGTCCGCACCAGCCAGCAAAGCCAGTTCCGTGGCTGCCACAGCCGTGCCACGGTCGTTGTGGGTGTGCAGGCTGACCCAGATGCAATCACGATAGCGGGTATGGCGGCAGAAATACTCGACCTGGTCAGCATAGATATTCGGGGTCGACATCTCTACGGTAGCCGGCAAGTTAATGATGGTGCGGTGTTCTGGTGTAGGCTGCCAGACATCACAGACTGCATCGCAGATCTCGACCGCAAAATCCAATTCCGTGCCGGTGAAACTTTCCGGTGAATACTCGAACGTGAATTCGCTGCCAAAGGTGTCTTTCTCGGCAAATTCCCTGACCAGTTTGGCGCCAAAGACGGCCAGCTCCTTGCACTGGGACTGGTCCATGCGGAAAACGACTTCGCGCTGTAAGGTCGAGGTGGAATTATAGAGATGGACAACGGCCTTCCCTACCCCGCGCAAGGCTTCATACGTCCGTTCGATGATGTGCTGGCGCGACTGCGTGAGCACCTGGATCGTGACATCGGCAGGGATCAGCTTGTTGTCGATCAGATGGCGGGTGAATTCAAATTCCGTATCCGATGCTGCCGGAAAGCCGATTTCAATGGTCTTGAAACCCAAGTCCACCAGATGCTGGAAAAATTTCAGCTTCTGCTCGAGGTTCATCGGGATTTCCAACGCCTGGTTGCCGTCGCGCAAATCAACACTGCACCAGAGTGGGGCCTTGGTCAGGGTGCGACTGGGCCATTGGCGGTCCGGCAGGTTGATCGGCTGGAACGGCTGGTATTTCTGGACGTTTTTCATGTAGGTTGAGCTCCTTTCATCGTTTGGCACCGTGTTTGGTGCAATAAAAAAGTCTTTCGTCTCTGTTTGCGAGACGAAAGACTGTTAAAAGACTTTCGCGGTACCACTGCGCTTCACCGCGTCCAGCGGTGCACTCTGCGGGTGCAGGCCCATGATGTAAGGCCGATACCCTGTCTCGATAACGGGAGAACCCGACGCGTCCTACTGCCCTGTCGCCAGAGGTTCAGTGCGTACACTCAGAGGTGAGTTCAACCCCGTCCGGATACTGCCTTGCACCTGGCGGCAGCTCTCTGAAATCCATTCGCTGGTCTACTGGTCCTCTTCGACGTGAGGTGTGTGGTTGTAAAGGTTCGTTTGCACTAATCTAGCACAGGCATCCGGACTAAGTCAAGCATCAGGTGGTGGAACGGATTTTCAGCTCCGGGGCGATCAGGACACGCTGGCGGGTCCGGTCAGGGAACGCTTCCATCTCCCGGATCAGGGCCTGCAGCGCTTCTTCCCCGAGTTTGTCACGCGGCTGGGAGACGGTGCTGAGTTCAATCTGGGGCAGTGACGCATAATTGATGTCATCAAAGCCGATGATGCCGAAATCCTGTGGCACGCGGATGTTGTGTTCACGGGTATACTGGAGTACGCCGAGGGCGATGATGTCGTTGCTGCAGAAAACCGCATCGGGTGGTTTGGGCAGCTGCATCATCTTGCCAAAACGCTCATAGCCGCTCTCGAGACGGAATCCTCCAAAGCTGATCAATTTCGGATCGACCACCAGGCCATTTTCCTGCAGGGTCTGCTGATAGGCCAACAATCGGATCTGGTTCGATGGCGAGGTCTCCTGGCCACCGATGTAGGCGATGCGCTTATAACCCCGGTCCACCAGGTGCTGGACGGCCATCCGGCTGCCGGCCTCATGGTCGACCTCGATGTAGGACAGGTCATCATCCCCGGCATGCCAGAAGACCACGATCGGAACATTATAAGCTTCAAGCGTCTCCGGCTTGAAAAAACCGGTTGGCTTGAGAATGATGCCATCGACCCTCTGCTCAACCATGATCCGCAGCTTCTCCTGCTCTTTCTGCTGGTCCCAGCCGGTATTGCAGACCATGGTGGTGTAGCCGGCATTTTCCGCTGCGGAATTGACTGCCATGGTGATGTCGGCAAAAAACGGATTCGAGACGTCCGGCACAATCAGGGCGATGTTCATTGATTTGCGTTTGACCAGGCTGCGGGCAATGGCATTGGGCTGGTAGCCCATCTCTGCAGCCAGCTCCATGATCAGCTTTCGCGTCTCGCTGCTGACATCGGAGCGGTTGTTCAAGGCTCTGGACACAGTGGCATAGGATACGCCGGCACGCTCGGCGATGTCTTTGATGGTGATCATGCTGTCCTCCCGGATACCTTCATGAAGCCAATTGTAGCGCAGAACTGGGCATCCGGTCCATGCCTGTGTTACTTTTTGCTGATATAGCCCAGATGGGCGAGCAGTTCCGCGGTCAAGACAGCACCACCGGCAGCTCCACGGATCGTATTATGAGAGAGGCAGGCGAATTTGTAGTCGAACAGCGGGTCCTCGCGCAGGCGGCCAATTGCGATTCCCATGCCGTTGCCGACCTCGCGGTCAAGCACAGGCTGGGGCCGGTTGTCTTCGGCAAAATAGGTCAGGAACGGCGTCGGGGCCGAGGGTAGCTTGGCCTGTTGCGGGATACCTTCATAGCTGGCCCAGCGGGCGAGGATCTCTTCCTGGCTGGGCTTGTTTTTAAACTTGACGGCAACGGAGGCGGTGTGGCCTTCCTGGACGGCTACGCGGTAGCACTGGGCCGAGATGACCGGGCTTTGGGCTTTGATAATCTGGCCTTCCTGCATCGTACCCCAGATCTTCAGCGGTTCCTGTTCGCTCTTCTCTTCTTCACCCCCAATGTAGGGGATCAGGTTGTTGACCATTTCCGGCCAATCCTGGAAAGTCTTACCAGCGCCGGAAATGGCCTGGTAGGTGCTGACAAAAACCTGCTCAGGACCAAACTCCCGGAGAGCAGCCAAGGCAGGAACATAGCTCTGGATCGAGCAGTTGGGCTTGGCGGTGATGAAGCCGCGACTGGTGCCGAGGCGGCGGCGCTGGGCTTCGATCAGCTGGGCGTGTTCCGGATTGATCTCAGGGATGATCACAGGGACATCCGGTGTCCAGCGATGGGCGGAATTGTTGGACACAACGGGTGTCTCAAAGCGGGCAATCTGTTCTTCCAGGGCCCGGATTTCGTCTTTTTTCATATCGACGGCACAGAAGACAAAATCAACTTGTTCACAGAACTCAGCCATCGCGTCTGTGCTCTGGACCGTGATCCCAGCCATCGCAGCAGGAAGGTCACGTTCGATCTTCCAGCGGCCGTCCACTGCCTCAGCGTAGGTTTTGCCGGCCGAACGGGGTGAAGCGGCGATCGCCACTGTTTCGAACCAGGGATGCTGGTCGAGCAAAGTCAAAAAGCGCTGGCCAACATACCCGGTGCCGCCGATCACGCCTACTTTCAATTTCTTTTCCATGATGCTTCTCCTTGTGCGCATATGTCCATCCATCGCGGACATTTGTCTTTATCGCGTGAATTTTACCATAGCACGTCGCCTTTGACAAGCGACACCGCTTTAAGGGAAAATGAAACCAATCCATCTGGAAGGACTGACTCCATGACAGACCAGCCAATACCTGCCAAACCAGCTGGCAAAAAGACAAAAAAACAGCCCGAACCGAGACCCCAGGAAAGTTTTGTCTGGCTCGACCAGTTCCTCGGCTATTTCCAATCGATCAAGGAACGGTCTCCTTTGACCATCAAGGAATACCGGTACGACTTAGTCCTCTTCTTTCGTTTCATGGTCCGGCGCCGCCGTCTTTGTCCGGCTGAACTGCCCTTTGATGACATTTCACTGGCCCCAGTTGACGAAGGCCTGATCCGTTCGATCAGCCTGGCCGATCTGTATGCCTTCATCACATTCCTCTCGGTTGAACGTAAAAACGGACCCGCCATCCGGGCCCGGCGGGTGGCGTCGATCCGCACATTTTTCGGGTACCTGAAAAACAAAGCCCGGATCCTCGATGAAAACATCGCGCTCGAGCTGGAATCACCACGCCTGCTGCGTCGCCTGCCGCGCCATTTGTCACTTGAGGAAAGTGAAAAACTCCTCGAGACAGCAGCCGAATCCAATCACACCTGGTCGGCACGGGATTATTGCATCCTGACCTTGTTTCTCAACTGCGGCATGCGACTGTCTGAACTGTGCAACATCGACCGGTCCGATATCCGGGGTGACACCCTGCGCGTCCTGGGCAAAGGCGGCAAAGAGCGGACCATCTATCTCAATGCAGCCTGCCTCGATGCCCTGGATGACTACCTCAAAGTCCGTCCTGACAAACAACACAGCGACCCGGATGCTCTGTTTGTCAGCCGAAACCGGCGCCGGATCAGCACCAAAATGGTCCAGCTCCTGGTCAAGAATTTCATCTCCGCATCCGGATTGGATCCGCAGCGGTACTCCACACATAAACTGCGCCATACGGCGGCCACCCTGATGTACAAATACGGCAAAGTCGATATCCGGGCCTTGCAGGAAATCCTCGGTCATTCAAGCATCGCGACCACCGAAATCTACACCCACATCGATGCCGACAGCTTGCACCAGGCGGTGGAAAGCAATCCCCTGAGCAGACGGCGGCGCAAAAGCTGACCAGACTGAAAATTCTGGCAGAAAGCGCTGAACAATCAGGCGTCGGTCTGGAGAAAATCAGGGGTAAAAGCCGTGCTGGCTGCAGCCCGTTCCTGGCCCAGAAGCCGGGTCAGTCCTCTGTTCTGGGCATGTTCAACGACTTTCCTGTATTCATAGGTCGTGACCCGTCGATTCATTTCCGGATAACCAGACAGCTTGTCCCTGAGGTCAGGAAAGGGTGTGTACTGGTTCATGATGGCCAGTGGAATATCCGGCGGCAATTCCCGGGCGATCCAGTCGATGATCTGGATCGAATCGCGATGGTGACCCGGTAGAACCAGCACGCGCAAGGCTACCCCACGGATCAACAGACCCTGTGGATCGAAGATTGTTTCTGGCTGCTGGCGCTGCATTTCGAGAATGGCTTGCGCCGCAACATCTGCATAATCAGGTGCGTGCGCCAGACCATGACTCAAGTCCCGGTCCCAGAATTTGAAATCCGGCAGATAGACATCCACGGACCTGTCCAGCGAACGCAACGCAGCGACCGACTCGTAGGAACTCGTGTTCCAGACGACCGGAAGGGTGACAGCGCTGGATCTGAGTTCCCGGACCAGGGCGGGTACATCCTGAGCAAAATGGCTGGCGGTGACCAGATTGATGTTGTGTACCCCTTCCCCGGCCAGCTGGGTCAGTCTCTGGGCCAGTGCCTGAACAGAATAAACGGTGCCTGGCAAGGGCAGTGCTTGCTCTGGCTGGCTGATCGCATGATTCTGGCAAAATCGGCAGCCCAGCGGGCATCCGGCAAAAAACACCGTCCCTGAACCCTGGGTGCCGCTGATGTAGGGTTCTTCCCAGTGATGGACCATGATTTTGGCGACATGGAAAAAACCGGGACCCGTGCGGCTGCCGCAGAGTCCCGGTTCTTGGCTGGTCCGTGCCGCGTCGCATTGGCGCGGGCAGAGGCAGCAGCCACTCATGCCTTCATGTGCTGGAAAAAAGTCTTGTAGGCCAGGAAAGTGTGGTAGAGGTCGATCTTGCTGATCACTTCGAACGGCGAATGCATCGACAGGACGGGCACACCACAGTCAATCACCTCAATACCGAGATTGGCCATGTAGCCAGCGATCGTACCACCGCCGCCGGCGTCGACCTTGCCCAGTTCTCCAGCCTGCCAGGCAACCTTGTGTTCATCCATCAGCTGGGTGACAGCAAAGTAGAATTCTGAACTCGCATCAGAGGATCCTGCTTTGCCACGCGATCCGCCGAACTTCATGAAGTTGATTCCCTTGCCCATGTAGGCGTTGTTGCGGCTGTCGGAAACCGAAGCAAAAGTCGGGTCAAAGGCATTGGTGACATCGCCGGACAACATGCGGCTGTTTTCGAGGAGGGCGTAAAATTCCAGCTGGCTCGGATTTTCGACCTGGCGGGCGTAGAGCTCATAGATGAACTGCTCATACGTGCGTGATTTGGCACCGGTGTTGCCGACACTGCCGATTTCCTCCTTGTCAAAGAGGAAGGTGATACCCGTGCGCTCGAGCCGGTCGACGCTGGTCAGGGCGACGAAAGCCGGGAAAGAGCAAGCCCGGTCATCATGGCCGTACGCACCGACCATGCTGCGGTCGAAACCGATGTCCCGAGCCGGATAGGCTGGGACGATTTCCAGTTCTGCCGTCACCAGGTCTGCTTCCGTGATGTTATAGCGGTCCTTGAGAACCTGCAGCAGGCCGAGTTTGAACCGACCGCTGGCTTCTGTGTCCGCAAAAGGGATGCCCCCGACCAGGATGTTGAGGTCTTCGCCACGAATGACTTCCGTAGCTTTCTTCTGCATTTGCTCAGAGCCGAGGTGCGGCAGCAGGTCGGTGATGGTCAGGACCGGGTCTTCCGGGCTGTCACCGAGGCTGATCGTCATAAGTGTGCCATCCTTGCGGTAGACCACACCATGCAGGGAGAGCGGGATGGCGGCCCACTGGTATTTCTTGATCCCGCCATAGTAATGGGTCTTGAAAAAGGCCAGGTCGCCATCCTCGTAAACCGGGTTGGCTTTGAGATCGATCCGGGGCGCATCGATGTGGGCGCCGATCAGGTTAAAACCATCAACTGCAGGCTGGCGGCCGATGACAGCAATAGCCAGGCCTTTGCCACGGATGTTCTTGTATACTTTGTCACCTGCAGTGAGCTTCTCCTTTGATTTCAGGGATACAAACCCCATGTTCTCCAAAGTCTCGATGGCCAGGGTGACAAATTCACGTTCGGTCTTGGCCTGATCCAGAAATGATTTGTATTCATCGGCGAAGGCAAAGGCAAAGTCTTGCTCGTCCTCCCGGTTAATGTCCCAGGCATTCTTGTATTCCTTGGCCAGTTCTTTCTTGAGTTCCTTGGCACTGGGTCCTTTGGTGCTTTTTTTTGATTTGAGGTTCTTGCTCGACACTTCATCTTTTTTGGCTGCTGCCATGGTCAGTCCTCCATTTTGTCTTTTTACGTCTGTCAGTCTACCGCTGGTTCTTCATCAATCCATCAACTGATTTGACTCGCAACGGCAACTGTTTCATATTATAATCGATTTGTTTGTCCAGATGCTGTGAGTCTCGTTACTTTGAGGTGTAAATCTGAAAATGCGGAAACAGAAGAAGACAGCCCGATCACCCTGCACTAAAGC
>CAZGSR010000005.1:0-83709 GCA_964528645.1 uncultured Mageeibacillus sp. | reverse complement strand
TTTCAGTGGGCTTACTTTGTTATGCTTCGTTTTCGTCGTTTTGTTTTCACACTAAACACATCCTCTGTTTCGCTTTGGATACTCCTAAGCTTAAACAGAAGATGTGTTGAAATTGTCAGGAATTCAAATGAGTTAATGATTAAAATCAGATCAATGTTCGCCGCAATCCCCCGCGTGCTGATGGTCGTGGCAGACGGAGCCAGTGGAGAGCAGTTTGCCTTCGAGATAGGTCGCAATTGTCTGGTCGACCATGCCACGGGCCCCCGTGATGACGTCAATCCCTTTTTCGTTGAAAATATCGATCGCTCCTGCCCCCATGCCACCAGCGATCACCACATGGACACCCTGGTCATTGAGCAGATTGGGGAGCAGGCCTGGCTTATGGCCGGGATTGGCCAGAAAATCCTGGGCAATGATTTTGCCTTCCTGGGTCGTGTAGATGTTGAATCCTTCGCAATGGCCGAAATGTTCGCAGACATAGTGGCCTTCTGCAGCAATGGCGATCTTTTTCACGGTTTCCTCCTGTGTGCTTCCCTGCACGATGGCGGGAGCTGTTGCTTGAACGGGGATTTCGGGTTCGGTTGCAAGTTCACCCTTGGCCGGAATTTTTTGCAAGGCCGCGATGGCCTTGTCCAGACCATCAGCCGATGCGGATTCGATCTGGCCAAGATCGCTCAGTTCGGTCAGGCGCGGATCAATCGGCAGACTGCCCAGGAACGGGATCCCCCATTCCAGGGCCAGTTCCTCGGTCACACTGTTGCCAAAGATCTTGATCTTTTCGCCACAACCGGGGCAAATGACATGGCTCATGTTCTCGACGATGCCAATGATCGGGATGTCCATCTTCTTGGCCATGTTGACAGCTTTTTTGACGATCATGGATACCAAGTCTTGCGGGGACGTGACAATGATGATGCCGTCAAGCGGAATCGACTGGAAAACCGTGAGCGGCACATCGCCTGTTCCCGGCGGCATGTCGAGGAACATGAAGTCCAAATCGCCCCAGACAACGTCCGTCCAGAATTGCTTCACGGTATTGGCCAGGATCGGACCGCGCCAGACCACCGGGGATTCAGCATCATCGAGCAGGACATTGATCGACATGACTTGCATGCCTTGCTTCGACACGACCGGCAGCAACCCTGCCTCCGTCGGCACAGGACGCTGGTCCTGCACACCGAATAGTTTCGGAATCGACGGGCCTGTGATATCGGCGTCAAGGACTCCGACTTTGCGCCCCGAACGCTGCATGGCAGTGGCCAGCAAGCTGGTTACCATGGACTTGCCAACACCACCTTTGCCACTGACAACGGCGATGACACGGTGAATGGTGTTGTTGGGATTGTTTACCAGATCAAAATCAGGATTTTTGCTATGCGCAGCGGCATGATGTGAATCTGACATCGTGTTTCTTTCTCCTGTCTATTATTGGAATCGCTGGTTGGCGATCAGCCCAGTGTGATCTTGTCTCCGGCACAAGCAGACACAACGACATCTCCCAGTTGCTGTTTCATGGTCCAGACAGCCTGTGATCCTGTGCAATGCAGAGGAACAATCTTTTGAATGCCCATCTGGCGGAAATAGTCGATGGTTTGCTGCAGACGTACCGGGCTGGCACTTTCCAGATGCATCCCACCGATGACAGCATGGATCGGCAGCTCTGAAAAGAACAGGTGGACGTACTTGAGAATGTTGACGATACCCGGATGGCTGCAGCCGACAACGACCACCAAGCCCTTTTTACACGTGCAGACTAACACTTGCTCGTCATGCATGGTATCGACCTGGACCTGTTCGTTTTTTTCCACCAGCAGGCTGGTGTTGATTGGCTCAAACTCAGTCACCGATGGAATTTCGGCACACAAGTACAAGTTATCGGCCAAAGTCAGGGTCGATGTGTTAAATGTCACAAGCGGGTCCAGATGGTTGATCTGGTCGATCCGCCAGGGCAATCCAACCGGGCGGTGTGGTTCTTCGAGATGCTTGGCCAGGCCGAACTTGGGGAGCAGGGCTTCCGGATGGAGATAGACCTGGGGGCCAGTTTCCCGGAGCGGAAACCAGGCCAAGCCACCGCCATGATCATAATGCCCGTGGCTGATCACGATCGCTTGTGCCTGTTCCAGATCAATACCGAGCATTTTGGCATTTTTAAGATAGACATCGGTTTGCCCGGTGTCGAACAAGATCTTGTTCTGGTCACTTTCGATCCACAGGGAAAGGCCGTGTTCTGCCAGAAGCCCGCGTTTGCGGACACTGTCATCTGTCAGAATGGTGATTTGAAGCATGGTCTTGCACCTCACTTTCTTCCTGATTGATCCGGTCATTCAAGGCTTTACGCCAGCAATTGCGCCTGCATCCGGGACCCTGGCCCTGTCCTTGTCCTTGCCCTTGTCCATGTCTGTGCGGGCCACCTGGTTCAGCATCCGGTGCGCAGACAATCCGGTCTGAACCACAGTCCGGACAGAGGTAGTGCGATTTTTCCTGGCGCAAGACTTCGATGCTTTCCACCCAGATCTTGCCACAGGCCAGGCAATGGACCGGGCAGACATTGCGTGTAAAAGTCCCGCCCTCGATCCGGATTCCTTTGCCATGGATCAGGCTGTCGGCTATTTTCTGACGGGCATTCATCAGGATGCGCTGGAACGTCGGACGAGAGACTTGCATCTGGTCTGCGCAAGCCTCCTGCTCCAGACCTTCCAGATCCTTGAGCCGGATGGCTTCAAGTTCTTCGATCAGAAGAATGTTTTCCGGTCCGGCGGAATCTGGTGCGCCGACTGGCTGGAATTCCAGGACTTCAGGCATTTGACTGACTCGGCGCCATTTGATGGGCCTGCCCATGGTCTTCCCCCCTTTTTGCACGGTCATCCGCGCTGGCGAGACAATGCTGCTGTCAAGTTCTGCCAAAGTGTCTCGATAGGCTCGATGACCGTCTGGATCCTGGCCTGTACTGGGGTCTGGCCGTGTTGCAAAGCATCCACAACCAAGGGTTCAAATGGGATTTTCCCAATAACGGCTATATTCCTGGCTTGGCAGTCGGATTCAATTTGTGCGCTGACAGCTGGGTTGAGATCGAATTTGTTGATGCAAACATACGCCGGGACTTTGAAATGATCCGCCGTGGACAAGACGCGATCAAGGTCATGCCGCCCTGTCGGAGTCGGTTCGGAAACTGCCACCACAGCGTCGGTACCCGTGATGGATGAAATCACTGAACAACCGATTCCGGGGGAGCCATCAATTAGAACGTACTCTTCACTTTGCTGGAACTCGGACAAATTCCGCCTGACCTGGGTCACCAGCTTGCCCGAACCATCGGCACCGATAGCCAGCCGAGCATGGGCAAAGCGGCCTAAAGTGGTCTCATGGACAAAAGTCTGGCCCGTTTGGGCATCGTTGAGGGTAATGGCATCAACCGGGCAAACCACCGTGCAGGCAGCACAGCCTTCGCAAGCCATGCTGGACACGACAAAATCAGGGCTGATGGCATTGAAACGGCAGACTTCCCGGCATCTGCCACATGAGATGCACGCCTCTGGATCAATAAACGCCTTCTTGCCGCCAGAATAATCAGCCCGGTACAACTCTGTGCCTTCCAACAGCAAATGAAGGTTCGGGGCATCGACATCACAGTCGGCCAGCATTTTATTCGGGACCAGATGACCCAGCGAAGCAACGAGGGTGCTTTTGCCGGTTCCACCTTTGCCACTGATAAAGACAACCTGCTTCATGGCTTCACCGCCTGGGCCTGTTTGGGCAGCTTGGCTGCCAGTTCACCAAACCGGTGGGCCCATTCGGAACTGGCCTGGACAGGCAAAATCCCGTTGGAATAATCGGTGGCGATTGCGCGGCTGTAGGGAATTTCGAGCAGAATCGGCAGATTTTGTTCGGCGCAATAGGATTCGATGATTGAATTGTCTTTGCCTGCTTTGTTGAGCACGATCCCGGCAGGGATGCCCATGGTTTTGACCAGTTCGGCTGCGATTTTGAGGTCATGCAGGCCAAATGGCGTCGGTTCTGTAACCAGGAGGGCATAGTCGCAGTCCTCGAGGGAATGGACAACTGAACAGGACGCGCCAGGCGGGCAATCCAGAATGGCCGTCCGGTCTGGCTCAATCCAAATCTTGAGATCTTCCAGGATCGGTATCCCGACCGGCTCGCCAACATCCAGACGGCCCTGGACTGCGAACCCAACGGCATCGGCTTCGATCACGCCGATCCGGCGATCGACTTCGGTGATGGCACCTGCCTCGCAAACCAGGGAACAAGCCCCGCAATGGTGGCACAACTCGGAAAAGGTCAGGACCCGCTTGGGTGTCACAGCCAGGGCATTAAACTGGCAAATCCGGGCACAGGCGCCACAATGGGTGCAGACCGACTCATCGATCTGGGGTACGCGGACTTTGACGACAGAAGAGCGGGAAAATTCGGGTTTCAAATACAAGAACCCATTGGGTTCCTCGACATCGCAGTCGATGTACTGGCTATTAGCTGTAACCAAGGCCAAGCTGGCCGCGACCGTGGTTTTTCCTGTTCCACCTTTGCCGCTCAGGACAGCAATTCTCACAGCTGGCCTCCACGGCGACCTTGTCCCAGTCCGCCGCCCTGACCCATGTGGCCACCCTGCCCGTATTGAGGCTGTCCACCGGTTGCAACGGGTTTGAGCTGTCCAGCTTTCAGCTGGTTGAGATTGTCCTCGACACTTGAATGAATCCCTTCATACAGGGCAACCTTGGAATTGCGCAGCACGTTGAGGGCATTGGGCCCGAGATGGCCGGTCACCAGGGCATCCACCCGGGCATCGATGACGGCTTGTGCAGCAGCAATGCCTGCTCCACCGGAAGCATTCCGGGATGCATTGTCAATGGCTGTTGCCTTCATGGTCTCTGAATCAACGATCAGAAAGTATTCGGCCCGGCCAAATCGGGGATCCATTGGGGAATCGATCGTGGGTCCTGTACTGGTTACGATCACACGCATGATATTCACCTGCTTTCACTTTTTAGCATTTGCTCATAATCATTGTAAAAGAGTTATTGGGCATATGTCAATAAAAACGCGAAACCGGATGAGAAAAATGCACACAAACTGGAAAAGAATGTGTACAATGTACCTATGATAAAGGAACACAGGCCACGCCTTGAACCCAAGCAGGCCAAAAACAACGTGTTTCTATCAAAGGAGGTCCCAATGGCTTATAAAATTTCTGATGCCTGCATTTCCTGCGGCGCATGCGAATCCGTCTGTCCGACCGGCGCCATCTCAGCCGGCGAAACCCAGTACGTGATCGACCCGGAAACCTGCATCGACTGTGGTGCCTGCGAGAGCACCTGCCCGGTCGGCGCAATTTCACCGGCCTGATCCTTGACCTGGATCATGGTCAGGCCCGCTCACTGAACGGACCTGTTGCCAGGATCACTGCAATCCATTGGAATTTGCAAAAGAGCCAGTCCCGAGGTGGCATCATTGCCATCTGGACTGGCTCTTTCATCGGGCTAAGTCAGCTCACGTTTCCGGTTCTGGTTGTGATTGTGGTTCTGGCATGGTGTCCAGCAAGGATGCGGCAAAACGGATGTATTGGGCGCAGGGACGACGTTGATAGTATTCCTCGGTCCGCTTTTCCGGCACTGGCTCACTGATGGATTCTTCCAGTTCGAGCAAATCACGGCACAAAAGGGTGCCAAATCGGTCCCGGAATTGGGCGGCCAGATCCTGGACCCGCTGATAATGGCGTGTTTTGGCTTCGTGGTCTTCCGGATCTGAATATCCGGACTGTAGACCGATGACCATGAAAAGTCCGGTCAGTGCTCCGCAAACTTCCCGGAGCCGGCCCATACCGCCGCCAAACGAGGCTGCGAGCCGGATGGACGTCTCAAAATCGATTCCGATTTCGCCTTCAAAGGCCCCGATCATCGATTGCGCACAATTGTAACCTGATTTAAAAAGAGCTTCTGCTCGATCTGCATGTGACATCATAGACAACCCACCCGGAACATATGCTGGCAGCAGGCACCCTCTGGGCTGCTGTCTTCAGGACAGCAAGCCAGCTTTTTCGAGTGGCATTTGGGGCACTCCGGATCCAGTTGGGCAGTCTGTTCGATCTTCTCATAGCTCTCCTGCCATTCCCGGCCACAATCCAGGCACCGGATCGGACAGATGTTGCGCGTGTAATGGCCGCCATCAATCTGGATGGCCTTTCCATTCACCAAGCTGTCGGCTATTTTCCACCGAGCTGAGAGCAAGATCCGCTGGAAGGTCGGACGTGACACGCCCATTTCCCGGGCACAATCAATCTGATCCAAATCCTGGAGATCTTTGAGCCTGATTGCTTCGAGTTCTTCGAGCTTCAGGCTGTTGGCCCCCTGCATCCGGTCAGAATCGGCAGGGATGAATTTGAGAACCTGCGGGATCTGCCCAATCTTGCGCCACTTGACTGGTCTTGCCATAAATGTTCACCTCAACAGATATTTATTCACTAGGATACACCTCTTGACCCATTTTTTCCTTATGTGATTTGATCACTTTACTTATCGATAATAATTCTTAATAATAAAGCCATCCCTTAAAACTTCTGACACAAACAGAGTTTATAATGGGCTTATGACAATAACCAGCCGCATTGCGGCTCACAAAATCAAGGAGGATTTACGAACATGGACGAAAACACAAACTCTTTCAGGCTGCCTTTGATCGGTGATCCGGCTCCCGCATTTACTGCCAAGACCACCCAGGGCGACATCAATTTCCCAGCCGATTACAACGGCAAATGGGTGATCCTTTTCAGCCATCCTGCTGATTTCACACCTGTCTGCACCACTGAATTCATGACCTTCGGCAGCATGCAAGAAGAGTTCCGTTCCATCAACACTGAGCTGGTTGGTTTGTCGATCGACAGCATGTACTCCCATATTGCCTGGTTGCGTACAATCAAAGAAAAGATCGAATACAACGGCATCAAGGATTTGGAGATCAAATTCCCGGTCATCGAAGACATCAGCATGAATGTTGCCAAGCTCTTTGGCATGGTCCAGCCCAACTCCTCGACCACCCAGGCTGTCCGCGCCGTCTTCATCGTCGATCCCAAAGGTATTGTCCGCCTGATCATGTACTATCCGGCAGCTGTTGGCCGCAACATGCAGGAAATCAAGCGCGCAGTTGTTGCCCTGCAGAAAGCCGACGCAGATGCCATCGCCACCCCAGCCAACTGGCAGCCCGGCGATGATGTCATCCTGCCGCCTCCGGGTTCTTGTGGCACCGCCAAGGAACGCGTCGAACAGCATCCCGACGATGTCTACTGTCTCGACTGGTTCCTCTGTTTCAAAAAGGAGAAAAAAGGCTGATCCCCCGTTTGGGTACCAGCCAGAATCCAACAGTTTACAATCATTCCGAAGATCGCCGGCCAGGTCATCCCCTGGTCCGGCGTCTTTTTTATTGCATACAATTGAACAACTGCTCATATGTTTGTGATAAGATGGATTTATAGAGACGATAGCCTGAAGTGCTATCCATATGATTGCTGCGAGGTAGATGATGAAAGATTCGCAAAATGATTTGATCCGCTGTGATTGCACCGTGATTCATGAAGATGCGGTCCAGACTGTCCGGTCCCACATGCCCAATGACGAGGATCTGTTTGATCTGGCTGAGTTCTTCAAAGTATTCGGAGATACGACGCGGATTAAGATTTTATCTGCACTGTCATCCTCAGAGCTCTGTGTCTGTGACCTGGCCGTGCTCCTCAACATGACCCAATCTGCAGTTTCACACCAATTGCGTCTGCTCAAGCAAGCGCGTCTGGTCAAGTACAGGAAAGCTGGGAAAATCGTCTATTACTCACTCGATGACGCTCATGTCGGAACAATTCTTGCTCAGGGTCATCAGCATTTGACCGAAGAGTTGCGCCAGTATTCCAATCGTTGATTCCTGTTTAACCGGAGGTTTTCCATGTCTTCATCCAATTCTGCTGCCCCTGTTCAAGTCCCAAAGGCTCACCACTCAAACCAGCACATTTTCCAGATGACTGGACTGGGCTGTGCCACCTGCGCTGCTAAAATCGAAGCAGAAATCAGCCAGCTGGAGGGCGTGCAAAGTGCCCGTCTGGACTTTGTTTCGCAGCGTCTGATCATAGAGGCACTCGACTCAAAGGCAATGCTACAAATCACACAAAAAGCAGGCGAAATTGCTGCCCGGATTGAACCAGGTGCAGCAGTCGTAGCAGACACATCCGCAGGTTCTGCCACAGCAGAAATCAAAAATGCACCTGCCCGGTCTATACGCCTGTTCTTGTTCGGCATTGGCTTTGTCTTGTTGCTGCTGGCCCAATTTTCCCCCTTGCCTGCAGCGCTTAGCCTTCTCTTGTTCATTGTCAGCTATCTGTTGATTGGCGCTGAAGTGATCCTTGCCGCACTGCGCAACATCGCGCGTGGCCAGTTGCTCGATGAGAATTTCCTGATGAGCCTTGCGACCGTTGGCGCCTTTGCCATTGGTGATTATCCCGAAGCCGTATCGGTCATGCTTTTTTACCAAGTAGGCGAATTTTTCCAGGATCTGGCGGTCAATCGCTCACGCCGTTCGATCGCAGCCCTGATGGATATCCGGCCAGAGTTTGCCAACCGGGTGACGGATGACGGGATCGAAACTGTACCGCCTGAGCACGTTAGCATCGATGATATCATTCTGGTCAAACCCGGTGAACGAGTTCCGCTGGACGGCAGTGTCCTCGAAGGTATCTCCTCTTTGGACACCTCCGCTTTGACAGGCGAATCGCTCCCGCGGGATGTCGAGCCGGGCAGCGCCGTTTATTCGGGTGCGATTAACATCAGTGGTGTCCTGCGCATTCAAGTCAGCAAGCCCTATGGCGAATCTACTGTGGCGCGGATACTTGAACTGGTTCAGAATGCCAGCAGCCGTAAAGCTCCGACTGAACAATTCATCACAAAATTTGCCCGTTATTATACTCCTGCCGTCGTCTTCGCAGCTGCTGCGCTGGCATTCCTGCCCCCACTGCTCATTCCGGGCGCTGTCTTCAGTGATTGGCTGCATCGGGCCCTGATCTTCCTGGTCGTCTCCTGTCCCTGTGCGCTGGTTGTCTCCATTCCTCTCACCTTTTTTGGTGGAATCGGCAGTGCTTCACACCAGGGAATTCTGGTCAAGGGCAGCAATTACCTGGAAGCCCTGAACGCCATTGACACGGTGGTCTTCGACAAGACCGGCACGTTGACTCGCGGCATTTTTTCCGTTACCGAAGTCTCTACGGCAGGTGACCTGACGGATGCCAGACTGTTGCAGCTGGCTGCCCAAATTGAGCAGTTTTCCAACCATCCCATCGCTGTGTCGATCTGCAAAGCTTATGGCCAGAAGCTCGATTCCGGATCAGTCACAGATTATCAGGAGGCCTCTGGCCAAGGTTTGTCAGCCACAATCGACGGACAATCCGTCCTGGCAGGAAATTCACGATACCTTGGCAGCCAAGGTATCGAACATGAGCAAGTCGTGACCGCTGGCACGGTTGTCTATCTTGCTGTTGCTGGCCAGTATGCCGGGCATCTGGTCATCTCTGACCAGCTCAAAGCCGATAGCCTCTCAGCCATTCAACGGCTGCGTGGTCTGGGCATCCGCTCGATCGCCCTGCTGACAGGGGATACGAAGTCCACAGGCCAGGCAATCGGTAGTCAGCTGGGGCTCGACACAGTATTGTCCGAGTTGCTCCCCCACCAGAAGGTGGCCGCGTTCGAATCTCTGGCTGACGCCAGGACCACCAAAGGTAAAATTGTTTTTGTTGGTGACGGCATCAACGATGCCCCAGTCCTGGCCCGATCCGATGTCGGAATCGCGATGGGTGGAATCGGCTCCGATGCAGCCATAGAAGCGGCTGATATCGTCTTGATGACCGACGAGCCATCCAAGTTGGCCACCGCCATCGAAATCGCCCGTAAAACGCGCACCATCGTCTGGCAGAACATCGTTTTCGCACTCGGTGTCAAAACCATCATTCTGCTTTTGGGCGCCTTGGGCATGGCCTCGATGTGGGCAGCCGTATTTGGCGACGTTGGAGTCGCCCTGATAGCCGTGCTCAACGCCATGCGAATTTTGCGTAAAAGGAATTGACAAGCCTGGCTAAATCCGATAAACTGACTAGGAATTGATAATCATTATCATATTCTAGTCAGTAAGATCTGTCAGTGGAGGTTGTTTGCATGGCTTTGTCAGAAGCAAAAGTCGGACGTCAGATGGAGATCAAGCACGTCTCAGGTCCTGAGAAAATCAAGAAATTTTTGTTTTCACTCGGCTGTCACGAAGGAGAAACCATCACCTTGATTTCGATTCTCGCAGGCAATTACATCATCTCGGTCAAGGACAGCCGCTATGCCATCGACAGTAACATGGCTAAGGCCATCCAACTGATCGGATAACATTGGATTTAGTTGTATGAAATGAAGCAGAAGACCTGCTTTTTTTCACCCAATTGAATGATAATGATTATCATGATCATAACTTCTTCAACACATTCAAGGAGAAATGACCATGAAACTTGCTTTAGCAGGAAATCCCAATTCTGGGAAAACCACGCTTTTCAACGCAATCACCGGCAAAACCGAATACGTCGGCAACTGGCCTGGTGTCACCGTTGAAAAGAAAGTCGCCAACCTCAAACGAGTCTACAAAGGTGCGATGGGACAGGGTTTACACGGCAAAGTTGGCACCGGAGACCACAAAAACAAAGTCTCGGTGGTGGATTTGCCAGGAGCCTACTCCATTGCCCCCTACACTCAGGAAGAAACCATCACCCGTGATTTCATCACGGGCGAATCACCCGACGTCATCATCAACATCGTCGATGCCACCAGCTTGGAGCGCAGCCTCTTTTTCACCACCCAGCTCCTTGAACTGGGCCTACCGGTTGTCGTTGCACTCAACAAACAGGACCTGGTCCGGCGCCAGGGCAGCAGCATCGACAGCAAAGAGCTTGCCCGCATCCTGGGTTGTCCAGTCGTACCAGTTGCAGCCAATGCCGGGGAAGGTTTGCAGGAATTGACCCACCATGCCTTGTCGTTGGCTGGATCTGCCCAGTCTGCACCTGTTTTTGCCGGCCAGGGAACACCCGACGAAGACAAATCGCGCCACCAGTACGTGCGGGAAGTCTCGGTCAAAGTTCTCAAGCGTGGCCGGGATGCCTCCGTGGTGACTTTTTCCGACCGAGTGGACCGGATTGTAGCCCATGCCTTCTGGGGTTTGCCAATTTTTGCCCTGGTCATGTGGGGTATCTACACCTTGTCGATCAATGGACTGGGTGGATTTGCCTCTGGTTATCTCAACGACACATTCTTTGGCGAGATCGTCCCAGCAGCCGCTTATCAGTTTTTTGCCGCTATCGGCCTCAATGAGCTGCTCCAGTCCCTGGTTGTCGATGGCATTCTGGGCGGCGTCGGTGCGGTTCTTGGCTTCCTTCCCTTGATCATGGTCCTGTTTTTCCTGCTGGCCCTGGTTGAAGACAGCGGCTACATGGCCCGGATCGCCGTGGTCATGGACCGGTATTTCAAAAAGATCGGCCTGTCTGGCAAGTCCATCATCCCGATGATCGTCGGTTCTGGCTGCTCCATCCCCGGGGTCATGGCCTCACGGACCATCGAAGATGAAAACGAACGCCGGGTCACGACCATGCTGACACCTTTTGTCCCCTGCAGTGCCAAGCTACCCGTCATCGCCCTGTTTGGAGCAGTCTTTTTCCCGGGGGCGACCTGGGTTTTCCCTGCCATGTACCTGATCGCCGGTGCCCTGATCATCATCGGCGGCCTGTTCCTGAAAAAGCTCTTCAACTACGAAAGTACTTCGTCTTTCATTATTGAACTGCCAGAATACAGGTTGCCAAGCATCCGTCATGCCCTCACCCAGATGTACAAGCAAGCCAAGTCTTTTGTCATCAAAGCATCCACCATCATCCTGGTCATGAACACCCTGATCTGGTTCACCCAGACTTACAGCTGGACCTTGCGTGTAGTGGATGATCCTGGGCAAAGCATGCTCGCTGCTGCTGGAACAGTCATCGCCCCTCTGCTGATCCCCCTCGGGTTCATTGGCTGGCAGGCTGCTGTTGCGGTTCTGGCGGGGTTTGTCGCCAAGGAAAATGTTGTTTCCACGTTTGCCATCGTCCTCGCCGCATCTGACGAATTGCTCTTTACTCCGACCGGACCACTGGCCAGCATCTTCACCCCCGTCACCGCTTTTGCCTTCCTGTCTTTCAACTTGTTTGCCCCGCCCTGTTTTGCCGCCATTGGTGCCATGAACGCTGAACTCGGGCACCGCAAGTGGCTGGGCCGTGCCCTGGTCTTCCAGTTGACAACTGGATATACCATTGCCATGCTGATCACACAAGTTGGAACGTTACTTGTCACCGGCCAGCCTGCCCCAGGCCTGGTCCCCGCAATCGTGATCCTGATCGCGCTCATGGTCAGTGTCACACTCCTGCTGCGCAAACGCTCGACGAGCTCGTCTTTGTCCAGCGTGGCAGAACTGAAAGGAAAATCCTGATGCTAGCAGATATCATTGTTGGTCTCATTGTGGCTGCACTCGTTGTCCTGGGTGCCTATCGCTTCTTCAAAAGTGCCAAAAACAACACCTGTGCGGGTTGTTCCGGCGGCTGTTCCCTCGAAGAGCGCTCCCGTTGCAAGCATTGACCAAAGTCAGGCCGTTTTATTTTCAACGCTCCCTGTTGTATCATGGATCTATCGATGATGCGGCAGGGAGCTTTTTTATGGACCTGAAATCCAAACTGTCGGACGGCAGCTACAAACTGACCGGGCAGCGCCAGGCCGTCCTGGATGTCCTGATGGCTAACAAAGACGAGCATTTGAGCGCTGACGAGGTACACAAGCTGTTGGGGGAAAAGGGCAATCCCATCGGGATTGCCACGGTTTACAGGTCTTTGGCATTGCTGGAGAAACTCAAGCTGGTCCGCCGGATCAACCTCGACGATGGCTGCACCCGCTACCAGGTCCATGAGGACGATCACAAGCATGAGCACCACCATATGATCTGTCAGCTCTGTGGCAAGGTCGAGGATTTTCCGGATGACATGCTCGATGATCTGGAAATCCAAGTGCTTGAGCAATATGGTTTTGTCGTCCAGGATCACCGTGTCAAATTGTATGGCCACTGCCGCGACTGTGCAGTCCAGAAAGACTGACTCATGTCCCTGATTTCGATCCAGAACTTGAGTTTTGCCTACGATGGCAGTCTGGAAATGATTTTTGATTCGGTCTGCCTCCAGATCGATACCAACTGGAAACTTGGCTTTATCGGGCGCAACGGACGTGGCAAAACAACTTTCCTGCGTTTGCTGCTTGGAGAACTGGACCACACAGGGCAGATCTCGGCCAGTGTCCAGTTCGATTATTTTCCGTTTGATATCCGTCAGCCGGGCCGCTTGACCCATGAGATCATAACGGAGTTATCTCCAGATGTTGCTGACTGGCAACTCGAACGAGAGCTTAATTTGCTGGCAGTGGATTTGTCTGCCTTGGAACGGCCATTTGGCCGGCTCAGCAATGGCGAACAGACGAAGATCTTACTCGCCATCCTGTTCCTGAGAGACAACCATTTCCTGTTGATCGATGAACCAACCAATCACCTCGATCAAACAGCCCGGGGAAAAGTCAGTGCCTACCTGGCCAGGAAAAAGGGCTTCATCGTCGTTTCACATGACCGCGCTTTCCTGGATGGTTGCATCGATCATGTGCTATCGATCAACCGGACCAGCATCGAACTGCAGAAAGGCAATTTTTCATCCTGGTGGGAGAATCGCCAGCGTCTGGAAAAGGCCGAGCGGACTGCCAACGAGCGTTTGCAGCAGGACATCGACCGCCTTTCAACCGCTGCCCGGCGGACATCAAATTGGTCAGACAAACTGGAGCGGACCAAATACGGCGGACGTCCCGACAACAGCATGGTCGACCGTGGCTATATCGGGCACAAAGCTGCCAAGATGATGAAGCAGGCCAAAGTCATCGAAGCTCGCCAGCGCACTGCCATCATGGAAAAGTCGCGGCTGCTCCAGGATGCCGAAAATCAGTTTCCTCTGAAAATCCATCCGCTCCAGCATCCTGCGCAACGCCTGGTCCAGCTGGAACAGATCACTATCCAGTACGAAGGCAGAAAAATCTGCCAAAACGTCCGATTTGAGATTTGCAAGGGTGACCGGATTGCGCTCACTGGGCCAAACGGATCAGGCAAATCCAGTCTCATGAAGCTCATCCTGGGCGAGGCGATCCCCCACTCGGGCAGCTTTCAGAAAGCCAGCCAGCTCAAAATCTCTTATGTCCCTCAAGATGCGTCTGGTTTATCGGGTTATCTTCGCTCGTTCATCCAGGCACGAGAGGTCGATGAAAGTCTCTTCAAAGCCATCCTTAACAAGCTGGACTTTGCAAAAGAACACTTTGACAAACCGCTGGAAAGCTACAGTGCCGGACAGAAGAAAAAGGTCCTGCTGGCAGCCAGTCTGTGCGAAAAGGCTCACCTGTATATTTGGGATGAACCTTTGAATTACATGGACATCCTGTCGCGGATCCAGATCGAGGAACTGATCCTGCAGGATCAGCCAACACTGCTTTTTGTCGAACACGACCAGCTGTTTTGTGAAAAGCTGGCCACCAGGACAGTGAACCTGGCTTGAAAACCTAGTCAGGCAACGTGAATCCGTCCCTGACCAGACGGACCAGGGCATCGACACTGTGTGCATCATACCAGGTGCCACGATGAGCCTCCAGTTCCGTAAGGGCCGCTTCATATCCCAAAGCTGGACGATACGGCCTGTGAGAGACCATCGCTTCAAAGACATCGGCGACTGCAAGGATCTGGGCTTCTCGAAGGATCCTGGTACCTGACAGCCCTTGTGGATATCCGGATCCATCCAACCGCTCATGATGTTGGCGGACGATGTCCGCAATCGGGAATGGCATGTCGACATCCCGCAGGATCTCGTAACCAGTCTCGGGATGTCCCTGGATCAGTTTGAATTCAATGTCAGTCAGCCGGGCAGGTTTGGATAAAATCTCGGCAGGAATCGCAATTTTACCCACGTCGTGGACGATGCCAGCCCAGTAAAGTGCCTGGCAATGGTCCGGCAAGTAGCCAAGGGACTCGCCAATGTGCCTGGCGATGAGACCGACCCTCCGTTGGTGACCAGAAGTATAGGCATCGCGCAAATCAATCATGCGGGAAATGGACAGCAACGTGCTTTCAAAGGCTTTTTCGAGCAGGACGGCTTTGCTTGCGAGCTCGAGTTCATAATGGATGTTTTCCATGGCAATGGCTGCAGTATTGGCCAGGATCTGAAGCAACCGGACTTGAAAAGATGACGCTTCATGCTGGGCCGACCAATAGCAGCCAATCGCTCCCAGCGGATTGTCTGAGCGGATCGGTACGACGGCCATGCTGCGGACAAAGGTAGGCTCATAAGCTGCGTGGGGAACGCGGTCGTCCTTGTAGATGTCTGGTATCACAACCGTTTGGTGATGCTCCATGGCCCAGCCACTGACACAATCATTCATCGGGAATCGACTGCCTTTCCAGAGTGGCAGGATGGCATCCTCATCCGCGTAAAAGCAGAAATCCCCCTCACGCAAGACAAACGTCGCTCCGTCAGCACCGGTCAAATCCCGGGCGCCATGCCGGACAATCTCCATGATGCTGTTCAAGTCGTGAGCCGCCGCCAACGCCTGGGTCAAATCGATCAGCTTGACCATGGTATCAAGGCTGCGGCTTAACAGTTCTTCACGGGAAAGTCCAGGGGCATATTCATAAACATACTTCATCGGATCATACACTCTCGCTGGCTGATAAACAGGTTTCCACTATACAAACGAGATGCTTAACAGGAAGTATTTTCATTATACGCCTGATCGCTTCGATCCGGTATCTCTGGCGACAGTCTGTGCATCCAAATTTGTATATGCTGAAACCTGTCCCCATCACAATGATTGTATTCGTCTGAACCAAGACATACACGAATCGAGGTCACCTTATGTACGCCATAGAAACCATGGTTGCCGAACATCGCCAGATCCTGCGTCTGGCTAACACAATGGAACAGGCCTGTGTCGACATCCTCGACGGCAGGCAGCTGGACACGGCGGATTTCCGGGCAGCGATCGATTTTATTCGCGGATATGCCAACAGGCACCATCACGGCAAGGAAGAGCAGTTTCTGTTCAATGAAATGGCCAGCCGGCTCGGGCCTGTGGCCGAGAAGCTGATCAAGCACGGCATGCTGTCTGAGCACAGCCTCGCCCGGTACCAGGTCGTTAGTCTGGAATCGGCCCTTGACCACTATGATCAGTATCAGGACACCCTCAGCAAACTGAAGATCCTGTCCTATATAATGGCCTATGTGGATCTGATTCGCGGTCACATCGTGCGCGAGGACACTGCTGTCTATCCGTTTGCTGAAAGCAAGCTCTCCCCGGATGTCTTGCAGGTCATTGATGAAAAAACACGGGGCTTTGAAACCGATACCAGCCACGCTGCCGAGGCAACACGGCTGCTCTTGGTGCTCGATCAGCTGGAAGCCATCTATCCTGTCAAAGATTAAGGGCACGCCATTCCTGTCAGGTTTCAGTTTCGTTCCAACAATCGCTGGTAGGTCTTTTCGATGCCGATGGCACCCAAAGGTGCTGAGATCAGGATCGCGACGACAGCCGTGGTCAGTATGATGTTACCTGCTGCCACACCTGCTGCCAGTGGCAAGGCGCCGATGGCAGCCTGGACGGTGGCTTTGGGCAAGTAGGCGATCACGCTGAACAGTTTTTCCTTGCCTGACAGTCCCGCCCCACTGACACTGAGCCATGTGCCGATAGCCCGGAAGACCAGGCCACCCAAGATCAGGCCGACGACTGCCAGGCCAGCTCCGGCTGCATACCGGACATCAACTTCGGCACCGACCAGGACGAACAGGACGAGTTCAGCTGCGACCCAGATCTTGGAAAATTTTCCGGAAATCCGCCGGGCCAGGACTTCGTAGGTTTTGAGAATCGTTCCCCCCAGCGTCATGACCGCCAGCAAGCCGGAAAACGGAACAACTTGGCTGACAAGGTCTTGCAGGCCAACCATCAGGAACGATACCCCGAGGATGATGAGGACTTTGATCGTATCCCGGATATGCAGCTGGCGGAAAATCCGGACCAGCACAAGACCCGCACCAATCCCGACCGCTACCCCTGTCAGGATCGAGACCGGAATCTCCAGCATGGCCGCCGGGCTGAATCCCTGGCCAGCATAGATCCCCATGAAGGACGTGAATAAAACAATGTTGTAAATGTCATCGGCTGAAGCTCCGGCCATGATCAGTTGTGGGATGCTGTGTTTCCTGCCATAGCCGGACTCGATCAGATGGATCATTTTGGGCACGACGACTGCAGGCGAAACAGCTCCGAGGATGGCCCCCAGGATCGCTGCCTCCAGATAACTGATGCCCAGGAGAATCGGAGCCAGCAGAACCACACCGATGATCTCGAAAGTCGCTGGGACAAAGCACATCAGGAGCGCTGGCCGGCCCACTTTCTTGAGGTCCCTGAGGTCCAAAGACAAACCGGCCCGGACCAGGATCACGATCAGGGCGATTTCCCGCAGGTCAGTCGAGATGGTGAGAATATTGGGAGAAATCAAGTCCAGTACATACGGGCCCAGCACGATGCCCGACAACAACATCCCCAGCAGGCCAGGTAACTGGAGTTTCTGGAAAATCCCCTTCAGGGCGAATCCCAGCATGATGATCAACGACAGGCTTAAAAGCATGCTATTCTTTTCCCTGCTTCCCCAGAGATTTCTGCAACTTCGTGAATTCAGACGTATCGCCAATCAGGATAAAACCGCTGAAAATGCCATCGCGATAGATCAGCTTGCGGTAGGTACCATGATCTTCGTTGAGCAGCGCATCGAGGTCGTAATGGGCCTCGCCCATGATGCCTTTGTCACCCTGGACAACAATTTTTGTCTCCATGGTGTTGATCACATAGGGTGGGATGACCTTGTCAAAGGACAAATCGCCCCCGGCAGCATTGGTGCCCGCAACGAGGCCCTGGGCTTTGGCCACAGACCAGAGACCGAACCAGTAGCCGCCGGGTTCTGCAGCATCCCCGGCTGCATAGATCCCGGTTGTGCTCGTTTCCATCTTGTCATCGACACTGATCCGGCGCTGCACGGCCAAGTTGGAATAATCGAGGAACCCGATATTGGCCCGGACACCGATGCAGACCAGGACCATGTCCGCTTCCAGCAACCGGCCATCGGTCAGATGGACATGCTGGACCGGGCTGGTGTTTTCCTCGGATTGACCATGGATCTGCTTGAGCTCAGCTGACAGATGGACCTGGATGTCCAGTTTGTGCACGCGGTCAAGGAACACCTGTGAACCAGCGTCATCGAGCTGGTTGCCAAGGAGGCGTGAATTTTTTTCGATGATGTCCACGGCGCAACCGGCTTTGCGGGCAAAATAGGCTGCTTCCAGACCGAGCAAACCGCCGCCGATCACGATGACTTTTTTTGCCTTGCGCAGCTCTTCGGCGACCGTCAGGGCATCTTGCAGCGTCCAGAGCGAGTGGACGCCTGGTCGGGCGATCCCCTGAACAGGCGGGATGAAACTCTGGCTGCCTGAGGCGATGACCAGACTGTCAAATGACTCCGTCAGGCCATTGTCGAGGCGCAACTTCTTCTCGATCGGGTCCAGCGCGACAACCGTCTGATTCAGACGGACTTCCAGGCGGCGCTCCTCATACCAGCTGGCAGGATGCAGAAAAAGCTTTTCAGCCAGAGCGGGCTCGTTGAGGATTTCACAGATCCGAAGCCGGTAGTATGGCATGAAGGCCTCATGGGACAGAATGACGATTTCGGCCTCGGGATCCTGCTTGCGGGCTGCCTCTGCGGCAGTGATTCCGGCAATGCTGCTGCCAATGACAACAATTTTTCTGCTCATCGTGATAGCCTCCTGGATTTGTTAGGGATCAACGTACTGCTTGTCATTATAAACGAAAAGAGGCCTGGTCGGTTGAAAGATCAGGCCTCTTCTTTGTCGTGACTATGATTGTCCGTATGTCAGGAGTCGCTTCGTTTGCCACCTCGATTGGCACCGCCAGCTCCCTGACCGGTACCAGTTGGTTCGCCCGTTGGTTCACCGGTCGGGTCTCCACTGCGCGGGGCATTTTCCGGACCAGAACCGCTTCCATCACCACCGCCGGCAAGTAAGCCGTCAGACTGACCAGGACCCTGACCGGAACTTTGAGTCAGACCCATGGTTTCACTGTGATCAGATTGACTCCCTGGTCCCGGCCCAGGACGTTTGACCACCAGGCCATTTTCAAGTGCGAGCAGAAACAGGTCAGGATTCAGGAAAAATTCGCGGACGGAATCAACCGGCTCGATTCCATTTGCGATGGCAAGTTCATTGACCAGTTCCAGTCCCAGCGGAATCTGCTGTTCATGGGCGATTTGCCGCTGTTGTTCAGTGGCTTGCAGCATCGCAAAGGTGACTGCGTCAAGATCCGGATTTTCAATCAGTCTCTGGCGCAATCGTGAAAGCACCTGATCAATCGCTGTTTCAGTTGAGCCGTCATCGGTCAGAACCTCTGCTGACTCCGCTGTAGTTTCTTCTGCAGAAGTATCAAGAGAATCCTCGAGATTGACTGCAGTCAGGACGACAAAGTCATCTACGCCATCATCTGGTGTAATGAAACCGGCCTCACTGGCCATGGCAACAATGGTGGCAATTGCCTCTTCAGCTGGCAGCCCGAGAACTGAAACAAGATCGAGTGTTTCAGCATCCGAGTTCATGGCTGCAGCCTCGATGACCAACCCCTCAGCATCCAAGGACAACTCAACACTGGGATTGATGTCTACAGCAATCACTGCTGCTACTGGATGTGCAGCCAAGGCGGCCGCTGATTCTGGTGTCAACTGGCTTGATTCCTTTTGTATGTTGTCATTTGCTGTCTGCACCGTGTTCTTCCCTTGGAAAAGGGCAAGCCCCCCTAAGGTGAGTCCTGCGACCAGAATCAGGCTTGCTGCCACGGTCATCCATTGTTTTGTCATGCTTCTTACCTCCATCTGCTTGTGTCCGAAAAGGAGAAAATCACTGGACCCAAAGAGAATCTTCTGGCCGACGATGTGATCAGGGCGACGGCGAACATGCTGATAGGCATGATCTGCAGTCAGAACAATGGTCTTTGTTCGACCAACCTCTACGACGACCGCTTCATGTCTCACTGACTTATCTCCTTCATGGCATTTGCCATAAGATACACGACAAACTTCTGCTAACTGACCCTTTTTCAAAATTGTGCTCCACATTTTCCCAGCCATTGCGCCAGCATGGATTGTGGATCTGAATAGACCAGTGCCGCTGCCAGCAAATAGACCTTATGCCGCTTGATCATCTGGGCGTTGATCGAAAGACGTCTGGCCACTGCCTGGATCGGTAGCCGATGTTTGAGCTTCATCGTGTCCATCAAGTCCTGCTCCAGACTCATTCTGCAGGCGATTTCCAAAAGATTTTCCCTGACGTCCCGCCTTTGCGGAGTTGCCTTGACAAGGTCTTCCGGTGTCAAACCGAATGCTTCCAATTGGCGTATAAATAGGAGGATATCTTCAGCCCGGCAAAAGTCCTCTGCCAGATCAGTCACAGAGGGTGGTTCGATCTCCAGTTCATCCAGCGAAAGTTGGCCGTGCTTTCGATCTTGTTTCCACCAGCTTTTGACCCTGCTGATCATGACAAGCTGGGCAAACGGCAGGAATTTCCCATTGTCCCGGTCAAAGCGTTGCATAGCTTCGTAAAATGCCTGCAGTCCAATGCTGTATTCATCATCTTGTGCCGGATCTATGAAGCGCCCTGCTGCTTTGGACAAGGTTTTGATGATAAACGGAAGATAGGCCTGGATCAGGCGATCCGCCTCTTCTGAGTCCTTGTTGAGCTGCCAGCGGCAGATTTGATCATCGATCCCCATGTGATCCATTTATATGAGGAAATTATGTTCAAAATGTGTGAGACTTGCCGTGCAATCCTAACAATTTCAATACATTTAGACCGTAAGCTTAATTTGAAACAATGAACTTGAAATGACTGGAGGAACCATGAAAGAGACCGGTTTCGAACCGAAGTCGTCAGCCAGGCGCAGACAAATGTTTAACATCCGGCTCGCGACGCAGATTTTTTTCTTCTCATTGGTTAGTTACCTGGCTCTGGGGAAGAACCTGTCTGAACGCATCCCTGGCTGGGAATTCCTGCCGAATGTATCCTTGCATTCCATCTGTCCGTTCGGTGGTGTCGTGACCTTGTACAGTCTGATCACCGATGGCAGCTACATCCAGCGGATACACGCTTCGTCTGTCATCCTGGCAGGTTTGGCGGTCATTCTGAGCATCCTGTTCGGTCCTGTGCTCTGCGGCTGGATCTGTCCCCTCGGATCTCTCCAGGACTGGACCAGCAATCTGGGGCGACGCCTGATGGGCAAGCGGTACAATCATCTGATTCCAGCCCAGCTGGATAAAATCTTGCGCCAGCTTCGTTATGGACTGCTTGCCTGGGTCATCTATGTGACAGCTGTCTCAGGCAAACTGGTGTTTGAATCCATCGATCCCTACTATGCGTTATTCAATTTCTGGACTGGTGAAGTTGCAATCGGTGCTCTGCTCATCCTGGGCATCACCCTGGTTTTGTCCCTGTTTGTCGCCCGGCCCTGGTGCAAATATGCCTGTCCCTATGGTGCACTGCTCGGCTTGTTTAACAAAATCCGGATTTTCACCATCCACCGCCAAGCTTCAAGCTGCATCAGCTGTAACCGCTGCAATCGTGACTGTCCGATGAACATCGCGGTCGCTACAGCCGGGAACGTCCGCGATGCCCAGTGCATCAGCTGTCTCGAATGCACATCGGACCGCAGCTGCCCGGTGCCTGAAACTGTCACCATCGAACTGCTCCCTGAAGCATTCAATAAAGCGAGGAATACCTGAATGAAAATCAAACCTGCCCTGATGGCACTGATTACAATTGTGATTATTCTCGGCGGCATCGGCATCGCCCAGCTCAGCGGGATCTGGAGTACGACCAGCAATGGCGGATCCGAAGGAGGCGGGGGTGGTTACGGCGGCGGTCGCAACCAGACCGTCACAGCCGGATCCCTCGAACCTGAAGACATCCGGGGCAGTTTCACCTTTGCCTCAGTTGCCACTGCTTTTGAAATCGATCCGGCAGTTTTGCTGACAGCCTTTGGTTTGCCTGCCGATCTCGATCCGGCAGATCTGCGGACGGGCGATCTGGAGGATCTTTACGAAGCATCCGGACTTGACGTCGGCAATGGTTCCGTCAAAATCTTTGTGTCCATGTACAAGAACATTCCGATGGATCTCGAAGAAGACTCTTATCTGCCTGTGACAGCCATAGATATCATCCAGGCCGCCAACCCTGACCTGACAGCGGAGCAGCAGGATTTTCTCATTAGCAACACGACCGCCCACCAGCCCGATCTGTCAGCCTTGTCCGAGCATTGATGGCAGGTACGAAAAGGGAACTCGCCCGAAGAGGCAGCCCCTTTGTCCCTGGTTCGGCACGCTTATCCGCCCGATCTGTAACGTATGAAAATTGACATATGCTCATTTCAAAGGATACACTTGACCTGTTTGCTGAAATAATTAAGTCAGGCAGGTCACGTGTGAATCCATCAACTTTTTCTCGACCCCTAGCACTTCTGGTTTTAATTTCCCTTGCCATCGGGTTAATTTCATCGGGGTGTGCCGCAGAGCCGGCACAGTCATCAAAAGCTGGCAGCACTCAGCCTCTCACCGTTGCAGTCGGCATTGTCCCGTTGGCTTCTTTTGTCACAGCGGTCGGCGGTACCCACGTCAAAGTCGTGACCATGATCCCTCCTGGCAACAGTCCGGCCAATTATCAGCCCAGCAATCTCGAGATGCAGGCGCTGTCGGATGCATCGCTGTACCTGAGTTTGCAAACACCGACGGAAAAGGCCAACATCCTGCCCAGACTGAAGGATTTCAACTCAGATATCAAATTGGTTGATCTGCAGCAGGCCGTTGGTGAGTTTTACCCCTTGCGTCCGGTCAGCCAGTCCATCCTGCTGGGCGAGTCTGGTTCTACGGAAGCTGAGGCTGACGGAACAGCTCAGACGATCGATCATCATGTCTGGCTATCGCCCAAGCGAGCCATCATCATCATCGAACGGATTGAGGCAGAATTGACTGCTTTAGATCCTGCACATGCGGCAGAATTCCAATCCAATACACGGGCTTACATCACCAGCCTCCAAGCCCTCGACCAATCCATTCGTAACTCCTTCGCAAAGCTGAAATCGCGTGATTTCCTGATTTATCATGGATCCTACGCCTACTTTGCCGAAGATTATGAGCTCAACATGATCTCGATCGAACTGGCGGGTAAAGAAGCAACTGCCGCGGAACTCAAGGCCATCATCGATTATGCCCGGCAGAAGTCGATCCGGGTGGTCTTTTACCAGGCCGAGTTCGATGACACTCAGGCCAGGATCGTCGCCCAGGAAATCAAAGGTGTCACAGCCAAAGTCGAGCCTCTGTCGGGCGATTATCTCGCAGCCATGGAAGCCATCGCCCAGACGCTGGTCCAAGCCAATGGATAAGCAAAGCGAACCATCCATCCTGCCTCATCTGACCAGGCCAGACAAACCGGACTTGCTGGTATTCCACGATGTCCGCTTTTGCTATGCGGAAGTCTGTGCGGTCGGAGATGTTTCCCTGGGGATACAGCCTGCGACTCTGACTGTGCTGGTTGGACCTAATGGCGGTGGCAAAAGCACCCTGATGCGCCTGATGACCGGACAGCTCAAACCAGAAAGCGGCCAGATCGACCGCTATGGCACTGTCGCCTATGTCCCACAGACACCTTCTTTTGATGTCGCATTTCCTTTGACGGTTGGGGATTTTGTCCTTATGGGTACGCTCGATAAGCGGATCTACCCCTTTCACAGCTATTCCAGAAAAGACCATCAAAAAGCATTTGAAGCCCTTGACTGTGTGGGGCTGTCCGGGCTAGCAACTCGCGGTATCGGCCAGCTGTCGGGTGGCCAGTTGCGCCGGGCCATGATCGCCCGGGCCATGGCTGCAGACACATCGATCATCGCCCTCGATGAGCCGGACGCGAATCTGGATATCGATGCCAACCGTGACCTGTACCAGGTCCTGTGCCGTCTAAAGAAAGAGAAAACGATCATCCTCGCCAGTCATCACCTGGACGAGGTACTGCCGATCGCGGATGTTGCGCTCTATGTCAATAAAACAGTCACCACCTACCCGGATCCCAGGGTATTGCTGGAGCTTCTCAAGGATGGTCTGATCCGATGATTGATGCAATCCTGAATTATGCTTTTATGCGCAACGCCCTGCTGGCAGCCCTGCTGGCCAGTGTCGTGGTCGGTATCGTTGGGACCATTGCCATCGAAAAGCGTCTGATCAGCATGTCTGGCGGCATCGCACATGCCTCATTTGGCGGGATCGGCCTGGGCTATCTGATCGGCATCGAACCAATCCTGGGCGGGATCGCTTTTGCGGTGGCGTCTTCTCTGCTGATCAGCAAGATGCCGGAAAAATCCAAGATGAAAGCCGATACCATGACCGGCATCCTGTGGGCTTTCGGCATGGCTCTGGGGATTCTGTTCATCTCCATGGCCCCCGGCTACATGCCGGATATGACCAGCTACCTCTTTGGCGA
The DNA here is from genome assembly GCA_964528645.1 of uncultured Mageeibacillus sp. Classification (GTDB taxonomy): domain Bacteria; phylum Bacillota; class Clostridia; order Saccharofermentanales; family UBA5734; genus UBA5734. The sequence continues at coordinate 58,976 of CAZGSR010000005.1, read as the reverse complement.
CATTCTGGCGGTTGGTAACAGCTCCCTGTTCTACATGGCCGTTTTTTCAGGCGTGATCGGGCTCTTGTTTGTCATGTTCTACAACCATCTGGTCTTGTATCTGTTCGATGAAGAATATGCTGCAGCCCGCGGGATCAAAGTCAACTACCTGCAACTGCTCGTCTATGTGATCCTGCCGGTTGGAATCATTGTCCTGATCAAGGTCGTCGGCATTATCCTGGCCATTGCTCTGCTCACCGTACCCGTTTCAATCGCCAAGATCCTGTTCAAATCGATCCGCAATGTGATCTTGTTCTCCATGCTCTTCTCATTTGGCTTTGCCCTGATGGGACTGGTGATCGCCTACTATGCGAATATCCCATCTGGCGTCAGCATCATCATCCTGAGCACATTGATCTATCTGAGCGTTGTCATGACGCACCGGCAAATCCAGAACATCAAGCATACGCACCGGATCCATCCCGGACACTGATCGTCGCTATTCAGCCAAAAAAATGCCGGATCTCCAGCACAAGCGGGATCCGGCATTTTTTATGATGGGATATCAGGCATGGCCAACGGAACAATTTTGATCCGGTCCAGTGCTTTGCGGCATTTCCTTTCTGCCAGCAGGATATTGCCGCCCAAGGCAGTCAGGTGGCCCAGTTTTTTCAAATGGGCGGTCTGCTGTTTACCATAGAGATGCAAGTGGATGTCTTCCGCCACCAAGACTTCCTCCAGACCCAGGATGGTGTATGGCCCCTGGACTGCTCGATGGCCCAGGAGATTGGCCATGACACAGGGTGATCTCAGGCGCGTGGATCCCAACGGCATGCCGGTCATGATCCGGACCAGCTGTTCGAACTGGGAGGTCACACAGGCTTCTATGGAATAATGGCCAGTGTTATGGGGCCGAGGGGCCACTTCATTGACCAGTATCCGGTTGTCCTGAGTCTGGAACAGCTCAATGCAATAAACACCTGAGTCTTGAAAGGCTGCCAGCACACGTTCACTGATTTGCAGGGCTTCCTTTTCGACGTCCATACTGACCAGGGCCGGTACCCGCGACATCTGTAGAATGCTCTGTTCATGCATGTTTTCGGCGACCGGGTACAGTTGCACCTGCCCTCCGGCGTTGCGCGCGGCCAGAACAGACAGTTCACGTTTGAACGGCACAAACTGCTCAACCATGCAGGAATTTTCCGGTATCTGTTTCAAGACGCGCTTGAGCTGATCATCATCTGCAATGATCGTTGTGCCTTTGCCATCATAACCACCGGTACGGTTTTTGATCACCAGCGGGAATCCGTGAACGGCAGCGAATTCGCGCAAGTCTTTCAGGGTCGTGACTGCGGCAAAAGCCGGGGCCGGAACCCCAGCGTCTTTGAGAAATGACTTCTGGATGAATTTGTCCTGGATGATCTTCAAGCTGGATCCGGAAGGGACGATGCGATGCCCCTCCCGTTCCAGTTCGATCAGGATGTCTGCATCGATGTGCTCGAATTCAAAGGTGGTGACAGCTACTTCCTCCGCCAGCCTGCGGATGGCTGCGGTGTCGGAAAATGCCGCGACAATCTGCTGGTCCGACACTTGCCCGGCCGGGGCAAATGGATTGGGGTCCAGGATTGTCACATGGTAGCCCATGCGTTTGGCTGCGCTGGCCAGCATTTTACCCAACTGGCCGCCGCCAATGATGCCGATTTTCGCCGGAGGTGGAATGATCTGGTTCATGCTGCGTCTTCTGACTGCCCCTCGGCACCGAGCTGTTCCAGAACCTGGATGAATGTTTCCATCAGGGACTGGACAAACTGCTGCTGTTCTTTCAGTTGCTGCAGCGAAACAGCTGCAGGTGCGTCTTCCTTCTGGATTGTGGAAAAGGCAGGGATTGCATGCAGGCAGAAATGATACAAGTCGGCTACAAAAATCTGGAAAGTGGCCCGGAATTCTGCCTCGGCCATATGGGCCTGGAATTTGGTGTTTTGCTGGATCACATCCAGCATCAGGTTCGGGATCCGCCAGAGGTCCACATAGCCTTCATCGTTGAAATACCGGTTCAGGAAATGATCATGGCTTGTGGCGTCTTTGTGTTGTTTCAGGCAAAATTTTTCCAGCAGAAAATAGAATTCGCGGTTGCTCAGCATGTCTGTTCCCAGACCAGCGGTTGTTCTCGGACTTGTTGTTTCGATGTGTTTCATTGCTTTCTCCTCTTTTTGAACAATAAAAAAGCCAATATCCGGAAACCTTGCGGCTGTGGATAATTGGCTTACTCGAACGTCCAGTAGAATGACTGTACGGGTTGGTCTTCCAATATGTATCTGGGTAATTATTTCAAGGTGTTGTCACCTGGAAATCTTCACCTGCGGCTTTTCAGGTCATTTTTTATCATAGATAGGACTTGACTGTCAAGACAATGTTTACAGCTCACTCTCAATCAACTTGGTGATTTCCTTGACCGACGGCACACGACCAGCAGATTTGACTTTGCCATTGATGATTAGACCTGGGGTCTGCAGGATGCCCGTGGCAATGATCTGCTCCATATCCGTGATGTAGAGGATCTGAGCGTCTACACCCAAATCCTTGACCGCCTGTTGCGTCCGGGCGAGGACATTCTTGCAATTCGTACATCCAGATCCGACAACTTTGATTTCCATTTGTTTACTCCTCTTTGATTTGGTGGCAAGGGTTTCCAGCGATGTGCCGAAAAAGGGACCCGGTCCGTTTTTCGGCATTATTGCTTTTTCTCGTGGCATTTCTTGCAGGCTTTGTATTGTTTGTGGCCTCCGGAGAGGTTGTAGACTTTGCGGAAGCCGTGGTTTATGAGGATGTTCTGGGCAGCATTGCCGGTGGTGCCTTTGTTGCAGTAGGTGACCACGGGCTTGTTTTTATCCAGGGCTGCCATTTGCTCCCGCAAGCTGCTGTGCGGCATGCTGACTGCATGGTCGACATGGTGTTCCTGGTACTGTTTGGCAACTCGTGCATCGACGACTTGGATATCATCCGGGGCGGTGGCCATCAGGTCATCGGCTGTGATGATGTCGCGGCCGCGATGCAGGGCGTTATCGAGGATCATGCCGGTGTAGAGGACCGGGTCCTTGGTGGTGGCAAACGGCGGCGCATAGGCCAGATCGAGATGGAACAGGTCGGATACACCCAGACCGGCGGTCATGGCGGTGACAAAGACATCCATGCGCTTGTCGACACCCTCGTAGCCGACAATCTGAACCCCGAGTAATTTCTCAGTCTTGCGGTCGGCAATGGCTTTGATCACCATTTCCTTGCCGCCGTAATACTCCGGCTTGTCGGGCTTGATGTTATGGCTGATCACAATGTCGTAACCACTGTCGCGGGCCTGTTTTTCATTGAGGCCACTGGCGGCAATCGTCCGGTCGAAGAGCTTGAAAATGCCTGTCCCCGCGATGCCGCGGAACTCGAGGCTGCCACCGGTGATGGCATCACCGGCAATTCGGCCCATTTTGTTGGCTGTGGAACCGAGTGGACGGTAAATCGGCCGGCCATCGACGATCGAGAAACTCTCAGTGCAATCACCACAAGCATAGACATCCGGGATATTGGTCTGCATCCGGGTGTTGACGGCAATCGCCCTGGTCTGACCCAGGGCCACCCCCATCGCCTGGGCGAGAGCCGTGTTCGGCCGGACTCCGACCGCCAGGATCACCAGGTCGGCATCGACCGTCGAACCATCGTCGAGATTGACCGATCCAGGCCAGATTTCGGTCGCAGCCACACCCGTCAGGACCGTGACCTGTTTCTTGACCAAGGTCTCTTCGACATAGGGGGCCAGGTCCGGATCAACAAAGGGACAGACCTGGGGCAACTTTTCCACCACGGTCACCAGGATACCAGCGTCGACCAGGTTTTCGACCATCTCGAGGCCAATGAACCCACTGCCGACGACAACTGCGGTTTTGGGCTGATGTTCCTCGATGTAGGTTCGGATCGCGCGGGCAGAAAGCGGATTTCTGAGGGTGAAGACATGCGCCAAATCAACCCCGGGGATCGGCGGCACAATCGAGGTCGCTCCGGTGGACAGGATCAGGACATCATAGCAGTCCGTGAAGGTCTCACCTGTGACAAGATTTTCAACCACCAGGGTCTTGGTTGCAGGATTTACGGAAAGGACCTTGTGCCGAATCAGGATCTCCACCTCGTACTTGTCGCGGAAAAATTTCGGATCGCGCGGTGTCAGTTCTTCGAGCTTGGCGACTTTGCCACCGATGTAGTAGGGCAGGCCGCAGCCGGAGTATGAAATGTGCTCATCCATTTCATAGATCACAATCTCAGCGGTTTCGTCGTTGCGCCGGGCCTTGGCTGCTGCAGAGGTTCCGGCAGCCACTGCACCGATGATCACAATCCGTTTGGACTCATTCAATCTACTCATGCTTCAAGCTCCTTTGCCCGGGGGAACCAATGGGGCGTTTTGTTGGCGATCTTGACCAGGGTCAACATGACGGGGACTTCGACCAGAACGCCGACAATTGTCGCCAGGGCAACCGGTGATGTCGGGCCAAAGAGTGCGATCGCGACCGCGACCGCCAGTTCGAAGAAATTGGAGGCGCCAATCATGCCAGCTGGCGCTGCGATCGAATGGTCCAGTTTGAGACCTTTGCTGGTCAAATAGGCAATGAAGAAGATCAGGAAGGTCTGGATCGTCAGGGGAATGGCGATCAGAAGGAAGTGCAGAGGGTTGTTGAGGATGACATCGCCCTGGAAGGAGAAAATGATGATCAGGGTCAGGAGCAAGCCGCCGATGGTCACGTCATTGAACTTGGGGATGAAGGACTGGTTGAAATATTCGATCCCCTTGGTCTTGATGACATGAACCCGGGTCAGGACACCAGCGGTCAGCGGGATGACGACAAACAGCACCACGGAAAGGATCAGGGTGGCCCACGGGATCGTGATGCCGCCGATACCCAGCAGCAGGGCGACAATCGGGGTGAACGCGATCAGGATGATCAGGTCATTGGTCGCAACCTGGACGACGGTGTAGGCCGCATTGCCTTTGGTCAGGTAGCTCCAGACAAAGACCATCGCCGTGCACGGTGCCGCGCCGAGTAAGATCGCACCTGCCAGATAGTCTCGCGCCAGATCAGCTGGGATCAGCTGTTTGAAAATGACATAGAAAAACAGCCAGGCGATCCCGTACATCGTGAACGGCTTGATCAGCCAGTTGGTCACCCAGGTCACATAGAGACCTTTGGGATTCTTACCGATGTATTTGATGCTGGCAAAGTCGACCTTCATCATCATCGGGTAGATCATCAGCCAGATCAGGATCGCAATCGGAATCGAAACCTGGGCATATTCAAAGCGGCCAAGAAATTGGGGGATGGCTGGCAGGAAACGGCCGATCAGGATGCCTGCGACCATGCAAAGGGCGACCCAGATCGTCAGATACTTTTCAAAAAAGCTGATACCGGTGGGTGCTTTGGCGGGTTTATTCATGTGTGTCTCCTCGTCTCTCTGATTTTACTCATGAGCAGCAAGATGTGGCGGGGATTTCCTTTTTCTGCATGGCTTCATAGAACTTTTTCAAATTGTCCGGCAGGACATAAGCCGCTTGTACTTCTGACCCGGTAGTGGCTGGGTTTCCATACACAGCTTTGAGGATTGCATCAATGATCATGGCCTTGGGTGGCTGCGTGTAGTCAACGCCCTGCCAGGTCCAGATCCGGCAGTCGACACTGTCTCCGCACAGATCGCCGCAGGAATCACACGGGTTTTCCTTGACCTCGACCGCGATGTCGTGGCCATCGATCCGGATGGTCGGTGAACTGACAAATTCGTACTGGATGGCCAATTCCTCAGTGTTGACATTGACCTTGTTGATCACGACTTCGATTCCGGCCGATTGCAAAATCTGGGATACGTCTGCGACCGCCTGGTCAAGCGTATCGTCGGTTCCCTGGCAGCGGGTGCAAACTTCGAGATCGAGGTAAAGAAAATCAATGACGATAACCTTGGAACGAATCCGCCAAAAGAAGCAAGTCGTCCGCGGCGTGATCTACGCACGCTTTTCATCGGAAATGCAACGCGATGAAAGCATCGACGCCCAAATCCGGGCGATCGAAGAGTACGCCAAGCGCAATAACATCGTGGTGGTTGGCAACTACATCGATAAGGCCAAGTCAGCGACGACTGATAATCGGCCGGAATTTCAGCAGATGATCGCCGATGCTGCTAAGAACCAGTTCGATGTGGTCCTGGTTCACAAGTTGGACCGTTTTTCTCGCAACCGCAACGACAGCATCGCCTACCGCATGCAGCTCAAACGACATGGCGTCGCCCTGATCAGCGCCCTGGAATACATCGATGAGGGCAGTCCAGAAAGCATTATCTTGGAGTCGGTGCTCGAAGCCATGGCAGAGTACTACAGCCGCAACCTGGCGCGCGAAGTCGAAAAGGGCAAGAAAGAAAACGCCCTGAAGGGCAAGCATGTCGGTGGCATCCCACCGCTCGGTTACGATCTGGATCGCGCGACCATGAAGCTGGTCATCAATCCCCATGAAGCCGAATGCATTCGCCTGATTTTCAAGCGAACTCTCGAAGGCTTTGCCTATAAGGAAATCAGTGACGAGCTTAACCGGCTGGGCTTTAAAAGCAAACTGGGTACGCGTTTCGCCCCGAATTCACTGGGCAGCATCTTGCGCAACCAGAAATACACGGGCACCTATATCTACAACAAATCTTCGGCCAAGGATGTCGATGGCAAACGCAATGGCCACAAGTACAAAGACGAATCGGAAATCATCCGGCTCGAAGGTGCGATGCCAGCGATCGTCAGCCAGGAAGACTTTGACCTGGTGCAAGAACTTCTGAAGCGGCGCAAATTTAAAACCTTCTTGAATCGAGGCAAGCAAAACTATTTCTTGTCAGGCAAGATCATTTGCGGGGTCTGCGGCAGTTCCTACACAGGCAACAGTCGTCGACCGGACCCGCACAATCCCCTGTACATCTCCTACCGCTGCTGCCGATTCAACAAAAAGGCCAACTGCAAGAATCGGGAAGTCCGGCGGGAGATTCTGGAATCGATCGTCTTCGACAATCTGGCTCAGAAAGTCTTCGATCCAGAACTGATCCCCAAGCTCAATGACGCCTATCGGAAATACCTGCTCAGCCGGGACTCGTACAAACTTGCTGAGATTGAAACCTGCAGGAAGCAGCTCAAGGATGTCGATAAAGAAATCGCCAACCTGATCAGCTTCATCGCCAAATCCGCTTCCGAAGCAGTCGCGGCTGAGCTCAATTCACTGGAAGCCAAGAAGACTGAGCTGCATTTTGCGCTGAACCGACTGGAAACTGAACTGAATTCGAGAAATGTTAGTGAAATCGAACTGACCAAGGCGTTCAACTATGCCCGGGAGCTGTTCATCAGCGGTCAGTTGGTTTCGACCCGTAAACTGGTCGAACGTTTCATCCATGAAGTAGTGGTTTTTCCAGACCGCGTGCATATCTACTACAACTTCGGCTTTTCACTCGAACCGCTCAAGCATGAGGTCGACACAGAGGCGGTCAAGCGTAGACTCCCTAGAAGAGCATCGGCATTAGCGATGCTACAGAAGGATCTAGAGCAAATTCCAACGCCGGCCGCAGCCAATCGCGGGCGAAGGAACGCAAAAACACCGCAATACCCTCATCTTGCAGAGCGGGATACTACGGTGTTTTCACTTGCACAACCATCAAATTGTGCTGTTGCTGGCGGAGAGAGAGAGATTCGAACTCTCGGTTGGGGTTAGCCAACACATGATTTCCAGTCATGCGCCTTAGACCAGCTCAGCCATCTCTCCAGGCTACAAGCGGTGCGGTTTAGTGACACGCATCGCAAATATTATCATCGATGATCATAAATGTCAAATGGGCCGCGATGGGCTTCCTGAAGCTGATATAATAGTCCCATGAAAAAAATGATTCATTTTCTGATTCGAGCAGTATTGATCATCCTGGCTCTGGCCATAATCCTGGTTGTGGTGGTACTGGTGATCGATGCACAGGTTGCATCTGTCGGCCAGGATCGACTGGTCACACTGGAGGATGCACCCGCAGCGGACTGTGTGATCGTGCCTGGAGCACAAGTTTTTGCCAATGGAACACCAAGTCAGATGCTGCAGGACCGTCTCGATAGGGCGCTCCTCTATTATAACAGTGGCAAGACCGACCGGATCCTGGTTTCAGGCGACAATGGCCAGCTCGATTATAACGAGGTCATTGTGATGCGCAACTACCTGCTGGAGCAGGGCGTGCCCATCGAGGCGATTTTTCTCGATCATGCTGGCTTTGACACGTATGACACGATGTACCGGGCACGGGACATTTTCCTGGTAGAGAAGGCGGTGGTGGTGACGCAGGAATTTCATCTGCTGCGAGCCTTGTACATTGGCCAGGAGCTGGGCTTGGATGTCTATGGTGTGGCCAGTGATCCACGCGCGTACTCCGGAGCGGACTACTACCGGTTGCGTGAATACCTGGCCAGGGTCAAGGCATTCCTCGATTGCCTGTTCAAGGCCAAGCCGACGTATCTGGGTGAGACGATTCCAATCACAGGCGACGGGCGGGCAACACTGGGATAAGTTTTAGTCGTGGATGCGAAAGTGGACTTTGTAGGTTTTGAGGCATTTGTCGATGATTTCGACGGCTTTGGCGCGGTCTTCGACTTCCTGGAGGCTGGTGTCCGTGTGCTCAAGGGATTTGTAGACCGAGAAGAAGTGCTGGATTTCGGAGAAGACGTGTTTGGGCAGGTCTGTGATGTCTTTCCATTGGTTCATCTGGGGTTCTTCGAAGGGGATGGCGATGATTTTTTCGTCGAGTTCGTTGTCATCTGTCATGGAGAAGACACCAATCGGGTAGCATTCGACGAGGCACATGGGTTGGAGCTGCTCGGTGCAGAGCACGAGGACGTCGAGCGGATCTCCGTCATCAGCCAGGGTGCGCGGGATGAAGCCGTAGTTGGCAGGGTAGTGGGTCGAGGTGTACAGGATGCGGTCGAGCTTGAGCATGCCGGTAGCTTTGTCCATCTCGTATTTCTGCTTGCCGCCCTTGGGAATCTCGATAACGGCGATGAATTTCTCGGGTTTGATCCGGGAATCGGAAATATCATGCCAGATATTCATGGTTTGTTTTCTCCTCTTGTTTATCTCTCTTTGCTCTTGATCAGTATAGCAGATTCAAGAAAAAATTTTCTTCATGCTCTTGATAATTCGCCTGTATGAATGGAGTCTTTTTGTTGAATCTGCCTATTTGGGCCAGAGAATGTGGTGAGCGGTCATCATGCGTTCGACCAGCATGGCCATGGTGCGGATCTCGCCGACATGCAGAGGCTCATTCGGGCAATAATGCTGCAGGCTCATCGAACAGACCAGGATTTCCGTGCGTTTCTTCTGCAGATCCTGGAGGATCTTGAAAGCGGGCGAATCCTGCTGTGTCAAAAGCACGGCCGAATTATACAAGATCAACGCTTCGGGTGGTTTGGGCTGTTCATCGAGGGCCATGAGAAATAACTTGAGCAAATCCAGGCCCAGGGCGGGATCTCCTTCACCCAGGCGGTCGGACCCAAGGACGATGGTGACGGGTTCGGCAGGATTGTCGCTGAAAATCTGCAAGGATTGGGGTAATTTGATCGGTCCAGTTGTGACGGTTGGCTGGGTCACGGTGGTTTGGCCATTTTCTGGCTGGCCAAACTTTGCTTCCAGGTTCTTCTTTTTCAAGCGATCCCTTCTTTCCATGACAATGCTATTTATGAAAGGTTGCGGGTTAAGTCCAGGTCACTGATTTTTCAGGTCGGTACGGCCATTCAATTGGCGGATCGCCCTGGGCAGAGCATCCTTGCTGTTTTTCCAGTCAGCCTTGGCATTGCGGTAGTCGAATTTGAGGGTGAACCATTCCACATCGTCGCGCAGTGCTGACAGAGACTGATGCTGCTGGGTTGTGAGGTTGGTGATGAATTCGGCAGCCTGGTTCTGACCCAGGAAACGGGCAGCGCCGCGCAGGAGCAACGCAAGGTGTGGCAGGCAATAGCCATGGCCGGCGTCAAATTGCTGACGGAATTCGGGCTCGTGAAAATATTCGTAGAAGATCACATCAAGGTAATGGCCCATGGTCTGGTCGAGGCGGTCGCAGATGGCGCAGGACTGGACGCGCTGTTCGATGGCCTCGGCTAACTCGAGAATCTTTTCCTTATAGTCCTTCTGTTTGCCGGAAAAAAGGCCTTTCTGGGGGGCGGGAATGGCTTTCCCCAGGGATTTGTGCAAATCATCGGTGACGTCACTAACATGTGTGTGCAACAGCAGGCCCAAGCCGAGACGATTGGCTTCGCTGTCATAGAGACCACGCCAGTGATCGCGGCAGAAGCCACGGTCATTGGTGACAACGCGGACATCCGGTTCCATCAGGGCCGGGCCGAGATAATAGGCGACCAGTTCGTCGGTCAGAGTTTTCTCCAAGGTGCACAGAGGGCAGGTTGTCGCTTGGTTGTAAGCGTCGTGAACGGGGATGGTATAGATCTTCTCTTTCACTGCGAACCTCCTGCGGATTGTCCGGCTGTCTGGTAGACGACGCGCCGCGCTTTGACATTGACAACCATCACGTTGATGGATGTAAATTCCTCGACCAGATGACTGACCTTTTCCTGGGCTTCGCGCAAAACGATCTGGGCATTGAATCCATACAGCAAGGCGAGGTCCAGATATATGACTACGCCGTAGATTTCTTTGGTGATTTTGCAGTCCACGACATGCGCAACTCCGCGGATGCGACGTAGAATCAGTTCGATCATGCTGCGCAGGGCTTCATCAGAGATGGAATAGCTGCCCAGAGTGGAAAAAGTAGGTCGGACGACGGTCCGTTCGGCATCATTTTGCACCGGCTGGACTCCGCGGTCACGGTCAAAGCGGCGGCGCAGGCGGGAAATTGGATTGAGGAAGGTGCCGGAGAATTCGTGCTTGATCTCCATGCTCGGGACCGGTATGGTGTGCTTGCCCTCCGTCATGCGGGTCTGGCGGGCCTGGCGCATTTCCTCCTCGCTGCTGACATCCTCAATGCGGATCAGCCTGGCGGGTGGATTAAGCCAGAGGTTGACGCAGATTTTCTCCAGCATGGCGTCCGAGGTGCCCAGAATCATCAGCGCTGCTGGCTGATGATCAGCCAGGGTCCGGCGCATGGTCTGGGCCCGGGTTTCATCGGCAAAGATCGCCTGGCGGACGGAGTCGATTTTCGAGGCTGCGCGCTTGGCAGAAGTCCCGGCTACGATCCGGCTACCCCGGATCAGAAGGCCGTCGTCAATCAGGAATTCGATGTTATTTTCCCGGGCAACACGGATAGCCCGGGTGCTTTTACCAGTGCCGGGCGGACCGACAAACGCAACGACAGCAATGGTTTTAAGCGCCGCCTGCAGCGATTCATCTTCTTCACGTGAATCCTGGCCAGACGTGGCTGTACTGACGGTGCGATTGACTGCCACAGCCAGGCGACTCAGGGGATTGGTGGCAGCTCCGGCAACGGAAGCGACCGAATTTAATAGAGATGAGGGCTGGCCCTCAGCTCCGGACTTGGATTTGTCCGTGCGTTTCGCCATGGCTCCTCACCTCCTTGCTTGAACGTAGGGTCGGTCTGCAATTGATTAGTATGTTCAGCGGTCCCAGTTATGGAAAACTTCCTGGACATCATCGAGTTCTTCCATCTTGTCGATCAATTTCTCCATTTTCTCGGCCAACTCAGGATCACTGATCTCGGTCCAAGTGACGGGAACCGGGCCCAGGGAGACATCGACGAATTCATATTTTCTCTGCTCGAGATTGTCACGCACGGCGTGGAATTCCTCCGGCGAGGTAGTGATTTCAAAGACCTCTTCCTCAGCGGCAAAATCCTCGGCACCCGAATCGAGGGCATCCATCATCACAGCTTCTTCGTCTTCATACAGCTCGCGGTCGATGATGATCGTACCCTTTTCCTGGAACAGGAAGGAGACACAGCCATTGGTGCCCATGTTGCCGCCAAATTTGTCAAAGATATGGCGAACATCACCAGCTGTGCGGTTGCGATTGTCGGAGAGTGTGCGGACCATCACGGCAACACCGCCGGGTCCATAGCCTTCATAGACAATTTCTTCGAAATTATCGCTGTCATTGGAGCCAGAGGCTTTCTTGATGCTGCGCTGGATGTTGTCATTGGGCATATTGGCGGCTTTCGCCTTGGCAATGACATCTTTGAGCCTGCTGTTGCCTTCCGGATCAGCTCCGCCATTCTTGACTGCGACTTGGATTTCACGGCCAAGCTTGGTGAAAATTGCACCGCGCTGGGCATCCGCTTCACCTTTTTTGCGTTTGATGTTGTTCCATTTGGAATGGCCGGACATGTGAATTCTCCTCATCTGGTATCTGTCTGGCCAGCAGTGTGTCTGCCAGCTCAAGTGTTTTGGCGCTCCTATTATACGAGCTTGGCTCCGTTTTTCGCAAGTCAGGGTGTCTGGTCGACAGGAATGTAGGCGCTTTCGAGGGATTCAATCAGGGCGCCAGCCGAAGTCAGGTCATTGACCAGGCGGATGAGTTCGTCCATCCGGTCCGGTGGCGTACCCACGGTTAATTCAGCATCGAGGCCGAATTGGACCGGTTCCAACAGAAATCCTGCCTGCGACAGACGGTGACGGACCAGGTCAAGCTGATTGTATTCAATCGTCAGGAGGACCCGGTCACACAGCTGGAGGGTGATTGGACCGGCAGCCTCCAGGGCCATGGCTGCTGAGGTGCCATAGGCGTGGACCAGGCCACCGCTGCCCAGGAGTGTGCCCCCGAAGTAGCGGGTAACCACGATGCCAGCCTGTTCGATGCCTGGTTTTCTGAGAACATCGAGCACAGGCAGGCCGGCTGTGCCCTGAGGTTCTCCATCATCGGAATAGCGCTGGAGCTGGTTATCCCCGCCCAGGATCCAGGCGTAAACATGATGCGTGGCATCCGGAAACTCGTCCCGGATGCCACGGATGAAGTGCTGTGCTTGGGACTCGTTGGCCAATGGACGGCAATCGGCGATGAAGCGGGACTTGCGGTCGATGAATTCGATCCGGGCGGCTTGCCGGACAGTCCGGTACTGATTGCGCAAAGCCAAAACGTCAGACGAGCTCCTTGTATTTCTGGAAGGACATCATCAGGAGGGATTTGTCCTGGCTGTAGGTGACCATGTCCATGGCTTCCTCAACCGTGAAAAAGCCTCCGGCACTGAAATTATTCGAGACACTGGGAACGACCGACTCTTCTTCACAGGTCATGATGTACCAGGTGATCTTGTTGGCAACCGGACGCTGGCGTGACAGGGAGTAGAATTCATAGGCGGTCTTGCCCGCTGGGGCGATGATCTTGGCCCGGATGCCTGCCTCGATCATGACACGACGGACAGCCAGTTCTGAGGGTTCGTCGCCTTCCCGCAGGACTCCTTTGGGGAAGACCCATTCATGCTTGTCGTTTTTCAAAAGCAGGATTTTGTCGTCGTGGAAAACAAGTCCACCGGAGCAATTGCGAACGAGCATGCGAGTACCCTCCCTTTGAGACATCTGGATCGCCGGTTCAGGTCAAGATCACGTATGAAGAATGAACCATCCTTATTTTAACATGAAGTTAACCGGTTTGATATGAAAATGACCGGACTTAGATCCGTTCGATCACAGTCCTGCCACCCATCCAGGGTCTGAGAACCTCCGGGATGACGATGCTGCCATCGGCTTGCTGGTAATGCTCGACAATCGCAGGCATGATGCGCGAGGTTGCCAGGCCGGATGCATTGAGGGTGTGGACAAACTCCAGCTTGCCGGTCGATTTGCGGCGGAACTTCATATTGCCGCGGCGGGCCTGGTAGTCACCGGCATTACTGGCCGAGCTGACTTCCTTGTAGTCATTCATGCTGGGGATCCAGACCTCGATGTCGTAGGTCTTGACCATCGAGGCGCTGCAGTCGCCGGCGGCGAGCTTGCTGACCCGGTGATGCAGCCCGAGGCCGCGGACCAGTGCGGCAGCCTTGTCGACGAGCTCTTCCAGGGCATCATCTGACTGCTCCGGCAGAGCGTACTGGAACATCTCGATCTTGTTGAACTGGTGGCCGCGGATCATGCCACGTTCCTCGGCACGGTAGCTGCCAGCTTCTTTGCGATAGCAGGGGGTGTAGGCAAAATATTTGAAGGGCAGGGCATCTTCGTCGAGGATCTCGTCTCGGTGGAGGTTGACCAGGGCGGTTTCAGCCGTGGGCAGGATGAAATGTGTGAAGCCTTCGCCCTCGTCCTTGCGCAGCTGGAAAACATCGTCTTTGAATTTGGGGAACTGGCCAGCGGTGTAGCCACACTGGTAGGTCAGAATGTGTGGCGGCAGCATCATTTCATAGCCATCCCTGAGGTGCTCAGCCATGAAGTAGTTGAGCAGGGCCCATTCCAGCAGGGCGCCATCTTTGCGGTAGACCCAGAAGCCGCTGCCGCCGAGTTTGGCCCCGCGGGCATAGTCGATCATGCCGAGTCCTTCAACCAGGTCAACGTGGTGCTTCGGTGTGAAGTCAAACTGGGGCTTTTCGCCAAATACAGTCACCACGGCATTGTTTTCCTTACCACCAGCAACAACGTCATCGGCCGGCAAGTTCGGCAAGGCTTCGAGGAAAGCCTGCTGCTGTGCCTCAAGGGCTGACAGCTCTGCATCCTGAGTGCTGATCTGCTCGGAGATCTGCTTCATCCGGTCGAAAATCGGCTGGATGTCTTTGCCTTCTTTCTTGAGCTTCGGAATCTCGGCCGAGGTTTTGTTCTTCTCAGCCTTCAGGGATTCGGTAGCAAAGATCAGCTGGCGGCGCTTTTCATCGCGGGCCAGAAAGTCGGTGAAATCGGCTGTGTAGCCTTTGCGGGCCAGTTTTTCCGCAACGAGTGCGGGATTTTCGCGGATGAGGTTGATATCGAGCATGGTTTCCTCCAAAAAGTCAGCTGTTTCACCATTTTAGTCGATTCAGGGCAGCGCTTCAAGGATTGAGGTCTTGCAAGTCCTCGGGCACAAAGCGGCCATCCTGGCGGAAAAAGACATCGTCGAGCCAGATCTCTCCGCCGCCATGTTCCGGGCGCTGGATCAGGATCAGGTCCCAGTGGATCGCCGACCGGTTGCCATTGTCGGCCTTGGCATAGGCATTGCCCGGTGTGAAGTGAATCGAACCGGCAATTTTCTCATCAAACAAGGTACTGCCGATCGGTTCCCGGATCATGGGATTGACGCCAAACGAGAATTCCCCGATGAAGCGGGCACCTTCATCGGTGTCAAAAATCTTGCCCAGTGTCTCGTTGTCACCATCACAGCTGGCTTCGCTGATGCGCCCATTCAAAAAAGTCAGCTGGATGTTGTTGAAGGTCTTGCCCCAGTACTGGGCAGGAACATTGTAGGTGATGGTGCCGTTGACCGAGTCGCGGACCGGTGCGGTGTAGACCTCGCCATCCGGGACATTGCGCCGGCCATAGCAGCAGACGGCTGGCAGGCCCTGGATGGAAAAGGAGAGGTCGGTGCCTGGTCCCTTGATCCGGACCCGGCTGGCCCGTTCCATCCGCGCGGCGAGGATTTGCTCAAAGTGGAACAGGCGTTCGTAGTCGACGAGACTGACGTTGAGGACGAAATCGAAGTAGTCATCCAGAGACATCCCAGCTTTCTGAGCCTGGGCGGGGGTCGGCCAATAGAATAGAACCCACTGGCGGTCATTGATGATGGTGCGGGAGACGATTTCCCCTGCTTTGCTGACCATTTGCTGGCGGATCGGATCGACACCGCTGAGTTCCCGCTCGTTCACGGAACCACGAATGGTCAGGACGGCTTTGAGATCGGCCACCCGGGCGGCATTCCAGGCAGTGCGTTTCTCCAGGAACTCGGCTGTTGCTGGCAAGTCAGGATCCAGCAGATCGTATTCCAGCCGGGCAATTTCGTCATCGGTCCAGAATACAACCGGGTACAGGCGCTGGCGACGAGCTTCGCGGTAGAGGGCCTTGACCAGTGGCTGAGCCTCGGGGATAGCATTGATCTGGAAAATATCGCCAGGGGAAAGACGCAGGGAATGGGTCAGGAGCATCTGGGCAAGTCGGTCGAGGCGAGGGTCGTGCATGGTCAGATCTCGACCAGGATCGCAGTTACTCCATCGAGGGCATTGAGCTCATTGCGGAATGCATTGAGGTCATCGGCGCCACGGACGAGCTGCAGGATGATCAGGCCGTCGGTGGCGCAGACGTCCCCGGCCTCATGCAAGCCCAGCCGGGTCTTGATGCTGCAGCCGTACTGTGAGAAAACCTTCTGCAGTTTCTCGGCGCTGTGCAGACGCTGGTTGACACGGATGATCAGGATGGTGTGCTCAGTCATGGGAGGCCTCCTTTGATGGATGCCGCTTTAGTGCATGCGGCGCAGGGCTTCGATATCCTTGATCGTGAACGAGGAGCGATAGAAGTCTATCACGCCTTCGTCACGAATCCGGCCAAGTTCACGAGACATCGAGGGGCGGGACACATTGAGGTAATCTGCCAGTTGTTCACGGTTCATCGGGATCATGAAGGTCCGGTTTCCAGTCATCTGGTGTTGTTCGTAGAGGAAAGCAGCCAGTTTCTCACGCATGCTCTTAACCTTGAGGTAGGAGATCCGGTTGTTCATGATCAAGGCTTTGCGGGAGACAATGCGCAGCATGTTTTCGATCAGGAGCTGGTGGGCATTGCAGATCTTGCAGCAGGGCTTGGTAAATTTTCCGATGGGCAGGAACAGGACCTGGCAGCGGCTGTTGGCAACGACCATGTTGGGCCATGTGCCGATCCGGGCAAAAGCGGCCACCTCACCGAAAAGTTCGGCCGGGCCGAATGTGCCCATAATCAGGCGATTGCCGGCGTAGTCTTCTTTCTGGACAATGATTTCACCCTCAAGAACGACGCCAAAGGTATCCTGGGGATCACCGATCCGGCACAGAATGTCATCCTTGGTGTATGTTTTGATGGCTGGCTGGAAACAGGGCATCATATCGAGAATGTCCGATGCTTGGAGCCCTTCGAAAATCCCACAGCGGGTCAATATGGGCAACCATTTCTCGATCATGTTCCACCTTCTTCTTTGTTGCTATGGCTACAGCGTGCCTGTGTTCATTATAGTACACTGACGCCAGAAAACAAGTTGAACCCACTGCACCGGCGGCTCCAACACCAGGCCGGTCACACGAAAGGATCTTCACATGAAACGGAATATCATTGTTGTCGATGAAGAAAAGTGCAATGGCTGCGGTGAGTGCATCATCGGCTGCCACGAGGGTGCCCTCGCCCTGATCAATGGCAAAGCCCGCCTGATCAAGGAATCCTACTGCGATGGCCTCGGTGCCTGCCTGCCAACCTGCCCGACCGGTGCGATTACGATCGAGGAACGTGAGGCGGACGAATTCACTGCTCCCGCCCCAGGCTCCCCGGCCGATCTCGAGATGAAAGCCGAAGCAGCTGCAAAAACCGCTGCCGCAGCCCAGCCGGTCTTCCGCGGCTGTCCCGGCAATGCCCAGCGTACCTTCGACCGTGCCGAAGCTCCTGTTGCGCCAACACCTGTGGCCGCCAAGGCTCCGGTCGATCCCACTGCCGCCAACTCCGAGCTCAAGCAATGGCCGGTCCAGATCAAGCTGCTCCCGGTCAAGGCTCCATTTTACCAGGGCGCCAAGCTCCTGATCGCTGCCGATTGCGCCGCTTACTCCCGGGCCAATTTCCACGAGGAATTCATCAAGGGCAAAGTCACCATGATCGGCTGTCCCAAACTTGACGCTGGAGATTACACCGAAAAACTGACGGAGATTTTCCGCCAGAATGACATCCGCAGCGTCACCATCGTCCGCATGGAGGTTCCGTGCTGTGGCGGTCTCGACTTCGCCGCCAAGAAAGCCCTGCAACAGAGCGGCAAGATGATTCCTTGGCAGGTCGTGACCATCACCACCGATGGCCGCATCCTCGAAGACTGATCCAGCATCAAAAACCAGTTTTTCATCACTCAGACCAGTATCCCAAAGGCTCCAAGCCAATAAAAATATCGGAGGATCTCCCAATGTCAAACATGTTCTGTTTCCAGTGCGAACAAACCGTCGGCGGCAAAGGCTGCACCGTTGCCGGTGCCTGCGGCAAAAGTGCCGACACATCCAATCTGCAGGATGACCTGACCCTTGCCCTGATTAATTTCGCCCTCGCCAACCAGGGGCAGGAAATCACCGCTGCTGACGCCCAGCTGATGATGGAAGGTCTGTTCACCACCATCACCAATGTCAGCTTCGATGATGTCTCGCTCAATAAGCTCGTGGCCAAAGTCGAAGCTGCTGCTGCTGCCAAGCGTGCCGCGAACAAGCTCGTTGTTCACAGCGTCATCGCCCAGGGCGACCAGCTCTTCGCCGGTGATCCGGATGTCGTTTCCCTGCGCTCCCTGCTGCTTTTAGGTCTGCGTGGCATGGCTGCCTATGCCTACCATGCCCTGATGCTCGACAAAATGGACGCCGAAGTCAACCAGGCCATGTTTGATGGCATGGTCGCGGTCGGTACCGATCACAGCGTCGAAGAATGGCTCAACCTCCTGATGAAGTTCGGCAAGGATAACTATCGCTGCATGGAAGTCCTCGACGATGCCAACACCAGCGCCTATGGCAACCCTGTCCCGACCGAAGTCACCATGACCATCGAAAAGGGCCCCTTCATCGTCGTCTCCGGACATGACCTGCACGACCTCAAGATGTTGCTCGAGCAGACCGAAGGCAAAGGCGTCAACATCTACACCCACGGCGAAATGCTGCCAGCCCATGCCTATCCGGAACTCAAGAAATACAGCCAGCTCAAGGGCAATTTCGGTACCGCCTGGCAGAACCAGCAGAAGGAATTCAAGAATGTCCCGGCTGCCTTCCTCTTTACCACCAACTGCCTGATGCCCCCGAAAGAAGACTATGCCGATCGCGTGTTCACCACCGCTGTCGTCGAGTATCCCGGCCTGGTCCATATCCCGGATGGTGAGAAGGGTCACAAGGACTTTTCCCAGGTCATCGAAAAAGCCATCGCCCTCGGCGGTTTCTCCGAGCCTGTCACCATGACCGGCATCAACGGCGGTTCTAAGCTGCTGACCGGCTTTGGCCACGCGACCGTCCTCGGTGCTGCCACCCAGGTCATCGATGCGGTCAATAGCGGTGCCCTCAAGCACATCTTCCTCGTCGGTGGCTGCGACGGTGCCAAGCCGGGCCGCAATTACTACACCGACTTCGTCAAGGCCACCCCGTCTGACACCATCGTCCTGACCCTGGCCTGCGGCAAGTTCCGCTTCAATGACATGGATATCGGCCACATCGGACCGTTCCCGCGCATCATGGACATGGGCCAGTGCAACGACTCCTACTCCGCGATCCGTGTCGCCGTCGCCCTGGCTGAGGCTTTCAACTGTGGCGTCAACGATCTGCCGCTGACCCTGGTTCTCTCCTGGTACGAGCAGAAGGCTGTTTGCGTCCTGCTGACCCTGTTGGCCCTCGGTGTCAAGAATATCTACCTTGGCCCGACACTGCCTGCCTTTGTTTCCGCCAACGTCCTCAATGTCCTCGTCGACCAGTTCGGCATCCGTCCGACCTCTAATGTCGACTACGACATGCAGCAAATCCTCGGCGCCTGATCCTTTGTGTCCTTCGGCCGGGTGGAGATTGGAGCCTCCCGCCCGGCCCACCTTGTGCGGTCTGTAACAAGTCCGATTGACAAGCTTGAATCGAGTGTGGCACAAATTGATTAGCGTGCAGACGACCCGGTTGGTCTAGAAGCCGGGTCGTCTGTTTTTTTGGAGGTTACCTATGTTGTATGATCTGATCGTTGTCGGCAAAGGCCCAGCCGGGTTGTCTGCCGCCATTTATGCGATCCGGGCGGGTCTGTCTGTCCTGGTGATTGGCCGCGATGCCGGGGCCTTGGCCACTGCTGATTTGATCGAAAATTATCTAGGCTTTCCGGAGCCCGTCCACGCGGCCAAACTGATGGCAGACAGCGAGGCCCAGGCACGACG
This sequence comes from uncultured Mageeibacillus sp., assembly GCA_964528645.1. Classification (GTDB taxonomy): domain Bacteria; phylum Bacillota; class Clostridia; order Saccharofermentanales; family UBA5734; genus UBA5734. Next base: position 38,970 of record CAZGSR010000005.1, on the reverse strand, counting down.
ACTCGGAGTTGAGATCCTGACCGAAGAAGTAACCGGGCTCCTGTTCATGGAAAATTATGGCGTCCAAACCACTACCCGGGAACTGGAGGCCAAGTCCCTGGTCATCGCCACCGGCATGCCCAGGAAAAAGGCCACCGTACCCGGATTAGCCGAGTTCGAAGGTCGCGGGGTCAGTTATTGCGCCACCTGTGATGGATTCTTCTATCGTGGGAAGAAAGTTGCAGTCATCGGCAATGGCGATTACGCCTTCAAGGAAGCCAGTGAGCTCAAGCCTTTTGCCAGCAGAATCACCCTGTTAACCAATGACCGCCCCTATGAAGCCAGTTTGAGCGATGATGAAGCCATCACAGTCGACCTGCGCAAAATTGCAGCAGTCTCCGGCGACGAGATCAAAGTCCGCCGGATCGAAATGGCTGACGGATCTGTCCTGGAGGTCGATGGTGTTTTTGTTGCTGAAGGCACCGCCTCGGCGGTGGATCTGGCCCAGAAGCTTGGACTGGCCAACGATGGCAAAGTCATAACGGTCAACAGCAGGGACCAGGACACCAATCTGCCGGGTGTCTTTGCCGCTGGAGATTGCACGGGTGGTCTCCTCCAGATCGCCGTCGCTGTCGGCGACGGTGCCCGGGCCGGTCTGGCAGCAGCCAATTATGTCCGCCAGCTCAATGGGGAAAAGGAAGTCAAGGTCCAGTGGCATTGATTCCATTATAGATCAGGGTCCAACGTCGCTCATCCGAGCCAGGTCGATTGTTCGGCCTGGCTTTTTCTTATACCGGCACACACGTTGCCACCAACCTTCGTTTAACCAAATCGTTCCGATCCGCCCAGATAACCCGGATCGCCGGCGCCAACATTCCGCAAACGTTTTCGACAATTTTCACATTGCAAGTCTGATTTTCAAATCCTGCAACATTTCACATCGCAGCCAATTTTCGATAGAAAATTAGGACATTTTGCGCTTATTTGCGTCTTCGAGCAAGATTTTCTATACATTTCGCAAAAATCCACTCAACTTGTCAACGGATCTGTGATATAGTGATTTTTGGCCTTTGATGCCACTATTTTGTGACTTCAGTCGCTGTTTCTATTTTTTGAACCACCACAGGAGGTATCTACCGTGCTAAGGTTCGGTCATTTTTCCGGGGGCGTTCATCCGAGGGGTAACAAGAACACACACTTTTACCCAACGGTCCGTCTGGACGACTTCAAGGAAATCCACATCCCCATGAGCATGCACATCGGTCCGCCGTGCACACCGGTCGTCAAGGTCGGTGACCAGGTCAAAGTCGGCCAGTTGATCGGCGAAGCTTCCGGTCCGATGGCTGTGCCGATCCACTCCAGCGTTTCCGGCAAGGTCACAGCCATTCGAAAAGAAGTGTCCAGTGCCGGTCGATCCGTCGAGGTTGTCCTGATCGAATCCGATGGACAGTACACCCGCGACGAATCGGTTGTCCCACCAGTCGTCACAGACACGGAGAGTTTCCTCAAGGCCCTGCGCGATTCCGGCCTGGTCGGCCTGGGTGGCGCTGGATTCCCAACTCACATGAAACTCAAGATCCCGGAAGGAAAGACAGCGGAATTCCTCGTGATCAATGCCGCTGAATGCGAACCTTACATCACGGCTGACTTCCGCCAGTGCGCTGAGCACCCGGACGAAATCATCGAAGGCATCATGCTGGTCATGCAGTACCTTGACATACCAAAGGCACTGATCGGTGTTGAGGATAACAAGCCGCTCGCAGCTGAGGTACTCAAGAATGAGCTGACCAAGCTCGAACTCAAGCAAAACATCAAGCCGGACATTTCGGTTCATCTGTTAAAGACCATGTATCCGCAGGGCGCTGAAAAAATGCTGATCTACAGCCTGACCGGCCGGGAAGTCCCGTCAGGGAAATTGCCGATTGAGGTTGGGGCTGTCGTGCTCAACGTCAGCACGGTGCGTTTCATCGCCAAATATTTGAAAACGGGCATGCCACTGGTCAGAAAGCGTCTGACCCTAGATGGCAGCGGCCTGAAGATGCCCTGCAATGTCAATGTTCCGATCGGAGCCATGATCCCGGATGTCATTTCCCATGCCGGTGGCAATGCCGCCGAGGCTGGCAAAATCATCATGGGTGGTTCGATGATGGGCGTGGCGCTGGACCGCCCTGAAGCGTCCATCATTAAGCACAACAACGCCATCCTCGTCTTTGATAAAAAAGAAGCCGAGATCCCGCAGGAAACCCAGTGCATCCGTTGTGGCCGCTGCGTCGAAGCTTGCCCGATGCACCTGATGCCTACCATGCTCGATGTCGGAGCCCGCAACAAAGATGTTGAGCAGCTGGAAGACTACCACGTCCTGGACTGTATTGAATGCGGTTGCTGCACGTATGTCTGCCCAGCGAAACGCTACCTCGTGCAAAGCATCCGTGCCGGCAAAGGCTACGTTCGCCAGGCCCAGGCCCAGGCAAAGGAGGGCACCAAGTAATGCTGCAAGTATCGTCATCCCCTCATATTCGTGATTCAGCCACCACCCAGCGCCTGATGCTCGATGTCGTCATCGCTCTGATCCCGGCCATCCTGGCATCCACCTGGATCTTCGGCTGGCGTGTCCTCCTGGTCACGGCCCTGACAACCGGCACAGCTGTCCTTTTTGAATACCTCAGCCGCCGCCTCATGAAGCGCTACAATTCGATCGGTGACATGAGCGCCCTTGTCACCGGTCTGCTCCTGGCCATGAACCTGCCACCGACAATTCCCCTCTGGATCCCCGTGGTTGGCTCATTTATCGCCATCATCATCGTCAAGCAATTTTTCGGCGGCATTGGCCAGAATTTCATGAACCCAGCCCTGGCTGCCCGTGTTATCCTGATGCTGTCCTTCCCGGCAGCCATGACACGCTGGGCGATCCTGGCAGATCGTGCCCGCAGCGCAACAACCGCAGTTGCCGACCAGGCAGGGCGTCTCGACCTGATTGCCACGGCGACTCCTTTGTACATCATGCAAAACCAGGGGACCATGCCCTCTTATCTGGACATGTTCGTCGGTATCAAGGGCGGCTGCATCGGCGAAGTCTCTGTCCTGGCCCTCCTGATCGGTGCGATCTACCTGATCGTCCGCAAAGTCATCAACCTCTGGATCCCCCTGACCTACATCGGCACCGTCGCTGTCATCACGGCTCTGGCTGGCCAGGATCCACTCTACCATGTCTTGTCAGCAGGCCTGATCATCGGTGCCTTCTTCATGGCCACCGACTATGTCACAGCCCCGGTTACCCGCAATGGCCAGATCATCTTCGCCCTTGGCTGTGGCATCATCACTGCCCTGATCCGTCTCTTTGGCGCCATGACGGAAGGCGTTTCCTTCGCCATCCTTCTGATGAACCTGCTGACACCGCACATTGAAAAATGGACCCGTCCGGTCCCGTTCGGAGGTCGCAAGTATGTCAAAGGATAAAGGTTTTATCCCTGCCCTGATCCTCACCCTGATTGTCCTGATTACCACGGGTCTCCTGGCTCTGACCAGCTCCCTGACCCAGGCCGCTCGTGACACCCAGGCGATCGCCCTGGCCAATGCCAATCGCCAGGCTGTCTGCCCGGATGCATCGACCTTTGATCCCATCGACCTGACACCCTATGCTGCTGACCACCCCGGGATCAGCGAAGCATATACAGTCCGCGATGCCAATGGCGGCATGATTGCCTTTTTATACCGCAGCGCCTTCCGCGGTTATGCCGGTGAGGTTCCGGTCCTGGTCGCCATCGACCTGAACAACACGGTCATCCGCGTCCTGCCGCTGGAAAACGATGAAACCCCTGGCCTTGGCAAGAAAATAGCCGATGATTCTTTCATCCGCCAATACGACAACCTGGATGCATCCTTGATCTACACGGTCAAACCCAATGAAACCGACAAAGTCCTGATCGATTCGATTGCCGGTGCAACAATTTCTTCAAATGCGGTGACCCGCGCTGTCAACCAGGCGACAGCCCTGCATCCGGACATCGCGGCGGAGGTGAAGTAATGGCTCCCAAGAAACGTTCCCTGACCTATGAATTCACCAAGGGGCTGGTCAAGGAAAATCCTGTCCTGCGCCTGCTCCTGGGCACTTGCCCGACCTTGGCCGTCACGACATCAACCAAGAACGGCATCGGTATGGGCCTGGCTGCGACCTTTGTCCTGGTCGGATCGAACCTGATCGTCTCACTCCTTAGAAAATCGATCCCGGACAAAGTCCGCATCCCGGCTTTTATCACAGTCATCGCTGGATTTGTCTCGATCGTCCAGATGCTGATGCAGGCCTATTTGCCCGAACTCAACAAATCCCTCGGTATTTTCATTCCCCTGATCACGGTCAACTGCATCATCCTGGCCCGGGCTGAGATGTTTGCCAGTAAAAATGCCGTCCTGCCCTCCGTCATCGATGGCCTGGGCATGGGCGTCGGGTTTACGGCGGCCCTGTTCCTGATGGGCTCGATCCGTGAGATCCTGGGCAATGGCACCTTCCTGGACATCCCGCTCCCTGCCTTGCAGGCTGGCGGCTGGATCGAACCGATGATCATCATGATCCTGCCCCCGGGCGGCTTCTTTGTCTTTGGTATTCTGATTGCTCTGGCCAACAAACTCTCTGAACAGATGGACAAGAAGAGGGACTCGGGCGTCAAGGACCCACTGGCTGAAGAATGTGTCGGTGCGATCAATGAAGCCTCTGCCTGTGCCCTTTGCGGCGCCTGCAGCGTCGGCACCAAGTTCCGCGAGACCCATGGTTTCAAGGACCAGGCTGACGAAACTGCACAAGACCAGAAGGGAGACAAGGCATGAAAGAATTATTGATCATCCTCTTTTCTGCGATCCTGGTCGATAATTTCGTCCTGTCGCGTTTCCTTGGCATCTGCCCCTTCCTGGGTGTCTCAAAGAATGTCAAGACGGCCATGGGCATGAGTATGGCTGTCATTGTCGTTATGGTATTTGCTTCAGCTTTGACTTGGCCAGTACAATATTTCATTCTCTATCCCAGGAACCTGGGCTATCTCCAGACGGGTGTTTTCATCGTCATCATCGCCTCTCTGGTCCAGATCATCGAGACCTTCCTGAAAAAATCGATCCCTGCCCTCTATCGATCCTTGGGTATCTTTCTGCCACTGATTACAACCAATTGCGCAGTCCTGGGTGTGACCATTCTCAATGTCGATAACCAGTACACTTTTGTGCAGTCCATCTCTCATGCTGCTGGCGCCGGTCTGGGGTTCATGCTGGCCCTGTTCCTGTTCTCAGGTGTCCGCACCAAAGTGGACCGTGCTGATGTACCGAAATTCATGAAAGGCTTGCCGATCACACTGGTCTCTGCCGGTCTCGTATCCATCTCGTTCTTTGGCTTCAAAGGCCTGATCGAGAAATTGTTCGGCTAAGAGCCACGTCAAGGAGCGTACATTATGATTGCAATTGCCATGATCCAGGCCTCATCGATCCTGACTCCGGTCTTGATCGCCAGTGCCATTGCCCTGATACTGGGTATCGTCATTGTCATTGTCAGCCGCGTGTTTGCCGTTCCGGTCGATACTCGCCTGGAAGACATCAAAGCGATCTTGCCCGGTGCCAACTGCGGTGCCTGCGGTTTCACCGGCTGTGAAGGCTATGCCCAGTCGATGGCCGACGGAGACCCCGATACCGGTAAGTGCCCGGTCGGTGGTGCAGAAGTCGCAAGTGAGTTATCCCGTTACCTGGGTGTAGCAACCCCGTCCTTTGTCCCGAAAGTCGCCCACGTCCATTGTCAGGGAACGGTCGACCATACGAAAAAGCGTTATGAATATCGCGGCACCATGAGCTGTAATGCCGCCCAGAATCTGTTTTCCGGACCCAATTCCTGCACCTATGGCTGCATGGGCTACGGGGATTGCGCTGTAGCCTGCCCTTACGACGCCATCTACATGGCCAATGGCATTGCTCATGTCGATTCGTCCAAGTGCACGGCCTGCGGCATCTGCGTCAAGACCTGCCCCAAATACCTGATCGAAATCATCCCGAAGCATTCAAACGCCTATTCTGTCAAATGTAAAAACAAATGGCCCGGGGGCCAGACCCGGAAAAATTGCACCATTGGCTGCATCGGTTGCCAGAAATGCTTCAAAACCTGCCAGTATGGCGCCATCACCATGGACGGCCCCCTGGCGATTATCGACCAGGACAAATGCACGCACTGTGGTGAATGCGAGATCGTCTGCCCGACAGGTGCTATTGTCAATGGTCTCATGCTGGGCCAGGATGACAACGATCAACCCAAAACAACCGGCACTCCCCGCAAAGCAGCGCTGAAGCAAGAAGCCTGACCGGAAAATATTTTTGCAGAAGCCCATCGAACCATTGCGCAATCACGATTTTTATGCTATCATCTTGTTTGCGCGTTTTGCAACTAAACGTACAGGAGGTGTACAAGATGCCCAAGTGTGACGTTTGCTCGAAGGATACTCTCTTCGGCAGAAAGATCAGCATCACCCGTTCACAGGTTTCCCGCCGCGCGCTCGCGAAGCAGAAACCGAATGTCCACAGCGTCCGGGTCGATGACAATGGAACGCCCAAAACCCTGCATGTCTGCACCAGGTGCCTCCGATCCAACGCGGTCAAGAGAGCCTGAGCCGCGTTGTCGACAGTCGTTTGTCGCTTAACGGCCAAAATCGCAGCAATGCAACCGAACGCTTCCCTGCTAGGGGGAGCGTTCTTTTTTTGTCGAGTGACTGGGTGAGTGAACCGATCTAGTTGGACTCTGCCGATGCCGAGATGACACTGTCAGACGGGAACAGTCTGCGTACAGCAACCAGCGTCTGCCACAAGGCCTCGTCTTTTGCCGGATCAAGAAGCCGGATGGATGACCGCCCCTGATTTTCCACCAGCAGGCTATTCGGTGTGATGCAGATTGCCATTCGGTCCAGATCTGATGCACTGCCACTGCGGCTAAAGAATAATAGGTCGCCAGGCATCAGAATCCTGGGGTCAACCAGTCCAGTCTCCTCGACTCTTGCCAGACTGACTGCCTGGCCTGCCTGGATTTGGCCCGACATCTGGCGAGGCACATCCAGTCCATTAACAGCAGCACTGACGTAGACGATCCCCGGAATAGAGGCGCCATAAATCGTCACACCATGGTCCAGGGTGGTCACATTGAGGAACGTCAGGGTGGTCGTTGTCAGATAGCGGGCGCCCTCATCTACCGGCACAACCCTGCCATCGGGTGGCAGGATGATCAGGCCATCATCACTGATCCAGCCAGATTCACCGCTGGGGAGCAGGACGCGCGAAATACCGTCACCACGGTAGTCAGCGTACAGGACTGTACCCATCATGACTTCAGCGACCAGGGTCCCTGTTTTGGCATGGCTCATGATCCGCTTGGATCCGGTTGCCACAACCAGTTTGTTGACCGCCAGCGAAGGTTCTGCAGCATCACAAAAGGTCGAGAGATCGCTTTCCCTCATATACCCCGTGAAACCATCCTGGAGCTCAACCTGCCTGAAACCGTAATGAGTCGGCTGGTCGATCAATGTGACTGGTTCATTGTACAGAACCTGGACCAGGCGTCTGGCTTTGATGTCAGGCGCGTCATACACATCGGCCACCGGCGATAGGACGACCCGGTCCAGATCTGTGTAGCTGCGACTGATTTGCTGGCCCTCGGCATCTCGGTTCTGGCCCAAGTTGATGACACGGCGGGAAATCGTCGGGGCCAGGTAAAACACGATCAGGATGATGGCGAGCAGCGTGAACAAAGGCGCCGTCCAGTGTGGTAGACGGCTTTTTTTCTTGTCTACAAATACATTTTCCCGGTATATCGGCCAGTACCTGTCGATGTGCATCGGAGGTTCATAGGGTTTGGGCTTTTTGCTGAAAAGCTTCATGGCTGGGCTCCCGGGGTGTCAGACTCATTCCTGCCAGCTTGTGTTAGCTGGCCAGCCTGGCCCGTACTCAAGAGCACACAGAAGGCCTGCGCAAGGTCCTGGTCGTGAGTCAGGCTGATCGAGAGGGAGAAACCGCCCAAAGCTTCAAATCGGATTTTTGCAGCACCATGCAGCCGGGAAACAGGCGCCCCCCCTGACTGGTTATAGATCTCGATATCCGTCCATTGGATACCCGCACCTATTCCTGTGCCGAGGGCCTTGGCAATGGCTTCTTTGGCCGCAAAGCGAGCAGCCAGGGAAGCGTAGCGAAACGATCCGTCGGGCAGGGTGCAATATGCCCTTTCAGACAGAGTAAAGATGCGCTCCAGGAAAGGTTTGCCCTGGCGCATGATGGCCTGTTCAATCCGGTGGATATGGACGAGGTCGGTACCGCACAAGACCTGCACAGTCAGCTCCGGCGGCGCCGGCCCTGTTCCAGGCGGACATCAGGGCCAAAGAATCTGTAGATGGCAAAACTACCCATCAGACGGCTCAGCAGTCGTTCATCGTAGGTATCGCGCAAAGCAGCCGGATCGGCATTGCTGGATATGACAGTGGCAAGATTCTGACCGGTCCGCCGGTCGATGATTCCGAGCAAATCGGCGTAGCGACTGGCAGCCGCAGGTTCTGTACCCAAGTCATCAACCAAGAGCAAATCGGCGTGGAATACAAGATCATGCATGGCAACGGCTTGTTCATAGCGGATTTCATCCGGGTGGTAGGAGGCCAGCATGGTGCGGTAGTTGCTCATGATCTCAAACAAGTCCGGCGCCGTGGTATAGAGAATGGAACGGCCCTGGTCAAGCAAGGCATTGGCCACACAGGCCATGAGGTAAGTCTTGCCCGTTCCCGGCGGGCCTACGAACAGGAGATTGCGTTGCCTGGGTTCATCAAACTGGTTAACGTATTGTTCACACACCTGGCGCAGGGCCTGGATTTGTTCGCGCGGTGAGCGGTCTGTCCGGTAGCGGCCAGGATCCTTTTGATCCGAGAACAATGTGGCATCGAACCGGGCAAAGCTCTGCCCGGCCAGATTATGCAAATTGGCCTGTTCGGATAAAAGTGGGACCAGGATCTGGCGGTAGCAGGAGCAGCGCTGGCCGTTGGCAATACCTGTGTCCTGGCAGAGTGTGCAGGCCGGACGAAGCTGGTCAAAATCGGGATCGATTCCCTGCTGGGCCAGGATGGCCTGTCGCCTGAGCACAAGCTCCTGGCGGCGGGATTCGGCTCGTTGGGGCCGGCCTGGCTCAATGATCTCAAGCAGCAAGTCTGCCCCCGCCGTTGCCAGCTGGCGGTCCAGCGCAGCCAAGTCCGGGCACGACCTGTAGACATCCTCGCGCCTGCGGACTCGTTCTGCCTGCGCCTGCTGACGCCGGCGGTCATATTCCCGGGCGATCGCCCGGGCAATGGATGCCTGTTCCATCCGTCCTGTCCTCAATCCGTTTGTCCCAGATCACCCGGAGAGACCGGCTCGACTTGGGAATCACTCTTGCCTGGTGTGTCCATTGCCGTCTGGGCATCTGTCTGCGGGTTGTCGTAAAAAGATTCAAAAAAGTCAGCTGCATAGTCACGTTGATTGAAATTGCCAACCGCTTGCCGACGTGCAGAGGTTGCTGAGCCGCCAGACTGGCCATGGCGGGCCCGCTCGCTGCCAAGGCGGGCTGCCTTTTCTTCTTCGTATGATTTGACCTGTTCGACTGTCCGGAGCTGGTTGGAAAACCATTCCTGGATGATCTTGTCGATAAACTCCAGATTGGGATTAGCCAGCTTGACCGTTTTGCGCAAGGCGATCTCGATGACATCGAAATCGTAGTTGTATTGTTCGATCCAGCGGGAAACGATCTCCTCGTCGTATTCCGTCATGGTCTTCCTGAGCTTTTTGCCGACCTTGTTGACCGCCTTGTTGACCTTGTCATAGGCCAGGAAGTAGTTGTTGAGATCCTGGTATGTGACAATTTTCCGGGCAGCCCAGTTTTCTGCTACACGATTGATGTAGGCCTTACTATTGAGCTTGTTCCGGCGCGAGCACTCCTGGAACAAGGCATAAATGACCTCTGGCTCAAACTGGTAGCGGTCAAACCAGCTCTCGATCTCTGAGTACCACGAAGGGGCCATGAGACCCTGGAAGAAGGTCTTGGCAATATCTTTGAGCAGTTTTTCGCGGAGTGTGAAGCGATTGATATCCTGCTCATTTTCGCCTGGTGGCATGCTGGTGCGGGGACGATACGTCCGCTCGATCTCACTGGCCTTGATATCGGTCAGCTCCAGGGAACGGTCGTGAATAACCAGGAGACCTGCCTGGGCCAGCTCCAGGTTGGCTGCCTTGATCGTATCCGGATCGGAGCCCAGCCGCCGGGCCAGGTCCGCCTCTGTTGTCTGGCGACTGTTGCGCGCAGTCATGAGCAGATAGAGATACACTTTGACAGAGAGGCCACTCAGGGAGGGCATCAACTCGGTAATGAAAATGTCCGGAACCAAAGTATCGGACAAGAGCAGTTTGCGGCTTTCATCTATCTGCATGGTGTCTGGTGTCAAGCCTCCCCATCACTGGCAAAACGATTCGGGTAAAAAAGACTCGCCCTTTCGGTCTGAGCAAAAAGGCTCGCCCTTTCGGTCTGAGCAAAAAGGCTCGCCCTTTCGGGCGAGCCTTTATTATAGCATGTTTGCCGGTCTCTGTTGAGTTTTGTCGTCTCAGCCGATGTCGGCAGCCATCCGGCGATAGCTTTCGTAACGATCCACAGAGTCTTGCTTGGCTTTGGCGAAGACGGCATCGATCTGCTCAGGGGTCATTTTCTTGAGCATGGTCGTGTAGCGGTTTTCGCTCATCAGGAAAGCTTTGTGATCGCCAGTCGGTTCTTTGGAGTCGAGCACGAACGGATTCTTGCCCTCGACCTTGAGCAGCGGATTGTAACGATAGAGGTGCCAGTAGCCACACTCAACCGCGTTTTTCTCCTGGCGCTGGGAGACAGTCATGCCGCCCTTGATGCCATGGCTGATGCACGGTGCATAAGCAATGACCAGGGACGGGCCCGGATAAGCTTCTGCTTCGGCGAAGGCCTTGAGCGTCTGGTTTTGGTTGGCTCCCATGGCAATCTGGGCAACGTAGACATAACCATAGGTCATGGCCATCATGCCGAGGTCTTTCTTCTTGATCGATTTGCCGCCTGCAGCAAACTGGGCAACTGCACCAGTCGGGGTCGACTTGGAAGCCTGGCCACCGGTGTTGGAATAGATTTCGGTGTCAAGAACGAGGACGTTGATGTCTTCGCCCGAAGCGAGGACATGGTCCAGGCCGCCGTAACCGATGTCATAGGCCCAGCCATCGCCACCGATGATCCACTGGGAACGCTTGGCGAGGTAGTCTTCGTTTTCGAGGACCGTTGCGATCAGCGCCTTGGCAGCTTCGTTATCACCTTTGTAGGCCTTGAGGGCGGCTACGAGCGTTTCGGTGACGGCACGGGTCTTCTTGCCATCTTCCTTCGACTCGATCCAGGCGTTCGCTGCAGTATTCAGTTCTTCACTGGCGTCAACAGAGACCAGGTCTTTCAGCTGGGCTGCCAGACGGGAACGGATCTGCTTGTAGCCGAGGTACATGCCCAGGCCGTGTTCGGCGTTGTCTTCGAACAAGGAGTTGCCCCAGGCCGGGCCTTGGCCTTTTTCATTCGGGCGGTAAGGCATCGAAGGAGCAGAACCACCCCAGATCGAGGAACAGCCAGTGGCGTTCGAGATCTGCATGCGGTCACCAAAGAGCTGGGTGATCAGCTTGGTGTAGGGGGTCTCACCGCAACCTGCGCAAGCGCCGGAGAATTCGAGCAGGGGCTGCTCGAACTGGCTGCCCTTGACGGTCTCTTTATTGAGAGGATTCGCTTTGACCGGCAGTTCGATCGCATAATCCCAATTGGTGGCCTGTTCCATGTGTTGCTCGATCGGTTCCATGATCAGGGCCTTGTTCTTGGCCGGGCAGACATCTGCGCAGGAGCCGCAGCCGGTGCAGTCCATCAGGGAGACCTGGATGCGGTACTGGTAGCTGTCGTAAGGCTTCATGCCCTTGATGGTCTTGAATTCAGCCGGGGCCTTGGCAGCTTCGTCGTCGGTGAGCAGGAAAGGACGGATGACAGCGTGTGGGCAGACATAGGAGCACTGGTTGCACTGGATGCAATTATCAGCCTGCCAGATCGGGATTTTGGTCGCGATCATGCGCTTCTCGTACTGGCTGGTGCCCTGCGGGAATGTGCCGTCTTCGCGGCCAGTGAAGGCACTGACCGGGAGCTTGTCACCCTGCTGGGCATTCATGACTGCGACGACATCCTTGATGAAGTCCGGAATCGGCTTCTTCTCAACGACCACATCTTCAGCGCTGGCCCATTCAGCAGGCACTTTGATTTCGACGACGGCATTAAGTCCAGCTTCGACAGCAGCATAGTTCATGTTGACAACATCGTCACCCTTTTTGCCATAAGATTTGTAGATGGCCTTTTTCATGTAGGTGACAGCGTCCTCGACCGGGATGACCTGGGCGAGCTTGAAGAAAGCAGCCTGCATGATGGTATTGATGCGTCCACCCAAGCCGATTTCTTCTGCTTTGCTGACAGCGTCAATCGTGTAGAACTTGATGTTGTTCTGGGCCAGGTAGCGCTTGATGCTGCCCGGGAGCATGGTCTCAAGCTCGTCTTTGTTCCAGATGGTGTTGAGCAGGAAGGTGCCGCCTGGTTTCAAGGCCGACATCATGTCGTACTGGTTGACATAAGCCTGGTTGTGGCAGGCGACGAAGTCCGCTTTATTGACCAGATAGGTGGAGCGGATGGGGTTCTTGCCAAAGCGCAGGTCAGAGATCGTGACGCCACCGGACTTCTTGGAGTCATAGGAGAAGTAGGCCTGGGCGTACATATCGGTGTGGTCGCCGATGATCTTGATCGAATTCTTATTGGCACCGACAGTACCATCTGCACCAAGTCCCCAGAAACGGGCAGCGATCGTGCCTTCCTGGGCGACGTCGACAGATTCTTCGACCGGCAGCGAGGTGAAGGTCACGTCATCGACGATGCCGATAGTGAAGTTGTGTTTCGGCTTGTCAGCCTTGAGGCTCTTGAAGACAGCAATAATCTGGTCCGGGGTGGTGTCTTTGGAGCCCAGACCGTAGCGACCGCCGACGATGGCCGGAGCATTGTCCTGGCCAGCATAAGCTGCGGCAATATCGAGGAACAGCGGTTCGCCATAGGCACCGGGTTCCTTGGTACGGTCGAGGACAGCGATCTTCTTGACCGATTTGGGTACTGCGGCCAGCAAACGCTCAACCGAGAACGGACGGTACAGGTGGACCTTGACCATGCCGACTTTTTCACCACGGGCGACCAGCAGATCGATGGTTTCTTCGATCGCTTCACAGACAGAACCCATGGCGATGACGATGCGTTCTGCATCAGGAGCACCATAGTAGTTGAAAGCCTGGTAGTTGCGGCCGGTGAGCTTGTTCATTTCGTCGAAGTAGTAGTCGACGACAGCCGGCAGGGCATTGTAGTAAGGATTGGCAGCTTCACGACCCTGGAAGTAGATGTCCGGGTTCTGGGCAGTGCCGCGCAGGGTGGGGTGGTTCGGGGACAGGCCGCGGGCGCGGAAGGCTTTGACGGCGTCCATGTCGACGAGCTTGGCCAAGTCAGCGTAGTCCTGGACTTCGATTTTCTGGATTTCATGCGAGGTGCGGAATCCATCAAAGAAATGCAGGAAGGGGACGCGGCCTTTGATCGCGGCGAGATGGGCGACGGCAGCGAGGTCAACGACTTCCTGGACAGACGAGGAAGCAAGCATCGCGAAGCCGGTCTGGCGGCAAGCCATGACGTCGGCATGGTCACCGAAAATGGACAGGGCATGGGCTGCCAGGGCACGAGCAGTAACATGGAAAACACCCGGGAGCAGCTCACCAGAAATTTTGTACATGTTGGGGATCATCAGCAAAAGACCCTGGGAAGCTGTATAGGTCGTCGCCAGAGCACCGGTTGCCAGTGCACCATGGGTTGTCGCGGCAGCGCCACCCTCGGATTGCATTTCAACCACGTTGACGGTCTGGCCAAAAATATTCTTGCGGCCTTCCTGTGCCCACTGATCCGTGTAGTCAGCCATCGGTGACGACGGGGTGATGGGGTAGATGCCGGCAACTTCGGTGAACGCGTACGAGGTATACGCGGCCGCGGTATTGCCGTCCATGGTCATGTACTTCTTTTGGTTAGCCATGTGACACTCTCCTTTAATAAGTTCGATGATGGATCACAAAGAGTCATCCTGTAAGCCCGGCAGACGGTCGCGCGGACTGGCGCGGAAGGCGTCGAGCCAAACGCAATTATAGCACAATTCCGTAACGTTGAACACGGATTTTCTCAGATCACCAGGCTGTGGCCGGTCATTTCCTGAGGCTGGGGCAGCTCCATCAGGTCGAGCATGGTGGGGGCCAGATCAGCGAGAACACCTTCCTGCAGCTGGATGTTGCCATCCCCGACCGCAATCAGGCGTACCGGCAAAGTGGTGTGGGCTGTAAAAGCGCCACCCGTTTCCGGATCGATCATTTGCTCGGCATTACCATGGTCAGCCGTGATCAGGGCAATGCCACCCTGGGCCAGGATCGCGTCGACAACCTGGCCGGTGCAGGCATCGACCGCTTCGACGGCTGCGACAGCTGCTGCGAAGACACCCGTGTGACCAACCATGTCGCAGTTGGCAAAATTAAGGATGATGACATCATATTTGCCTGAGTTGACCCGTTTGACGGCTTCGTCAGCAACCAGGTAGGCGCTCATTTCCGGCTGCAGGTCATAGGTCGCCACTTTGGGTGACGGGATGAGGCAGCGATCTTCACCGGGGAATTCTTTCTCGACACCACCATTGAAGAAGAAGGTGACATGGGCATATTTCTCGGTTTCAGCAATGCGCAGCTGGGTCAGTCCGTTCTGGGAGATGTAGTCGCCAAAGGTATTGGTCAAGCTGGTCGGATGGTAGGCAACGGTCAGGCCAGGGTAATCGTTAAAGGTCTTGTCATACTGGGTCAGGGTGATGTAGGTCAGTGGGAAATGGCCCTTAGGCAAGGCAAAACCGGAAAAATCTGGTTGCATGAAGCAACGGGTGATTTCGCGGGCACGGTCGGGGCGGAAATTGAAGAAGATCACGCTGTCATTGGCCTGGATGGTCGCGACCGGATTCCCATTTTCCGTGATGACGGTCGGAATGACGAATTCATCCATCACGCCAGCTTCATAGGAAGCAGCGACCGCGGCGACGGCATCGGTGGCCTGGTTGCCTTCGCCCATGACCATCGCACGGTAGGCTTTTTCGACACGATCCCAGCGATTGTCACGATCCATGGCATAGTAGCGGCCCATGATCGAGGCAATCTTGCCGATACCGATTTCCTTGAGCTTGGCCTCGAGTTCCTCGGTAAAGCCCTTGGCCGAATCCGGCGGAACATCGCGGCCGTCAAAGAAGCAGTGGACATAGACATTTTCCAGTCCCTGGCGCTTGGCCAGCTCGACCAGGGCATACAGGTGGGTGTTGTGGCTGTGGACGCCGCCGTCTGAAACCAGGCCAAACAGGTGCAGGGCCGTGCCTTGGGCCTTCGCGTTCGCAATCGCTTTGAGCAGCGCGTCATTGGTGAAAAAATCACCGTCGCGGATGGATTTTGTGATACGGGTCAGTTCCTGGTAGACAATCCGGCCGGCGCCGATGTTGGTATGGCCGACCTCGGAATTGCCCATCTGGCCGTCGGGCAGTCCGACATCCATGCCGCTGGTGCGGACCATGGTGTTCGGGTATTCAGCCAGATATCGGTCGATATTGGGTGTTTTGGCCGCCTTGACGGCATTGCCGATGGTTTCGTTATTGACCCCGAAACCGTCCAAAATGATCAGGGCGACGGGTCGTTTGGGTAAGGTTGTCATGGCAAGGGCTCCTTTCGATGCAAAAGGCCGGGATCCTGCCCTGGTGGGGCAGGACCCTCGGCCCTGGTGGATGAATCAGGCACGGCCGGCCAAATCAGGCTCCGGCGTTGCAGATGACAGCGAAATCTTCGGCTTTGAGCGAGGCACCACCAACGAGACCGCCGTCAATGTCCGGCTGGGCAAAGAGGCCCGCTGCATTCTTGGCATTGACCGAGCCGCCGTACTGGATACGGATGTCAGCAGCTGTCTGCTCGTTGTAGATCTTGGCGACGAGGCCACGGATGAAGGCGCAGACTTCCTGGGCCTGTTCGTCGGTGGCAACTTTACCGGTGCCGATGGCCCAGATCGGTTCATAGGCGATGGTGATCAGATGGGTCTTCTCGGCTGGGATGCCAGCAAAGGCAGCTGTGATCTGGCCTTCGATCAGGGTGAATGTTTCGCCAGATTCACGCTGGGCGAGAGATTCGCCACAACAGATGATCGGCCGAACGCCCCAGGCCAGGGCAGCTTTGGCTTTCTTGTTGACAGTTTCGTCGGTTTCGGCAAAATACTCGCGGCGTTCGGAGTGACCGATGATGACGTACGGGACGCCCATTTCAGCCAGCATGCGGGCCGAGATTTCACCGGTGAAAGCGCCAGAGTCTTCGAAATGGCAGTTCTGGGCGGCCACTTTGACATTGCTGTAGGCGGTGGCTTCGAGAGCGGCCGACAGAGCGGTGAACGGGATACCGAGGGCAATCTGGGATCCTGCATGAGCCACCAGGGGTTTGAGCTCGTTGATCATCTTGACGGCATCAGCCGGGACGCCTTTGTTCATCTTCCAGTTGCCGGCAGCAAAGGTGCGGCGGGGGTTCTTGTCCATCAGGCAGTCGACGCCGGGCAGGACTTTGCCTTCGAGGTATTCGAGCGACGCACCACCTCCGGTGGAGATGTGGCTGACCTTGTCGGCGAAGCCCAGAAGCTCGACTGCTGCAGCGGAGTCGCCGCCACCGATGATGGAAATGGCGTTGGATTCTGAGATCGCTTTCGCAACTTCGCGTGTACCATTGGCAAAGCGGTCGAATTCAAAGACGCCCATCGGACCATTCCAGACGACTGTTCCGGCATCTTTGACGGCACCGGTGAAGTTCTTGACTGTTTCAGGACCAATATCGAGCCCCATCCAGCCGTCCGGGATTTCATCTGAAGGAATGGACTTGGATTCGCAGTCGGCAGCAAAATGGGTACCGATGACATTGTCGACCGGCAGGAGCATGTTGATGCCCTTGGCAGCAGCTTTCTCCAGGAGCGCCTTGGCGATCTCGACCTTGTCAGCCTCGACCAGGGAATTGCCGATGGTATGGCCCTGGGCGACGAAGAAGGTGTAAGCCATGCCGCCACCGATGATCAGGGTGTCGACTTTGTCGATCAAATTCTCGATCACGCCGATTTTGTCGGAAACCTTGGCACCGCCGAGGATAGCCACGAAGGGGCGCTTCGGATTGTCCAGCGCGTTGCCCATGACGTCGAGCTCTTTTTGGATCAGGTAGCCGCTGACAGCTGGCAGGTAGTTGGCCAGGCCGGCAGTCGAGGCATGGGCACGGTGGGCCGTGCCGAAAGCGTCATTGACAAAAATATCGGCCAGCGAGGCGAGCTCACGGGCAAAGGAGGGTATGTTTTTGGTCTCTTCTTTATGGAAGCGGACATTTTCCAGCATGACCACTTCGCCGTCTTTGAGGGCGGCAACTTTGGCTTTGGCATCCTCACCGATGACATCGGCAGCCAGGACGACAGGCTGGCCCAGCAGTTCTGCCAGGCGGTCCACGGCCGGTTTCATGGAAAATTTGGCTTCCGGTCCGTTTTTGGGACGGCCTAGGTGGGAAACAAGAACGACCTTCGCACCCTGTTTGACCAGGTAGCTGATCGTCGGCAACGCCGCACGGATACGCTTGTCATCCGTGATCTCACCGGTCTTTTTGTCAAGCGGAACGTTGAAGTCTACGCGAACGATGACACGTTTGCCGGATACCTGGATGTCCTCGACTGATTTTTTCAGAACCATTGCCATTTTAGTCACTCTCCTGTTTATCTATTGCGGTGAACAGTACACCATATCATAACGCCGCAGGCCTTGTTTTTCAATCGAAATGGCCGGAAACAGGTTGGTTATGAACCGATTTCGTCGTTTTGACAGGATTTTCTGTCAATCGGGCCGAGTGGATTTCTCCGTTTGACGCTAACTTCCCAGCTGTGGCAAAATGCAACTTATCACAGGAGGTCCAAACCACTTGAAAATTTCACTCCTGATTCCTTTTTATAATGAAGAGCAGCAGATCCCTCTGACGCTGGCAACGGTCGTGCCGATTCTGGAAGGTATCGGCCACGATTTTGAGCTGGTCCTGGTTGACGATGGTTCCCGTGACCAGACGTGGTCAGCGATCTGCCGGGCCAGCCAGGATGATCAGCGGATCCATGGCATCCGCTTTTCACGCAATTTCGGCAAAGAAGCCGCGATATGTGCAGCACTCGATGCAGCGACTGGTGATGCAGTGATCCTGATGGATGGCGATCTGCAGCATCCGCCCCAGCATATCCCAGACATGATCCAGCTCTGGCAGTCAGGCTATGAAGTGGTCGAGGGCGTCAAGGTCACCCGGGGCAAGGAAAGTCTGGGCAGCCGGTTGAATGCCCAGGTCTTTTACGGATTGTTCCGCTGGTTTTCAGGCTACGATCTGCGCAACGCCTCTGATTTCAAACTCCTCGACCGCCGGGTCGTCCAGGAATGGCGCCGCTTGGGCGAGCATGACACGTTTTTCCGTGGCCTGTCAGCCTGGCTTGGTTTCAAACGCACCACCTTCCCCTTTGAAGTGGCAGCTCGCCAGGTCGGTGGCAGCCGCTGGTCCATTTTCAAGCTGATGGGGCTGAGCATCAATGCCATCACCAGCTTCTCGGTCATGCCGCTGCAGTTTGTCTCTGTGCTCGGAGCGCTGATGCTATTTGGTTCTGTCTTGCTGGCGATCCAGACACTGGTTAATTGGTTTTCCGGTCATGCAGCCAGTGGATTCACGACCGTCATCCTGCTCCAGTTGCTGATTGGCGGTAGCCTGATGCTCAGCCTGGGATTGATCGGCATTTACATCGCCCGGATTTTCACTGAAGTCAAGGGTCGGCCGCGATACATCGTCGGTACCACAACAGACCAAGTCGCCCGTTCCTCTGACGACTGACCGGCATGGCTGCCATTCTGTTCCTCCTCTTGGCCTGGCTGTCCGGCACCTTGCTGCTGCAAAAGACAATCGGGCCTTTTGAATTTCTGGACGTGCCGGACAAAGCGCTCCGGTTGGCCGGTCTCTGGGCAGCAGGCCTGTGGGTCGGGATCTTGCCCGTTACTCTCGCAACTTATGTTCTGGCAGCTCTGTCTGCCCGTTTTTTCCCAGTAACATACCCTCTGCAGTTGGCCAATGCCTGTGTGATATCCGAGCTCAGCCTGGTCCTGGCCTTCGTTCTCAGGCCATCCTTGAGGTCTGTCCGTACCAGTTCTGGTAGACCAGTCCGCAAAAATCCGATTCTACCTGTGCAAAATTGGCCTGCTGGAACCACCATGACCCTGGGGATAGGATTAGCCAGCCTGGTACTGGGCAGTTTTTTGATGTGGGATTCATTTGTGATCGAGCAGGGACAGCTGTCAGCCGGTTACTCAATTTTTGGCGATTTTGCCCCTCACACGGCGCTGGTCCGTTCGTTTGCGGTCGGCTGGAACTGGCCAACCGGCTACCCGCACTTTGCCGGGGATGGGATCCACTACCATTTCCTGTTCTATTTCCTCTGTGCGAATCTCCACTACCTGGGGCTACCGATCGACTGGGCGATCAATCTGCCCAGTATCTTGTCTTTCATGAGCGTTGTCATCTTGCTGGCACTCCTGGCCCGGGCGGTGATGCAAAAGACTCTGGCAGCTGTCCTGGCGCCGGTCTTGTTCTTCTTTCGCAGTTCACTGGCCTTGCCACTGGAAATTGGCCGGCAATGGCGATTGGACGCCGAAGCGGTAGCGGATGTGTCCGTTCTGTCCCGTCTCGGACGCGTGATACGAACGCTCTGGGAAAAGAACCAGTTCATTGGCACAACGCCTCATGATGCCTGGGGTCTGTGGACCTTGAATGTCTATATCAACCAGCGTCATTTTTTGTCCGGACTGGCGATCCTGATCCTGCTGATCCTGTTGATGCTGCCTGACCTGCAGAAACCGGCCGCGCGCGGCCGGGCACCCGTGCTCGATTTACCCGGTACACCTGCCCTCTGGCTCTCGGAAACCAGAGCCAGTCTGAAGTCCATGCATGTCCGGCAGTTGGTCGCTGGTCTGGTCTGGGTCTGCCTGCCTTTCTGGCACGGTTCGGTTCTGGTGGCCAGTTTGCTGCTTCTTCTGACCTGGTGGGTGTTTTTGAAGCGACGACTTGTCTGGTCTCTGGCGGGTGGGCTGGCGCTGGTTTCGGCCTTGATCCAGATCCGGTTTTTTGCCGGAGCTGGCAGCGGGAACTCAGCCGTCAGTATGCAAAGGCTCTGGGGATTTATTGCCGAAGACAAATCGTGGGCTGGCGTTCTGCTCTACTTGCTGCTGGTCACTGGCCTGGCTTTACCGGCCGGATGGATCGCTGCGCTGGAACTCGGCCGTCTGGCGCGCCTGATGATGGCTGCCAGCGCTACTTTGATTTTGTTTTTATTTTCAATCTCTCTCACAGTCGATGTGACAGCCAATCATAAATACTTGATGATCGCCCTGATGTTTGTCAGCATCCCGCTGGCAGGAGCACTGGCCAGGCTCCTGGCACGGCGGTCTGTTGCGGCAAAAATCCTGGCCTGTTGCCTGGCCATCACCTTGACGGGGACAGGTCTCTATGAAACCAGGCTGCTGGTCAACATCAATCACAACAAGCTGAAGCTGCCACTTGATTCCCCTGTGGTCAGCTGGATCTTGGATCAGACACCACCCCGTTCTGTTTTCCTGACAGCCCCCTATCATTACCATGCCTTTTTCTACTCCGGTCGCCAAGCTTACTATGGACATGCCTACTATGCCTGGTCGGCCGGCCATGACACAGCTTTCCGGGATGCTCTGGTCAAAAAACTTCTATCCAGCACGGAAGCAGACTGGCCTGATGTCACCGCGGTGTTGAAAGACCAGAAGATCGATTACCTTCTGGTTGACGATGATTTACGCTACCACCCGGACTTTCGAGTGAACGAAGCTTTCTTCAACGCTCATTTTGAGCGAGTCGCTGAATTCCCTGAACAGTCGAATACGGTTATCTATGATTTGCGAAAGGGGAGGGATCTTGCATGATCATTCCAGTCATCTGGCGCAGCCAGCATCAAATGGACCGGGTACCTGCCTGGGGTACACAAATCCCGCCTGCGATACCTGCGCAAAGTCCTTTTGCAGCGGAGCGGCAACAAGAAGCACTGGAAGCCTGGCGCACCTTGTCCGGAAGCGAGGCTCATCTGCTGCATCTGGATGCCGTCGGCCCCACATGCCTGCAGGTGCAGGATGAGGCCAGGATCCATCTCCTGATGGCCGGGCCAATGGAAATCTGCCAGATCTGGCCTTTGGTGCATGAGGTGCTGGTTCTTCCTCTGGAAGGGGACCTGACAGACGCCTGGTTGCCCGTCGAGCTGGACTGGACGGAGTATGAAGAGGTTCGTTCCGGCTGTCGCGGTACCTGGCTGCGCCGGTTGACGCCCGCCGAAAAAATCGATCAATTGGTTCGCTCCGGTAGTTGCGACTTGCATCTGCATACAACCGCGTCCGATGGCACCGACACACCTTACGAGTTGTTCGAGCGGATCAGGGCCAACCGTCTTTCCAGTTTCGCCGTAACTGACCACGACCTGCTCGATAGCCTGGACATCATGCAAGAGCTTGTGCAATCGTCCTGTGCGAATACGGACGATCCGTATTGCCCCATTTTTATCCCTGGCGTGGAAATATCAGTTTCCGAAGGCCGGGAACTGCACGTCCTGGGTTATTTCCCGAATGGGGGACACCAGCTGCTGAATGAATTCCTGACACAGCAGCGCAGAGCCCGCCACGATCGCAATGCAGCGATGGTCTCACAACTGCAAAGCCTGGGTTATAACATCACACTGGCCGATCTGGTCGACAAAGGTCAGGGAGTCGTAGGGCGCATGCAGGCGGCGCTTTTACTGACTGAGCGTGGATACACACGCTCAACCCAGGAAGCGTTCGAACAAGTACTGGGGTTTGGCAAACCTGGGTATATCGAAAGACCGCGTCCGAGCCTGGCCGAAGCCGTCTGGCAGATCCGGCGGGCCGGAGGTGTGCCAGTGCTGGCGCATCCTGCCATTTATCACTGGTGCGGCGAACGTCCAATTGTCAGCAGCCGACTGGTTAAAAGATTAAAAGATGCCAGGAGCAAAGGGCTTTTGGGGGTGGAAGCCTTTCATGGCGAGGCGAGTCGCCAAGCTTGCCTGGAGATATCTGCTGCGGCCCGCTATCTCGGCCTTGTCCGGACCTGTGGCAGCGATGACCATGGTGCAAACAAGCAGCATACATGTTTGTACTCAAGGGATACACATTTTCTGGCCGGTCGGGAAATCCTGGTGGTCGGAGCGTTGATCCAGGACCGTGAACACACCTGGTTGCTCCAGGAAAATGCGCAGGCGTCATCATCTACATGGGATGATTCTGGTGAATGGGGCGAATCTGGACCTGTCCGCTTTTTGCTGGCCCGGCGTGCGACGGCTGGCCATGGCCTGGGTCAATGGGAGTTGCCGGGTGGCAAAGTCGAAGCGAACGAAAGTCCCAGAGAAGCCTTGCGCCGGGAGATCCGGGAAGAACTGGGGCTGGATGCTGAAATTGGTGCATTAGCTGAGTTATTGACGCACGATTACGAAGATTTCAGGATCATCCTGGCTTGTTTTGATGTCAGGCTGCTGGAAGGATCTCTGATTTTGTCAGCCCACGACCAGATTAGCTGGGCAAGTGCCCGCCAAGCACTGGACATGGATGTGCTGGCTGCAGATGTGGCCTTGTTTGCGGAACTGGAAAGGCAGGGGGATTAGTCGCTCAATCCTGCAGCAGCGGACGTTGCAGGTTGTGGATTGGCGACTTTGACGGCTGGGCCCATCTCATAAATCCCTTGGATCGGCCGATAGTAACTTTTGAAAAGAATCTCTTCACGGACCACTTTGCCGTTTTGGGAATAGACTTTGTAGGCCGTAGCCCGCTGGCCAATGCGACCCTCCCGGATTTCGACCACCTGGCCTGGAGCCAGACTGGAATTAGACTTGTATAGCGGAGGGTCGACCGGAATGGTTGCATCTTTGGTGGAACGCAGACTGATCGTCAGACCATCATCCAGTTTGCGGCCGTATATTTTGACCGTCAGAGTCGGTTTTTCGTACGATGCGACAATCCCGAGGGGAAAGTCGGTGTTGTTCTGGAATTTGAAATCAGGTCCGAACCAGTCAATGGTTGCATCCAGCCCTACTGCTGTATAGCTGCTGGGCCAGGAGTGGGGGGCTCGTTCCACCAGTTTGTAATCTGACATCATGGCCGCCTGCATGACCGTGGTTGTCACCTGGCAAACGCCGCCGCCCAAGTCTTTGACCAAAGCGCCATCGAGGATGACACCTGCCTCCATGAAGCCTCGTTCAGCGGTTCTCCGGCCGACGACTTCATTGAAGGAAAAGGTCTCACCCGGCTGGAGCAAGGTACCGTTGATAAAGTCACTGGCTAGTTTCAAATTGTTGTCCCGCGGCGGATCGACTTTGTAGGCATACGTGGTGGCAGAGCCAAGCGGTCCCAGTTCGGTCTCTATTTCCGCAGCGGAAAGGCCGATGATCTCTTTTTCGGAGTCAATTGCCACCACTGTCTGGTAATGTCCCTGGTGCAAGTGCTCGAGAACCTTGGCCACAACCTCGACTGGATCGGTTTTGCGGCCGATGATCCGTTCACTGATTGTAAATACGCCTGTTTCGGCTTCAAAAGCGGTCGCAACGGCTGCTTGGGCAGTCACCTGCTGGGTTGCGACAAATGCCGTGATCGCATCTGCCGTGCGGGCGGAATCATAGGTCAAAGCCGTTTCGAGATGGAGTGGCTGCGTTTTCAACAGCTCAACTTGGCTGAAAAGATCCTCAACCCGGGCACGCTCATCCGTTTGTTCGCTGGTGCGACCGGTCTGGTAAGCCTGTTCCAGAATGACAGCTGAATTGTCAGTAAATCCGATCGCAGCAGCATCCAAGACGATTTCCTGATCGTCGATGCGAACTGTCAGGGCAACTGCCCGTGCTTTTTCAGCGAGGCTGGTCTGGAACTGTGACCTGGCCTGGGCAAGGGTCTGGCCGGATAAATCGATGCCATCGACAAACACCCCCGGATAGAACGTATCCGTATCCAGCGCTGACTTTTTCTGCAGGAATTCTTCGTAGGCAACAGACTCCGAGACGCGGATGGCTTCACGCACGCCAGCCTGATACGTCAGGATGGCAAGGATCGCTCCTCCGAGCAGGAGGACGCTAAAGATGGAGAGGGATAAGGCAAACCAGAAACGGCGAGGAGTGGGTTCAGGAGCAGCTATACTTTGGTGTATGGGCTCCTGCTGGGAGGAAGGCATGAGTGGTTTCCTTTCGTTGACAACAAAGGCGTCAGTATGGAGACTGTGGTTTTATTGGACGATGCGGCGGATGGTTGTGATCGGGTTGGAGCTGAAATTAGCTACCAGCTCGCAGACCTCACCCCTGGACCGGGAGGCATTGACATAATGGCCGCCACCAACATACAAGCCAACATGATCGACCGAACCGTTGTAGTCCCAGTCAAAACACAAGATATCACCGGTCTTGATGTCCGATGACTTGACGGCTGTACCGGTCCGCGCCTGATCGCTGGCCTTGTGCGGCAAGCTGATGCCGAAAATCTCATCATAAATATAGAGTGTAAAGCCGGAACAATCCAGACCGGAAGGAGACGTGCCACCCAGAACGTAGGGCACGCCGATCAGGGAGCGGGATAATTCCTTGAGCGCTGTTTCCTGGTCCGAACTCAAACCGCCAGAACTGGTTTCAGGTACAGGTGTGGGGGTCGGGGCAGGTGTGGGGGTGTGAACTGGTGTCGGTGTGGGCGTTGGTGTAGGAACAGGGGTCGGGGCAGGAGTCGGTGTGGGGGTCGGGGCAGGTGTTGGCGTTGCCGTCAGAGCTGGTGAAGTCACAGCCAGATCCTGCACGGGGTCCTGTTCTGCCGGGGCAGGTTCAACCACTGAGGCCGTCTCATCAGAACCAACGACCTGGACTGTTTCGACTTTTTCTTCAAGCAGCGCTTGGGCACTGAGGCCACGGCTCAACGCCTCGGATCCAGAAAAATCCGGGGCTTGCCCTGCGAGAAGCCACGCATCCCGCGACTGTTCCATCTGGGCCGTCTGATTGTTATTCAGGTCAGAATCCGGGGATGAAGCGGCTGCAGGTGCGATCGCAGCGCCACTGCCGACCGTCCAATGCAAGACCAGGCTGGCCGTAATGACAAGGACCGCCACCGATGGGAGGTGATGCTTAATTTTATCTGTAAAGGATGATTTGCTTAATGGGAAAAAGTCGATCTTGGGACCGATATCGTAGAAGCGGACAACAGGCGTTGCCGGAAGATTATGGTGCAAGTGGTTTTTTTTCATTTTTTTCGATTCACACTTTCTGGATCGCGTTGTCTGGCCCCATGGTGACAGTCCTGACCCGGGCAATCTCAAAAGGGCATAGTCATCGACGGTAAATCTGAGTCAATTATAGCCGCGCGATGGGTTTTTGGCTACGGTTTCCAGATTTTTATCTTGAAACTGAAACAATTCGGTTACGCTGGAGATGCAGGCCGGTCAGATCCTGTCCAGCAGGCAGACACATTCGATGGAGTCTGTCCAGGGGAACAGGTCGACCGGCACCACGTGCCGGACCTGATAGTCAGGTGCCAGAAGCTGGACATCCCGGGCCAAGGTCGCTGGGTTGCAAGACACATAGACCAACCGTTTCAGAGGGACAAGCCGCAATGCTTCCAGTAAAGACCGGTCACAGCCACGCCGGGGCGGATCGATCACGGCGACGGTCGGCAGAACAGGGGATTCTTTGATGAATTCACCCAACCAGTCTTCGGCCTTGGCAACTTCAAACCGGACATTGGCCAAGCCATTCCTGCTGGCATTGATTCTGGCATCTGCAATAGCCGGAGCGACGGATTCCACGCCTATGACCGAACCCGCTTTTTGGGCCAGGGCCAGGGCAATGGTCCCCGTGCCGCAGTATAAATCCAGGACCAGGTCATCCGTTTCCAGCTGCGCCAGCGCGACAGTCTGTTGATAGAGCACCTCCGCCTGGGCGGGATTGACTTGGAAAAAAGAATGGGGTGAAATCTGGAAGCGCATGCCCAGCAGTTCTTCTTCGATCCAGGATCCCCCGGCCAGAATCGTCTGGCCAGGACCCATGATCACGTTGGTCTTGGCTGGCTGATGATTCAGGACCAGGCTGCCCAGGGTGTAGACACAGCGGTCTGCGTGAAGGCCGGGAGAAAAATCACCTGGTTGCGGCGGCAGTTTGGCCAGGGTGTCAGACAGTTGGCGGGCAAGTGCAGCTGTGGCTGGCAAGTGCGGCGTCCGGCTGACCAGGACCACAAGGACCTGGCCGGTGCGACGGGCCACTCGGACCACGATGTGGCGCAGGCTGCCCTGATGGCGAGCCTCGTCATACGGTTTAACCTTGTTTTGCTGGATATAGTCACGGACGCAGGATCGCACCAGATCACCAGCGGGATGCCCCACTTCACAGATATCGCCGTCGACTACGGCATGACTGCGGCGGGCGAAAAAGCCAATTTGGGGGGCTTGAATGGTACCGCGGACAGGGAACTGGATTTTGCAGCGGTAATGGTAAGGATGATCCATGCCGAGCGTGGCTGCGACCTTGTGTTCGACGTCTGGGACCTGCCCGATCCGGGTCAGGAGCTGCACAACGTGCTGGCGTTTGTGTGCGAGCTGAGCTTTGTAGCGCATCGGCTGCAGAGCACAGCCGCCGCAACGGTCGGCCAGGGGGCAGAAGGGCAAGATCCTGTCCGGTGAAGGTTCCAGGATCTGATCAAGCTGGCCGATGGCATATGATCCACGGTCCTCCAATTGACTCAGCCGGACCCTGTCGCCTGGAATGGCCCCGTCGACAAAGACAACTTGGCCGTCAAGTCGGCCCAAGCCCTGTCCTTGCTGGTTCAGATCAGTTATCTGGAGTTCAAATGCTGTATTCATGCCTTCATCATACTGTCCTGCCCGCCATTCGCCCAGACGTTTTGTGCAATTTGAGCAACATTCGCCAAGCACAGTCAAAATGAGATGATGTTTGTTGCGTTTTACCGTCTAGCCGGCTATAATAAGGGTCGATTTGCAAAATCATCCCTCATTTCACACGATTTTCGAAAGGCAACCGCATGAAGAAAACCCATCTGGACGATAAACTTCATACGATTCGTGTGATTCCTCATCATCAGGTCTGGATTGCCGCCCATCGCTCGATTTTCTGGCCAATCGTTGCCAGCATTCTCGTCATCATCGGTCTGACGGCCGGTTATCTGGCCGGACACAAGGATCTGGACCAGGCTTATGCCCTCAGCGAAGCTGCCGGGCTGGCCCAGATGCAGATCAGCCGGGCTGCTGACGAGGACCGGATCCAGACGGTTGAGCAGATCAACCTGAAAGAAGAACTGGATACTGAAAAGGATCGCAATGACGAGCTGGCCATTGCCCTGGATGAACAGCAGCAGGAAATTGACGGCATGCAGGATTCGATTTTAAATGCCCTGATGTCCAATCTGACTGATAAAATGGTCTCCCGTTCCAGTGCCTCTGTTTCCAGTTACACCGCCGAAGCCAAGAACCTGATCGAGCTCAATAAAAAATTGCTGGCGTTCAAAAAAAGTGATCTCGCCGAAAAAATCAACCTGACAGAATATGAGAGTCTTTTGACAGACCGGCTTGCCCACTTGCCCACCCTCAAGCCTGTTCCTGGCTCCCTCTCCGGTTATGGCTACCGATATCACCCGGTTTACCGGTACTACCATTTCCATCCTGCCGTCGACATGTCCAATCCTTCCGGTACGACCATCAAAGCAGCTGGCGCCGGCAAAGTGACCGAAGCGACCTACGGCCGGACCCAGGGAAACTATGTCACCATCAACCATGGAAATGGTTTCACGACTACGTATATGCATTGCAAAAAGCTCAATGTCTCTGTCGGTGACGTGGTCGAGAAGGGTGACAAGATCGCGACCGTTGGCAATACTGGAACCTCGACCGGTTCGCACCTCCACTTTGAAGTCCGCCTCTACGGCGAACCGCTCAATCCCAAGAATATGATTCTGGAATCCTGATCTGGTCTCATTCACAGCATCCAGTTTGCCGCTGACTTTAGGAGGCCTTGCCCTTGCCTAGCCGCAAATACAGCCAACCCCGTCCCCGTTCCTCAGCCCATCATGCTCATCCTGTCCATGACCCTGTCCGCCAGGAATTATTCCGGCGGGTACGCGGCAAGCCATCCCATGCTGGCGGTATGATGAGCATCCCCCGCACCTTTGGTGTGGCGCTTGGCCGAGTCATTGAACTGGGCCTGATCAGCCTGATCATCATGGGATTCCTGCTGGCCGGCATCGGCGGCGGCATGCTGGTCGGCTACATCACGACGGCCGAGCCGATTTCTGCCGGCATGCTGAGCAATACGACCGAGACAACCCATATCAAGGACAGCGAAGGCAATGATATTGCGATCCTGACCGGTAGCCAGAACATCAACCGGGAGTATGTCTCTTTTTCTGCGATCAAGAAAACATACATCGATGAGGCCTTCAAGGCAATCGAAGACGAGCGCTACGATGAACACATCGGTATCGACCCTCGTCGCATCGGCAGTGCGATTGTCAGCGCCCTGGCCAA
Organism: uncultured Mageeibacillus sp.; assembly: GCA_964528645.1. GTDB lineage: Bacteria > Bacillota > Clostridia > Saccharofermentanales > UBA5734 > UBA5734. The sequence goes on along the minus strand of CAZGSR010000005.1, from coordinate 10,197 downwards.
TAGCGGCACAGCTACCCATGGGGGCTCGACGATTACGCAGCAGACCGTCAAGATGATTTCCGGAGCCGACCAGCGTTCAGCCCAGCGCAAGATCCAGGAGTGGTATAACGCCATCCAGCTGGAGCAGCAGCGCAGCAAAGACGAAATCATGGAGCTTTATCTCAACCTGGTCCCGATGGGCAATAGCTACGTCGGTGTCCAGTCTGCTGCCAAGGCCTATTTTGACAAAGACGCCAAAGACCTGTCCCTGATCGAATGCGCCTTCCTGGCTGGTATTCCCAATTTGCCTGCCGTCTACAATCCGCTGACCGAGACAGGCCGCCGCAACGCCCTCCGGCGCATGCGCATCGTCCTTTCGAAAATGCATGACTTGGGCTGGATTACACCAGAAGAATACGACGATGCCCTGAACCAGGAGCTCGTCTTCCGCGAAACACCGATGGCTGTTTCCTCCAACCAAGTCAATTCCTATTTTGTCGACTATGTGATCGAACAAGTCATAGCCGACCTTGTTTCAGAACGAGGCTATAGCCGCGAGGTCGCTTCAGTTGCAGTCTACAACCATGGCCTGACCATCGAAACCACCGTCGACAGCTCCGTCCAGGCCAAGGCTGAAAAGGTCTTCAATACACAATCGCTTTTCATGCAGGACCCCTCCATCCTGGACCGTCTGCCAGAATCTCCCCAGGCCAGTACCGTCGTGATTGAAAACTATCCCAATCCTGGCCAGATCAAGGCCATCGTCGGTGGCTATGGCGAAAAAACCGGTAATTTCATCCTCAATCGCGCCGTTTCCTCGCAGCGTCAGCCTGGTTCGAGCATCAAGCCCCTTGCCGTCTATGGTCCAGCCATCGACACCGGAAAAATCACAGCGGCTTCGATCATTGCTGACATACCGGTCTACCTCAATCCGGATGAGCCGGACAAGCTCTACCCCAAGAATAGCTACAGTGGCTACCGCGGCAACCTCACGGTGCGCGAAGCGATCAAGATCTCCTGCAACACGGTCGCAGCCCAGATCTGGCAGTATATGCTCAAGGGCGAGACATCGCTCAAATACTTGGCTGCCGTTGGGATTGACCGCAGCACGGAAAATTACGTCGCAATCGCTCTTGGCGCTTTCAACCAGGGCATGACCGCCCTGGAAATGGCGGGTGGCTATGCCACACTGGCCAATGAAGGTCTGTACACCGAACCCTATGCCTATACCCGGGTGCTCGATGCCAATGGCAATGTTCTTTTGGAGCACCGTCCGGTATTCACCCAAGTCTACAAGCCCGAAACGGCTTTTGTCATGACTGACCTGATGCAGGGTGTTTTCCAGCCGGGCGGCACGGCAGCCGGGCGCGGTCCGACCAACACGCTGGCTGCCGGCAAAACAGGTACGACCGACGATAACCGCGACAAATGGTTTTGCGGATTCACACCCTACTACACAGCTGCGGTCTGGTATGGCTATGACAACCAGCTCGGCGGAACAACCATTCCCCAGCAGGACCGGAGCAACGCCATCCTGATCTGGCAGGCCATTATGCAGTCCCTGCACCAGAATTTGCCAACCCGTGATTTTCCGGCCCAGAAGAATGTCCAGGCCCTGACCATCTGTCCGGAATCCGGCCAGCTGGCCACTGCGGCCTGTCCGGCGCCTTACACCGAATATTTCGTTCCAGGTATGGCCTTGAATCCTGCCCAGCCCTGTCCGATCCATACCGGCGTTACACCGGTGGTCGATCCGGTCAATCCCGAGGCACCTGTCGTCCCTGGTGAAACGGTTGTACCTGAAGCGACGCAGCCAGCAGAAGCTGCGCCAGCACCCTGAATGCTATCCGAGGTATCTGTCATTTCATGAACATCCAGATCTATGCCAGCAAGAAAAATTTTGACACGCAAAAGGCTGAGCGATATTTTAAAGAGCGCAAAATCGCCTACCAGCTGGTGGATCTGCACAAGAAAAACCTCAGTCGGGGCGAACTACAGACGCTCGCCAAAGCGGTCGGACTTGAGGCCCTGATCAATCCATCCGCACCGGAATACAAATCATTGAACATGGCCTACCACGGGATCTCGCCCATGGCAGAGGAATTGCTTTTATCTCATGCCGGGCTGTTGCGGACACCGATTGTCCGCAACGGCCGGCAGGCTACAGTTGGTTTTCAGCCGGAAATCTGGCAAAGCTGGACGTAAGCCCTCGAATACTCGAAATCCTATACCTTGGGAATCTTCAAGTCGATTGGTTTCAATCGACTTTTTTCATGACCAGGGCGGTCCGGCAGGGGATGTAGATCAACAGGCCCAGATAATCCCGGTTCATCGGCAGCGGCTGGGTGCGGTAGACCGGGTCGTGATAGATCCGTCCCTGGCCGCCAAAACGCCACTCATCCGTGTCCATGACGACCTGGAAACTGGCATTTTCATGGATGGGCAGTTCGAAGGTCGGATAGGACTCGGTCGGGTGGAAATTGAAGATGAAAACGTAATCACCATTGCGATAGGCGATCACCTTGCGATCCTGGTCGATCCAGAGCGGGTGTGGCGTCTGGCCAGGGCCCATCAGGTTGTTCTGGTCCATGAACTGGACCATCGCCTGGTCAAAATCGCCCAGATCCTTGTAGCGCAAGTCTGGATTGTCGACGAGGCTCCACTGGCGGCGGCAGTGTTGATAGCTCCAGCCATTGCCCCAGCGCGGGAAGTCGATCCACTCGGGGTGGCCGAATTCGTTGCCCATGAAGGTGAGGTACCCCTCTGATCCGAGGGAAATCGTGATCCAGCGGATCATCTTGTGCAGGGCGATCGCCCGTTCGATCAGGAGGTTCTGGCTGCCCTTGTTCATGTGCCAGTACATTTCCTTGTCCGCCATGCGGAAGATCAGGGTCTTGTCGCCAACCAGGGCCTGGTCATGGGATTCAGCATAACCGATCCGCTTTTCCTGCGGCCGGCTCGTCGACAGCTCATGCCAAAGCTCATTCATACTCCAATCTTCGTCGCTTTTCTTGAGTGTCCGGATCCAGAAATCTGGCATGCCCATGGCCAGGCGGTAATCGAAGCCGATCCCTCCGGCCGCAACCGGCAGGCACATGCCTGGCATGCCGCTCATGTCTTCTGAAATCGTGATCGCATCCGGCCGGATCTCCCGGATCAGGTCATTGGCAAACTGCAGATAGGTCAGGGCGTCGACGTCGGTATTGAGGCTGAAATATTTGCCATAATTGTCAAATGCCGTGCCCAGGCCATGGTCCTGGTAGATCATCGATGTGACACCATCGAACCTGAAACCATCAAAATGGAATTCCTCGAGCCAGTACTTGATCGAGGACAACAGGAAATGGATCACATCATGGCGGCTGTAGTCAAAGCACTTCGAATCCCAGGCGCTGTGGTTGCCCCGCTCTCCTGAATGGAAGAACTGGTAGTCTGTGCCGTCAAACTCATTGATGCCCTCAGCCAAGTTCTTGACCGCATGGGACTGCACAATGTCCATCAGCACGGAAAGGCCGAGGCTGTGTGCCTTGTTGATCAGATATTTTAGATCGTCTGGCGTGCCGAACCACGATGAAGCGGCGAAATAATTGGAGACATGGTAACCAAACGAAGCGTAGTAGGGATGCTCCATGATCGCCATGATCTGGACCGTATTGTAGCCCAAAGCCTTGATGCGTGGCAGGATATTGTCAGCAAATTCGACATAGGTGCCGATGCCGTATTTCTCCTGCGCCATGCCGACATGAGTCTCATAGATCAACGGGGCCCTGGAATGGTCGACTCGGAAATCCTGGTCATTCCAGATAAATTCTGCCGGAGGCGCCCAGATCTGGCCGGAGAAGTCGTTGGTATTGGGATCCTGGACGACTTTGCGGATATAGAGCGGGATGCGGTCACGTTCAATGCCGAAGCTTCTGACCCGGACCTTGACTCGGGAAAGGTGCTTGAGGGTATCGGCGCCGGGTAATTCGATCGCCCAGTAGCCATCGCGCCGTTCCAGCGGATGGGAAGTCCGGTCCCAGCCATTGAAATCGCCGGTCAAGTACAGGGCCTCGGCAGCAGGAGCCCATTCACGGTAGATCCAGCCATTTTCTGTACGGTGGAAGCCAAAGAACTGGTGACCGCTGGCAAATTCGCGAAAAGATCCGTTTGATCCGATCAGGTGCTGGCGGAGGCCTTTGTACCGGTTCATTCTCAGCTCGATATCGCCCTGGAAAGGCTGGAGCCAGGGGTCGATGTCGAGGATGGCGTAGCGATTCTGGTTTGAGGTTGTATCATTTGCAGCTGTCATGGCGCACTCCTTAGATTTCTTCAAGTGGTTTCAGATGGCGATGGGCAATGTCATCGACCTTGCCGACGCGGCGCTGGTACTTTTCATCGGTCAGGAAATCGGTGCTCATCCAGACCCGGATGGTCTCGATCGCAAGCGCTGAGCCGATGATTTTGGCCCCCAGGCAGAGGACATTGGTATTGGAATGAGCCCGGGCCAGCATGGCACAGAAGGGGTCCTGACAGACAGCCGCGTTCAGGCCAAGGATCCGGTTGGCGATCATCGCGCTGCCATAACCGACACCATCGATGAAAATCCCCCGTTCCGCCTGGCCTCGTGCAACCGCCAGAGCCGCCGGGTAGACGGTGTCGGGCAGGTCGCAGGCCGCGGTGCTCGTGGTGCCGAAGTCGATAACCTCGTGCCCCTGTTGCTCAAGCAACTTTTTCACTTCTTCTTTGAGGTCGAATCCAGCGTGGTCACAGGCGATGGCAAGTTTCATCGGGACTACCTCCTATGCTTTTGCGGCTTGGTGGTGAACAGCTGTCATTCGTTTACGGTCTCACTTAGACTATAAGCGGTTGTGCCTGAGGATTCAATGTTTTATCATTTTCAAGATTTATTAGCTCAATCACCACCCCGTGCAAATGATTCCCGGCTCACATGGCCGGGGGCTGGATCTCTGCTACCGGGCCATCCTTGAAAAAGCCAACTGGATGGATCACATGGTCATCCTTGGGGTTGATCCGGCCCAGCGCAGTGTCGCAGAGGGTCACGGCGCGACGGACACTGCCGGTGCCAAAGCGCAGCCGGATCTCATCGAGGGCCTCTTCGAGCTGCTGCAGGCGTAGCTGCAGCGGTTCGTTTTCAAAAAGGCTCAGCTGGATGCCGGTGGCGGCATCGACCAGGTCACAGCCGCGCACCCCGATGCTGCGCAGGGGGCGCCGCCAGTCCCAGGCCTCTGTGAACAAGGCCATGGCCAGGCGGGCGATGTCTGAGGACAGGTTGCTCGGACGGTTGAGGTGCGCCTGGCGCTCGAAACTGTCCAACTCGACGTCCCGGACAGTGATCTGGACGGTCTGGCATTTGAACTGGTGCTGGCGCAGCCGGCTGGCCACACTCTCACTGAGGACAAAAAAGATCAGGGAGACGTCCTCATCTGTCTCCAGGTCGCGCGGCGTCGTGGTACTATTGCCAATGCTTTTGACCACGGACTGGTAGCCCGACACAGTAACCGGTGAGCTGTCCTGGCCATTGGCAAAACTGGACAGGACGTCGCCCCATTTGCCCAGATACGCATGGAGGAAGGAGGGCTCGAGCTGGGCCAGCTGGCCAATCGTCCGTACACCGAGGCGACTGAGCTTGCGTTTCGTCGCCGGACCGACGTAGAGCAGATCGGATGCAGGCAGAGGCCAGACCTGATCGCGGAAATTGGCCCGGCTGATCACCGTCGTGGCGTCCGGTTTCTTGAGGTCGCTGCCCAGCTTGGCAAAGACCTTGTTGAAACTGACGCCGACGGAAGCGGTCAGGCCGAGCTCCTCCCGGATGCGGCGGCGAATCTCGCTGGCGATCCGCTCCCCGGTCAGGCCATGGTGACAGGTGCCGCTGACATCCAGCCAGGCTTCATCGAGACCAAAAGGCTCGATCTGGTCGGTGTAGTCCCCATAGATGGTCCTCACCTGATGAGCAAAATGGAGGTAAAGCTGGAAATTAGGCTTGACCACCAGCAAGTCCGGGCATTTCTGCTTCGCCTGCCATAAAGCCTCGCCGGTCACGATCCCGCAGGCTTTGGCCGGGTAGTTCTTGGCCAGGACGATGCCGTGGCGCAATTGCGGATCGCCGCCAACAACCAAGGGAATCCGGCGCAGGGCCGGGTTGTAGAGGCACTCCACCGAGGCGTAGAAGTTATTAAGATCGGAATGCAAAATGACCCGGTCAGCCATGACGATCACCCTTTCTAAAACAAACGTATGTTTGCTTTTATTTTAACAGGGCGATCTTCGCCTGACAAGGCTGTGCGGTTGCCAGGCAGGGCCACGCTTCCGTTCGTTTTTATGGTAAAATCAGCCTGATACAGTCTCAGACAGGAGTTACCCGCCATGTTTGAACACGACAAACTGGTCCAATGGGCCGTTGAACTACAGTCACTGGCCCAGATCGGCCTGACCTACACCACCAATGTCTATGATCGGGAGCGGTTCGAGCGGATCCGGGAGATCTCTGCTGAAATCATGAGCGAAAAGACTGGGCTGGATCTCTCGCAAGTGAACGATGTGTTCTGCAGCGAAACGGGGTTCCAGACGCCCAAGCTGGATACGCGGGCAGCCATTTTCCGGGAAGGCAAGATTCTGCTGGTCAAGGAACGCATCGGCGGAACCTGGTCAATGCCCGGTGGTTGGGTGGATGTCGACCAGTCGATTGCTGAAAATACGGTCAAAGAAGTCTGGGAAGAGGCCGGACTGGAGGTCACAGCAGATCGTCTGGTGGCTCTGCTTGATCGCAACCGCCACAACACACCACCCTATGCCCATGGTATCATCAAGGCATTCGTCCTTTGCACCGTTCAGAGCGGATCCTTTCAGCCCAATGCCGAAACCGAAGCCAGTGATTACTTCGACCTTGACCAGTTGCCGGACCTGTCGCTCGGCAAAAACACACAGGCCCAGATCCGCCTCTGTGCCGCGGCATCCCAGGATGAGCACTGGCAGACAGTCTTTGACTAAAACCGGAAGGCGGGCTAAAATCGGCCTATGAAACACGATCGCCATACCATCATCAAATGGATCAGCAACGCCCTCCTTGCATTGGGTGCTTTCATTGGCGCCATCACCCTGATCGGCACCTACCGCCTGGCCCGCGAGTTACCAGCGGGAGCCTGCCCGTATACATCCCAGAGCCGGTCCCTGCTTTATCTGGCGATCGTCTTGTGTGTCGCAGCGCTGATCCTGTCATTTTTCGAAGGGCACGACCCGAAAAAGAAATAACCGCTTAATCGCCGATAATTTTGACCAGAACCTGTTTGGTCCGTTTGCCGTCAAATTCACCATAGAAAATATGTCCCGCAATGTTCGCAGAAATCTCGGAATTTGATCACAAACACCACATTTTTTGTTCATATTTCATTGTTATGCTGAGAACATAGCAGTTAAAACACACTGCTGGACGAGAGCAAACGAACCTCTTCATGATCTCCTCCTTTTCTCCTCCTTCGAACAAAGACCCCGGGAGTGGTGACCCGGGGTTTTGTTTTGTGTTTCCTTGTCGGGGTCTATGACCTCTGGGAGTGGTGACCCGGGGTTTTGTTTTGTGTTGGCGGTTTTTCGCTATTTTTTTTATCAATTCTTGACCCGGTCCGTGAACTTTTTATTGTCATTTCCTGATCCAAGTGCTACGATAAGAAAGGATTTGCAAGATAGTTGTTGCCAACTTGCATTTGCAAGCTGGCTTGGCCTTCCTTGCGACAACAATTGAATAAAGGGCCTTAGGGCCGCACTGATTCTCCATTCTTTGCACCTAGCGGAACCTCGGGGTACGAGGGTCCGAAACAGGTAATATAATTCTTGCTGGAGGTTTTTAACAATGGCGTTAAAAAATCAGTACATGATCGATCTTTTAGAGACGGTCAAAAAAAGAAACCAGGCCGAGCCTGAATTCATCCAGGCCGTGACCGAGGTTTTCGAATCACTCGAAGCGGTCATCGACCGCCGCCCGGACTTCGTTGAGGCCGGCATCCTCGACCGCATGGTCGAGCCCGAGCGCCAGATCATCTTCCGCGTTCCGTGGGTGGATGACAAAGGCAAGACCCAAGTCAACCGCGGTTTCCGCATCCAGTACAGCTCCGCTATCGGCCCCTACAAGGGCGGCCTGCGTCTGCACCCTTCCGTTTACCTCGGCATCATCAAGTTCCTTGGTTTCGAGCAGGTCCTCAAGAACAGTCTGACCACCCTGCCCATGGGCGGTGCCAAGGGCGGTTCCGACTTTGATCCCAAGGGCAAGAGCGAAGGCGAAGTCATGCGCTTCTGCCAGAGCTTCATGACCGAACTGTACCGCCACATCGGCCCTGACTGTGACGTCCCGGCTGGTGACATCGGCACCGGCGGCCGCGAAATCGGCTACATGTATGGCCAGTACAAGCGCATCGTCAACGAATACACCGGTGTTTTGACCGGCAAGGGCCTGACCTATGGTGGCTCCCTCGCCCGCACCGAAGCCACCGGCTACGGCCTGTGCTACTTTACCGAAGAAATGCTCAAGGCCAATGGCATGAGCTTCCAGGACAAAATTGTCTCGATCTCCGGTTCTGGCAATGTCGCCATCTACGCCACTCAGAAAGCCACCGAACTCGGCGCCAAGGTTGTCACCCTGTCCGACAGCGACGGCTACATCTACGACGAGCGTGGCATCGACCTGGCGCTGGTCAAGCGGCTCAAAGAAGTCGAGCGCAAGCGCATCCGTGAATACGTCAAGTACCATCCGGAAGCCAAGTATGTCGAAGGCTCCACCAATATCTGGGAAGTCCCCTGCGACATCGCTCTGCCCAGCGCGACCCAGAACGAAATCGACAAGGCCAGCGCCGAGCTGCTGGTCAAGAACGGCTGTTTCTGTGTCGCTGAAGGTGCCAACATGCCTTCTACCCCGGAAGCCATCGAAGTCTACCTGTCCAACAAAGTTCTCTATGGCCCGGCCAAGGCAGCCAATGCAGGTGGTGTTGCCACCTCCGGTCTGGAAATGTCCCAGAACTCGGCCCGTCTCTCCTGGACCTTCGAGGAAGTCGATGCCAAGCTCAAGAACATCATGGTCAGCATTTTCAAGGCCTGCGAGTCCGCCGCTGCCGAATACGGTATGCCCGGCAACTACATGGCCGGTGCTAACATCGCTGGCTTCCTGAAAGTCGCCGAAGCCATGAAAGCCCAGGGTTGCGTCTGATCCAGACAATAACCGGGGAACCACACGAATAATCTTCAGTAGGGGCCGCCGCAAGGCGGCCTTTTTTTATCGAATCCCAGTACGGATATCTCAATCGATCTGACGGTGATAAAATGAAATGGACATCTTGAACCGGAGGAGAAAGACATGAGAAAAGCACATGAAGTGGAATTCCAGATTCTCGGTGATGATCTGCAATTTGTCGAGATCATGCTCGACCCGCGCGAAACGATGCTGGCGGAGGCTGGTGTCATGATGTACATGGACAGCGCCATCACCATGGACACCATTTTCGGCGATGGCTCATCCGGCGGCGGCGATTTCGTGGGCAAGCTTTTTTCGGCCGGCAAACGCCTGCTGACGGGGGAAAGCTTGTTCATGACAACGTTCACCAACCAGGGGGCCATGAAAAAGTGTGTCGCCTTTGCCGCACCTTACCCGGGCAAGGTGATCCCGTTTGATTTGTCTGAACACGGCGGCGTCCTGATCTGTCAGAAAGATTCGTTTCTCTGCGCTGCCATGGGCATTTCCGTCGGCATCGCATTCCAGAAGAAAATTGGCGTCGGCCTGTTTGGTGGCGAGGGGTTCATCATGGAGCGGCTGGAGGGGGACGGCCTGGCTTTCCTCCATGCCGGTGGAACCATCATCCGCAAAGATCTCCAGCCCGGCGAGCAGCTTAAGCTCGACACCGGCTGTCTGGTTGCTTTGACACCATCGGTCCATTACGACGTGCAGTTCATCGGCAACATCAAAAGTGCCCTTTTCGGCGGCGAGGGCCTGATGCTGGCCTCCCTGACCGGACCTGGCACCGTCTGGCTGCAATCGCTGCCGTTTTCCCGCCTGGCCGACCGCATTGTCACCGCCAGTCGCGTCGGCGGACAGAAGAAAGGCGAAGGTAGCCTACTGGGCAATATTGGCCTGGGCACTTTCTTCGGCGATAATAACTAGGCTGCTTAACCAGCGAAACACCCCTGACTTTATGAGATAAACAGCAAAACATCAAATCGATCCAAACCCGAAAGGAC
>CAZGSR010000004.1:0-85156 GCA_964528645.1 uncultured Mageeibacillus sp. | reverse complement strand
AGGAGAATCATAAGACATGAACGCAGAGCTCATCGAAGCCATCCGGTTACTGGAAAAGGAACGTGGCATTGACGCGGAAATCCTCTTCGAGGCAATTGAAGAGGCGCTGGTCTCGGCTTATAAACGTGAATTTGAAGCCAAGACGACTGATAACATCCGTGCGGAAGTCGATCGTGAAACCGGTGAAATGCGCGTTTTCCTGACCAAAACGGTCGTTGAACTCGTCGATGATCCCAATGCTGAGATGTCCCTTGAGGAGGCCCGGGCCTTGTCTGAGGATTTCGATATCGGCGATATGATGGAATACCAGCTCAGTCCGCAGGACTTTGGTCGCCTGGCTGCCCAGACTGCCAAAAATGTCATTAACCAGAAGTTGTCCAGTGCGGAACGCGAACGCATCCAGAATGAGTTTTCGAGCCGGGTCGGTGAACTGGCTGCCGGCGTTGTCCAGCGCAAGGACCGGCGCGAAGTCATCGTCGATATCGGCCGTGCCGAAGCTGTCCTGCCTTATAATGAACAGGTCCGCCTTGATGGCTACAATTTCAACCAGCGCATGCGTTTCTATATCCTGAAGGTGGACGAGAAAAAGGGCCGCCCGATTGTCTATATCTCGCGCAGCCATCCCAATCTGGTCCGCAAGTTGTTCGAACAGGAAGTTCCGGAAATCGCCAGCGGCATCGTCGAGATCGTATCGGTTGCCCGCGAAGCTGGTTCCCGCTCCAAGATCGCTGTGGCTTCCCGTGATGCCAATGTTGACAGCGTCGGCGCTTGCGTCGGTCAGCGTGGTCTGCGGGTCCAGGCGATCATGGATGAATTGATGGGCGAAAAAATCGACATCATCGAATGGGATCCGGACGCGACTGTTTTCATCAGCAATGCCTTGAGTCCGGCCAAGGTTGTCAAGGTTGACATCCTGCCGGAAGAAAAAGTTGCCCGCGTGGTCGTACCCGATCACCAGCTTTCTCTGGCGATCGGCCGTGAAGGCCAGAATGCCCGTCTGGCAGCCCGCCTGACTGGCTGGAAAATTGACATCAAGAGCGAATCACAGTACCGTGAAGCTGTTGAGAAAGAATTCATGAGCCGTTTCACCCAGGCCGTCGAGGAATCGATGGACCAGGACGAAAACAATTGACCTGAGGCAGCGAGCAGCAAGATGGCCAAGCATATTCCGATCCGCCAGTGCGTAGCCTGCCGCACCGCCCGTCCCAAACGGGAATTGTTGCGGGTTGTGATCGATGCCAATGGTGCGATCAGCCTCGATCCTACGGGCAAGAAGGCTGGCCGGGGTGCCTATGTCTGCCGGAGCCGCCAGTGCCTGGAGCAGGCCATCCGTGGCCACAAGCTGGACCGCAGCCTGAAAAACCGGGTGGATGAGGCGACAATCGCTGCCTTGGTAGCACAAATGGAGGCATTGCCTCCTGACGAGGAGACAGATGACCCAGCCTGACCAGATCCCTGAAGCGATCTACCGCCTGATTGGCCTGGCTCGGCGGGCTGGACGTGTCGTGCTGGGCAGTGAAGGCGTAGAAAAGGCCGCTCGTGCTGGCCAGCTCAGCCTGATGATCCTGGCTGAAGATGCCGGACCGAACACAACCGGACGGATGGAGCAAGTGAGTCGAGTCACCCGGATCCCTTTGCTGGTGGTCGGTAACCGCCAGACACTGGGACATTGGACTGGCCAGAAAGAACGAGTGGTTGCCGGACTGTCCGACCAGGGATTTGCTGACAAGATCCTGTCCCTGGCAGCGGCAACGACCAAACAAGAGAGCGATAAATGACGTTGGAGGATACTGAAACGATTATGGTAAAAAAAGACGGAACTGGATCTGATAAGCAAGTTGGGTCCGAGCAAGATGTAAAGAACGCTGAGCACAAGAAAGGCCATAAGCCTCATGTGGATGCGTCCGTAGAGCAGCACGCCCCCGTTCATCCGGGTGAAATGACGGCTGCGCATGCCCAGGATCAGACTTCTGGCCCGACCATCACCATGCAGGGTGTGTCCGGCAAAAAGATCACAGGCGTCGTCAAAGTGGTCAAAGCAACCAAGCATGAGACAGCCGCCGATCAGACCGGTGCCGAAGAACAAAAGCCTGCCCAGTCTGCGCCGGAGGCTGCAGCTGAGACCAGGCCTGCTGCCGATACTGTGAAACCTGTCGAATCTGCGCCAGCGCCGGCTCCAACGGGCGCTGCAGTTCCGGCAGAAAAAGCAGCTCCGGTAACCGCTGCAAAACCAGCTCCCACAACCGTTCCTGCCGCTGCACCTTCCGGCGAGAGGGTTCCCCAGACCAGGACGCCGGCTGCATCTGCCGGTCAAGCTGGTACCCAGGCAACTGGCCCTGTACAGCGAAACACCAGTTCGGGCTCATCCCCGTATGGCACCCCGAATCGTCCGCAGAGCGGCAATTACAACCGTGACCGGGCTCCCGGGCAGGGTGGACCCGGCCAGTCTCCGTATGGCACCCCGAACCGCCCGCAAAGCGGCAACTACAACCGCGACCGCGCACCGGGACAGGGTGGACCCGGCCAGTCCCCTTACGGTACTCCGAATCGCCCGCAAAGCGGTAACTACAACCGCGACCGTGCCCCCGGACAAGGCGGACCCGGTTCATCCCCCTATGGCACACCCAACCGCCCGCAGAGCGGCAACTACAACCGTGACCGCGCTCCCGGACAAGGTGGCGGACAAAGTGGCCCTGGTGGCTACAACCGCGGCCCTGGCCAGGGTGGTCCCGGTGGCTACAACCGTGGCCCAGGCGGTCCTGGAGGTCCAGGCGGGTATAATCGTGGACCCGGTCAGGGTGGCTACGGCAGTCGGCCGCAAGGTGGCGGATTTGGCGGCGGAGGATTTGACAAGGACAAGGACCGTCCGCAGACTCCCTACGGCAGCCGGCCCAGTGCACCCAAACCGAAGCCGGTCGTTCCAGTTGAACTGCAAGGCAAGGAAAGCACCGTTCGGCCTCGTCCGACCGAGCCGAAGCGCGATGATCGCCGTGAGCCGAAAAAAGAAGCCTTCAAGGGCGGCGGTGACGTCCGCGACAAGCACAATGTCCTGCGCCAGCAGGCTGCTGTGGTTTCTGGTAAAGGTATTAATGAAGCCCTCAGCGATGAGACGGTTCTGGATACACTGTACACGGACAACATCAAGGGCAAACGCAGTAAGGGCGGCCGTCGTGTCGCTGAAGCCCCGGTCCGTGCTGTCCTGACCCAGGTGTCCCTGCCGGCGACCCTGACCGTCAAGGAATTTGCCGAGGCGATCAAAAAGACAACCGCTGAAATCATCAAGAAACTGATGAAGTACGGCGTCATGGCCACCATGAACCAGGCCATCGACTTTGACACCGCCTCCCTGATTGCCGACGAATTTGGCATCAAGTGCGAGTTGCTGGTGGAAGTGACCGAAGAAGACATCCTCTTCGACGATACCGAGGACCAGGACCAGGACCTCAAGTCGCGTCCGCCGGTCGTTGTTGTCATGGGTCATGTCGACCACGGTAAGACCTCGATCCTCGACCGCATCCGGTCGGCCAATGTGGTGTCCGGCGAAGCCGGCGGCATCACCCAGCACATCGGTGCCTACACGGTTCGAGCCAAAGGCCGCCAGATCACCTTCCTGGATACGCCTGGCCACGAAGCCTTCACCACCATGCGTGCCCGCGGTGCACAAGTCACCGATATCGCCATTCTGGTTGTCGCGGCTGACGACGGCGTCATGCCCCAGACCATCGAGGCTATCAACCACGCCAAGGCCGCCAACACCCAGATCGTGGTCGCGATCAACAAGATCGACAAAGATGGCGCCAACATTGACCGTGTCAAGCAGGAACTGTCCAAGTATGAGTTGATTCCCGAAGAGTGGGGCGGCAACACCGTCATGGTGCCTGTGTCAGCCAAAGTCGGCACCGGTATGGATGAACTGCTGGAAATGGTCCTTCTGACCGCCGATATCCTCGACCTCAAGGCCAACCCGGACAAGCAGGCCAAGGGTACGGTCATCGAAGCCAAGCTCGACAAGAACCGCGGTCCGGTGGCAACTGTTCTCGTCCAGCGCGGTACGCTGCGCACGGGAGATACAGTTGTGACGGGCTCGATCATCGGCAATGTCCGTGCCATGTCCGACGACAAGGGCAACCTGGTCAAGAAAGCCGGACCTTCGATTCCGGTCGAAATCCTCGGCCTGCCGGAAGTCCCTGAAGCTGGCGAAATCTTCTACGCCGTCAAGGACGACAAGGTCGGTCGTGCCCTGGTTGAAAAGCGCCGCATCCTGCAGCGTGAAAAACAACTGAAGGCCAGCTCCCATGTCTCACTTGAATCGCTGTTCACCAAAATGGCCGCCGGCGAAGTCAAGGACCTCAACATCATTGTCAAAGCCGATGTCCAAGGTTCAGTCGAAGCCGTGCGCCAGTCGCTCGAGAAGCTGACCAATGAAGAAGTCCGCGTCAATGTCATCCATGGTGCGGTTGGTGCTGTCACTGAATCCGACATCCGCCTGGCTGAGGTTTCCAACGCCATCGTCATCGGCTTCAATGTCCGGCCAGCTGCCAATGTAGCAGACCTGGCCAAGGAGACGAGCGTCGATGTCCGCCTCTACCGCGTCATCTACAACGCCATCGAGGATGTCGAAGCAGCCATGAAGGGCATGCTCGCACCCAAGTTCAAGGAAAATGTCCTCGGTCACGCCGAAGTCCGCCAGGTCTTCAAGGTCAGTGGGGTCGGCACCATCGCCGGCTGCTATGTCACCGATGGCAAGATCCTGCGTGCGGCCGAAGTCCGCGTCGTCCGGGATGGTATCGTCGTCCACGAAGGCAAACTGGCTTCGCTCAAGCGCTTCAAGGATGATGTCCGTGAAGTAGCCACCGGCTATGAGTGTGGTATCGGCATCGAACGCTTCAATGACATCAAGGAAGGCGACGTCTTCGAAGCCTTCGAAATGCAGGAAATCGAAAGGAGCTGATCAGCCATGCAACGATCCGACCGTGTCGGGGACGAAATCCAGAAAGTCGTGGCTGACCTGATCCAGAATGAAATCAAGGACCCGCGCCTCCCGCCGATGGTATCGGTGGTCGAGGTGCGGGCTTCCCGCGACTTGTCCCATGCCCATATCTACATCAGTGTCCTGGGGACCGAGCAGCAGAAAAAAGATTGCGCCGCTGCCTTGAAAAGCGCGGCAGGTTTCATGCGCCGCGAAGTGGCCCGCCGAGTGCGCCTGCGTATTTCCCCGGAATTGCACTTTGTCTTTGACGAATCGATTGAGCGTGGCATCCGCATGAGCCGCCTGATTGATGAAGCCATGGAGGGAATTTCACCGGATGATTCCAACTCGTGATCGCATCGCCGAAGTTGTCCTGGAGGTCATCCGCAAAAAAGATAGAGTCGGGATTTATCCGCATGTCGGAGCCGATGGGGATGCCCTTGGCAGTGCCATCGGACTGGCTCTGGCGTTAAACCGGGCTGGTGCAACCGCTCGCATTTTCGTCGACGAAAAAGTTAATCCCCGCCTGCTTTTTCTGCCTGCCCTGGACCTGGTTTCGGTCTATGCCGACCTGGACACCCAGACTTGGCCGCAGGACCAGGCTTTGGCCATCGCCGTAGACTGCACGGAACCGGAACGGCTGGGCTGCCGACAGGAACTCTACCGGGATGCACCTGTCCAGGCAGCTCTGGACCACCATGTCTCGAGCGGTGAATCGGGCGGGCTACGCTTGATCGATCCACAGGCGTCGGCAACCGGCGAGATCATTTTTGATCTTGTCACAGAGCTGGAAGGCCAGCTGGGCCAATCTTTGCTGACCCAGGATGCCGCTATGGCCCTGATGACAGCGATCGTCTCGGATACGGGTGGCTTTGTCTATTCCAATACAACGGCACGAACATTTGCCATCGCCGCCCATCTCATGGCCTATGAACCTGATTTACGCCAGATTACGTATCGTCTGTTCCATGAGTCGACCAAAACCCAGTTGCGCCTCCAAGGTGAGCTTTTCTCCCAGGCCCAGTTCCTGCAGGATGACAGGATGGCTTACGCCCGCGTTGACCAGGCGTTGATGCAGCGGCTGGTGGCGACCGACACTGATCTCGACGGGATTGTATCCGAACTGCGCAGTATCTCAGGCGTGGAGGTTGCTTTCCTGTTCCGGGAGCTGGCCGACGGCGCCATCCGGGTCAACATCCGCAGCAATGACCATTTCCATGCGTCTGACTTTGCCCGTCCCTTTGGTGGTGGCGGACATGCCAAGGCCGCTGGCATGACCATCCGGCACAAAACGCTTGATGAAGTGGTGGACCTGGTAGTCGCGCAGGCCGGCCAGTGGCTCAATGGCTGAATCAATCAAGCATGGCATCCTCCTGGTCAACAAACCACGCGGACTGACTTCTTTTGGCGTTGTCTCCCGTCTGCGACGCTTGATCGGGGAAAAGAAAATCGGTCATACCGGCACCCTCGATCCTTTTGCCGAGGGCTTGCTGGCCATCTGTGTCGGCAAAGCGACGGCTGCCGTGCAATTCATGGATACCTACGATAAAACGTATCAAGTGCGCGTTCTTTTTGGCACTGCGACCGATACAATGGACCTGACCGGAACGGTGACCGGCTCGCATGCCTTTGTACCCGGGGAATTGTCCCGCCTCGCGGCAGAGGATTTCAAGCCTGTCCGACAGGCGGTTCGCGGTTTGCCAGGAGAAAAACAGCAAATCCCACCGATGTATTCTGCGGTCAAGATCGATGGCCAGCCCTTGTATGCCCTGGCCCGGGCTGGCCAGACAATCGAACGCCAGAGTCGACCGATCGTCATCCACCAGGCGATCCTGGATGCCATCGATTGCCTCGATGAAACAGAACCCGGTGGCCCCAGGTTATCGTGTGACCTGACTCTCGAGGTTTCCAAGGGGACTTACATTCGGGTGATCGCAGATGAACTCGGACAGCAGCTGGGCTGGTTTGCACACGCCGAACGTCTGGTACGCACCAAGGTCGGACCCTTTTCCTTGGAACAGGCTGTGACACTGGATGATCTGGAAGCGCGTTTTGAAGCTTTGGCACTGGACATACACCAGAATCGTGGCCTTGATCCGGCAGATCGATCGGTCCGGCGCCTGATCCAGGATGAACTCTGGCAAGAGCTTTTTGCATCGGGCCAGATCCACGACTTGACCGCGGCCTTGTCTGGTTTTCCCATCTTGAAGTTACCAGGTGACCAGGTCAGGAAACTGGTCCAGGGCCAGAAACTGTTCCTGGAACAAAACCAGGTCCGGGCTCAGACTGTACCAGATGTCCTACCACACGATGGCCTTCGCCTGGCGATCCATGGACCCGCTGGCCTGGCCGGTATGGGTCATCTCGAACAGGAAACCGGCAGGAGCATTGAGACATTTCGAATTGTAACGGAAAGGATTTTCATCCATCATGAACATCTTCTATCCGAATGATACCCTGGATTCGTCCCTGGCTCGAGGCGTGGCCCTCGGCTTTTTCGATGGGGTGCACCGCGGCCACCAGGACCTGATCCGGACCATGGTCTACCAGTGCCAGGTCAAGGGTCTGCGCCCGACTGTCTATACCTTTCCTGAACACCCCCTCGTGACATTATCTCCGGAAGGCCAGTTTGCCGGCTACCTGTCGACGCTGGACCAGCGACTGCAGCGAATCGCCGACACAGGCGTAGCAGAAGTCTGCCTGCAACCTTTTTCACCAGAGTTTGCAGCCATGCCGGCAGTCGAATTCCTGGACGACATCCTGGGCGTACGATTGAACGCCCATCTGGTTGTGGTGGGCAAGGACTACCGCTTTGGCCAGGGTGGGGAAGGGGATATCCATCTCCTGCGCAGCTGGGGTGAGCAACACCAGTGTGAAATCATTGTGGTGCCGGAAGTCCGTCTGCACGGGGACAAAGTTTCCAGTTCGCGGATCCGTCGCCTGATCGCTGAAGGTGACACCCGCCTGGCTGAAAGCTGTCTCGGGTTTCCGTTTGCCATGACCGGAACCGTGATCGAGGGCAAGAAACTGGGCCGCAAACTGGGCTTTCCGACCGCCAACATTGCCATTGATGCGGACCTGGCCATTCCGGCCTATGGTGTCTATGCGACCCGGACCCGGGTTGGCAATCGCACCTACGAGTCGATCACCAATATCGGTATCCGGCCAACGATCCAGGACGAAAGTCCAAAACCCAATATCGAATCCTTCCTGTTCGATACCAGCCTGGACCTCTATGGTCAGGCCATCACGGTCGAGTTTTTGTATCGCCTGCGGCCGGAAGCCGTTTTTGAATCCCTGCTGGACCTGGTGGCCCAAGTCAAGGAGGACCTGGCCCAGGCCAGGGCTTATCATCGCAGCTGTGAACAGGGCTATGAGTTTGCCAACGTCCGCGGCATTCCCGTCCGGATCATCCGCACGACCCGGTTTGCCCAGGCCACTGCCATTATCACATACCGGACCCGGATCGATCGCCGGACCGCCAGCCTCCTGTCTTTGCTGTCACGGGTCCTGTCGGCCAGCTGCCAGGACTATCCCAGCCGTTCCAGCCTGACTGCCGCTCTCGACAGCCTGTATGGTGCCAGCATCGAAACCGAGGTCAGCAAGGATGGCGATTTATTCAGTCTCCATATTGCCGTCAACGGACTGATGAACTGGACCGACCGTTCATCTCCCTTTGCCGCGGCCCTGGGAGTCTTTTTCAGCTTGCTGACCCGACCCGACCTGGACGCGGATGGCCTTTTCCAGGCAGTCTCTTTCGAAGCGGAGCGTTCTGGACTCGTGATGGAACTGCTGGCCCGGGAAAATGACAAAGCCAAATATGCCCATGACCAGTGCATGAAACTGCTCTGTGGTGATCAACCATTCGGGCTGCTGGCTGCCGGCGATTTGGAGACTCTGCAGGGACTGACCCGGGAAGACCTGACAACGGCCTTCCACCAATTAAAGCAACTCGACTGCCAGGTGGCTGTCGCAGGTGATTTGCCGGATTCACTGCTGGAATCGCTGCTGGAGCATGTCGCCCAGCTGCGGCCGGCATCCCTTGGTGAACCTGACAAAACCAGCCAGCCAGCCAGGACTGTGTCCAGCCAGGCCGCTACGTTCTATAGCCCCACTTTGCCCCTGCTTCCGGCAGCTTTCCGTCCCATGCCACCTGCAGAAAAAGTGGAGAGCAAGAAAGTGGAACAGGCTCGGATTTGCCTGGCATTCTCCGGCCTGCAACCCTATTTCAGCCATCATTCGATTGTCGACACCCTGATGAACTCCATGCTGGGTGGGGATGTCCATTCCCTCTTGTTCGAGGTCGTCCGTGAGCAACTGGGCCTGGCCTACAGTGTCTATTCGGTCAACAGCCGCTATCTGTCCACCTTGCTGGTCATAGCCGGGGTTGCACCAGACCGTGTCAACGAAGCCCGCCAGGCCATATTCGCCCAGATTGAAAACCTGGCCTCTGGCCGATTCAGCGACCAGTTGCTGGAGCGTTCCAAAACTCTGGTTGAGAGCCATATCCGGTCCATCCCGGATGATCTGGATAACTTGTTATCACACCTGATGAACGGGGTGAATCTCGGTCGGACCATTTCAGTCCAGGATTCCCTGAGTTTGCTGGATCGTGTGGACCGTCAGGCTGTGATCGAGCGGGCCAGCCAGCTGAAACTCTCTGCCAGCTTTACCCTGACAGCCAAGGAGTCTTCTGATGAATGACCGATTGTCCGCATTTACTTTGATTGAAACCGTCGATCCCCTGACCGGGCATGTTTTGAAGACCTGGCACCACTCGTGTGGTTTCGTGGTCAAGGTCTTGCCACGTCCCGGGTTTTCCCGCCGCTTCGCTGCCCTGACAGTCCCGTATGGTTCGATCCACACCCGGTTTGAAACAGCAGGCCAGCAAAGTCTAGTCCCGGATGGTACGGCCCATTTCCTCGAGCACTGCGTTTTCAGCCGGGATGAAGAGGGTGGACTGCTCGGGCGATTGTCCGCCCTGGGTGCTTCAGCCAATGCCTATACCAGCCACACCCATACCATGTACTATTTTTCGAGTGTGTTTCATTTTGAAGCCGCTCTCGACCTCTATCTGGATGCCGTCCTGGCACCCTACCTGGGTCCTGATCGGGTCGAGGCGGAACGTCCGGTCATCCTGGCCGAGCTTGACCAGTATCTGGATGATCCAGATACCGTCTGCTATGTCCAGTTGCTGGATCGACTGTATGAAAACCACCCCGTGCGCCAGGACATCGGCGGTACCGCCGCATCTGTCCAGTCGATCACCAGCGAGCATCTCAAGATGGTCTGGTCGACTTTTTATCAGCCAGGCAAGCTGTCCCTGACGCTGGTCGGCGACATGGATGAAAAACAGATTCTGCAGCGATTGGCGGACCGGCTGGAAAATAGCCGAGAAATCCAGGGCGAGGCGATCCTCCCGGACGAACCGACCCATCCTGTCGCGGCACTGGTTGAAAAATCCATGGACGTCTCAGCCCCCTCGTTCCTGGTTGGCATCAAAGATCCAGCAATCCTGCCCCAGACCCCTCTTTTCGGTCGTGAACTCGTCATGCGCCAGCGCATGGCTCGCCTGGCTTTTGACACCTTGCTATCACCGGCTTCACCGCTTTATGAAGATCTTTTTGCCCGGGGCCTGATCAATGATTCCTTCGGGTATCATTACGCCTGTGAACCCAGCTTTGCCTTCCTGGCTGCCGGTGGTGAATCCAAGGACCCCCTCGCTGCCGGAAAAGCCCTCGTTGAAGGTCTGCAAAAAGCATTTGCTGCTGGTCTTGACCCTGCTTTGTTCGAGATCCAGAAACGGGCAGCAGCCGGCGACTTCGTCCGTTCCCTCGATTCGATCGACCACAGCGGACTGGTTCAGGCCCAGTGCAACCAGCACGGTCTAGACCTTTTTGATTACCCGGTCCTCTATGATAAGATGGATGCAAAAATAGCTGCCCAGCAGCTCGCCTTTCTGTCCGATCCCAGAAGTTACACCTTGTCGATCATCAATCGTCAAACGGAGGATTAACATGTCTATCGCACAAGCTCTCACCAGCGCTCCGGTTGAAGTCAGCTTCCCCGGTCTTGGCATCGAAAATCTCCCGGTCAGCCGGGTTGCATTCTCCCTGTTCGGTGTCCCGGTTTACTGGTATGGCCTCCTGATTGCCATTGCGATCATCCTGAGCCTGTTCCTGGCCTCCCGCCAGGCAGACAAATTCGGCCTGAAATCAGATGACATCCTGGATATTTACATATTCCTGATTCCAGCCATGATTGTCTTTGCCCGGATCTATTATGTCGTCTTCGAATGGGATTACTACAGTGCAGATTGGCGGCGTGTTTTCAATACACGTGAAGGTGGCCTGGCTTTCTATGGCGGCGTCATCGGCGGCGCACTGGCCATCATCCTGGTCGCCAGGTTCAAAAAGATCAAACTCGCTGACATCCTCGATTTCATCATCGTCTATGTGCCGCTGGCACAGGCAATCGGTCGCTGGGGTAATTTCTTTAACCAGGAAGCTTTTGGCACCAATACGACCTTGCCCTGGGGCATGATCTCCAGCCAGACCTCTGCCTATCTGGCCAATGTTCCGGGCACCGATGCATTTGCGCCGGTTCACCCGACCTTCCTGTACGAATTCCTCGGCAACCTGTTGCTGTTTTTCATCTTGCTGAAGATCCGCAGCAGCCGGCGCTTTTCGTTCCAAGTCCTGCTGACTTATCTGCTCGGCTATGGCATCGTCCGCTTTTTTGTTGAAGGCATCCGTACCGATGCTCTGTTCATCGGTGCGACCAACTGGCGCATCTCCCAGGTTCTATCCGCCGTCATGGTCGTTGTTTCCGCAATCCTGATCGTTGTTCTCGGCAAGAAATCGGCGCAAGCCCGGTCGGCTGATGCTATCGCTCTGGAGGATTTCGTGGAAGTCCCAGCCTTGGACCAGACAAAAGATTCATCATCTGCCCCGGTGGAAACAGCAGAACCCGCTGCTGCCACAGCTGCAGCTGAGTGCGATGAGGAGTCCCAGGACACCCCAAATGGCTGATACAGGCGTCACCCAACTCAAACGCGATGGTTACCTCAGCGCGATCGATTATTGGCTGCTGGTCCCAGTCCTTGCCATCACCCTGATCGGCCTGTATGTACTTAACCAGGTTCTCAGCACTGGATTCGAAGACTACCCGCAGAATCTGTACAAGCAGATCGGGGCTGTTCTGATCGGCATTGTCCTGGCACTGGTTTTGGGCCGGATCGAACTGCCGTCCCTGCGTCTGGTTGGTTACATCATTTATGGTAGCAGTGTGTTGCTGCTGGCCCTGGTCCTGGTCGATGGTTTCTCCATGGAAAGCACGTGGGGCGCTGATAGCTGGCTCAAGCTTCCGGTCCTGGGGACTTTCCAGCCTTCGGAACTGACCAAGATCGGCCTGGCCATGGTCTCGGCCAATCTCTTTGAGGCGATCGGCCAGAAACGCATTGGCCGCTGGACCGGTGCTGCGCTGATGGGTGCCCTCTATCTGGTCCCGGTTGGACTGATCATGATGCAGCCCGACTTTGGCACGACCATGGTCATCGTATTCATGTTCGTCTGCATGCTGTTTGTCTTTGGCATCTCCTGGCGCGTCGTCTTGCTCGGTGTCTCCTCCGCAGTCATAGCGATCCCGCTGGCCTGGATCTTCTATTTTGGCGATTACCAGAAAAACCGCATCCTGACCTTTCTCTATCCGGGCCATGATCCGGATGCTTCCTACAACCTGCTCCAGGCCAAGGCCGCGATTGCTTCCGGTGGCCTGGCCGGCAATATGGGCGGCGATCCCGTCCACGTGCCGATCAAATGGTCCGACTTCATCTACACCGCCGTATCTGAACATATGGGATTCATCGGGACAACAGCTCTCCTGATCCTGATTTTCTACTTCCTCACCCGCAGCCTCTACATCGCCGCCCAGATCAATCCCCATCGGCCGGCAGCCGCTTACATGGTCGTTGGACTGACTGCTTCCCTGGCCTTCCACTACATCGAGAACCTTGGCATGTGCGTCGGCCTTTTGCCCATTACCGGCATCCCGTTGCCCTTTGTCAGCCTCGGCGGTACCTCGATGGTTGTCAATTTCATCGGCCTCGGTGTGATGTTGAATATTTCAATCGAACGGAATCTGATCCGTCGATAAGACGCTGGCAGCTTGACCATGCCTTGTGAGATGAGGCTTATTCAACCGACCATTCCATCTGGTATCATGCAGGTCAGATAGTTGCACGATCATTAAACTTTTATAAACTGGTGGTCGCGTCGGATTCTCCGGCGTGCCTCGGATCTGACTGGCACCAGTTGCGAACACTGCGGGAACTGACTTTCAAAGCGACAGCAATCTCATTCACCGAATATCCCTGGCTAAGAGCCTGTCGGGCAAAGTCACGACGCAGTTGGACGATCTCCGCTGTTTTTTGCTCCGACTGGACTTGTTCAGGACTGACCGTGCCTCCCTGACTTTCAAGATAAGTCACCAATTGGGACTCCAGCCGTTGCTGTTTCCTTTTGGTTTGGAAGTCCTTCTGCCGGAGCACTGGACCTGGTTGTGATTGTGCGTGATGAATCATTTCGAGATATATGGTACGCCCTCTTTCGGGCGTCCGGCCCAGAATCTCGAACAATCGCTGACTGTTGACCAAACGTTCCTTTTTCTGGACCAGATCCAGATGAGCGCTCCACCGGTATTCGCCGATGTTCTGGACGATGCCTGCCCGAACCGGATTCAAAGCCATGTATTTGATCACATTGCTAAAATAATCGGCTTCACTGATTTCCTCGACCGCATACCGGTTGCCGAAAACAGCCCCGGAGGTGTGGTAGGCATGGGCAAAGTGTCGGCCATAACTGGTGTTGAGTCGCTGCATGATCACATGGATGGGAGTCGCATGCATTTCCAGCAGCAGATGATAGTGGTTGTCCATCAGGACATAATAGAGCAGATGAGCGGTTGCCTCCCGCAAGATCTTCCTGAGACTATCAAGAAAAATGGCCTTGTCAAGGTCGTTTTCAAAAATGTACAACCGGTTGTGTCCTCGATGGGTGATGTGATAAATGCCGCCTGAATGGAAATTTCTCGGCTTTCTGGACATACGTTGAGTTTCCCCTTTTCACTGGATTTGCCTTTGGACCAGGCGATCCGTCGGCCCCTGGCAGAACTGTGCAAATGAAATGAAGAAACTGAAATAATGTTACCAGTTTAACGCTTTCCCAGAAATAAGTAAGAGCCCAATCGCGAAAAATCGGCCATTATTTAGAAATAATCGCGAGGGGTGGCACTTTTTGCGGAATGTTCATGAAATGGGGCCAGACTTGCGGAGAGGGGTGGCACTGTGCGCGGAATGTTCACGATTTGGGGTCAGACGTGAGGCGAGGGGTGACACTTTTAGCGGAATATTCACGATTTGGGGTCGGAGGTGACGCGAAGGGTGGCACTTTATTCGGAATGTTCCGATTTTGGGGTCGGAGGTGCGGCCAAGTCTTGCACTTTTTGCGGAATATTCACGATTTGGGGTCGGTCCACTTTTTGGGAAAATCTGCAATGTGCTTGTGCAGCCTACAGCCGCAGCTGGTTGACGCCTCATCAAAAAAGTTCCTCGCAGGTGCTCCGACATAGCGGCGGAAATTTCCTTTCCTATGTTGGAGCACTTTTGGGGAAGATCTTGTCCCAGAACCGCAAAGCATACAGCCACAGCTGTTTCGAGGCTGCCGTTTTTTCTTCCATCTAGGTGGACCGACCCCAAAAGTAGAACTTTCCATCCAAGGTGCCAAACTTCACACCAAGGGTGGTACGAATGATGGAAATTTCCGATCAGGTGTCAGACCTGCCATCAAGTCTGACACCGAAAGTGGAATTTTCCATATTCCGCTCGCCGCGCCCCGATCCTGTCCACGGCCATCCGGCCGTGGACAGTCCCGCCGCCCGGCTCCTCAGCCCGCCACCCCGCACCTCCCTTTGTTACAGATCGTTTACATTTCCGCCATGGTTTGTTACAGAAGTTGAAAACGTCATGCTTTACGAGTAGAATTTCAACTAAGTGGTGAAAAGTAGTGTAATTTTCCATAACTGTGGATGATTGTGGTGCGTTTCACCCCGACCCAACTGGTCATCCTGCCTTTTGGCGGGATGCAATCCTGGATCGGAGGCTCGGATGGCGCGATTTACGCACACCATAGATGCAAAAGGCCGCGTGTTTGTACCGGCCCGGCTGCGTGACAGCATCGGGGCATCTTTGGTTGTGACGCTGAGCCTGGACGAGGGGTACTTGTCCGCCTATACGCCTGAGAATTTCCGCCAGATCCGGGAACAGATTGCCCAGCTCTCCGGCACGGATCCGGCGGTCCGGCGTTTAAAGCGCCTGATCATTGGTGAGGCCATGCCCTGTGACCTGGATGGCCAGGGCCGTATTTCCGTCAGTGATGAATTGTGGGCCCAGATCGGGGTCAAACCGGGCGATGAGATTTGCTTCATCGATATGTTTGACAAGCTCGAGATCTGTGCCAAGGCTTTCTACGATCAACAGAAAGAAGAGCAGGGGTCGCTCGCCCAGATGGACCTCACCCGTTTCGATGTCCGCGGTCTTTGAGTTTTCCCATCTGCCGGTCCTGTTCCGGCAGACTCTTGAGCAGCTGGCCATCGTCCCCGATGGCTGCTACATCGATTGCACGCTGGGCGGCGGCGGACATTCTTCGGCGATCCTGGAACGCCTCGGACCGAACGGTCATTTGTACGGCTTTGACAAAGACACCGATGCTCTGGCTGCTGCTGGCGAGCGTCTGGCACAGGTCAGAAGTGAAGGGACCTACCATCTGGTGCATACCGACTTTGGCAGCATTGCCCAGGCTGTCGAGGATCATGCGATCCCGCCAGCCAACGGCATCCTGGCCGACCTGGGTGTGTCATCGTGGCAGCTGGACCAGGCTGAGCGCGGCTTTTCCTACATGCAGGAAGGCCCCCTGGATATGCGTATGAACCAGACCAGCGGCCCGACTGCTGCCGATCTGGTCAATACAGCCAGTGAACAAGAGCTGGTCCGGATCATCCAGGATTATGGTGAAGAACGCTATGCCCGCCGGATCAGCCAGCAGATCATCCGCAGCCGCCAGGATCATCCGATCACGACCACGACCGAGCTGGCAGCCGTCATCCGCCGGGCCATGCCGGCCCAGGCGCTGCGCGAAGCCCAGCATCCGGCCAAACGGACCTTCCAGGCGATCCGGATCGCGGTCAATGGCGAACTGTCAGCCCTGGAAGACTTGCTGCGAGCGATACCAGATGTCCTGGCCCCGGGTGGCCGGGCGGCAATCATCACCTTCCATTCGCTGGAAGACAGACTGGTCAAGGAGGCCTTCCGGACCTGGGAGTCGCCCTGCACCTGCCCACGTGAATTTCCCGTCTGCATCTGCGGCAAACAGTCTCTCGGCCGTGTCATCACCAGGAAACCGCTGGTCGCAGATGAAAGAGAGATGAAAGAGAATCCGCGCGCACGCAGCGCCAAACTCCGCGTATTTGAAAAGCAGACCGGCCAGTAAACGACACAAGGTAATATTTGACACCATTTTTGAAAGAGGAGGATCGAGCGCATGCGCACATCAGGCAATCTGGCATATGAACTTGAACAGACTGGGACAGAAAAAGCGCTGGACTGGTCGTCACCTGCGCCGAGCATGGCTCGCAGGATCCTGCTCGAAGAAGCTTTGACCAGCCGGCCGCATCTGCAGGAAAAAGCGCGCCAGGTTCGCCGTGAACTGGCTGTGCGCCGGATGAAAAGCCTTCTGGCCCTGATCAGCATGGTCATCCTGATGGCCTCGATTTTTGGCGGTATCCTGTACCGCCAGGCGCGCATTCTGGAGATGAATTTTGCCAATCTCAAGCTAGAGCGCCAGATTGAGAAAACGGAACAGTCCTCTGGACAGATCAGCGAATCCCTGGCTCGCCAGACAGATCTCGAGCGGATCCGCCGCCTGGCGATTGATCGCCTCGGCCTTCAGGTCCCGGCTCGCATGCAAGTTGTCACGGTTGACATTCCTGATTCTGACCGTGTTGTCTATGCCCGCACGGGCCATTCCTGCATGACTGAAGAAGCACAGCTGGCGGCCGTTTTCAATGAGATCGAAGGATTCTTCAAGACGCTTGAACTGCCAGGCCAGGATTCATGAGCCAGGCCCGCCCCACAGCCAAAGATCGCTCACGCTTTCGCAAACCCAGCCGTTTCGGGCTGGTTTTGTTCAGTCTGCTCCTTCTGGGGTTTGCCAGCTACCTGATCTACCAGCTCTACCAGATCCAGATTGTCAACTATGCCGTCAATGCCGAAAAAGCAGCCGGCCAGCACTACAAGAAAGTTGCTGAAATGCCCGATCGCGGCCTGATCTACGATCGCAATGGCATCGAACTGGCAGGGACAACCTATGTCTACCAGATTGGCATCACGCCCAAGGATGTTCGTTCGATCAGCGAGAATCTGTCGCGTGACGCAATTGGCGCCGAAATTGCCCAGATCCTGGAATTGCCTGAGGAGCAGGTGCTGGCTGCGTTTGAGAAAAAGGACAGCGCCTATGTCCAGCTGAAAAAAGACGTGGCCCGTGAGCCGGCTGAAGCCCTGATGACCTATCTGGGCGAGCACGATATCGGCGGATTTGCCATCGATTCCGAACCGCGGCGCTATTACACCAATGGTGATCTGGCCAGCCAAGTGCTTGGCTATACTCGTTATGACCTGGGTAACCTGGTCGGACAGCTTGGCCTGGAGATGCAGTATAACGACATCCTGACCGGGTCCCCTGGCTACACCTATGTCGAGACCGATAATTACAAAAACAAAGGTGAACTGCCTTTTTCCGTACCGACCAGTTTGCGCGCCAAGAATGGGCTCAACCTGAACCTGAGCCTGGACATCAACGTCCAGCGCATCGTCCAGGAGATCCTGGCTGAAGCGATTCTGAGCAATGACATCACCAACGGCGGATCCGCCATCGTCATGGACCCCTACACCGGTGGTGTCCTGGCCATGGCCTCCTATCCGTATTTTTCCAGTTCAGATCCAACAGCCCGCCCTGTAACCCGGGAAGATGCGACCTGGGATGGCTCGAGCCAGGAGAACATCAATTACCTGTCCAGTTCTGTCTGGCGCAACCGTGCCATCTCGGACGCCTATGAGCCAGGTTCGACGTTCAAAACGCTCACCACAGCCATGGCGTTTGACGAAAATGTGACCCGTGAATCGGACATCTATAACGACAGCCCGATGTATGTCCTCGGCCAGGAGATCCACTGCTACACCATCGTCGGCCACGGCATGGAGACTCTGCAGGAGGGCTTCTGGCATTCCTGCAATCCGGTTTTTGCCCAGATGGCCCAGAAACTGGGAGTCACCCGCTATTACCAGTACATCCGGGCCTTCGGCTTCCGGGATGTGAGCGGGATTGACTTGCCAGCAGAGGCTACCGGACTGATCCATACGGATCCGACAGAATTGGACATGGCAACGTTATCCTACGGTGAGTCGGCAACCGTAACGCCGATCCAGCTGGTCAATGCCTACAACGCCATTGCCAATGGCGGCAATCTGCTCCGGCCGCGTCTGGTGGCTTCGATCACCGACAGCACCGGTGCTGTGGTGCGCGAATATGCCCCGGAGACGATCCGCAAGGTGATCTCGGAACAGACCTCCACCCGGCTCAGAGAACTGCTCAAAGGTGTCGTCCTGTATGGCACGGGTTCCAAAGCGTATGTCGAAGGTTATCTGGTCGGTGGCAAGACGAGCACGTCCACCGATGAGCAGGGCAAGCACACCCTGTCTTTTGTCGGCATTGCTCCGATTGATAGCCCCCAGATCGTGGCCCTGATCGTGCTGGACAAACCAGCCGATGATAAACTGACCTCGACTGTTGCCGCCAAAGCCCTGGGTGAAATCGTCTCCCAGACTCTGGAGTACCTCGGTGAAGCCAGAAACTACAGTGAACAGGACGTCTCACGCCTGACCAGGCTGCGTGATGTCCCGGACCTCACGGGTATGACGCTGGCCCAGGCAAGAAAAGAGCTCGGCACCGTGGGCCTCAATCTGGAGGCAGCAGAATCCGGTATGGGCGAACAATCCGTCATCCGTTCGCAGTCGCCCGCTCCGCAAGCCAAGCTGCATTCGCGCGGCATGGTGGTTGTCTATCCGGATCCAGGTCCACACGAGGATTGGGTCGTGGTGCCGGACTTCTCGAAAAAGACTGTCAGCGAAGCCATCAGTGCAGCAGCAGCCAATGGGCTGAACATCCGGATCGAAGGTGATGGCCTGGGCCTGGCCGTGCGCCAGGATCCAGCCCCGACCCATGGGGCAAAAACCCCGGTCGTCAGCACGACACCAGTGCCGGAAACGGATGAAACAAGTGCGGGCGAGACAGCAGCACCGGATGAAACAACGTCCACCGGCAGTTCTGCAGATACAATCATGACCAATGACGAAGGCAAGCTCCTGCGCGGCAGCATTGTCCGGATCTGGTTCGAGGCTGCCGAAGAAATCGCTGTTGACGCCGCTACGGTTGAATCAGAGACGGCAAACCCCTAAAATGGGATTCCAGACTGGCAGTCCAATGATTCAATCGGACTGGCCAGGAAGAAGGAGAATGACACCATGAACCTGCAAATGCTTGTCCAGGGTCTGCCTGTGCAAAAACAGGGTGGAGACTTGTCCGTCGAAATCAGCCAGATTGCTTATGATTCCCGCAAAGCGATCCGCGGATCGCTTTTTGTCTGTATCACCGGATTTGTCACCGATGGCCATCAGTACATCAGCCAGGCGATCAGCCAGGGGGTGTCGGCCCTGCTGGTGGAACGGCCCACAGCAGAGCTGCTGGCACCGGACTGTCCGGTTGCCTGGGTCCAGGTTGAAAACACCCGCCTCGGCTTGGCTCATGTTTCAGACCGTTTTTTTGAACATCCCTCCGGTAAAATGGAGATGATCGGCATCACCGGAACCAAAGGCAAAACCACGACCACCTACATGACCCGCGCCATCCTCCAGGCCGCCGGCCGCAAGACGGGGCTCATCGGAACCGTGGCCAACATCATCGGTGACCAGGTGACCTATGCGTCTCGCACCACTCCGGAGTCCTATGATCTGCAGGCACTGCTCGATGACATGGTCATGGCCGGCCTCGACAGCTGCGTCATGGAAGTCTCCTCCCAGGGCCTGATGCTGGACCGGGTCTACGGCTGTGATTATCATGTCGGTGTTTTCACCAATCTCTACCACGACCACATCGGACCACATGAACACGCCAGCATGGAGGAATATCTCGAGGCCAAGCTGATCCTGATGCGCCGCTGTCAGCAGGCCATCATCAACCGTGACCTGGACATTTTCGACCAGGTCCGGGCGGCCGCCGATGCGGCACGGGTCCCAGTCCTGACCTATGGCTTATCACCAGCAGCCGATATCCGGGCTGAAAACCTCCAGAAAGCAACAGAAAATGGCCGGTCCGGGACCCGGTTCGACCTGGTTTCACCCTGGTTTTCAGGATCTGTCTTTGTCGGCATGCCTGGTCGTTTCAACATCTACAACGCCCTGGCGGCAGTCGCAAGTGCTGCCAGCTGCGGGGCCAGCCTCGCGTCTGTCCAGCAAGGTCTGGCGGCCATTGCTGTACCCGGCCGTGTCCAGCCCGTGCCGACCGGACGCGATTTCCAGCTGGTAGTTGATTATGCTCACAACGCTGCCAGCCTCGAGAGTCTGCTCCTGACTTTGCGCGAGTACGTCACGGGACGGATGATTGTCTTGTTTGGCAATGGCGGCGACCGGGCGCGCAGCCGTCGCTTCGAGATGGGCGAGGTGGCCGGGCGACTGTCTGACCTGACCATCATCACCTCGGACAATCCCCGCACGGAAGATCCGATGGCGATCATTGATGACATCGTGACTGGTATTGCACCGACCGGTGGCCATTATGAGATTGTACCGGATCGCCGCGAGGCAATCGACCGGGCGATCGAAGTTGCCGCTCCGGGTGACCTGGTGATCCTGGCCGGTAAGGGCCACGAAAATTACCAGATCTTTAAGGATCGCACGATTCACTTCGATGACGCCGAAACGGCCGCTGAGCTGTTGGCTGCCAGATTCGGTACGGGAGGCTGATCCATGGCCCGCCTGACATTGAACCAAGTCCTTGCGTTCACGAGGGGACGCTTGCTGGCAGCTCCTGGCAGCTCAAAAGAGCAGACTAATCCGAGTGGTCCGGATCTGGTTTTCCAGGATGTTTCGACCGATACCCGCACAGTCGGCCAAGGCGATCTGTTCCTGGCCTTGCGCGGAGCAAAATTTGATGGCCATGAGTTTCTGGCCCAGGCCGTTGCCGCTGGTGCGAAGGGACTGGTGGTCGATGAAAGCGCCGCCACATCGGACTGCCTGCAAGGTCTGGGAATCGCCCCGGCGATAGTCGTGGTTCCGGATACCCTGGTCGCTTTACAGGACCTGGCAGCTGGCTACCGCCAGACCCTCACGGCACCTGTCATCGCGATCACGGGCAGTGTGGGCAAGACGTCGACTCGCGGGATGGTTGCCGCCTGCCTGAAACCGACCCTCCAGGTCTGCCAGACTAAGGCCAATAACAACAATGAAATTGGCCTGCCCAAAACCCTGCTGGCAGCAACGCCCCAGGACCAGGCGATCGTCCTGGAAATGGGCATGCGCGGCCGCGGTGAAATCGAATTACTCAGCAGGATTGCCCGGCCCGATCTTGCCCTGATCACCAACATCGGCGTGTCCCACATCGAGCGCCTCGGCAGCCAGGAAGCGATTTTCCAGGCCAAAGCCGAAATCATCGCGGGTCTGGCGTCCGGCGCCCGGGTTATCTTGAATGCAGATGATCCATACCTGAAAGCCTTTGCCCGGGACATTTACCACCTCTACCAGGTCAGCCTGGTGTCGACAGAACAACCGGGTGACCTGGCAGATCTTGCTGGCATGACAGTGTTCTGGGCCGACCAGCTCAACCTGACTGGACAACAGTCAACCTATGTTCTCAAGACTTGGCCGGAACGTCCGGCTGTATCCTGTTTGCCAGTCCAGTTGCCGGTGCCGGGCCGCCACATGGTCTGCAACAGCTTGTTCGGCCTGGCTGTCGCAGCTGGCCTGGGACTGGATCTTGCGACCGCTGCAACCGGTGCGTCCCAGTTCGAGAACACGGGCAACCGGCAACGCCTGATGACGGCAGGACCGATCCTGGTCATGGATGATTCTTACAATGCCAGTCCGGAATCGATGCTGGCTGCGCTCGCCACGTTGCAGGCCATCTCCGATGGGAGACGGCTGGTTGCCGCCCTGGGCGGCATGCTGGAGCTGGGAACGTATGCCGCCCAAGGCCATTTTGCCGTGGGTGAAGCGGCTGCACGCCACGGATTTGCCGTCGTTCTGGCATTGGGTCCATATGCCGCAGATGTGAAAGCAGGATTTGATTCTGTCACACAGCAAGGTTCCTGCGCCGTTTTTTCCGAACAGCCGGCTTTGGTCCAGCACCTACTGTCAACCTTACAGCCGGATGACCTCCTGCTGGTCAAAGGATCGCGTGGCTTTGCCATGGAGCATGTGACCGAAGCCGTCCTGGATTTCTGGTCCCGGTCAGAAATCCGGCCGAAAATCCAGGAAGAAGAGGGATTGGAATCAGACATCCATCAGGGAGGATTTTGATCATGAACCAGGTATGGACTTCCATTGGATCCCTGGGGATCTTTGCAGCGTGCCTCGTGCTGACCGTGCTGGCTGGTCTGGTTGGCCTGCCTCTGCTCGGCCGGCTCAGCGTCGGCCAGACTGTCCGGGACGACGGCCCGAAAACTCATTATGTCAAAAGCGGTACGCCAACTTTTGGCGGATTCTTTTTCCTGGTCCCTCTGGTCCTGGTGACGGTAGCCGTCCAATTCATCTATGGCTATTCCAGCGCGATCCTGGCGATCCTCCTGCTCATCCTTGCGTTTGGCTTCGCCGGATTCCTTGATGATTACATCAAAGTCCGGATCAGCAAGAAAGGCCTGAGCGTCCGCCAAAAGACCATCTTGCTGCTGGCTTTTTCAATCGGCTTCACGCTCTGGTATTTGCTGGCCCTGCCAGTCGAACCGTTCCTGATCGTACCTGGTCTGGGCTCGCTGCCGATCCTGGGCTGGTGGAAACTTCCCTATGGGGTGTTCGTCGTCATCTATTTATTTTTCATCGCTAATTCCGTCAACCTGACCGATGGTGTTGATGGCCTGGCCAGTTCAGTCACGGTGCTTGCCGGACTGGCCCTGGCTGCCGCCGGTCTGCTCCTGAAGGGGCTCGGTCTGGAGACTGCCCTGACGGGACCAGCACTGGCCGTCAGCCTGATGCTGGCAGCCGGCTGCCTCGGCTTTCTGGTCTTCAATCACCACCCGGCCAAGGTGTTCATGGGCGATACCGGTTCCCAGGCTCTCGGGGCAGGCGTGGCTGCGATTGCCCTTTTCTATGGCGTTCCCTGGATCTTGCTGTTCATCGGCTTCATTTATGTGGCCGAATCGTTGTCCGTGGTGATCCAGGTCGCCTATTTTAAGCGCACCGGTGGCAAACGGATCTTCCGCATGTCGCCCATCCACCATCATTTTGAACTGGGCGGCTGGAAGGAAAATAAAGTGGTCCTGGTTTTCTCAATTGTGACACTTTTGGGCAGCGTCCTGGGCCTGCTGCTTCTGGCACTGGCCTGACCTGACTGGAGGCGGTTATGCAGACTCGTTCGATCCAGACTTACCAGGGGGGCCAGGCCACTAGTACCGGCCGCGACCGGGAGGTGCCGTATCTTCAGGTGCGCCCGCCCCTGCGCATTCACGGCGGTTTGCTGGTTGTGACCTTCATCATGGTCTGCTTTGGCCTGGTCATGCTGTTTTCTGCCAGCATGAGCGACAGTTTCAATGCTAATTCCGGCAATTCGATGTATTACATCATCAAACAGGGCTCCATCACCCTGATCGGCCTGATTTTGGCCTTGATCATGGCAGTCTTGATTCCGGTTTCCTTTTTTGACCGGCCGATCATCACCATCGCGACTTATCTGCTGACGACCGGTCTTTTGGTCTATGTCAAATTTTTCGGTTCGATTGTCAACGGTGCCAAGCGCTGGATCCTGATCGGACCTCTGAGCATCCAGCCCTCGGAATTTGCCAAGCTGGCAGCTGTGATCTGTCTGGCTGGCTATTTTTCCCGCTTGCGTGCCCGACGCCAGCGTGGGGAAATCCGCTATCGTTCACCCTTGCGTCGCTTTCTCGGTGACGGCTGGCGCGACATCCTGGTTCCCGGACTGATGATGGTGGTCTGGCTGGGCCTGATCATCTGGCAACCCCATGTCTCCGGTTTTGTCATCCTCAGTGTCGTCATTCTGGCCTCGTTCCTCGCTGCCGGTCTGCCTTTACGGTCCTGGTTCAGCGGTATTCTCCAGTTGACCCTGATCCTGTTGCTGGTTGGTGCCCTTGCCTTTGGTGTCTTTGCCGCGACGCTCAAGGACCAGACCATCCAGGAAGCCCTCGAGTCCAATTTCAGCCATGCCTTCAAACGGATCGAGACTTTCCGCAATCCGGAAGAAGCCAGCTCGGACGATTCCTACCAGGTCAACCAGTCCTTGATTGCCATCGGTTCAGGTGGCCTGACCGGTGTCGGCCTGGGCAATGGCCGCCAGAAATACAATTATCTGCCAGAGGCCCACAATGACTACATCTTTGCCATCATCGGCGAGGAGCTGGGCTTCATCGGCACGGTCAGCGTGATTATGCTGTTCCTGCTGTTCCATCTGATCGGCACGCGCATCGCCTGGCGGGCGATCAATCCCCATGCCGCGATCCTAGCGGCTGGCTACACCGTCCTGATCACGACCCAGGCCCTGCTCAATATCGGCGTGGCCACCCGTTCCTTGCCGGCCACTGGCATCTCGCTGCCGTTTTTCAGTTATGGCGGGACCTCAAATCTCTTTTTCATGCTGGCGATCGGTTTCATCCTGGGGGTGTCGCGCACCGGCCAGATGCTGACGGGACGCCAGCGCAATTTGATGGGCGAAATCAACAAAATCGCCAGAGGAGAATCGTGATGAATCCTTTGAAAGTGGTCATCGCTGGCGGCGGAACCAGTGGCCATATCAACCCGGCCCTGGCGATCGCTGACCAGATCCGAATCGACCATCCGGACGCCATCATCCGCTTTGTCGGCACTGCGCGCGGCTTGGAAAGCCAGCTGGTTCCCAAGGCTGGTTATGAGTTCACCCCAATCCGGGCCCGGGGCTTGCCCAACCGGATCAACAAGACCTTTTTTGCTGCCATCGCCGACTTTTTTGCCGGCCGAGCCCAGTCGCGCCGCCTGCTCAAGGCCTTTCGCCCGGATGCGGTTGTCGGAACAGGCGGTTATGTCTGCAGTCCACTGGTTGCAGCGGCAGCCAGCCTGGACATCCCGGTGCTCCTCCATGAACAAAATGCCTATCCTGGCCGGTCCAACCGCTTGCTGGCCCATCGCAGCTCGGTGGTCTGCATCAGCATGCCCGGGGCAGAACGCTATTTCAGGACCAAAGCCCCTATCGTCCTGACTGGTAATCCGGTCCGGCCGCTCTTTTTCCAGCTCGACCAGACTGCGGCGCGAGCGCACCTGAGGTGGAGCAGTGACACGCGCATCCTGTTAGCCACGGGCGGAAGCCTGGGGGCCCAGCGGATCAATGAAACCATTCTTGGCCTCAAGGACGAGCCCGTTTTCCAGAGACTCCTCCAGGTCCAATCAGTGGAGGTCCATCTTGCCTGTGGCCAGAAGCATTATGATGCAGTCAGCGCTGCAGCGGCCGGACTCCCCTGGCTGAAGGTCTATGATTATCTGCATGAAATGCCCCTTTATCTGGCTGGCGCCGACCTGGTGCTGGGCCGTGCCGGGGCTATGACCTGTGCCGAGCTGGCGGCCCTGGGCAAACCCTCGATCCTGGTGCCCTATCCATTTGCTGCCGGTGATCATCAGACCGCCAATGCCAGTGTGCTAGAACAGACGGGCGCAGCGATCCGGGTCGCCAATTCAGAACTGAATGCCGCCTGGCTCTCCAGCCAGCTGGAGTCCCTCTTTGGTCAGCCGGACCTCCTGGCCCGGATGGGTAAACAAGCCCAGCTGCTCGCCATGCCGGATGCCGCAGCCAAAATTTGCAACAGCCTCTATGCGACCATCCGGACGTAAAACCAACCGCAAGACGCGGGCCTTTGCAGCCGCCGGACCGATGCCTGGCACCAGCCAGCACCGGTCAGTGAGCATGCTCACCCGGCGGTTGACCGGTGTCCTGGCTTTGCTTGCCCTTGGCCTGCTGGTTGCGTTCCTGCCGGTTTTCCGGCTCCAGACCTATGAGATCACACCAACCCGGGCCATGACGACGGCAGCCATCGAAGCAGCCGTGCTCCAAAAGCCGGGTGACCATCTGTTCCAGGGGCTTGGCCCGGGCCTGGACCAGTGGCTGGGCCTGCGCTATGGGCAGACAGAGGCCAGGCTGGCCCAGGTATTCCCCTACATCCGGACCGTGCGTGCATCTCTGGATTTCCCGTCACAGATACGGATCGAGATCGAGGAGCGGGTCGAGGTTGCCTATGTCTCGATCCCGGATGGCTGTGTCCTCCTGGATAAGGAAGGGTATGCCTTGCTCATCTTGCCTGATCCACCGCCCGGGATCCCTGTGATCGAAGGCGTGTCGGTCCGATCGCTCAACCTGGGCCAGCCACTGACCGTCCAAGTGCCAGACAGCATGAATAGCGCAGTCAGTTTGCTCGGTGCTATAATTGACGCGGACAAAGACACCCGTACGCCACAAAAGCTGTTGTCCCAGGTCCGGCAGATTCGTCCCCTGTCCAATGGCCGGTTGTTTCTGACCCTGGTCTTGCCGGCAACCGGAGATGAATTGACAGTGGCTGCTGAAACCAGCATGGACCAGCTCGATGACATGCTCTGGCTGCGGTTTGCGATGGACCAGGGTGCCCTCGACTACCGGGGCAAAGGTGTCCTCGACCTGACAGGATCGCGCCGGATTTTCATCCCGGATGCTTAGGAGGTTCTCATGTTTCCCTTGATCGGACTGATCGTTGGCCTTCTGGTCGGCCTGCTGCTCGACATCGACATCCCGAGTGCCTATTCATCCTATGTGGCTGTCGGGATCCTGGCGGCCATAGACTCCGTCGTCGGAGCCCTGGTTGCTAATCTCCGGAACACATTCAACACCAAGATGTTTGTCACTGGATTTCTCGGCAACAGTGCGATCGCGGTGTTGCTGGCCGCCCTGGGTGACCAGCTCGACTTGCAATTATCCCTGGCCGCCGTTTTTGCCTTCGGCAACCGGATCTTCCTGAATTCGTCCACGATCCGACGCTTGCTGATCGAACGACTGGAGCAGAAAAGACGACCCCTTCAAACCAAGGATCCGGTTTGAAGGAACTGACCAGAGGCGCTAGATCTTGTAACCAGACTGAAAGACAGACACCAAATATTGTTGTTTACCTGCAATAATTAGTGTAGAATCGTAACAAAAAGCACAACTTGTTGCCACACATGGCTGATTGTAGAGATTGACATTTTTCTCCGGTGTGATAGCCGGAGATTGACCCGGATCCAGTGATCCACTTTTTTAAAGCAGAGAGGGGTATTTCAATTGGCTGATTATAAACTGAGCATCAGTATGGAAAATGACCATATCGCGACCATCAAAGTCATCGGCATCGGCGGCGGTGGCTGCAATGCGGTCGATCGCATGATCGAGAGCTCCGTCCAGGGGATCGAGTTCATCGCGGTCAACACAGACAACCAGGTCCTGCAGCGGTCCAAGGCATCCAACCGGGTCCAGATCGGGGAGAAGATCACCCGAGGCCAGGGCGCCGGGGCCAATCCCGAGATCGGTGCCAAGGCCGCGGTCGAGTCCGCCGATGAGATCAGCGAATTGATCAAAGGCACCGACATGCTGTTCATCACGGCCGGCATGGGCGGCGGCACAGGCACTGGTGGCGCACCGGTGATTGCCCAGATCGCCAAGGAGCTCAATATCCTGACCGTCGGTGTCGTCACCCGTCCGTTCCGCTTCGAAGGCTCGCGCCGGATGCAGAATGCCGAGCGCGGCATCCGCGAACTCGAGAAATTCGTCGATTCCCTGATCGTTGTCCCCAATGACAAACTGCTTGAGATCGCTGATGAAAATACGTCCCTCGACGAGGCCTTCATCCTCGCTGACCAGATCCTGCGCTACGGCGTTTCCGGCATCTCCGACCTGGTTGCCGTCCCCGGCCTGATCAACCTCGACCTGGCCGATGTCCGCCGCATCATGACCCAGGCGGGTGTCTGCCACATGGGTATTGGCCGCGCTTCTGGCGAAGGCCGTGCCGCGGCTGCGATCCGCCAGGCGATCAACAGCCCGCTTCTGGACACTACCATTGATGGGGCCCGCGGCGTGATCATGAACTTCACCGGCGGCCGCGACATGAAGATCCGCGAGGTCGACGAAGCCGCCTCGATTGTGCGCGATGCCGTATCCCCGGATGCCGATATCATTTTTGGTGCCACCCATGACGACGCCATGCAGGATGAGATCATGATCACCGTCATTGCCAGTGGCTTTGATCGTGATCCGGCTGCTTTTGTCGCCAAGCCCGTCCAGGCAGCAGCTCCGGTCAGCCAGCCAGCACCGGCTGCGCAGCCGCAGCCGTTCGAACGTCCGGCAGCCCCAGCCAGCGACACCTCCTATTTTGTCCCGGATATTTTCCGTGACATCGAGAAACCCCAGACTCAGCCGACGCCAGCAGACGCGAGCAGCAACTTTGGCGGTTTCCATTCTGTGGGTGCAGCAGAACCATCGCCCCAGGCAGCGCCTGCAGCAGAGTCTGCCTCGCAGCCATCTGCCCCGGTCATGCCAGCTGCTGGACCTTCTCCTGCTGATTCCAGCGACACGCAGGAAATCCCGCGCTATGACGGCCTTTTCGGCGGGTCCTCCGGTTATGGCAAATCCTCCTACACCGATCTGGCCAGCAACCACCAGGAGACCCCATCCCGGCCAGTCGAGCCCGAGCCACCGTCCCGCCAGAACCGCGACAAGCAAAAACCGGCACGCAAGCTGCCCTGGTTTTTGCAGGACAATGACTCCCGCTTCAACGACTGAGCAAGGAGCCCACAGGACATGCGTTGCCCATTTTGCTCGCACGGCGAAGATCGCGTGATCGATTCCCGGCCTTCCGATGAAGGCTCTGCCATCCGCCGCCGACGCGAGTGCATCGCCTGTGGTGGCCGTTTTACGACCTATGAGAAGATCGAGACCCTGCCGCTCCTGGTGATCAAAAAGGACGGCACCCGTGAACCATTCGACCGTGACAAACTGATTTCGGGTATCTTGAAGAGCTGCGAGAAACGTCCGGTCTCGACCAGCCAGATCGAAACGCTGGTCAACAACATCGAGACATCAAACCAGAATGCCCTGAAACGGGAAGTGACTTCGCATGAAATCGGCGAGATGGTCATGGATGGGCTCAAGAAGATCGATGAAGTCGCCTATGTCCGGTTTGCATCGGTTTATCGCCAATTCAAGGACGTCAATTCATTCCTGGATGAACTCAACCAAATGATGCGCAAAACCTGACAGCTTTAGCACCGGAGGACATCTTTTTGAAAAAAGCATTCATCGTCGAC
This sequence comes from uncultured Mageeibacillus sp., assembly GCA_964528645.1. GTDB lineage: Bacteria > Bacillota > Clostridia > Saccharofermentanales > UBA5734 > UBA5734. The sequence goes on along the minus strand of CAZGSR010000004.1, from coordinate 55,529 downwards.
GACGATCCCCATATCAGTGAACTGTTGCGGCTGTATTTTGACAAAGACGGTTTTGAGGTTGTCACTTGTTATGACGGCAACCATGCGGTGGAGATTTTCCCCCAGGCTGCGCCGGATATTGTCATTCTCGACCTGATGCTGCCGGGTAAGGATGGATACGATGTGCTGCGCGAGATCCGCCGCACCTCCAGTGTCCCGGTGATCATGCTTACCGCCCGTGGTGACACCCTCGACAAAGTCGTCGGTCTCGAACTCGGTGCAGATGACTATGTCCAGAAACCATTTGAACCGAAAGAACTCCTGGCCAGGGTCAAGGCTGTTCTGCGCCGGGTCGAGGCACCACAAGATCCGCAAAAGTCCAGCCAGAATCATACCTCCACGGAATGGGTCGAGTATCCGGGCATCCGGATCGACAAATCCCGCTACAGCGTGACCGCAGGCGGCCAGAACATCGAAATGCCGCCCAAGGAACTGGAGCTGCTCTTTTTCCTGGCTTCCCACCCCAACCGGGTGTTCACCCGGGAACAGCTGCTGGAAAACATCTGGGGCTTTGATTATTTTGGCGAATCACGCACCGTCGATGTCCATATCAAGCGGATCCGCGAGAAGCTCGAGGAAACTGGTGAGCATCCTAACTGGCAGATCAAGACAGTCTGGGGCGTCGGCTACAAATTTGAAGCCTTCTGAATCCGGGGGATAAGGCAAGCATGCTCTGGCCACGCCGCCTGATGAACTCCCTCTATGGCCGGACCATCCTCCAGCTGGCGATGGCCATTTTGATCGTCTTCTCCCTGATGGGCGTCGTGTACTATGGCATTGTCACGACGGCCAGCGCCCGCCAGCAGTCGAGCCAGCTTCTGGCCAGTGCCCGGGCGATTGCAGAAATGGCCGGACCAACCTTCCATTCCAGCCAGGGCAAGATCAATAGTTCGACCGTCATCAGCTATCTCAATTTTACCGCCCGTTCAACCGGTGCTTTGGTCTGGGTGATCGACAGCAATGGCACGCTCGCCTACACCACCAGTGTCCCGGCAACCATTTCCTCCCAGTTTGAGTCTGCTGACGGGGACTGGATCATACCTTCGGCTTACCGCGGCGGGTCCGTCCTGGGCAAGTCCGGACTGGCCACGATTGGTGATTTCCGCGGCCTTTTCCGCAGCACCGGTCAGCGCTGGATCAGCACCATCGTGCCGCTTCCTTCGCCAACGGGCGCCTATATCGGCGAAATCCAGCTCCACCGCCCCGTCGTGACCGAAAGCTTCAACAGCTTTTTAATGACCAACAGCCTGCTCTTTTCGATGGTGGTGGCCTTTTTCCTGGCCTTGCTTTTCCTCGTCCTCTTGTCGCGCAACATCACGCGGCCCATCCGGCTTTTGGCCCGGACTGCTGACAAGGTTTACCGGGGCGACCTGTCGGCCCGGGTTATCCTGCCCGGCATGGCCACTCCAGACCAGGCACATCAGAGGGCTCTGGTGACGGACGACCTGATGGTCCTGGTCGAGACGATGAACTCGATGATCGAAAAACTGGAGCACCAGGAGCGCAGCCGCCGTGATTTTATCTCCAGTGTTTCACATGACTTGCGCACCCCTCTGACCTCGATCCGCGGTTTTGTCGAAGGCATGCTCGACGGAACTGTGCCAGCGGACAAGACGACTGTCTACCTGGAGATTGTCAAACAGGAGGTGTTGCGTCTGCAAAACCTGGTCCAGACCTTGTCCGAGGCGAGCCGTTACGATAGTGGTACGTTCCAGCTCGATGAGCAGCCATTCAACATCAATTCGGTCATCCGGGAAGACGTCTACGGGCTGGAGTCTCTGCTCAATGAAAAATCCATCAGCGTCCAGAGTGACTTCGATGAGTCTGAGCCGGGCCGACTGATCGTGCTCGGCGACCGTGAGGCCATCAGCCGCGTCGTGTACAACATCATCTCCAATGCCATCCGCTTCTGTCCAGCTGAGGGCGTCATTGCCCTGTCAACCCGCCGCATCAAGGCCAGCCACCAGGTCGAGGTGATCATCGAAGACAGCGGCTCTGGTGTGGCTGAAAAAGACCGGCCGTTCATCTTCGACCGTTTCTACACAGCAGAGCGCAGCCGGACCAGTAAAAGCTCGGGCCTGGGACTGTTCATCTGTCGGACCATCCTGGCCGCCCATGGCCAGCGTATCACGGTGACAGACAGTGACCTCGGTGGTGCCCGTTTCAGTTTCACCCTTAAAACGCCGTAAAATGTTCATATCCCATTCATTTCTATCCTATAAAATAAATGTGTTTGACCAACCTCGGACAGGACTTTGACGGAGGACATTGCGTGACAGTTCTGACAAACCGCACACTGGGCCTGGCTGCCTTCGGTCTTTTCTCGGCAGTCATGGCATCGATGCTGACTTCTTGGCTCTACACAGCCGGCCCTTTGGCTACATCTCAATCGTCCGTATCAGAAACGACTCGTGAGACGACCTCAGCCGAGACCAGCCAGTCTGTTCTGGTTGTCCCGAAGCCGAGCATCCTGGCCACTACGGCCAGTGTCCCGCAAAGCCAGTCCCCAGAGCCGACCCCCATGCCCCTGATTTCCCCCGAGATCCTCGGTGACCAGGCCAAGGAGCAGATCGCGCTCATGGCTGAGGGCCGTCTGGTCGAGGAGCTCTACAACCAGGTCGCCCCCAGCGTGGTTGGCATTCAGGTCGCAGCCCAGTCCGACACCTCCACTACCACGATCACAGACAGTGGGTCGGGTGTGATCTACTCTGCCCAGGGCCAGATCCTGACCTCGGCTGATTTGCTGAAAATTGCCCTCGACCGTTCCGGCCAGATGTTGGAAAACAGCCGGATCCAGGTCCGGGTCCAGAACGAGAACCGCTTGTTTGAGGCCCGGCTGTCCGGCCTGGACAAAACCACCGGTGTTGCCGTCCTGACCATTGATCCTGGCCAGACCGAACTGGTCCCGGCCAGATTCAGTCTGCAAAATACCCTCCGGGTGGGCCAGGTTGTCTTTTTCCTCAGTTTTCCAGATGACATGGTCAGCGAAGGTTGCCTGACCAGCGGACTCGTGACTGCCTTGCACCAGCCCGTCCTGCTCGAGGATGGCACCAAGGTTGAAATGGTCCGTTCCAATGCCCCGATTCTGGCCAGCGGCCAGGGCGGTCCCTTGCTCAATCTCGCCGGCGATGTGATCGCACTGGCTAATTCCAGCCAGCTGAGCGAAACGTTCGAAAGCCTCAGTTACGCGATCGAAACCCCGACCGTGCTCGATGTGGTTGAGCGGCTCCTGGGCGAATCTGCACCGGAAGGGCAGCCCTGGCTGGGCATCGCCGTGCTCAAGGACGAGAGCTTCGCCGGACTTCAGGATCTGTATGATTTCCCGGATGGTCTGTATGTCAGCCATGTGATCGAGGATAGCCCGGCCTATCTTGCCGATATCCGCAGAGGTGATATCATTACAGCAGTGAACGGTGAGCCTGTCCGCCTCCACCAGAGCCTGTCCTCCATCCTGGCCCAGCATGAGCCAGGTGACCAGCTCACTCTGGACATCTTTCGCCGCTCTGACAAACAAACTTACGCCATCAAAGTCTATCTGAAGGAAGCCAATGACTGAAAAAGAACGGGCAGCGGCGATTGTCGCCGCCCTGGAACAGCGTTACCCTGACGCTCTTTGCACCCTCGATTATCGCACGGCCCATGAATTACTGGTCGGTGCGATCCTGGCCGCCCAATGCACCGACTACCGGGTCAATCTTATCACCCCCGCCCTGTTTGAACGGTACCCGACCCCACAGGCTTTTGCTGAGTCGGAGCGCCTGGAATTGGAAAACCTGATCCGCTCCTGTGGTTTGTTCCGCAACAAGGCCAAGGCGATCCAGGCTGCCAGCGCCGCTCTGGTGCGTGACCATGACGGCCAGGTGCCCGATACCCTCGAGGGTTTGACCCGTCTGCCCGGTGTAGGCCGCAAGATCGCCAACCTGATCCTGGGCGACTGGTTTGGGCGCCAGGCCGTTGTCGTGGATACTCACTGTGCCCGGATTTCCCGCTTGCTCGGCCTGACAGAACAGACCGAACCGGCTGCGATCGAACGGGACCTCGTCGCGGTCTTACCGCCGGATAAACAAACCGCCTATGGCCACCTCGTCGTCGCACATGGCCGGGAGATCTGTATCGCCCGCCGTCCTGACTGCCACAGCTGTCCCTTGAAGCCCTTGTGCAACCATGGCCGGACTGCTTGAAACCCCGGTCACTGCCATCCATGGTGTAGCCGGCAAACGGGCTGCCATGCTCGCACGGCTGGGCATCACGACCTGGTATGACCTGGTCACCTGGTATCCGCGCGATTTTGAGGACTGGAGTTCTGACCTGACCATTGCCGAGCTGACAGATGGTCAGGAGCAGTCTTTTGTCGCTGTCTTTTCGGGCAAAGTCCAGACCCATCGCAAAGGTCGCCTCACGATTTTACGCGGCATTTTCCGCGATCAGACCGGCGCCATCCGGGCCGTGTGGTTCAATCAGCCCTGGATCCCGGACCGGCTTTTCTCTGGCGAATCCTATCGTTTGTTTGGCAAAGTCAAGCGCAGCGCAGGCCAGTTCACGATCCAGAGCCCAGCCTTTGAACCAGCAAAACCAGACAGTATCGGTCAGCTGCGGCCAATCTACCCGCTGACGGAAGGCCTGACCCAGGGCGTCCTCAGGAGCCTGATCCAGCCGTTGCTGCCCAAGGTGATCAGTCACCTGCCAGAACCTTTGCCAGACTGGATCCGGCGCGATTATCACTTGTGTGCAATCGATTTTGCGATGTCGCGGATCCACCAGCCATCCAGCCTCGACGAAGCCGACCTGTGCCGGACCCGTCTTGTTTTTGAGGAATTATTCCTGCTCCAGACCGGGCTTTTCCTGCTGCGCCGGGCGCGCCAGAACAGCCAGGCTGCCTTGCCGGTACTGCCGGATGCCACGATCGAAGGGCAGGTCAAGCACGTCGAAGCGACCCTGCCTTTCCAGCTGACCGCAGCCCAGCAGGGCGCATTGGCCGATATCCGCCGCGATTTGCGGCGCGACCTGCCGATGAATCGCCTCGTCCAGGGGGATGTCGGCTCGGGCAAGACGGTGGTGGCTGCCCTGGCGATGCTGGAAACCAGCCTCTGCGGCTATCAGGCTGTCCTGATGGCACCGACGGCGATCCTGGCGACCCAGCATGCCCAGACACTGGCCCGACTGCTGGCGCCCAGCGGTGAAACGATCGCCCTTTTGACGGGTGCCACGCCTGTCGCTGAGCGCAAGCGTATCCTGGCTGGCCTTGAGAATGGGTCGATCCGACTCCTGGTCGGGACTCATGCCGTGATCGAAGACAAAGTCACCTTCAATAACCTCGCCCTGACGATCACGGACGAACAGCATCGTTTCGGCGTCAGGCAGCGTTTCCGCCTCAACCGCACGGAAGATTCCCGCAGCCTGTCGCCGCATGTCTTGGTCATGTCTGCCACCCCGATCCCACGCACCCTGGCGCTGATCCTCTATGGTGACCTGGACATGTCTGTCATCGACCAACTTCCCACTGGGCGCGAACCCATTGCGACGTATACGGCCAGGACTGGTGACCGGGGCAGGGTAGAGGATCTGGTGCGCCGCCAGATCCAGGCTGGAAGGCAGGCTTACGTCGTCTGCCCGATGATTGAAGAACAGGCCTCGCTCGACCTCGAGTCTGCCATCCAGACATACAACCGCCTGGCCCAGACGGTTTTCCCGGACTTGAGCGTCGGCCTTTTGCATGGCGGACTCAAACCAGCGGCCAAAGATGCCGTCATGGCTGATTTCGCAGCCGGTCAGATCCAGGTCCTGGTCAGCACAACCGTGATCGAAGTCGGTGTGGACAATCCCAATGCCACCCTGATGATCATCGAAAACGCTGAACGTTTCGGCCTGTCCCAGCTGCATCAGTTGCGTGGCCGGATCGGGCGCGGATCCCACAAATCCTACTGTATCCTGATGAGTGACAGTGACGATGATCTGGCCCGGCAGCGCCTGCGTACTTTGTGCCAGACGACCGACGGCTTTGAAATCGCCCGCAAGGACCTTGAACTGCGGGGTCCAGGTGATTTTTTCGGGACCCGCCAGCATGGCTTGCCAGCCCTCAGGCTGGCCAATCTCTACCGCGACCGCGAGCTGCTCCAAAAGGCCCAGGAAGCGGCCCGGTCTTTGTTCGATCGCGACCCGGACCTGACACGTGACGAACACCAGGGCCTGGTCCGTGCCATCGAACGCCATTTCGGATCAGCCTTGCCACATGTCCAGCTCTGATCACTAAGGAGGAGACCCACTTGCCCAGAATCATCAGCGGCCGCGCCGGCGGCATCCCGCTCATTGCCCCCAAAGGCCAGGATACCCGCCCCACCGCCGACAAGACCAAAGAAGCCCTGTTTTCCATTCTGGCGCCATCGCTGCCAGATTGTGCCTTTCTCGACCTGTATGCCGGCACAGGCCAGATCGGGCTGGAGGCGGCCAGCCGAGGTGCCCGCGAAGTCATCCTGGTTGAACAAGCCCGGGCTGGGCTTGCCGCCATTGCCACCAATCTGGAAAAGACCCGGCTTTCTGACGTGACCCGGGTCCAGCACGGATCTGCTTTTTCGGCCGTGCGCCAGCTGCTAGCCAGCGGCCAGACCTTTGACCTGATCTTTCTCGATCCGCCTTACCGCCAGGCCATTGCCGATTTTGAACGCCTGGCTCCGGACTTGGTCCGGCTTCTCGCCCCTGGCGGCCGCATCATCCTCGAACATGATGCAAAATCCCAAGCCCCGGATTTTGTCACGGAATTGAAACGTTCGAGAAGTTGTCAGTACGGAACGGCCATGCTATCCTTTTATCAAGTCTGAAAACCGTGACGGATCAGGCTTCCCCAGCGCCAAGCTGAGTTTTGTAGCAAGCCCAACCAGGGGAGACCGATGGCTGTTTTTATTTATCCAGGCAGTTTTGATCCATTTACCAATGGTCATTACGATATCGCGCGACGTGCGGCTGGTCTTTGCGACCAGCTTTTTGTCGCGGTCATGGTCAACAGCCGCAAGCGTTATCATTTCACAACCGATGAGCGGGTCGAAATGGCCCGGAGCGTCCTGAAAGACATTCCCAACATCGTCGTCGAGTCACATAGTGGCCTGCTGGTTGATTTTTTCGCAGCCAAGAAAGCGCGCGCCGTCGTCCGTGGTCTCAGGAGCGAATCCGACTTCCGCTTTGAAGCAGAGCTGGCAGCTGCAAACAAGCTGCTTCTGCCCACCTATGAGACCTGCCTGTTACCCTGCCGGATCGACCTGGCCTTCAACAGCTCCTCGATCGTCCGTGAAGTTGCTGCCTACGGCGGCGATATCACCCACATGGTCCCACCGGTCCTCGCGCCTCTCATCATGGAGCGCCTGAGGAAAACCGATCCCCGGGACACTGCAACCTAACGCTCTCAGAGTGGAGGAAACTCTCCGATATGATCCATTCACCCCAATCTGACTATGCCCAGAACCAGGATATCGAGTCCCTGCTTGAACGACTCGAAAGCCTGGTGATTTCTGCCCGATCTGTTCCGTTTTCCGATAATTGCATGGTCGATCGCGAAGAAATGCTCGTCCTGATCACCATGATCCGCGATGAACTCCCCGGTGAACTCAAGCAAGCCAAATGGTTGCTCGAGCAGAACCGCCAGCTGATCGCCGAGGCAAGGAAAGAAGCCGAGACCATCATGCGTGATGCCGAAGCCCGCATGTCCCGCATGATCGATGAGCACGAAATCACCCAGAAAGCACGCCTCCAGGCCTCAGACCTCCTGGAAAAATCCAACCAGGCCGCCCAGAAAATCCGTGCGGGCTCGATGGATTATGCCAGGAAACGCCTCGGCGAGATCGAGGACCAGCTCGCTGCCATGCTCGCCATGGTCCAGCGCAATAAGAAAGACCTGATGTAGGGTGCATTCCTGCTTCCCGTCGATTGGCAAAGAAAAGGCCGCCACAGGATTTGTGGCGGTCTTGTTTCATTCCAGAGCGCTAAATTAGGATGGCTGTTTCAGTCTGGCCAGATCCTCAGACCTTTTCGATCCAGCCGTATTCATCAGTCCGGATGCCATACTGGACCCCGGTGATGATGTCGTAGAATTTCTGCGACAATGGTCCGATCTTGCCATCATTAAAGGTCATCACATCGTCTTTATAGCGCAACTCGCCAACGGGTGAAATGACGGCAGCGGTTCCGGCGCCAAAGACTTCACTGACCTGGCCGGATTTGACCATGGATATGAGTTCATCGATGGCGATTTCGCGTTCTTCCGATTCGATACCAAGACGTTTGGCCAGCTCGAGGACCGTACGGCGGGTGATGCCGGGCAGGATGCTGCCATTGAGGGCCGGGGTGACGAGCTTGCCGTCGATGACGAAAAAGACGTTCATCGAGCCGACTTCTTCGATGAAGCGGCGATGGACACCATCGAGCCAGAGGACCTGGACATAGCCGGTCTTGTAGGCCTTGGCCTGGGCGATCAGGCTGGCAGCGTAATTGCCGGGTGTCTTGGCAAAGCCCGTGCCGCCCTTGACGGCGCGGACATACTCTTCTTCGACGTAAATATTGACTGGGGCCAATCCCTGGGGATAATAGCGGCCAGACGGGGAGAGGATGATCATGAAACGGTAGGTATGGGCTGGACGGACACCGAGATAGGGATCGGTGGCGATGATGAATGGCCGGATGTAGAGCGAAGTGCCGTCAGCTGTCGGGATCCAGTCCCGCTCGATCTTAAGCAGCTCTTTCAGAGCGTAGAGGCAGAAGGCTTCGTCGATCGGCGGGATGACCATGCGGGCATTTGAAACATTGACCCGCTCAAAATTCAACTGGGGCCGGAACAGGTTGATCGTGCCATCCGCGGTCTTGTATGCTTTGAGTCCTTCGAAAATCGCCTGGCCGTAGTGGAAGACCATGGCAGAAGGCTCGAGGCAGATCGGGGCATACGGTTCGATGCGTGGGTTGATCCAGCCTTGACCTTCCACATAGTCCATGCTGAACATGTGATCGGTAAAGATCTGGCCAAAACCGAGTGGGACATCGGCAGCAGGTTTTTGCTTTGGTTTGCTGGCCCGGGTGACAGAAATAGCTGGAAACATGATTCGTCATCTCCCTTTCGCAGCGAGTGTGCCGTGTGGTGCAAATTGGACGGACTACACTTGCAATTTTACCGTTTATTATAATACTCCTTTCGAGCGTGGGGCAATCGGTTGCCGGGATTGCTTGTGCTATAATCGAAACAGAATTGACTGATTTCTGCTGATTTTCTGGACAGGAGCCTTTTCATGCCAGCATTTAGAATTGCCCCCGACATGAAGCCCTGCGGTGACCAGCCTCAGGCGATTGACCAGCTGGTCGCAGGTCTGGAGCGGGGCGACCGGTTCCAGACCCTGCTCGGTGTCACCGGCTCGGGTAAAACCTTCACCATGGCCAATGTGATCGAACGCGTCCAGCGCCCGACCCTGGTCATTGCCCACAACAAAACCTTGGCCGGCCAGTTGACGGCTGAGTTCAAGGCCTTTTTCCCTGACAATGCTGTCGAATATTTCGTCAGCTACTACGATTATTACCAGCCAGAGGCCTATATCCCCGCGACCGACACCTTTATCGAAAAGGATTCCGCGATCAACGACGAAATCGACCGCCTGCGCCATTCGGCGACAGCCTCGCTCCTGGAGCGGCGGGACGTCATCGTCGTGGCCTCGGTCTCCTGCATCTATGGTCTCGGCGACCCGGAGGACTACAAGAGCCTGATGGTCAATCTGCGACCGGGCATGGCCAAGGATCGCGATGCTGTCATCCGTGAGCTGATCGACATCCAGTACGTCCGCAATGACTTTGACACCCGGCGCGGCACCTTCCGGGTCCGTGGCGATACGCTCGATATTTTCCCGGCATCGGCCGAGAATGTCATGACCCGGGTGACCTTTTTCGGTGATGAAATCGAGAAAGTCGTTGAAATCGACAGCCTGACTGGCCGCATCCTGAACACACGCAATTATGCCTCGATTTTCCCGGCCAGCCATTATGCCACCACCGATCTGAAAATGAAAAAAGCCGTCCTTGCGATTCAGGAGGAACTGGAAGAACGGCTCCGGGTACTGCGGGACCAGGGTAAGCTGGTCGAGGCTTACCGCCTGGAACAACGCACCCGCTATGACATCGAAATGCTGCGCGAGACCGGCTTTTGCAAAGGTATCGAGAACTACTCGCGCCACTTGTCAGGTCGTGCTCCGGGCGAAGCCCCTTACACCCTGATTGACTTTTTTCCCGATGATTTCATCCTGATGGTCGACGAGTCACACGTCACGATTCCCCAGGTCGGGGCGATGTACAATGGTGACCGGTCCAGAAAACAGGCGCTGGTCGACTTTGGTTTCCGCCTGCCGTCTGCTTTTGACAACCGTCCGCTCCGGTTTGAAGAATTCGAGCAGAAAATCGGCCAGGGTGTTTTCGTCAGTGCGACGCCCTCGCGCTACGAGGCGGAGCATGCCAGCACGGTCGTTGAGCAGATCATCCGGCCGACCGGCCTGGTCGATCCGTCGATCAGCATCCGTCCCGTCGATGGCCAGATCGAGGATCTGCTCGCCGAGATTCACACGGTTAACTCCCGCGGCGAACGGACACTTGTCCTGACCCTGACCAAGAAGATGGCCGAAGACCTGACGGGGTTTTTCAAAGACGAAGGTCTGCGGGTCAAATATCTGCACTCGGATATCGATACCGTCGAGCGCCTGAAAATCCTGCGCGACCTGCGCCAGGGCCAGTTCGACGTCCTGGTCGGCATCAATCTGCTGCGGGAAGGCCTCGACCTGCCGGAGGTCTCCCTGATTGCCATCCTCGATGCCGACAAAGAAGGTTTCCTGCGTTCGACGACCTCGCTGATCCAGATCATCGGCCGGGCAGCCCGCAACGTCAATGGCCATGTCATTCTCTATGCGGATGCTGTCACTGAATCGATGCACCAGGCGATCATTGAGACCAATCGGCGCCGCAGCATCCAGGAAGCATATAACCGTGAGCACAACATCACGCCCCGCTCGATCGAAAAAGCGGTCCGGGCTGTGGTCGACACAGTAGTCGACGCTGCCGAGGAAGCAGGACTCGATGAACAGGCGGCCGATTCGCTCCTGGAGCACAAACTGGACCGCCTCAAACCGGAGGAACTGGCCCGCATGGCCGTCAAGATCGAAAAAGACATGAAAGATGCTGCGAAGAAGCTGGCCTTCGAAGAAGCAGCCCAGCTTCGCGACCTGCTCGTCCTGATCCGCGGCAAGATAACCTGAGCAGACAGGGCGGACGACGGACATGGTCTGGCGCACGCAAGCTGACAGGAAGGTAGCAACTTTGAACCGTTCGCTATGATATAATCAGTTCACAATTCGACTGTCTGGCAGCCTGATATGCAGGGCCTTCCAGGCAGTCGCCCATGAACAAGGAGGGACCCTTATGACTTTGGCTCAGGAACGTTATACCCGCTGGACAACGGACCCCAATTTTGACGAGTCAACGCGCGCCGAATTACTGGGCGTAGCTCAGGATGAAAAGGAAATCGAAGACCGCTTCTATATGGACCTTGAATTCGGCACCGCTGGCCTGCGCGGTGTCCTGGGCGCCGGCACCAACCGGATGAATCTCTACACTGTCGCCCGGGCCTCCGAGGGATTTGCCCGTTTTCTCGCCAGCCAGGGCGAGGTGACCAAGGCACGCGGCGTGGCCATTTCCTATGATTCACGCCTGTTCTCGCGCGAATTTGCCGTCCTGTCCGCCCGGATTTTTGTCACCCATGGGATCAAGGTCTACCTCTCCGACGAGCTGCGCCCCGTGCCGATGCTGTCCTTTGCCATCCGCCACTTCCGCACAGCCGGTGGCGTCATGATCACGGCCAGCCACAACCCGGCCAAATACAACGGCTACAAAGCCTACGGCGAGGATGGTGGCCAGTTGCCTCCAGAAGCAGCCACGGTTGTCAGCGACGTCATGAACTCGATCGAGGATTTCCCCCCGCTTTTGAATTGCCTCAGTGAAGAAAATGCCCGTGCAACCGGCCTGTGGCAGGACTTTGGCGAGGATCTCGACGCAGTCTACACCGCCATGCTGGAAAAACTGGCGATCAACCTCGAGGCCGTCCAGCGCCACCGCGACCTCAAGATCGTCTACACGCCCCTGCATGGCGCCGGCAATAAGCCCGTCCGCCGCATCCTGTCCCAGATTGGCTTTACCAATATCCTGGTCGTCCCGGAGCAGGAGCTGCCGGATGGCCATTTCCCAACCGTCGCCTTCCCCAATCCGGAGGAACGCTCCGCTCTGGCCATGGCGATCGAGCTGGCCCAGAAAGAAGGCGCTGACCTGGTGATCGCGACCGATCCTGACGCCGACCGCACCGGTGTCTGTGTCCGGACCAGTACGGGTGACTACCAGGTCCTGTCTGGCAACCAGATCGGCCTTTTGCTGATGGAGTACATCCTGTCTGCCAAGAAGAAATCGGCCACGCTGCCAGACCAGTCGTTTGTCGTCACGACCATTGTCTCGACCAAACTGACCAAACGCATCGCCGAGGCCTATGGCGTCACGCTGTTCGAATGCCTGACCGGTTTCAAATTCATCGCCGAGCTGATCAAGCAGCACGACGAATTTGGCCCGATGCACTACCAGTTCGGTTTTGAGGAGAGCTTTGGCTACCTGGCCGGGACCGATGTCCGGGACAAGGACGCCGTCGTCGCCAGCATGCTGATCGGCGAAATGGCCGCTGCGGCTGCCGACGAGGGCAAGACCCTCTACGACCTGCTGCAGGAGATTTTCCAGCGCTATGGCTATGCGGCTGAAAAGACCATTTCGATTACCCTCGAAGGCAAAGCTGGCATCGAGAAGATCAAGTCCGGCATGGCTTATTTACGGGCCAATAAGCAGCTCGGTGTGCCAGGCGTGCCCGTGCGTGCCGTGCGTGATTACAAAACGCTCGACCGGATCGTTCTTGCCGATGGCTCGAGCACTCCGATCGAAATGACCCCGTCCGACGTCCTGCTCTACGAGCTCGACGGCATCGACTGGTTCTGTATCCGTCCTTCCGGCACCGAGCCCAAGATCAAGATCTACTTCGGCATCTACGGCGAAGACCAGGCCCAGAATGATGCCACCCTGAACCAGTTGCGTGAGCAGGTCGAAGGCTATCTGCGCGAACATCTCTGATCGGTCGCACGTGGCCTTTACACATCTCCACCTTCATACCGAATACAGTTTGCTCGATGGGGCGATCCGGATCAAAGACTTGCCGGATCGCCTGCTTGAGCTGGGCATGGATGCCTGTGCGATCACCGATCACGGCGTTCTTTTCGGCACCGTCGATTTCTACAATGCCCTGATTGCCAAGGGCATCCGCCCGATCTTGGGCTGCGAGGTCTATGTCGCCCCCAGAAGCCACACCGACAAGGAAGGCAGCCTCGACAAGGAACCGTCACACCTGATCCTGCTGGCTGAAAATCAAACCGGCTGGCAGAACCTGATGAAACTGGTCTCGACCGGGTTTGTTGATGGCTTTTACTACCGCCCGCGCATTGACCATGACTTGCTGCGCCAGCACGCGTCGGGACTGATCGCCCTCTCGGCCTGCCTCGGCGGCGAAATACCCGGTGCCCTGATGGAGCACGATCGCACACGGGCTGTCCAACTGGCCCAGACCTACGATGAGCTGTTCGGCCGGGGCAATTTCTACCTCGAGCTGCAACATAATGGCATCCCCGAGCAGGCCCTGGTCAACACGCAACTGATCGAGATCAGCCGTGAAACCGGCATTCCCCTGGTTGCCACCAATGATTGCCATTATCTCATGCCAGACGACGCCCATGCCCATGAGGTCCTCTTGTGCATGCAGACTGGCAAGCGCATGAGCGATCCCGACCGCATGCGCATGCAGTCGGATGCGTTCTACCTCAAATCCCCCGCAGAGATGGCCGCGGCTTTTTCGGCCCTGCCGGAGGCGATCGCCAACACCGAACGCATCGCCGCCCGCTGCCAGGTCAAACTCGACTTTGACACCATCCACCTGCCGGCCTTCGCCACTCCCGGCGGCATGCCCAATACCGACTACCTCGAACAGCTTTGCCGCCAGGGCCTCGAAGAACGGCTGAATCTGCCAACGACTATTCCGCGTGAAGCCTACGAAAAACGGCTCGCTTATGAGCTGTCGGTGATCAACCGGATGGGTTACACCGATTATTACCTGATCGTCTGGGATTTCATCCGCTTTGCCCGTGAAAGCCAGATCATGGTTGGTCCCGGCCGTGGTTCCGGCGCTGGTTCACTGGCCGCCTATTGCCTGAAAATCACCAACATCGACCCACTCAAGTATTCGCTGATTTTCGAGCGCTTCCTCAATGCCGACCGGGTCAGCATGCCCGATTTTGACATCGACTTCTGCTATGAGCGGCGGCCGGAGGTCATCCGCTACGTCACAGCCAAATACGGCCAGGACCGGGTCGCCCAGGTCATCACCTTTGGCACCCTGGCTGCCCGCGCCTGTATCCGCGACGTCGCACGCGCCCTCGATGTCTCCTATGCCGAAACAGACCGCATCGCCAAATTCGTCCCCGGCATGCCGGGAGTGACCCTGGCCAAGGCGCTCGACCAGAGCAAAGAGCTGCGCAAGGATTACGACGAAAATCCGGTGACACGCCAGGTGATCGACCTGGCCCGACGTTTCGAGGGCATGCCGCGCCACGCCTCGACTCATGCCGCTGGTGTCGTGATTTCCAGCGAACCCCTGACCAACCTGGCCCCTTTGTCCAGAAACGAGGACTCCATCGTCGTTCAGTATTCGAAAAACAACATCGAGCTGATCGGCCTGTTGAAATTCGACTTCCTCGGCCTGCGCACCCTGACGGTCATGCAGGACACCGCCGCCATGGTGGCCAGGAATCACCAGGTCGTGATCGATTTCGACACCCTGCCGATGGATGACCGGTCTGTCTTTGCCATGATCAGCGAAGGCAACACCGAAGCGGTGTTCCAGCTGGAAAGCGGTGGCATGACCAGCTTCATGAAAGAACTGCGTCCCGAGTCGCTGGAGGACATCATCGCTGGTATTTCCCTCTATCGGCCCGGGCCGATGGACCAGATCCCGCAGTATGTCGCCGCCAAGCATGACCCGGCCAAGGTCCGCTACGACCACCCCTTGCTCGAACCGATTCTCAACGTCACCTATGGCTGCATTGTCTACCAGGAACAGGTCATGCAGATCGTGCGTGACTTGGCTGGCTTTTCGATGGGCCAGTCCGACAATGTCCGCCGCGCCATGTCGAAGAAAAAACCAGCCGAAATGGCCAAGTACAAGAACTTGTTTCTGTATGGCGGTGTGGATGAAAAGGGCAGCGAGGTCGCAGGTGCCGTGGCGCGCGGTGTCGATCTCGAAACAGCAGAAAAGATTTTTGACGATGTCATGGCTTTTGCCGGCTACGCGTTCAATAAATCACACGCAGCCGCCTATGCCGTCGTCGCCTATTACACGGCCTGGCTCAAATACTACTACCCGGTTGAATTCATGGCTGCAATGCTCAACAGCTACCTTGGCAACCTCAGCCAGGCAGCCGCCTATGTCCGGGTCTGCCGCAAGCTTGGCATCGAGGTCCTGCCACCAGATATCAATGCCAGCCAGGCCCGATTTACCACCGAAAACGGAAAAATCCGCTTCTCTTTGGCAGCCGTGAAAAATGTCGGCGAGGCAGCGATCCGGACCGTGCTCGAGGATCGCGCCTCGAACGGCCCTTACACCTCATACGGCGATTTCCTGCGCCGGGCCAGCGCCTCCGACCTCAACCGCAAAATGATCGAGAGTCTGGTCCGGGCCTCGGCCTTTGATGGATTTCGCATCGCACGCTCGCAGCTGGTCGCTGTGCTCGATCCCTTCATGACCCAACTGCAGAATGCGCGCCGCCAGAGCATGGAAGGCCAGCTCAGTCTGTTCGGCATGGACGTTGCTGCTTCCGGCAGCACAGAAGCAGAACCGAATTACCCTGCTCTGCCGGAATTTAGTCCGGCTGATCTGCTGGCGATGGAGAAGGAGATGCTGGGGCTCTATGTGACCGGCCATCCGCTCGATGAATACCGTGCCGCGATCAATGCCTTGGCGACACACGACAGCAGCGCCTTGCAGCAGCATGAAGGAGACGAAGAGATCGGTGCGCTGGCGCTGAATGCACGTGACCAGGACAAAGCCATTTTCGCTGGCCTGGTCGTCGCACGCAAAGCCCGGATGACCCGCAACAAAGAAGCCATGGCCATCCTGACTTTTGAAGATCTGGCCGGTACCTGCGAAGTCCTGGTATTTCCGCGTGTCTTTGCCCAATACGGCGGCCTGCTCCAGGAGGGCCAGCCCGTCCTCCTCGGCGGACGGCTCAGCCTGCGTGACGATGACACGCCCAAATTCATCGCCGAACTGGCACTGCCCCTGACCCCGGATATGACACGACGACCGGCAGAATTCGCCCGGTATTTAGGTGCTGGCAATGGTTCAGCCGGCGATCGCAGCTCAACCGGTCCATCGTCAGGTCGATCCGCCAACCGGGATAGTCGTCCAGCTGCAGCCTCTTCCAGCAGCGGCGCCGCCACTAAAACCCTGGCCATCCGTTATTGGGGGGAGAAAGATGATGCCGGATACAAACGGCTTCTGGCCATGCTGCGATATTTCAATGGACCCATGCGCGTCAAAATCTACCTGGGCGCCAGTCGGACAGGTCATGAGCTGCCAGCCGATTGCTGGATCGAAGCCGACGACAAAATCCTGCTGGAAATTGCCCGCAGATATGGCATGGCCAACATCGCCTTGCTATAATAAAGTGTCTGTGCCGGATGTTGTCCGGTCTGCTTGTTGCAATCGATCGATCAAGGAGATGCAAATCCATGGATGAACAAAAGGTTATCCGGAACATCGGTGTTCTGACCAGCGGCGGGGATGCCCCAGGCATGAATGCAGCCATCCGTGCTGTCACCCGCACCGGCCTGTATTACGGCTACCGGGTCTATGGCATCCGGCGCGGTTACCATGGCCTCTGGCGCGGTGATATCGAGGAATTGAACCGGTCCTCGGTCTCGGAAAAGCTACAGCGGGGAGGAACCTTCCTGATGACGGCCCGGTCCAAGACCTTCAATTCCGAAGAAGGTGTCAACCGGGCGATCGACATGATCAAGGTGTTCAATCTCGACGCCATAATTGCAATCGGCGGTGATGGAACTTTCAAGGGTGCCCGTGATCTGGCCCGCAAAGGCATCCCAGTCATTGGCATCCCTGGTACGATCGACAACGACATTGCTTGCTCAGATTACACGATCGGTTATGACACAGCCATGAATACTGCGATGGAAGCCATCGACAAATTGCGTGACACGGCGTCATCCCACGAACGCTGCAGTGTCATCGAGGTCATGGGCCGTGCAGCAGGCTATATTGCACTCAATGTCGGCATCGCCACTGGCGCTGAGGTCGTTCTCATCCCGGAGAAACCCTTTGACTTCAACAAGGACGTGCTTAAGGCCGTTCTCGATGGCCGCAACCGCGGTAAACACCACTTCATCGTTGTGGTTGCCGAAGGCGCCGCCAAGGCTGATGAAATTGCGCACCAGATCGAGACGCTGACTGGGATCGAGGCTCGCGCCACCATCCTCGGCCACCTCCAGCGTGGTGGCAGCCCGACTCTGCGAGACCGCCAGATGGCCAGCCTGATGGGTCTGCATGCGGTCGAATGTCTGCGCGATGGTCGTTACAACCGGGTCATCGCCTATAAGGATGGCAAGATCGTTGACATCGATATCGAAGAAGCGCTCAACATGAAAAAAACGATCGATCCGGTCGAGCTGGAGCGAGCCATCATTCTGACATCCTGATGTGATTTAATCATTTCTGGACTTTTCATTGAGCATTCTGTTGTAAAGACCGTCAGGCCCGCAAGAACAAGCCTTGCAGGTTGACGGTCTTTATCTGGATAGTGATTATCTGTGAGTGCTATTTATTACATTTTGACTGGCGATGATTGACAAATCTGTAAAGATATTGTAATCTGGCGTCAAGCAGGAAGTTGTGTGACAGCAGCCTGCCGACCAAAAGAAAATCAGGCGAGGGCATCGATAAGCCTTCAGCCGATAAAGGCAAACCAGGTGAAAACCTGGGACGCAAAGCTAAAGGGCCTCTGGGACATCTCCCGTGGCAGCCAGCTACCGAAACTGGGAGGTTTTTTAATGTCCTTTTTGTCTTCCGGCGTAGCCCGCAAAGCGTTCCAGGTCATCAGTGCTGCCGTCGTTCTTTCCAGCATCATCGGCATCAGCAGCGTGACAGCCCAGGCGGCTGGCATTGTCCGCGTCCATGACCAGATCGCCCAGGCCAAGGCGAAAATCTTCGGCGAATATCCCAAAGCTGAAGTTGCCTGGCCAGAAATCATCCGTCCGGAAACCGTCGTGACAGAAGCTCCCGCCAAAGTTGAAGCCAAAGCCACAGCCAAAGTTGAAACCAAAACCGCTGCACCAGCCCCGGCTGCCGTCAAAGCCGAGCCAGCCAAGGCAGAAGCCCCAGTCGAAAAAAAGACCGAGGCTCCGGTTGAAAAAGTTGAAGAAGCCGCTCCAGTCAAAGCTCAGGAAGCCCAGCCTACCCCGGCCGCAACTGTCGAAGCCGCAGCCGTCGCCGCTCCTGCCCCTGTTGCCACCGAAGCTCCTGCAGCCATCGAATCCACCGGTGATTACTGGACCGATGAGATCCTGCGCCTGGTCAACGAAGCACGCGCCGCAGAGGGCCTCTCCGCCCTGACCATCAATAGCAATGCTCAGGAAGCTGCCGCCATCCGCGTCGTCGAACTGCCTGATAGCCCCTCGCCGCACCTGCGTCCTGACGGTGCCCAGTTCTACACCGTCTTTGCCGAAGTCGGCCTGAAGCCGAAAACCGGCGGCGAGAATTACGCCATCGGCACCGCCAATGCCTATTCTCCCGAGCAGATCGTCACCGCCTGGATGAATAGCCCTGGCCATCGCAAGAACATCATGAACGCATCCTACAAACAGATCGGTATCGGCCACGCTGTCATCGGTGACAAGGAATATTTCGAACAACTCTTCATCGGCTGAGCAGAGTCAGACAGAATGCCGCAGATCATTTCTTCAAGTTCGAAAGATCAACAAAAGGCTGCCAATCAACGGGCAGCCTTTTGTTTGGAATAATCACGGACTTATCACTTTATCCTTGTTGATGGGTTCCTCCTGGATTTTGTATTTCCAGAAAATCAGCAACGTACCGATCAGCAACAACGTCAGGAATGCAATCACTTTGACAGGATAGACTGAATCTCCAGTGCTTGGCATTTCACCGGCTTCAACGATTATGGAATTCGTTGTCGGATCATTTGAGCTTACAAATGTCTCACCAAAAACAGCAACCGAAGAAGTAGATGATGTTCTTGCGGATGTCGCTGCAGCAGTGGTTTCAGATGATTGCTCAGTGGTAGCCTCAGTCGCGGATTCAGTCGGAGTCTGGCTGGTCTCCTCGGATGTGGATTCGGTCGCAGCTTGGGTGGTTGCCTCGGTCGCGGATTCAGTCGGAGTCTGGCTGGTCGCCTCAGTCGTGGATTCAGTCGTAGTCTGGGTGGTTGCCTCGGTCGCGGATTCAGTCGGAGTCTGGCTGGTCTCCTCGGACGTGGCTTCGGTCGAAGTCTGGGTGGTCTCCTCCGTGGTTTTCGTAGTGGCTTTTGTCGTGGGTTCACATCTGGTGGCCGTTGTGGTTACCTTGGGTTTCCACTTGTTGTCAGATTTGCGTGATCCATCTGCAGAAACCACGGAGACCAGATTGAAAGATAAAACTAAAATGGCCAGGAACGAGAAATAGACTTTCAGGAATGTAGATTTTCGTTTCATAAGCTGCCCCTTTCTTAATCGAGAAATACAAAAACGAAAAAACCGGCCTTGATTAGATACACATGGCCGGTTACGCTACTGGCTCCTCTCAGGACAAGCGTCCAATACGTCCTGAGTTTCACTGCTTCCATTGATTCAAGTATGCATGAAAATGATAATCATTATCTGAAACACAGGTTACCGTGCTGACTGCTTTCAAATTTTCCTATTCTCTATTTGATCGCACCGATAGAAAAGGGTATCTTGCCTGACCGATTCCGAGGTCAAGGCATGCTATAATCCAATCAGCAAAAAGAAAGCCGGCCATGTCTGATCGGAGCGATCGATATGAAAAAGAAGTTCAGAATTGCATTAGTCCTCTATGGTATGGCTGTTCTTGCCTATGTCAGTTATCTGCTTTTTGGCTATTACCAGAGTGTCCAGGATCGGAACAATCTGCGCCAGTTATCCTCTCTGGTCCAAGCGGTCCAGACGACCTCAGCCATCCTGGAAACGGCACCAGACGATCATGAGCCTGTGACCACGATAGAGCCATCCGGACCAGATCCTACACCAGAAATGAGTCTTGAGGTTTTACCCCAGTACCAAACGCTATTTGATAAGAATCCCGATCTGGTTGGCTGGATCAAGATTGAAAATTCCGAAGTCGACTACCCTGTCATGTATACACCACAGGACGGCGAATACTATTTGTACCGTGATTTTGCAGGTAAGGATAGCAAGCATGGCTTGCCGTTTGTCGACTATCGTTCCAGTATCAATCCTCGCTCAACCAATGTTCTTGTCCATGCTCACAACATGAAGGATGGCAGCATGTTTGCAACCCTTGGCAAGTACTACAGCCGATCCTATTTCACTTCTCACCCAATCGTCCAGTTTGATACCATCTATGAAACTGGGGAGTACGAGATCTTCGCCGTTTTCATGTCCCAGGTTTACCCGGCGGACTCAAAGGAATTCATTTACTACCGTTTTTTCCAGGCTGATACTGAGGCAGAATTCAACGACTATGTAGATCAAGTTCGAAAACTGTCTCTCTATGACACGGGCATTCGTCCCGTCTTTGGCGACCAGCTTTTGACACTTTCAACGTGCAGTTATCACATTGATGAAGGTCGGATGGTTGTGGTTGCCCGAAAGGCGAAAAAGTGATATTGCTTCAGAACCAGGTTCTTTGCCCCAAAAGATAGGAAATTGTAATCCAAAGTTAATCATAACCCATCATTCGTTCTGCTCAGTCATGGTAGGATAGGATCATCGAAAACTCAATCGACCGGTGCTGACATCTCGTTTTTCGATTCTCTGATCGCATGTGGTTGACCGCCTTATGTGCAAGGGTTGTGAGATGATCCGTAGATTATTTTTTATTGCCATCTTGGTCATACCGATTCTGTTAGCTGCTGTAGCCTGGCATGAGGGAACCCCTGGCCAGTTTATTACGCCGGCGTCCTTGGCAGTAGGGGAGGGAATCGAACGTCCCCAACCGGTTGCAGCCCAGACCATGCCTGATGATACAAAAACAGTCGAACCGGTGAGGGATCATTTGGTACAGACTGTGATCCTTGCAACTGCGGTTGACACTACGGATATTTCATATGATGTTCAATCGACAACCCAGATACTGGAGCCTGATCCGGTACCGACTGGTATTCCAACTTCGCTTCCGACCTCGAAACCCACGCCAAAACCATCTGCGACTCCTACGCCAAAACCGACTCCGACACCTGTACCAACTCCTGTACCAACTCCTGTTCCAACTGAACCACCCATCGGCGAAACTGCCAAAACGACCCCTGAAACCACACAGCCAACGAGTTGCCCAGCAGAGGCAATGCCTGAGACAAAATCCGCAGAAACAAGCGCAGTGTTGGATTTTGCGGCTGTTACTGCTGCAATTCTGGCAGAGACCAATCTAGTCCGACAGGAAGCAGGACTTGCAGCACTTTCGGTGAGCAGCAGCTTGGACCAGGCAGCCCTGTGCAGGGTCAAAGAACTGGCTGATTTCAAGTCACACCAGCGTCCTGATGGACGCGACTTTTACACGGTTTTCGCGGAATATGCCATCACGATGCAGGCCTGTGCTGAGAATTACGCCTGTGCCACTGCCGGTGCATTCTCAGTCGAAGCGATTGTTGCGGCCTGGCTGGATTCACCAGCCCACAGGAGCAATATCCTGGGCTGCCAGTTTACGCAGATTGGCATTGGTTATTTCGTCTATGATAGCAAAGCCTATTTTATCCAACTCTTTGTTGGATAGGTATTGAAACACGCAAATAATGATGAAAGGGAGGGATGGAATAACCATATATTGACATATTATGACTTATTACTTGATCTAGCTATCAATATCGTGTATAAAAGACGAAAATCTCGTGGAATGGTTCGACATTATTATCCTATCTGGCTTCTGTGGTTTTCAACGAGATCAACAACCGCAGAAAGGATTCCATATCTTGAAACCACATTTGAAAACCCGGCCGTTTCCATTTGTCATTCTTTTCCGTTTTTTTATCGTTCTCGTGATTCTTTTCATTTCCATTGCGAATGGATCTCAGCTGAACCTGCATGCAGAGTCCGTTGAATCAGACCCTTCCTGCCAGGTATCCGACTGGATCGCAGAGGCCAAGAACTCAATCTGGGGTGAATACCCAACGGCACAGGATCCCTGGCCAGCTCATGAGTCGCCACTGCCCTTGGTAGAACCAGAACTTGTCAGCCGTTCGGCTCCTGAACGCCAGATTGAACCTAAGACAGAGCCTACACCCGTCCCCACAAGCAACAAACCTGCACAAACGGCCCCTGCAGTTGTCACTCTGCCCGCCCCGGAGCCAGTGGTTTTAGTTGTCGAGTCAACAGATGGCTTTGTCAATGAGGTGGTCCGTCTGACCAATGCGGCACGCAAGGAAAATGGCTTACCTGCGCTCACTTTGCATGGCACTCTGTGCCAGGCAGCCGATATCCGGGTCTTGGAATTGCCGAGCAGCCCATCCCCGCATTTGCGGCCGAACGGTGATCCCTTTTATACAGTCCTGGCAGAAATCAATTTATCTGTGACTGCCAGCGGTGAGAATTATGCCATTGACACCTCCGAGGAGAGTGCGCCAGAATGCATCGTCTCAGCTTGGCTCAATTCGCCATCTCACCGGAAGAACATCATGAATGCGGCTTATTCCGGGATTGCTGTCAGCCGTACGATCAAGAATGGTACAACCTACATCGAGCAGTTGTTCATCGGTTGAATAAAAAAGCGGGTCCTGCAGCGAGATGGGTTTGCTGCAGGACCCCAACGATAGTGTATGATCGATCGATCATGTTGGTCAGGAATTGGATTTCGTGCTCTTCTTGTACAAGAGCCACAGCGAACCACCAGCAACGATCAGGATAATGAGACCACCGATTGAGAAGACGTCAGGACCATCGCCTGTCTGAGGCATCTCGGCACCAAAGACCATCATAGCACCCTGCACCTCAAGTTCGTTGACGGTAACAGTAACGGATTCATTGTCAAAATCCTTTTTCCCGTTTACGTCACTGATCTTGACTTCTGCGGTATTCGGGTAGGTGCCAGCATCGTTGTGAACGATGGTGTACGTTCTGGTAAGGCTTCCGTCGACCGGAATTTCCATGCCAATCAGCTCTTGCAAATTTGCAGGCAAAGGACTCAGATTGGTATCGGTCAGTTCCGTGATCGAGAATTTTGTATCACCGGTATTGTGGATTGTGATTGTGAACGTGAAAGTCTCACCTTCATTAGCACTGGTTTTATCCACCGTTTTGACCAGATCTACATCAGGATCTCCGCTTGACCGTTCTTCGTCATCGTCATCATCATCATCATCGTCACCATCTTCTGGCTCTGGCGTAAGCAGGACTGTGCAGGTCGCATCATCAGAAACTGAACATCCGAAATCATCATCGTCGTCGTCGCAATCGCCGTCGTCGTCGTCGCAATCGCCGTCGTCGTCGTCGTCGCAATCGCCGTCGTCGTCGTCGCAATCGCCGTCGTCGTCGTCGTCGCAATCGCCGTCGTCGTCGTCGCAATCGCCGTCGCCGATGTCTAGACAGCGGCTGACTTGCATATCAAGGTCCTGCCAACAAGGAAACCAGCCTGTTGCGGTTGCCTGATTCGTGACGCTGCCATTTTCAATATCGGCTGCTGTCAGCGTGTAATACGCTGTGAACACAACAACATTCAAAGCAATCGGAGGCAAAAGCAATGGATCGCCGTCGGCAATTGTTCCAAGGACATCATCGACGAGTGTGATGTTGTACAATGGAATCGTTCCGGTGTTTTCTACCGTATAGGTGTATTTGATTTTTTCACCGGGCTGCGCAAAGCCATCGTCCACGATATCATCCTGGAATTCACCCACTTTATCAAGCTGAATTCCGGGATCAAATACGATTTCCATGTTTTCTGCACTTACTGTTACCAAGCTGCTGATAATCAGAATGGTTCCGAAAAGTAGGGCGAAGAGACGTTTTAATGACCTGTTTCTGCGACTCATTATTGATCACTCCCTTCATGACTTAACGAAAAAAACCGACCATAACAATCATGGTCGGTTACGCTGCTGGCTCGACAGAGGGAAAGCGTCCATATAATCCCTCTGTTGTCAATGCCCCCATCTCGCTTTTATTATACCATAATATTACAAAAAAAAGTCTCAATAATTACAAGGTCTGTTAAATAATTGACCAGGTATTTGATCAGAAAATAAAAAAGGCCAAGTTACAACACAGATTAAACACGTTAAACACGAGTCCGGATTTGCTCAGCATCAAGTAATCGCGATCAGGAAGTAGTACAATAATGGATAAGATTCTGTTCGATTGAGATATTCGAATGAGAGATTTGAATCATGAATAAACATAATGAGATACGACGTACACCGGATACCCACCTAAATAAAAAGAAGCGCTTGAGGCTGCTGTTCCTGTTTCTTGCCATCGTTTTAGTTGTGGCTGTTGTTATATGGGCCATGCCTTATTTGCGTACGTTCAAGTCGAGAGATACGCGCAACTCCCTATTTGAAGAAAAAATAGTCAGTCTGTCAAAGTCTGTCTTTTCTGATGAGCAAATCCTGTCACTCGATCCAGCAGCAAACGGTTATTATCAAGTGTTTTTTTCAGTCAGCGATGGGGACACTCAGGCCCATGTCGTTCACGGAAAAGGGCAAACCCTCGCACAAGCTTGGGATATCGCCGGCGCTGCAGTGCGCAAGACCATAGACAGACAGGGCATTTTGCCGGTCTGGCTGAAGGTCGATGTTGTTTTGGATTCAGTAAGCGTCTCGAGAGATGTAGCTGAGTCAAGGATCAAAGCATGCAGTGAGGGCTTTTTTTTGGATGGCATTTCCTTTGAAGACGATGCCAGCACAGCTTTTCTGGAAACCGAGCTGAATTTCAATGAACTGATTGATTACGCAAATAACAAACTAGATCTGGGTGCCATCAACACATATCTCGAATCGAATCACCGCAAAGCGGTGAAAGCAGTTCCCGAAACCGTAACTCTTTTTCGAGTCAAAGGCTGGTTATGCGACGAAAATGGCGAGATTATCCCCCTCGATAGCGAAAAAGACTACTATGGGCAGCGCCAGCTGATCTCAATCACGGATTCCATCGCCTTTGAAGTGCTCAGCGCCGCATCAGACAAGCTCGTTTCCATGTCCCGTGAGGACGGCTCTTTCATTTATGGCTACCGGCTCAATACTGGAAAGGAATTGACGGATTACAACATTCTCCGACATGCCGGTACGATCTGGAATCTGGTCAGCTTGTACAAACTGACTGGAGATCCTGATTTGCCGCTTGTCATCGAACGATCCTTGAACTATCTCAAGGAGGACTTTGTCGAATATGCAGATTCGGATACAGCTTTTGTGATTGAACGTAAAAACAATGAGATCAAACTGGGTGGCAATGCCTTGGCAGTGATCGCCCTCGCTGCCGCCAGCGAAATTAATAAAAATCCTCAAGATTTGGAGTTGGCCATCAAGCTCGGAAACGGCATCCTTGAACTGATGGACGAAAAGACAGGCCAATACTGGCATGTGCTGAATTTTCCTGGCTATACCAGAAAAGAAGAATTCCGTACGATCTATTACGATGGGGAAGCAACTTTTGCCCTGACCCTGCTGTACAAGCTGACTGGAGATGAGAAATGGCTGAATGCTGCAGCGTTGGCTGTTGATCGTTTCATTGCACAAGACTATACACAGTACGCCGATCATTGGATCGCTTATGCAATGAATGAGATCACCCAATACATTCCAAGGCAGGACTACTTTGAATTTGCGCTGCGCAATGCCGGGGATAATCTGGAAGCCATACGGAATCGTGTTACAGCCTGGCATACGTCACTCGAACTCTTGCTGGTCACATATGAACTTTACGACAGGATTGTATCCGAGGGCATTTCCGTCGATTACCTGGATGATTTTAACGAAAAGGCTTTCCTTGAGATTATTGATTATCGCATCAAATACACACTCGGCAGTTTCGGTTGGCCAGAATACGTCATGTACTTTTCAAATCCTGCTCAAGCTCAGGACGGTGTTTTCATTCGCAATGACAGAGGACGGATGCGGATCGACGATATTCAACATTTTGCCGGTGGCTATCTTAAATATTTCCAGAATTACAAGAGGCTGGTTCGGTAGGAGACTGGTCCGCTTGCTTTTCAAACAATCTGAAACCAATTGAATACGTGCATCGTCATCCGTTGAGTCCATGCGACAAGATTGCTATAATGCCTCTATGAAATTGCGATTTGAGCCCACGATTCCGAATTACCTGACGATGCTTCGCCTTCTGGCCATCCCCTTCATGGCCTGGGCGATCAGTGCCGGCGCGTCACACAACACGCTGGCGTTTGTTTTTTTTGTCGGCATCTGGACCACAGACATCCTGGATGGCTACATCGCACGGCATTACAATCAGACATCCGACTTCGGACGCGTCTTTGACCCGTTTGTCGACAAGGTTTTCCAGCTGACAACGGCTCTGACCATGACCTTGACCGGCCGTTTGCCGGCCTGGGTTCCGGCCTTCATTTTTGCCAAGGAATTCATGATGGTGATCGGCGGCTATTTTCTCTTGAAAAAACGCAAGGTCATCGTCCAGGCGCGCTGGTACGGCAAGCTGGGGACGGTGCTTTTTGTCGCCGCCTTTGCCTCCCTGTTTTTATTGCCTGCAGACCAGCAGCATCTGGCCAACTTCATTTTCGCCGTTCCGGTTGCCTGGGCACTGGTAGTCTACCTGCTCTATGGCATCCAGTTCATGATTCCACATTTACGACACCACAAAGGTAGCTAATGGACACACGTTCCCTGACCATTCTCGAATACGACAAGATTATCCAAGACCTGACAGCCCTGGCGCATTCGGCACCCGGGGCTGATTTATGTGCCGCGCTCCAGCCTTCGCCGGATCTGGAGACGGTACTGCTGCGCCAGTCCGAGACTGAAGATGCAGTCAAACTGATCCTGGAAAAAGGCGTCCTCCCGCTGGGCGGCATCAGTGAGATCCGTCCCTCTGTCCACCGGGCTCGCAGCGGCTCGGTCCTGGCGATCCATGAATTCCTGCGCCTGGCGTCGTTTCTCCACGCCGTCGACAAGGTCCGCCTGGCTTTGCCGGAAGACGGCCCTGGCCAGCGCATCGTCTTTGGCCTGATTGCCCAGCTGCGCCCCCAGCGCGCCCTGAAAACTCGCCTCGACGAGTGCATTGCCGGGGAAGAAGAGCTGCATGATGCGGCCAGCAGCCAGCTGGCGAGCCTCAGACGCCGGATTCGCCAGGCTCAGGTCGATGTCAAGGAGAGTCTGCAGCGCATTGTGCGCAGCCAGGCCAAGGCCTTGCAGGAACAGCTCGTCACTCTGCGCGGTGACCGCTATGTTGTGCCGGTCAAAGCTGAGCACCGCGGTAGCATCCCCGGCCTGGTCCATGATACCTCTGCCAGTGGATCGACGCTTTTTGTCGAACCCTTGCCAGTCGTTGAACTCAACAACAAGATCCGCGAGCTGATGGGCCTTGAACGCGAGGAGATTGAACGCATCCTGATCGAGCTGTCCGGCCTGGTGGCTGATTCGGCCGACCTGCTCGTTGCCAATGCCAATATCCTGGCCGAACTTGATTTCCTGATGGCAAAAGGCCGGCTGGCTCTGAAACAGCAGGCGATGATGCCCCTGGTCAATGACGAAGGCCGCATTTTCCTCCAGGCCGCACGCCACCCCCTGATCCCGAAAGACCGGGTCGTGCCGATCCATTTCGAGCTCGGAATCGCATTCAACTCTCTGATTATTACTGGCCCCAATACGGGCGGCAAAACCGTCGCACTCAAAACCTGCGGCCTGTTTTGTCTGATGGCGATGGCAGGCCTGCAAATCCCGGCCCGCGATGGTTCCCAAGTCTCTGTTTTTGAGCAAGTCCTGGCCGATATCGGCGACGAGCAGAGCATCGAGCAGGACCTCTCGACGTTCTCATCACACATGCGCAACATCATCCAGATCACCGAGAAAGCCCAGCCCAGAACCCTGGTGCTGGTTGACGAACTCGGCTCCGGGACCGATCCATCGGAAGGTGCCGCCCTGGCGATTTCGATCCTCGACTATCTGCGCAACCATGGCTGCCGAACGGTAGCGACCACCCATTACAAGGAACTCAAAGGCTACGCCCTGAATACACCAGGCGTGGAAAATGCCTGCTGCGAATTCGACAGCGAAACCTTGCGCCCGACGTATCGCTTGCTGATCGGTGTGCCCGGTGTCAGTAACGCCTTTGCCATTTCCAGTCGCCTCGGTCTGTCGGATGAAATCATCGGCCAGGCCAAGTCACTCCTGTCTGACGAAGGCATTCGCTTTGAAGAATTGGTCAGTGCGATCGAAAAGAGCCGGGTCGAAGCCGACCGTATGCGCGATGAAGTGACCCGGCTGCGTGAGCAGGCCCGCGAGGAGCAGCAACGGCTCGAACGCGAACGGCTCACCTGGCAGGAAAAATCGAAGGCGATCGTCCAGAAGGCTCGCGAGGAAGCCCGTGAGCTCTATGAAATGGCCCAGCTCGAAATCGAGGAACTCCTCGAGCAGACCAGAAAAGCCATGAATGAGCAGGACGTTTTTGCCCGCCATCATGCGGTCAGCGCCGGTCGCCAGAAAGCGCGCAGCGGCCGCAGCCGGATCGAAGGTGAAATCGGCCGGGCAACTCTGTCAGCCGGGGCAGGGAAGCGGCCAGACCGGCTCGAGGTCGGCCAGACCTATTATGCGCCTGCTTTGGAAATGACCGGCAAGCTGGTTGAAGGACCTGACAACCGCGGCCAGTGCATTCTGCAAAGTGGCGCGATGAAGGTCAGCGTTCCAGCCGAAGGACTGCGCATGCCAGGAGCGGCGTCAGATGACCTGGGTGACTGGAATGGAACAGGCCACTCAGGAACAGGAACCAGATCAGGCCGGGGGGGCGCCGTTCGTGCGGGCAGAACGGGCGGCAAACCGGGCAAAGACCGTGGCGATCAAGGCCGCTCCGGCACATCGCAGGGCAAGCTGACCCTGAACCGCACCCTGACCATGTCCACGGAAATCCAGCTGCTCGGCCAGACGGTTGAGGAGGCACTGCAGACACTCGACAAATACCTCGACGACGCAGTCCTGTCCGGCATTGCCACTGTCCGCATCGTCCATGGCAAGGGCACTGGCGCCCTGCGCGCCGCGGTTGGCCAGTACCTCAAGCGCGATCCGCGTGTGAAGACCTTCCGGCTGGGTACCTTTGGCGAGGGTGATAGTGGCGTCACGATCGCAGAATTGAAATAAGGACCGGACAGTCGGCCTGCCGGTCCTTTCAGATTTGATTAGATATCAACTATTCGTCGCCCTGATTACCCGTCGATGGTCCCGGCGATGAAACGGCCAAACAGGGTGTGTCCCTCGAGGATGAACACTTCGGAATCCTGACAGGTGACCTCATCATAGGCAGGTGCGCTGCGCTTGAAGGCTCCATCACTGCTGTAGGCGGCGAAGGGGACCGGTGCATTGGTATGGGTGCGCAGGGCCAGCGGGGTCGGGTGGTCCGGCAGAACCATGATCCGGTAATCTTCCCCCGTGTCCTGGTAATGCTTTTCAAGATATTCCCAGACTGGGCCAATGATGTCGCGGTCGATCAGTTCGATCGATTTGACTTTGTTTTCGGTTTCTGCCCGATGGCCGCACTCATCCGGAGCTTCGACGTGCAGGTAGACATAATCCTGGCCGCGTTCGAATTCCATGATCGCATGCTCGGCCTTGCCGCGGAAGTTGGTGTGGATGTTTCCAGTCACCCCCGGGACTTCGACCACGCGCAAACCGGCGCAGATGCCCAGGCCGTTGATCAGGTCTACCGCGGAAATGACCGATCCCTTGATGCCATACTGTTCTGAAAGAACGGGCAGTTCAGGGCGGGTGCCCTGGCCCCAGATCCAGATCGAGTTGGCCGGACGCAGGTCGCGTTTGACACGAGCTTTGTTGACCGGATGAGTGGGCAGGAAATGGGCGCTCTGTTCCATCATGGCCAGGAGCTTGTCCGCGCCATCACCCGATGGCAGGTAGGACGTAACCTTCTGGGTCAGGATGTCATGCGGCGGTACGAGCTTCATGCTGGTCGGTCCGTTTTTCCAGATCAGGCAGTGGCGGTAGCTTTTGCCCGGGTAGAACTGGAATTCTTCGGTGGCGAACCGTTCGTTGACAACCTCGATCAGGCGGGCCGCTTCGTCACTGCCGATTTCATCCGATGAATAGTCGATCATGGTCCGCTGCCGGTAATTTTCTTCGTCAGAAAGCGTGACCAGATTGGTCCGGAATGCGACATCACCGGGCTCCATCTCGATCGACATGCTGATCGCCTCCAGAGGCGAACGCCCGGTATAGTAGAGCTCGGGGTCGTATCCCATGACCGACATGTTTGCGGTGTCGCTGCCGGGTGAAAGCGTGTCCGGCACCGTTTTGACCAGACCAGCCGTTCCCAGGCCGGCCATCCGGTCCATGTTCGGCTTTTTGGCGACTTGTAAGGGGGTACGGTGCCCCAGTGTTTCAACGGGCAGATCGGCCATGCCGTCACCCAGGAAAATGATGTATTTCATATAAAACCTCTCAATGTGCCCTGTGTCGGCATCGAATAATCTTGTGGCATGATTCTATCCGGAATCATTCTAGCGAAGCAGACAACTGGCCGCAATTCACTGCCTTTAATAATATGCGTTATTTCCTGCCCAGTTGCGTATCATTCGCGCTTGCCAGAGCACTGGGGGATCCGCACAATGAAACCACGCCAGAATTTATTTCATCACGCGGAGTGGGATTTGTGCAATAACGACAAATGAACATTCCATCGATATAGAAAGGTTTATCATGCCTCAATTTATCACTCGAAATCGGCAACCTGGTCGCGAAATGACATCCGGTCATGGAATGGCATCCGGTCATGGAATGACCGGTACCCCAGCCCGGATTACCGTTTTCGTCGGCGCTTACGGCAGCGGCAAATCCGAAATCAGTGTCAATTTCGCCCTCTGGCTGGCCAGAAACGTCAGGCAGGAAGGCCAACGCGTCATCCTGTGTGATCTTGATATGATCAATCCCTACTACCGCTCAGCTGACGCGCGTGCTTTGCTGGCTGACAACCAGATCGAGCTCGTTGCCTCGATGTACGCCAATACCAATGTTGATGTCCCGTCCTTGCCACCCCAGGTCTTTTCCGTATTTGACAATCCCGACGTCCTGGCCGTCCTCGACATCGGCGGTGAAGACCTCGGTGCCCGTGTCGTCGGTTCTCTGCGCAACCGGTTGGCCGGCGAAGATTTTGCCATCAATCTGGTGGTCAATCCCTACCGACCCATGACAGGGACCCCGGAAGGCATTGCCCGCGCCGCCGCAGATATCGAGTCCGCGACCGGCCTGCGCCTTCATGGGATAGTCGACAATGCCAACTTGCTGGAGGTCGCAAACTGGCACCTGATCGAGGAGAGCTATCCGATCGTGACCGCAGGCGCCCGCCTGGCCGGTCTGCCAATTGTGTTTGCCGCGACGATGGAAGAACCAGAGTTGGCTGATGCGGCTGATGGAACCGATGGGTCCGATGTGTCCATGCAAGCGGATGTGCGAGTAGACGACAGCATCTTGGTTGATTTGCCGGTGCTGAACCTTGTCCGCTCGATCCATTATCCAACTGACCGCTGATACTCGCGCCAATTCTGACTACGCATACGGAACATTTCATGCTTGGTTCCAGACGTGGCGCGACGGGTGGCACTGTGGGCGGAACATTCCGGTTTTGGGGCCAGAGGTACGGCCAAGCCTGGCACAGTGGACGGAATGTTCCGGATTTGGGGTCGGAGGTGGCGCGAGGGGTGGCCCTTATTGCGGAATGTTCCGGATTGGGGGTCGGTCCACTTTTTGTGGAAGATCTGCAATGCACTTGTGAAGCCTACAGCTGCAGGCGGTTGACGCCTCGTCGAAAATGTTCCAAAAAAGGGCTCCGACATAGCGGCGGAACGTTCCTTTCCTATGTCGGAGCATATAAGTGGAAGATCTTGGCTTGATCTGGAGAAGGCTTCTGCCGCAGGCGTATTCGGACCTCCCGGAGTTGTTGCCGTTTTGGTGCACCGACCCCAATTGTGGAAAATTCCATCCAAAGTGCCAGACCTACGGCCACCCCTGGCCCCAGATCGTGAATATTCCGCCCGCGGGGCCACCCTTCGCGCCACCCCTGGTGCAGATTTCGGCAATTGCCGATTTTGGGCGCACCCTTCGCGCGACCCCCTTGTTGCTTAATAAACATTTCACGATAATAAGCAAAGAACCCCGATCGAGTAAAGCTTGCGGCTTTTTCGGACAAAGCCTATAATCAGAAAAAGATTGTATACAGACCATTCATCTACCCACTGCCTTTCGCCGCTACAAGGAGACCGTATGCCCAGAACCGAATTCACTGAAGAACGATGCAAAGGCTGCGGCCTTTGTGTTTCTGTCTGCCCGCAGAAGATCATCGCCCTGCAGAAGGACAAGCTGAACAGCAAGGGATTCCATCCGGCCGGTATCGTCGACATGGACCGGTGCACAGGCTGCACGCTGTGTGCGACCATCTGCCCGGACGTCGTCATCACCGTTTATCGCTAGGAGGAACGCCATGTCAAGCCGTGTCCTGATGAAAGGGAACGAAGTCATTGCTGAAGCGGCTGTCCGCGCGGGCTGCCGCCATTATTTTGGTTATCCGATCACGCCACAGACTGAGGTTATGCACTACATGGCCAAGCGTATGCCGGAGGTCGGTGGCACCATGCTGCAGGCCGAAAGTGAGGTCGCTGCGATTAACATGGTCTATGGCGCAGCTGCTGCGGGTGCCCGGGTCATGACGACCAGTTCCAGTCCTGGCATCAGCCTCAAGCAGGAGGGGTTCTCCTACATCGCCGGTGCTGAACTGCCGGCCGTCGTGGTCAATGTGGTCCGCTCCGGCCCCGGCCTGGGTGGAATTCTGCCGGCCCAGGGTGACTACTTCCAGGCCACCAAGGGCGGCGGCCATGGTGACTATCGCAACATCGTCCTGGCCCCGGCCAGCATCCAGGAACTGTATGAACTGACCGTCGAGGCTTTCAACCTGGCAGACCGCTACCGCATGCTGGCCCTGATCCTGGGTGACGGTGCGCTGGGCCAGATGATGGAGCCAGTGGCTTTCCGGGAAACCGAACCGATCGAACAAGTTGAAAAGCCCTGGGCTCTGACTGGCCGCAAGGGCCGTGCTGAACACAACACCATCCAGTCCATCTACATCGAAGCGGATGTCATGGAGGTGTTTAACGCCAAGCTCCAGGCCAAATATGCAGACGTCACACGCCGCGAGACCCGCGTTGAAACCGTCGACTGTGACGACGCCGAGGTCGTCCTGACTGCGTTTGGCCTGACCAGCCGGATCTGCCGCAATGTCATGCACCAGGCAGCCAAAGAGGGGATCAAGGTTGGACTGGTCCGTCCGATCACCTTGTGGCCTTTTCCGAGCCAGACGTACGCGGACATCGCAGCGCAACCATCGGTCAAAGCCTTTCTAGATATTGAATTGAACTGCGGCCAGATGGTCGAGGATGTCCGGCTTGCCGTCAATGGCGTCAAACCCGTCCATTTCCACGGCCGCACCGGCGGCAATCTGCCCACTGTGCAGGAAATCCTCGAGCTGGTGCGCCAGCTGGCAGGGAGGAGCGCGACATGAAACCAGTCTTTACCCGCACCACCGGCTTGACAGACAAGCCCTTCCATTACTGCCCCGGTTGCACCCATGGCATCATCCACCGCCTGATCGCCGAAGTCATGGTCGAGATGAATATCCTGGACACCACCGTTGGCGTGTCACCGGTCGGATGCACCTATAACAACTATGAATATTTCGCCTGCGACATGATTCAGGCGGCCCATGGCCGGGCACCGGCCGTCGGCACAGCGATCAAGCGCGTCCATCCGGACAACATGGTTTTCACCTATCAGGGCGATGGCGATCTGGCTGCCATTGGTGCAGCTGAGATCGTCCATGCGGCCGCCCGTGGTGAAAAAATCTCCACCTTTTTTGTCAATAACGCCATCTATGGCATGACGTCCGGCCAGATGGCCCCGACGACCCTGGTTGGCCAGGTGACAACGACCTCGCCGTTTGGCCGCCGACCTGAATTTGAAGGATTTCCAATCAATGTCAGCGAGATGATCGCGACTTTGCGCGGGGCCGTCTACGTGGAACGCGTCGCAGTCAATGATTTTGCCCATATCAACAAGGCCAAGAAAGCCATCCGCAAGGCTTTCCGGGTCCAGCAGGAAGGATTGGGCTTTTCCATGGTCGAAATCCTCTCGACCTGTCCGACCAACTGGGGCAAAGATCCGGTTTCTTCATTGCGCTGGATGGAAGATGCGATGTTCAAACAATACCCGCTCGGTGTGTATCGCGGGCAAGAACTGGAGGTCTGACCATGATCGATTTTTCCGTGATCATTGCCGGATTTGGCGGACAGGGCATTTTGTCCGGAGGCAAGTTCATCGCCACGGCAGCCCTGATGGAGAATCGTGAAGTTTCCTGGTTCCCGTCCTACGGACCGGAAATGCGTGGCGGCACCGCCAACTGCAGCGTGGTCATTTCCGATGAACCGATCGGATCTCCTGTCATCAATGAAGCCGATGTCCTGATCGTCATGAATGGCCCCTCGCTCGACCGTTTCATTGGCCACGTCAAGCCCGGCGGACTGGTGATCATGGACAGCTCCCTCGTCCTGAACGTCCCGGCGCGCCGGGATGTCCGTGTGTTCCAGATCCCTGCATCCACATTGGCAGTCGAGGCTGGCAATATCACCTTTGCCATCATCTACTTGCTCGGCTGCCTCCAGAACCAGACAGGCTGCTTCACCCGCGACTCTTTCGAAAAGTCCCTGGCTGATGCATTGCCCGCTCGCCACCACCACCTGATTCCGCAGGAAATGGCAGCTTTTGACACTGGCGCAGCTTTTCAGGAGTCTACTTGACCGAAATAGCTAAATAATGACGCAATTAATTGTAAGAATCAGATAAAAGGTGGTGGCAGCCACCTTTTATTTCTTGTGCAGCATCACAAATACGGTATAATGATTTTAACTGAATCTCGTGCAAAGCAGGTGTGAGTATGGATCAAGCGTTCTTGTTCAACAATGGTCTCGATTACATGAGCTACAATCTACTAGGCGCTTTTCCTGCCCCCGACGTCGAGGGTGAGTCAGGCTACCGCTTTGCTGTCTGGGCCCCCCATGCCCGCCAGGTGGCCATCGCTGGCACGTTCAATGAATGGAATGTCAAAACGCATCCGATGGAGCGTCTGGGGACCACGGGAATCTGGACAGGTTTCGTCCCAGGAGCCAGGGACGGCGACCTGTACAAATATGCCATCACCACCCCTTATGGTCATACCGAACTCAAGGCAGACCCCTTTGCCCGCTGGAGCGAGCTCAGACCCAATACAGCCTCTGTCCTGTACGATCCGGATGACTATAGCTGGCACGACGATTCGTGGCTGGACAGCCGCCCCCCGGCTTTGTCTGATTTCCCGCTCAATATCTACGAAGTCCATCTCGGTTCCTGGCGTTGCCACGAGGACGGCAGTTTCCTGACCTATCGCGAGATTGCCCTGGAGCTGGCTGATTATGTCCTTGATATGGGCTATAACACTGTCGAGCTGATGCCGATCAGCGAGCATCCGCTCGATGCGTCCTGGGGCTACCAGGTGACCGGCTACTACAGCGTCACCAGCCGTTTCGGTACCCCTGCCGATTTTAAATTCCTGATCGACCACCTGCACCAGAAGGGGATCCGGGTCATCCTGGACTGGGTTCCGGCCCATTTCCCACGGGATGCGTTCGGCCTGGCGAAATTCGACGGAACCCCCTTGTTCGAGTATGCCGATGTCCGCATGGGTGAGCATATGGAGTGGGGGACCCTCGTGTTCGACTTCTCGAAAAAGGAAGTCGTCTCTTTCCTGGTTTCCAATGCCTTTTTCTGGCTGCGCGAGTTCCACATCGATGGACTGCGTGTCGACGCCGTGAGCAGCATGCTTTACCGCAATTATGGCAGGACCGAATATGTGCCCAATGTCTACGGAGGCACTGAGAACATCGAGGCGATCGATTTCCTGCGCCATCTGAATGGTACGATCCGGGCCCAGATGCCCGGCGTCCTGATGGTCGCCGAGGAATCCACCGCCTGGCCGCATGTCACCGAGAGCCCGGAGAATGGTGGCCTTGGCTTTACCCACAAGTGGAACATGGGTTGGATGCATGACACACTCGACTATATGGGCCGGGACTACGTATACCGCAAATGGCACCAGAACCAGCTGTCTTTCTCCCTGATGTACGCCTTTTCCGAGCGATTTATCTTACCGTTTTCCCATGACGAAGTCGTCCATGGCAAACGATCCCTTCTGGACCGCATGCCCGGCGACCTGTGGAAAAAGTTCGCTAATCTCCGGGCTTTGTACGCCTATTACATGAGCCATCCCGGCGGCAAACTGATGTTCATGGGAGGCGAATTCGGCCAGTTCATCGAATGGCGCTTCTATGAGCAACTGGAGTGGTTCCTGCTCGAGTATGAGAATCACCGACTGATGCAGCAGTTTGTCCGCACACTGAACCATGTTTATCTGGATCAGCCAGCCTTCTGGGCCGATGACCACGACTGGAGTGGTTTCGAGTGGATCAGTGCTGATGATGCTGACAACAGTGTCTACATTTTCGCTCGCAAAGCCCTGGCCGAGGACAAGCTGGTGGTGACGGTCATCAACCTCACCCCCAATCCGCTGCCGCACTATCGCTTTGGCGTTCCCCGCCCAGGCACTTACAAGATCTTGCTCAATTCCGACTCCGCTGGCTTTGGCGGCAGTGACTACGACTGTGGCGGCCAGAATGGCACATTTACCACGATTGCCGAAGCCAGCCATGGACAGGAGCAGAGCCTCGAAGTCCAGATCCCGCCCCTGTGCGGACTGTTGCTCGAGTTCCAGCTATAGACAGATGATTATTCTACGATAGACCGTTTAATTTAGGAGGGATTTTTGTGGCAAGACAAGAAGTAATCGCGATGATACTCGCAGGTGGGCAAGGCTCACGACTTGGAACTCTGACCAAGTACCTGGCTAAGCCGGCCGTTCCGTTCGGCAGTCGTTACCGGATCATTGACTTCCCATTGAGCAACTGCATCAACTCTGGGATCGAAACTGTCGGTGTCCTGACCCAATACCAGCCTCTGGCATTGAACACCTACATCGGCAACGGCCACCCGTGGGACCTCGACCGCAACAATGGCGGTGCCTACATCCTGCCACCGTACCAGAGCAGCGCCCGGAGCGACTGGTACAAAGGCACAGCCAATGCCATCTACCAGAACTGTGAATTCATCGACAGCTATGATCCGAAACACGTGGTCATCCTGTCCGGTGACCACATCTACAAGATGAACTATGCCAAGATGATCCTGTCCCATATCCGGGAGAATGCGGACGCAACCATTGCAGTCTTCGAAGTCCCGTGGGAGGAAGCCAGCCGCTTTGGCATCATGAATACCGATGCCAATAACGTTGTCGTTGAGTTTGAAGAAAAGCCCAAGCAGCCGAAGAGCAACCTCGCCTCGATGGGCGTCTATGTCTTCAAATGGGACACCCTGCGCCGGATGCTGGTCGAAGACGAAGCCCGCAGCGATTCCAACCATGACTTTGGCAAGAACATCATCCCCAACATGCTCGCCGAAGGCCAGAAATTGATCGCTTACCGCTTCTCAGGCTATTGGAAAGACGTCGGCACGATCGACAGTCTCTGGGAAGCCAACATGGACATCCTCGACCAGCCTGAGGAGATCAACCTGATGGACCGCTCCTGGAAGATCTACAGCCGCAATCCGGTCAAACCAGCCCATTACATCGCCAAGGGTGCCCGGGTGATCAACAGCGCCCTGACCGACGGTTGCAGCATCTATGGCACGGTTGAACACTCCGTCCTGTCCAACAGCGTCGTGGTGGAAAAAGGCGCGATCGTGCGGGACTCGATCCTGATGCCGGGCGTTACAGTCCAGGCAGGGGCTCTCGTTGACAAATGCATCGTCGGCATGGGAACCATCATCGGCAAGAACGCCCGGGTCGGTGCCAGCATCGAAGGCGAGTGCAAATACACCAATACCAAGCTCTGTTCCAATGGCATCACCGTTTTCGAGCGCGGGCTCAAGATCCGTGACGAAGCCACCATTCCTGGCAACTGCATGATCGAACACCAGGATGACCAGGATTCGGACGAGTACATCGAATACTCGTTCCGGGTCCACGGATAACCGCACTTGAAGGAGGCAACCCGTATGTTTATCAATGCAATGGGCCTGATACTGGCCGACAACAAAAAAATTCACCTTGGGGAATTATCCCGCCCCCGTGCCCTGGCCGCCATGCCGTTTGCCGGCCGCTATCGCATCATCGATTTCATGCTTTCCAACATGGTCAATTCCGGCATCACCAATGTCGGAATCACGGCGATGAACAAATACAAATCCCTGATGGACCATCTGGGCACCGGCAGCTCGTGGGATCTCGACCGCAAGAAACAAGGCTTGCAGATCCTGCCGCCTTACATCAATTCATCCAATACCGATTCGAACATCGAGGGCGACGACCTCGTCGGCCTTCTGGATTTCTTGCAGGCAGATGCCCACAAATACGTCATCCTGGCCAATCCCAATGTCATCTTCAACTCGACCTTTGTTGAGCTGGTCGCCCGTCACGAAGACAGCGGTGCAGATATGACAGTCATGTACAATCGCGACGGCATCCGCTATGGTTCCCCCAGTGTCATCCTGGACATCGACCGCAAGGGTCTGGTGCAGGACATGATGATGAATCCGGCCAAACCATCCAGCACCCGCTGCTCGATGGGCGTCATGGTGATCAATCGCGAGCTGCTGCTCGACCTGGTCAGCGAAATGATCGCCCGGAGCGAAACCGATTTCTCAATCGAGAAGCTTCTGCGCCGCTATGATCAGTTCAAGATTCGTGGTATGGAGTACAAGGGACTGGTGCTGCGGATCAATTCCGTGGCTACCTATTTCAATGCCACGATGAAAATGCTCGAAGACGACATCCGCGAGGAGATCTTCAATCCCGACCTGCCAGTCTATACCAAGGTCAAGGACGAAGCCCCGAGCCTTTACGATGAGAATAACGAGGTCAGCAACAGCGTTATTTCTGACGGTTGTCGCATCCTGGGCAGCGTGACCAACAGCATGGTCTTCCGCGGGGCGACCATCTCCCGCCATGCCGTGATCAAGAACAGCATCATCATGCAGGATGTCTATGTCTCCGAGGGTGTCATCCTGGAAAATGTCATCATAGACAAGCAATGTGTTATCCGCCCCGGCATTAAACTGCTCGGCCAGGCAGACTACCCGGTCGTCATCGGAAAGAAGGCGATCGTTTGAAAGTCCTGCTCGTCACATCCGAACTGGCACCACTGGCCAAGGCCGGCGGCCTGGGCGACGTTGCCGGTGCCCTGCCACAGCGCCTGCGCAAGATTGGCGTCGACATTCGCTGTATCCTGCCCATGTACAAGCAGATCAAGGACAAATACACTGACAAGCTCGACTTCCTGGGCTGGAAAATGGTCCGCATGGGCTGGCGGACGTTGTATTGTGGCGTTTACCGCATGGATTTCAATGAGGTGCCGATTTATTTCATCGACAATGAGTATTATTTCGGCCACAGCCAGCTCTACATTGAGTATACCTTTGACGTCGAGCGCTTCAGCTTTTTCCAGCGTGCCGTACTCGAGGTCATCGGTGAACCGATGGATTTCGAGCCGGATATCCTGCACCTGAACGACTGGCAGGCTGGCATGATCCCGGCCCTGATGGAAGCCCACTACCGTCCCTACGGCAAGTTCAACCAGATGAAGACGGTCTACACGATCCACAATCTCAAATACCAGGGCATCCACAGCTATGACATGATCGCTGACATGATGGAGCTGCCAGACCGGATCATGTCCGAGTATGGTGTGCTCAAGGATGGTGTACCGAACTTCATGAAGGCAGGCATTGTCTATGCCGACCGCGTGACCACGGTTTCACCGACCTATGCCGGTGAAATCATGACCGAATATTTTGGCGAAGGCCTTAACTGGCTGTTGCAGAGCATGGCCTACAAGGTCAGCGGGATTCTGAACGGGATCGATGTCGACTCATACGATCCCGCCACAGACAAATATATTGCAGCCCATTATGATCGCAACACCTGGGGTGAAGGTAAGGCTGAATGCAAAGAAGCCCTGCAGAAAGAAATGGGCCTGACCATTGATCCGGACATCCCGCTGGCAGTCATGATCTCCCGCCTGGTAGACCAGAAAGGTGTCGACTTGCTCCTGCGCGTCCTGGACGAGATGCTCGATGATGGTATCCAGGTCGTCATCCTCGGTACAGGCGATCCCGAGTACGAACATCGCTTCTGGCATATGGGCGCTTTCCGCGGCGGCCGCCTGACCGTCCGGCTGGAATTCGACCAGGCCCTGTCGCACCGCATGTATGCCGGCGCAGATATGTTCCTGATGCCCTCGCTGTTCGAACCCTGTGGCCTGTCGCAGATGATCTCGATGCGCTATGGTACCATCCCAGTTGTCCGCGCCACCGGTGGGCTAAAAGACACCGTCACCCCGTTCAATGTCGAGACGGGCGAGGGCAATGGGTTCTCATTCCCCAATATCAATGCCCACGACTTCCTGTTCCTGACCAAAGAAGCAGCCAAGATCTACCGCGAGAATCCCCAGTCCTGGGCCCAGCTGGTAGATAATGCCATGAAGGGTGACTACTCCTGGGACAAATCCGCCCAGCAGTACAAGGATTTGTTCGAAACTGTGCTGGCCCAGGGCTAAGCCGTCGCTATGAAAGCATTTCACCAAAGTCGCCAGAGCCGGTATCGCCATCCCTATGGCGCTCTACCGGCTCATTCTTTGGTCACCCTGGCGATCAGCATCAGCCACACACCGGACGAAGTCCAGGCGGTGACCGGGGTTTATCTTTGCTATGCCTACGGCCTGTACCAGTTCCAGGAGAGCCGCCAGCGCATGGATGTCCGGCAACAGCCAGCGCTGCCGGGGACTCTGGAGTCAGATATCACGGTCGACTATGAGGCCTCGGTGACCTTGCCGTCTGAACCTGGGTTGTTTTTCTATTGGTTCGAGATCCAGAGCGGGGAGAACAGAGCCTACTATACGTGTGACCTGTATGGCGATGGCAGCGGCTGGATCAGCCACCATCATCCACACTATCAGCCCGGTGACGCCCATCATCCCAGCCCTTTCCAGATCACAATTTACGATCCGGATTTCGCCGTTCCATCCTGGATGATCGGATCTGTCATTTACCAGATCTTTCCCGACCGGTTCAACCGCGATCGCGACTTCTCCCCGGAGCGATTTGACAAAGCTGCCCTGAAACGGCCCGAGCGACTCTTCCATGATCAGTGGCAGGATGAGGTCGACTATCAGGGCCGGCCCGAAACCGGATACCTGGCCTGCGACTTTTATGGTGGTTCACTCGCTGGGATCACAGAAAAGCTCGATTACATCGAGCAGCTGGGGGTTACGGTCCTGTACCTCAATCCCATTTTCGAGGCGCGTTCCAATCATCGCTACGACACGGGAGACTATGAGCATGTCGATCCCTTGCTGGGGACGAATGCGGACCTGATGGCACTTTGCCGTGCTGCCAGAGCGCGCGGGATCCATGTCATCCTCGATGGTGTTTTCAGCCATACTGGAGCAGACAGTCGCTATTTCAACCGATTCGCCCGCTATCCGGGAAACGGTGCTTACCAGGAAATGACTGGCCAGGGTCTGTCCCCTTTCACGGACTGGTACACCTTCCATCGCAAGGGTGAGGATCTGTTCTACGACTCCTGGTGGGGGTTCCCTGATCTGCCGAATGTCAAAGAGCATGACTTGAGTTTCATCGAATACATCTGTGGTGAAAACGGCGTCCTGCGGACCTGGCTGCGTCGTGGTGTCAGTGGCTTCAGGCTCGATGTCTCCGATGAACTGCCCGACCATTTCCTGCGCGAAATTCGCCGCACCATGCGCAAGGAGCGTCCAGACGTAGCAGTCTTGGGTGAAGTCTGGGAGAATGCCAGCCACAAGATCAGTTATGGCACCTACCGTGATTTCCTTTTTGGGCGCACCCATGACAGCATCATGGGCTATCCGTTCCAGAAAGCCCTGCTGGACTGGTTCACCCACCACCTGTCCAGCCATGTCCTGGTCAATCAGCTCGAATCGATCCGCGAAAGCTACCCACTGGCGTCTTTCTATGCCGGGATGAACCTGATTTCCAGCCATGACATTCCGCGGGCAATCACCGTCCTGGCTGGCCTGCCTGATCCAGGCAGCCGTGAACTCCAGGCCAGGACCTTACTGTCTCCGCCCGCCCGCCAGCGCGGTCTGGCTCTGCTGCGCCTGTGTTTTCTGTTCCAGATCGCATTTCCCGGCATGGCGGCAATCTACTATGGCGATGAGGCCGGTCTGGAGGGTTATCGAGACCCCTTCAACCGCCGGACGTATCCCTGGGGCAGGGAAGAGCGTACCTTGGTCGACTGGTTCCGGAAGCTGGGCCAGCTGCGCAAGCAATGGCCCGTGCTGCAGACAGGCCATGTGCGTCTGACTTATGACAGTGACGCGGTTGTGGTGATCGAACGCTTCCTCGACCTCGGGCGAGATGCTTTCGGCCATTTTGTCGAAGGCCCCGAGCGTGTGCGCGTCGCGATTAACCGCAGCCCCCATCCAGTCCCAGTCCCCTGGAGTTCCAACGGCGACCAGCTCCTGGCCTATGGCGGCATCTTGCAGGCAGGGGCCACGGAAATCCGGACAGAGCTGGAAACTTGGTGAATGGATTGATACTCTAGAGGCAGACACATCTTGGATAGCCGATTTCTGGCATCACATATACAAGCAAAAAGGAGATCTGAACGATGTTTTGTGAAAGTTGCGGTAACCAGCTACCTGACAATGCCAAATTCTGCACCGCCTGCGGCGCGACGACCGGGCGCACTCAGGCTGCTCCAGCTCAGCCAGCTAACACACCACCGCCCGCTCCGGCTCAACCGGCTTACAATCCACCGCCCCAGGCCCAGCCGGTCTACAGCCATGCATCCGCACCTGCCCAGCCGGCTTATGCCCCCATGGCTGCCCTGGATGCACCACTCGGGGTCGGCCAGTACATCGGTATGTTCTTCTTGCTGGCCATCCCGATCCTGAATATCATCTTGTTGTTCAAATGGGCCTTTGGCAGTTCTGCCAATCTCAACAAGAAAAACTACGCCCGGGCAGCCTTGATCCTGGCGGCGATCGGATTGATTTTCTCGATTCTCGCGGGCGGCTTCATCGCCGAAATCTTCGAAGAAATCATGTACAGTTTCTATTAAGGTTCTTTCAGAGGCACAGGACGCGCTGTGTCACGATATCAGCAAATAACTCGATTCCTTCAGCCTGGGCGACATGGATGACATCCGCCCAGGCTGTGCTTTGTGGCAACAGCTCCAGCAGACGGTTTTCCCGCTGCAGGATTTTGTCCGGCTGATACACAACATCCGGCTGGCCCGCAAACAGGGCCACGTAGAAAATCCCCGCCTCGACCAGGTCCTGGAAAAAATGGCTGCCATAGGAAAGCTCAGGCATGAAACCAGCCTCTGGTGAGGAGACTTCGCAGATCACAGCCATCTGGCTGAGCTCCGAGAAGTGAACGGGAACCCCCAGGGAAGGCGTCGTCGTACCCCAGCGGCCTGGGCCCAGGAGGAGGACCGACTGGCCCTTGAGCTTGGTATTGAGCTGGCCGATCTGGCGCGCAATCGAGTATTTGTCCCGGTCGGGGAGTGCCTTGTAGGTCTCAGGCCGGACCATGATCACGGTATCAAAGCGCAGATGGGTGTTGCCCCCCATGAAATTGCCGCTGGTCGCAAACAGGCAG
Source organism: uncultured Mageeibacillus sp. (assembly GCA_964528645.1). Classification (GTDB taxonomy): domain Bacteria; phylum Bacillota; class Clostridia; order Saccharofermentanales; family UBA5734; genus UBA5734. Next base: position 11,127 of record CAZGSR010000004.1, on the reverse strand, counting down.
TCTGCCCTATCATCTGTGTCCGGAATGGCCACAGCCTGGCCGAGCCCGCGCGTCTGCAGCGGACGGCATTGCAGGAGGTTGATTTTAAAGCGGCTGTCGCGGCCGAAATTGGCCGTGAACTCAATATCCACCGGGTATTCATAGATCCGCTCCAGCAGTGCCAGCATCTCTTTCATGACCGCAGGAAAATCCGTCTGCGCCAACAGCTTTTTAAAATCGAACAGATAGGGGGTGGGTTGGCCGGTCATGCCGCGTTCGCGCAGCCAGTTGGCGGTCTCGGTGTCGTAGCTGGCGAACAGCGCCTTGTCGACTTTGATGTCTTGGGCGAAAATCTCGGACAGGTCCTGGGTCGCGAGGCGGTTTTCCCGCAGCGAAATCAGGTCCGCACCATGCTGGGAATACTTCCTCAGGTCGCTGGCGCTCGTCGGTGGCAGCCGCAGCGGATCGTCGAGGCAGACGATCCGGGCATAGTCGCCGGCCGTGCGGTCAACCGCACGCGTGCCGAGGCCAAAGACGAGGCGCAGCATACCGGCGGACATGTCGATGCTTTTGTCCCAGACATAGAGATTGGACGAGTTGCCAACGCCAGCTACGTGGGGGAAAAAGGCCTCGCCGTGCTGGTCGCCGGACACGCGCTGGACCAGGATGGCCATCTGCTCATCCTTGTCGACCAGACCGCGGTCCATCCGGTAGTCGAGCGCATCGTCATTCATCATGCTGGCATAGACATCACGGATCGCCTGCTCAAACGCCTCATAGCGCTCTTCCGGTGTGCCCTGGTTGGCACAGAACACGCTCTCGTATTTTCCGGCGAATGCATTGCCAAAATTATCCTCGAGCAGAGAGCTGGAGCGGACGATGATCGGCGACTGGCCGAAATACTCCAGCAACTGGACGAATTGCTCCTGGATGTCTTTTGGGAAACGGCCGGTCAGAAGTTTTTCCCTCAGCTCGGGCGCCAGTTGGTAATAGCCTTCTCCGGTTTTCTGCCGGGTGCGCAGCCGCCACCAGCCATTCTGCACGATGTAGGTGTAGAAGACATCCGAACCAACATAGAACGAATCATGCGGCTCGAGATCAGACAGCATCCGTTCGCCGCCCTCCGTTTCGAGGATTTTGCGCGCGATCAGCATGCCGATGCTCTTGCCACCGATGAATCCGGTGCCCACCTCGCGCGAGCCGATCGTCAGAATGTCCTGGAGCGTGAAATAACGGTCGCAGAGCTCGAACATCCGCGACTGGCCGCCGATCAGCATCGTCATGAGCTGGCGTTTGACCAGCTGTTGCTCGGCCTGCGATTCTGACAAAGCCTCGCGGGCTTTGTCAAAGACAACATCCCAGTGATCCGGCCGGTTGGCACCACGCCGGATGCTGCCGAAAAGCTCAGCCACCTCGGAACTGGCTGTCATACAGATCGCATCCTGGTCCTGGATCAGGTGCGGGAAGAACATCGTCGGCGAATAGCGCTGCCAGACCTTGAGCGGATGGATGTAGAGTTTGCCGTTGACCTGGTAGAGGTCTAAGAGCAGCTGGGTCGTTTCGCGGATCCCGGCGATCGTGGCAAACGTTGTGACATCACGGATGACCGCAAAATAGGCCACCGTGTCCAATTCGTAGAGATACGGGCAGGTGACTTTGAAGAAATTGCCGATCATCAGGTCCGAATGCCAGTCCTTCAGCAGGTCCGTCAGACAGTCAAAGACATAGAACGCCTTTTTCCCGGCCTCCGTGACCAGGTTGTGGACCTCAGTGGCGAAACTCTCGAAGCCCTTGCTGGCATCGAGCTCGTGTACCTGGACCGCCGGGTGCTCTTGAAGAAGCGGCGCATGGCTGCCAAAGCGCACATACAGCAGCTGGCGTTGGTCGCGGATCGCTTGCTCGACATAGGGCGTCACCATCCGGCGGTAATCCTCCGGCGAATCCACCTGCCAGACCACATTGTCCCCCAGCCGCAGCCGGTCGATCACCTCATCAAAACCAGGATGTCCTGTGCTGACCTTGTCATTGATGCCCATAAGTGCCTCCGGGGGTGCCACGTTACCCAAACGGAAATTGGTATCTAATACGTCAAGTGTACCATGTGGTGCCAAGCTTCACTTAAGGAAATTGCAAATCCCACGCATCCATAATCGCCCGCAGTCGCGCGTCCAGATACCCGAGCGCCTGGTTGCGGAATGCGTCCGGTACGCCATAGCAGGCTTCGGCGATCGCACCGGTGATCGCGGCCAGCGTGTCGCTATCGCCGCCGACCGAGATCGCCGTCCGGATCGCATCTTCAAATGACTCCGACTCCAGGAAGGCTTTGATCGCCTGAGGCACCGTCCCCTGGCAGGTTTCGTTGAATCGGTATGTTGGCCGGATCTGGTCGATCGTGAAATCGAGCGGGTAATAATCGGCGGCTATCCGCTGCCGGATCTCGTCTTTCGACCGCCTCTGCCGCGCCAGGAAAATAGCCATAGCCGTCGCCTCCGCCCCTTTCAGACCTTCCGGGTGGTTATGCGTGACCGCCGTGACCGCATGTGACAGCCGCCTCACCTCATCCTCAGTCCGGGCGAAAAGGCCAACCGGGCTGATCCGCATCGCCGCCCCATTGCCAAAGCTGTGATACGGTAGCGGCTGGTCATCGAACATCCAGATCGCAAACCGGCCACCATAACCGCAGTCCGGGTACTGGCGGCCGATCCGCTGCATCGCCCGGATCGTGTTCTGCGACAACAGCTGGAGTGTATCATCGGTCCAGGTCACTGCTGTGGTAGCAGGTCGATTGGCGTCGCCCGCAGCTCCCGCATCAGCGTCAACTGGGCCAGCAGGGGAGAGCACCTCGAGCGCCACTGCGGTGTCCATCAGCGCCTGCGCCACCGCCAGCGTCATGATGCTGTCATCCGTCACGAAGCATTCTGGCATAAACAGAGTAAAATCCTTGCTGCGGTGATTGTGAAACTCAAACCGTGATCCAACGATGTCTCCGATGATGGCTCCGAGCATGGGTGTGCCTCCTGAGGGGATGGATACTTCTATTGATTCTTGTACGACTACTGGTTATGAGCCAGGTAACCATTTTCGTGGCGCCACGAAAATGGTCAGACTGGATGACAGTTGTGCTCCTGCTCGAGCCTATCTCGCCACTTGTGGACTGTCTGAATAATCTCCTGCTGCAAATCGATGAGCACGATCCGAATTGTCAGATTTTCCCCCTGTATAGGGACAGATAAACTTGATACCATGAGTTCGTCGCAAGTTTGCCCCATCATGGCCGGGTAAACTAAGGTGATCAATGCACAATCGTATCGGACGCTATAGGCCAGCATCTGGTAGAGATCGCCCATCGCAATTTTTGGTATTTGATCAACAAACGCGATCTCTTTATACTTGGCATCGAAGATCTGGTACACCTGATTCTGGCGGATCACGCTGATGTCCGGACGCAATTGAAACGCAGGTTTATCTCCATAAAAGGCCAGATAATCGACAGGTCCTTGATACACAACGCGGTCCAGAGGACTTGCTGCCTCTTTAATAATTTTATACACATATTGCTCAAATAACCGGTTGAGCGGGACAAGGAAACTCAGCGACTGGGAATCTCCACTGTTCAAAATGATCGATGCATTCTGATAAAACATACGAGCCATGCGAAAAGGCACCTGATACGGATGATTCAATCTGGTGAACACAACCTGATCCCAGATCGTATCGGTCAGGGTGATCGTTTCGATGTCTTCCAGCCAGATCAAGGCCTGACCGATGCGAATCCGGTTCTCACGCAAGCGGGAGATTTGCCCTAACTGGAGCAGAACCGATTTGAATATCTGGTTCATCAGGATGTTTTCAGTGAAGTGTTCGTAGATCAATGCATGGATGTGTTTTCGATAGCTGTTGTGCCGGATATGGTTGGCAAAATCGATTTTGCCGCGGACAAAGGGTTCATTAGAATGAGTGTCTTGATAACCTCGGTTGACGTCACGTTGAAATAGACGCAGAAGTTCCTTGATAAACAGTGAAATGAGAATTTCCAGGATATCACCTTGGCATTGTGCCATCTCCTGGGCCGTAGGAAGTTGTTTGACCCCTAGAAAGCCAGTCTCCAGCAGTAATTTGAGCAAGATATCGAAGGACTGATTCCAGCCCTCTTCATGATCGATCGCACGGGCATATTTCGGGTAAATCAAGAGACGTGTACGATTGATCTGAGCAAATCCAACGTAATGACTCATCAGAAGCCGACCGTCGGCCTGTAAATTGACAGCGTGATCACCAATAACGGAACGCAACGCCAGAATATCGCGAATTTCCTGATCTGACAGTGCTAAATTGATTGCGGTATCTTCAAAAATTCGGATCGTCCGGAGGTGACCCATCCATCAAGCCTCCTCATAAATGGCAATAAGTTTGGCTTCAAAATCAGACAATCCACCAGACCCCGGTTTGGTGTCCAAATAGCGGATATTGCCTTTTGGATCGAAAAAGTCAGATCCGACGATTGAAGATAGGGTAAAACGACCCTCCTCGAAGCGCTCGATGCGGCTGATCCGCATCTCCTCGTTGTTATCGATCAGGATCCGGACATCGCCCGGTTTATACTCCAGAGGCGCGAAGTCCAGCGCAATATAGAGGTTGATCGTGCCAGCTTTAAAGTCGATAGCCTGCAGGCATGCCTTAGAAAAAGCATTGACATTTGATTATTCTGCAATTTATACAAGCGCTGTTTGGTAGCCCGGGACACTTGAAAAAGAGAACAAATGTTCTATAATCAATCTCACAACGGTGGTTCAAGTCCGATTTGAGAGGCAGGTGCGTGATGTGGAACGGATAGGAGTCAGGGTCATTGCCGAGGTGTATGAGGGGCAGTTCAGACCGCTCGAGGTGATTGCCCAGGACCAGCGGATCCCGGTCAAACGGATCCTCTCTGCCCAGCCGATCAAGGCCAGGAAAGACTACGACGAGGAGAGTGGCATGCGGTATGTCATCCGCTCTGACCACCGCGATTTCGTCCTGGTCTACGACCAGCGCTGGTGGGTCGAGGTATGAGGGGAGGGGGGTCAGATGGAAGACTGGTGAATGATGTAGTGACCCCGGTCGTCTTTAGTGATGGATCCTTTTACCAGGGCGATCTGGATACCTCCACGGACCATGGCGATCACCTGGTTGCCACTGCGTGAATACCCTAATTTCTTGGCTGTTTCGCGGATCAGGTCATCTTCTGGCAGTCCGATCTGATCTTCCAGAACTTGGCGGATTGCGACAGCGACTTCTTCAAAGGGGACATCACGGGCCTCCCGGATGTCGCTGCCACCGCCCACGGACCGAAATTCGGCATAGGTTACTGGATTCTGGTCTGGACGCCAGTAGAAGGTCGAGTCGCCCTGGATGGTGCATGGGTAGTTTAGCTGATTCAGGATGGCCTGGTTTTTACTTTGGATTCTGCTGCCTGCCCGTGAGATGCCAAAGCTTTGCAACACCCGACGAATCAGCAGGGTTTCCGAAATAGGAGCTTCGGTATCGATAACAGATTTGAAGGCTTGACGGATCTGTTTCGTTGTAGCAGGACTGAGATAGTCTTCGGGAGTCATCGCTGGATGGCTCAAGGTGGTTGTTTGATAATTAGTGACTGATCGCCCCGTTTTTTCAGCTTTGGGAGGCTGCATGTTCCATTGACTGGTGCTGGCAGACGATTGGATCAAGACATCCTTTGCGGCCGTAGTCCGTTGCTGGATCAGATTCTCCAGCTTAGCCAGGATGGCTGTGATTTCCTGCTCCTTGTTGTCCCACCAGTCCATTGACCAGATCCGATGGATGGTCCAGCCCAGGCCAGATAGTACTTTGAGCTGTGCGATCTCGCGGTCGCGGGTTGACTTGGCCTGACCGTAACTCTCGCCATCCAAGAGGATGCCCAGCAGGTAACTGTCCGGATTGGCAGGATCAATGACACCGATGTCGATCCGGTATTTGGACTGGCCGATCGCAACGTCTGTTTGATAGCCCGCCTGCTGCAACGCCAGGCAGACATTCCTGATGGTGCCGGTCGTGCTGGATTTGACTGACTGACTGACTTGCTCGGTGACCGGCAGGATACCACTGCGGGCATAGTCGAGAAACGACTTCAGGGCACTGACACCCTGAGCACTGGTTTTGGATAAATTGATCTGATCGGGCTGGAGTGAAGAGAAGACCATCATTTCGTTCCGGGCCCGGGATACAGCGACATTGAGCCGCCGCCAGCCACCTTCCCGGTTGAGAGGACCAAAATTCATGAAAACTTTGCCGTCTCTATCCGCGCCAAATCCGATCGAGAACAAAATGATGTCACGCTCGTCGCCTTGGACGTTTTCCAGGTTCTTGATGAACAACGGCTCTGCGCCGTCATAAGCCCAGGCTTCCAGTGCAGGATTACTGGCACAAGCCTCCGTAAACAGGTCATCGATCAGGTTCTGCTGGTTGATGTTGAACGTGATCACACCGATGCTTTTTGCTTGTGCACCTGTGGTCTCAAACCGCCGGATGAGTTCAGCTACAACCGCTTCTGCTTCGGCCCGGTTCTGCCTCGATTTGCCGCGGTCGAAACAGCCTTCAACCGGAACAAAGGATAGTTTCGATGCGCGATCATTGACAGAAGGGAAGGTGAATAATTTGTTCTCGTAGAACTGGCTGTTGGAAAAGGCAATCAAGCTCTCATGGCGGCTGCGATAATGCCAGAGCAGGTGCGACTCGGGGAAACTGAGAGCCAGACAGTCGTCGAGGATGCTTTCGAGATCTTCAGCTTCGAAATGCTCCTCATCCATGTTGCTGCCCATGAAAAAGCTGGTTGGCGGCATCTGCTTCGGGTCACCAACAATGATGGCTTCCCGGCCACGAGCCAGGGCTCCGACCGCTTTGCTGGTCGGAATCTGGGATGCCTCATCAAATATGACCAGATCAAACGGTGCTCGCTTGGGATCCAGATATTGGGCGGCAGAAATGGGGCTCATCAGCATGCACGGGCACAGGCGGGGTAGCAAATTGGGGATCCGTTCGAAAAGGTGGCGGATGCTCATACCACGGCCGCTGCTGCGGATGGCTCGCTGCAGAATGCCCAGTTCTGAACTGTTTGCCGCTTCGGTGGTGAAATCAGGTACTTTGGCCGCCAACCGGCAATAGATCTCTTGCCGGGTTATCTCAGTAAGCTCGGTGTCGATTTTTTTATACTGCTCGATTTTTTTATTGAAGACCGGTCCGGAGAACCGGTTCAAGCTCTCTTCGCTTTCGATGGTGGTGATGATCAGGGCCTGGTAGACGGCCTTCTGATAGGCAGGGAGGACACGATCATGCTCGAGACCGGACTCATAAGCCTGGACCACCACCTTGATTCCAGATGTTGCTGCCTCATCCGCTACACTGCGGTAGTTCATCCAGGTTTTCAGAGCCGGCATGTTGTGGATGATGTCCGTACACATCTGCCGCTGCTCAAAAAGCCAGTCCACATCTGGCAGTACGTCCGACCGCAAAGAGGCTGCCAGATCGAGGCGTTCCTGCTCCAGTGTGGTTTGCTGCCATTGATCGATGAATGCCTTGACCGTAAGAGCAACCTCTGGAGCACCTGCAAGGGCCATTCTCAGCTCAGTGCCACCAGGCAAGGACGCCAGACTGTGAGCACTGGCTTGTGCCTGATTGCAGCAGGCCAAGATATAGTCCCAATCCGTCTGATCGCCTTGATACAGCGTGCCCAGATCGTGGCTGTAGACTGGGAGCAGTTGCTCCTGCAGATTTGTTTCAGCCTGGTATTTTCTCAATAAGTCGAACGATGTAGCCAGATGATCAGGTACCACAGGATGCAGGGCAAAGGGCCTGAGCTGCCTGACCAGCTGATGCCGGCTCAGCAATCTGGGTAAGAACCATTGACCATCCAGTGCTTGCCAGCGTTTCACCAGGTCGGCTCCGTTTTGTACCAGAAAATCCGGAGTCCAGTCATTCTGAAGTTCGTTTTTCAACTGGATAGCTGTCCTGGCATGCTCAGCCCAGTCCCTGACACCGTTGATATAGGTATCGAGATCGGCCTTGCGGCTCCAGCTTGAGGGTAGTTCCTGCCAGACCAGAAGTTCTTCTGTGATGCTGGCCAAAGTCAGCCATTCCTGTGAAGTTTGGGGTTGTCCCAGGTCAAGCAGACGGATCGTTTCATGGACAATGATCGCCAATTTTTCCAGTTCACGTTGATAGGCTAGAGCAAGCTCAGGTAATTCGGCTCGAAGTTGCTGGCTATAGTCAGATCGTCCGATGGTCCGCAAAGGATGACTGGACGGATGTCCAATCACCTGACCCGCAGCGACCAGTTGCTCCAGGATCGTTTCCTGCTGTTCGATGTCACCTGCCCGCAGGGAATAGGCGACTTCCTGATTGAAATGGATGACTTGATCGACCTGTCCGATGGACTCAAAGTGGTCGATCATTTCATAGAGGCTCAGTCCGCAGGCTCTCTTTTCATGCAGCTGCATGGCATAACTGTCCAGCTCGTGCCGGATCGTCTGTGCCTGATCAGCGCGCTGGGCAAAGCTTGCTGCGGTTGACAGGCGGGTCACTTCCGTCGCCTGGCGCAGCTGCTCCAGGACATCCCTTTTGTGGGACTTACTGGAATGAAGTTCCAGACAGAAAGGATCCAGGCCGATTGCTTTTAGTCGAGCCTGGACAACGGAAAGTGCTGCCATTTTTTCAGCGACGAACAGGACTGATTTGCCAGCGGCCAGAGCGTTGGCGATCATGGCTGTGATGGTCTGCGATTTGCCGGTGCCAGGGGGCCCGTGGAGAACAAAGCTTTGTCCCTCTGCGGCTGCGTGAATGGCATGGAGCTGTGAGGCATCGGCGGCGATCGGCAAAAGGACGCCTTCTTCCGAGACTTTTGCCCCAATCTCCATCCGACTGGCCGGCCAGACCAGCCGTCCTTCAACCAGGCTTTGCACGATCTTGTTTTGCATCAGATCAGCAGACCGGTTGCGCAGGTCGTTCCACATGACAAATTGTGTAAAGGAGAAGACACCAATGAAGGAGGATTCAAGGATGTCCCAGCGCGCCTGGTTCATGACAGCACGGCGCAGGGTGGCAAAGACGCTCCGCAGATCAATGCCTTTTTCGTCCTGCGGCAGGGGATCGAGCCCGCTGACCGTGATGCCAAAATCCTGCTTGAGCATCTCAAGCAAGGTGATGTTGGCCTGAGGCTCGTCATCGCGCAGGCGGATGACATAACCTTTGCGCGCGGATTTGCGGACAATTTCAATCGGCAGCAGCACGATGGGGGCGTAGCGCGGTCTTTCACTGACCTCGCTTTCAAACCAGCGCAGGGTGCCCAAGGTCAGATAGAGCGTATTGGCGCCATTTTCCTCGAGTGAGACTTTGGCCGCCCGGTAGAGTTCAATGATCGACCGCTCGTGGTCCGCTTCCGACAGAACAGACCGCAAGCGCTTGCTCTGGAATTCCGTGTGGATCAGTTCTTTGAACAAGCCCAGGTCATGGACTGTGTCAAACGTATACGATGTGCCTGTCCGGCGCTCCCATTCCTCTGGCCGTGACAGGAGAGCAAAGTCAGCATCGGAGAAAAGGGCATCCTCCAGTTCATGCAGGTTGCCGGTCAGGACCGGAACCAATCGCCGGGTCAGATGCATGTTGAGCAGGGAATTTCTCAGGCTCAGGTCCAGCAGTTTGCGTTCCCATTGCAGGGTGCGGGAAAGAGGTGGTTCAGGTTTTTCCGGGACCGTGACTGCAGGCTTGAGCGGAGCCGGCGCCGGGGTCAGGTCATGCCCATCACGCAAATCACGGGCGACTTTCCAACTGCCATCTGTCTTGGCCAGGAAGGGCAGTGGTCTGACGCCGCTCATCCGGGCTCGTCTGACATCGACCACAAAATCAAAGGTCAGGGGGCTCAAAAATGATTCCGCGGCAGTCCGGGCAGCCTGTTCGAAATCGATGGAGTTGCCAGCAGTCAGCAGGGTGGATTCGACGACGAAGATTTCGCCAACATCATCGGACAGACGCTTGCTGATGGCCGATGGGTCATCTTGGATGGTCTCGGGAAAAGTCATGTCTTCCAGCCACAGGCCAGCCAAAGCATGGCCCTGGAAAAGGACCAGCAGGGGGTGGAGACCAATGGCTTCCAGACAGGCAGCATAGAGCAGGGTCAGGTCCAGGCAGGTCCCCAGATGCTGCTCGAGAACCGTATGGCAGAGCCGGATTCGCTGCCCAGCTTCTTCAAAACTGGCCGGCGGGACGGAGTAGATGATGTTTTGTTCTTGCAGAGCGCCAAAGATCGCCGCAGCCTGGAGCCGGACACGATTGGCACTCTGGCTCTGATAGGCGTTCAGCGCTGGATTGCCGGTCCACTGGCCGAGCAGGTCTGCAGCACGGACCAGGATTTTTGCCAGGAGGGGGTGATTGGGCGTGACAAAGGCTGCCAGCAATTCAGGATAGTATCCAGTGCCTTGCCATTCATCAAAAGCCAGGATGCTGACCTCACGAGTCGCCGAAACAAGGCATAGTCCACCTTGGTGTACGTCAATCTGCAGGGTGCCGATAAGGCGCTCGGTCAAATCGCCCAGGAAAGCGGTATCCAGAACCAGCCCGATCTCGTTGAGCACCAGAGTCTGACCTGCTGGGATCTGTTGGATCACTTTCTCCAGTGGCAAGGCGAAGGATGGATTGGCCTTGATCGTCAGGACGATAGTTTCCATAGGGATTTCGCCCTGGTTGACCAGAGTTACTGTTTGAATCACCGGGATCCGGTTCTGGTTGAGTGCGTAATTGATCCGGTCCACTCCTTCTACAACCAGGTGAAGGGGGCTCGGTGGTGCAGCTTGTCTCAGCTCGTCCATGAGATATCTCCAGCAAAGCTGGCAAGCAAGAGATTCGCGTGGTTGTCCCGGCTTGTTAGACATGACGCGGCCTGCCTTTGCTTAACTGATTATACCATCTAATGCCTGTCGGGACTTTGAGCAAGAGGCGATGCTCTTTATCTAATACCGTGAAACAGGGGGTATAATTTGATCATCACGTCAAAGGATGGTCAAAATGGAGCCGGTATTTAACTTTGTAGACATGTTCGAGAAATCGATTGGCCTGACTTTTACAGTTTAGCAGAACAAAAAGCCCCGTAAACCGAGCAAGCGCAAG
>CAZGSR010000003.1:0-93615 GCA_964528645.1 uncultured Mageeibacillus sp. | reverse complement strand
GGGCGGAATGTTCCGGATTTGGGGTCGGTCCACATTTGAGGAAAATCTGCAATACTCTTGTGAAGCTTACAGCCGCAGGCGGTTGACGCCTCGTCGAAAATGTTCCCAAGAAGTGCTCCGACATAGCGACGGAACTTTCCTTTCCTATGTCGGAGCACATAAGTGGAAGATCTTGGCTTGATCTGGAGAAGGCTACTGCCGCAGGCGTCTTCGGACCTCCCGGAGTTGTTGCCGTTTTGGTGCACCGACCCCAATTGTGGAAAATTCCATCCAAAGTGCCAGACCTACGGCCACCCCTGGTCCCAGATCGAGAAATTTCCGCCCGCGGGGCCACCCATCGCGCCACCCCTGGTGCAGATTTCGGCAATTGCCGATTTTGGGCGCACCCTTCGCGCGACCCCCTTGTCGCTTAATAAACTTTTCACGATAATAGATAAAGAGCCGAGCTTAGGACAACCGACAGCTTGCAAATTAAGCCCTCTTTGTGTAAGATGAAGCCAATTTCCCTGCCTTGATCGGGAGGAGTAAGCCAATAAGCCCCGCCAGAGAGCAAAATCCTACTTAAAGTGCTGCGAGATTTTGCCGGAGTGTGAATGGCCCAAGGTCGCCCAGGAGCAGAACGTCAGGCCGTACGTGACCAATCGGCTGCAAAGTGCCCTGCCAAATAGCCAGCAGAACGCTGACACCATCCGGCAGGGAAAACTGGTGGTACCACGGAAGATAAACCTTTCGTCCAGTTGTTTCGGGATACACCCGGACTGGATGGAAGGTTTTTGTATTTATCGTGGTGTCAGGCATTTTGCCAAGAAATTCGCAGAATTTCCCGGCGAAGTGCCTGACACCACACCCACTCTTCAAGGCACCTGACTAAGATATTTGCAAAATTTCCCACTCAGGTGCCTGATACCATAACCACTCAGGAAGCCTGGCACCACATCCCAGCCTGGTGCCTGACACCACACCCACACTCAGGAGGAACTATGGCGCGCATTGATTCAATCCAGAAAGCTTTTGAACCGCAGGTGATGGAGGGTCCGATCTACCAGAACTGGCAGGACAGGGGCTATTTTACCCCCCAGCCGGATCCGGCGAAAAAACCGTATACCATCGTGATCCCGCCGCCGAACATCACCGGCCAGCTGCACATGGGCCACGCCCTGGACAATACGCTGCAGGATATCCTGATCCGCTTCAAGCGCATGCAGGGCTATGCTGCACTCTGGCTGCCTGGCACTGACCATGCCTCGATTGCGACCGAAGCCAAGATCGTCGAAGCCATGCGCCAGGAAGGCATCGGCAAAGAGGACCTCGGCCGCGAGAAATTCCTCGAGCGCGCCTGGGAATGGAAGCGCCTGTATGGCGGCCGGATCATCGAGCAGCTCAAACGCCTTGGCTCCTCCTGTGACTGGAGCCGCGAACGATTTACCCTCGACGAGGGTTGTTCCGATGCCGTCCAGGAGGTCTTCATCCGCCTCTTTGAAAAGGGTCTGATTTACCGTGGCGAGCGGATCATCAACTGGTGTCCGACCTGCCTGACGTCCATTTCTGACGCCGAGGTCGAATACGAAGAAAAGAACAGCCATTTTTACCATCTGCGTTATCCGCTGGTGGAAGGGGAAGGCTACCTCGTCCTGGCCACGACGCGCCCGGAAACGCTGCTCGGCGACACGGCTGTCGCCGTCCATCCCGAAGACGAACGCTACCAGCACCTGATCGGCCAGCACGTCATCCTGCCGCTGACCGGACGGACCATCCCGATCATCGCAGACACCTATGTTGAAAGCGAATTTGGCACGGGTGTCGTCAAGATCACGCCAGCCCACGACCCGAACGACTTCGAAGTCGGCCTGCGCCACAACCTGCCGGTGCAGAATGTCCTGACCGAGGATGCCCATATCAATGAGCACGGCGGAGCCTATGCCGGCCTGACCCGCGAGCAGGCCAGAAAGCAAATCCTCCTCGACCTCGAAGCCCAGGGCCTTTTAGAAAAAACCGAGCCGCACAAGCACAATGTCGGCACCTGTTACCGCTGCTCGACCGTCGTCGAACCGCGCGTGTCTTTCCAATGGTTTGTCAAAATGAAACCCCTGGCCGAGCCGGCGATCGAGGTCGTCAAGAGCAAAGAAACCCGCTTTGTGCCCGAACGCTTTGACAAGACGTATTTCAACTGGATGGAAAACATCCGTGACTGGTGCATTTCCCGGCAACTCTGGTGGGGCCATCGCATTCCAGCCTATTACTGCCAGGGCTGCGATCATACCGTCGTTGCCCGCGAAAAGCCTGCGGTCTGCCCAGAATGTGGCAGCACCCACCTCGCCCAGGATGAAGACACCCTCGACACGTGGTTCTCGTCCGCCTTGTGGCCGTTCTCGACCCTCGGCTGGCCCCATGACACCGAGGACCTGAAGTATTTCTACCCCACCAGCGTCCTGGTCACGGGCTACGACATCATTTTCTTTTGGGTCGCGCGCATGATTTTCTCCGGACTGGCCCACACCGGTCAGACCCCGTTCCATACGGTCTTCATCCATGGCATCGTCCGCGACGAAAAAGGGCGCAAGATGTCCAAATCCCTGGGCAATGGCATCGATCCGCTGGAAATCATCGACGAACTCGGCGCTGACGCTCTGCGCTATGCCCTGGTCACTGGCAACGCCCCCGGCAACGACTTGCGCTTCTCCAAAGAGAAAATCGAAGCCGGTCGCAATTTCATCAACAAGATCTGGAACGCCTTCCGCTTCGTGGTCATGAATTTTGACGACGAAATGGATTTCTCCGCTGTCTCGTCTGCGGACTATGTCCTCGAAGACCGCTGGATCCTCTCGCGGCTCCAGACCTTGAAAACCGAAGTGACGACCAATCTCGACAATTACGATCTCGGTGTTGCCCTTTCAAAGATCTACAGCTTCCTCTGGGAGGAATACTGTGACTGGTACATCGAGATCGCCAAGGCGCGTCTTTACGACAAAGGTTCACACGGCCGTCTCGTCGCCCAGTCGGTTTTAAACCAAGTCCTGGTCGAAGCCCTGCGCCTGCTGCATCCGTTCATGCCTTTCGTCACCGAGGCGATCCATGGCCACCTGATCCAGCCAGCCGAATCGATCATGGTCAGTGACTGGCCAGTCCAGGACGATGCGCTGAATTTCCCTGAGGCCGAGCGCCAGATGGCGATCCTGATGGACGCGATCCGTGAAATCCGCAATGTGCGCACCAACATGAACGTGCCGCCGTCCAGAAAAGCCAGCATCATTGTCGTCTCGCCGGACGAAGCCACCCGACACATGTTTGAGGCCAGTGAAGCTTTCCTGCAGCGTCTGGCCAGCGTCCAATCGGTCAAAACTCAGGCGGACAAAACGGATATCCCCTCGACTGCAGTCACGGCCATCTTTACAGCTGGCGAAATTTTCATCCCCCTGACCGACCTGATCGATCTCGGCAAGGAAATCGAACGTCTGGAAAAGGAAAAAGCCAACCTGGAAAACGAGGTTGCCCGTGTCAATGCCAAGCTCGACAATGCTGAATTCGTCGCTAAAGCTCCGGCCAAGGTCATCGATGCTGAACGCGAAAAGATCGGCCGATATACCGCCATGTTGCAGAATGCCAGTGAACGCCTGGCCGAGCTGCGTACCCTGTGAGCCCAGTGGAACGGTTGCAGACCCCGGCTTACCGGCCTGATTACTCTGGTCACACCGTCCTGATCACCGGCGGTGGTGCCGGCATTGGTCGTTGCCTGACCCTGAGCTTCGCCCAGGCTGGGGCACAGGTCGTTTTTGCTGACCGCGACCAGGAAGCAGGGGAGGAGACGCTGGCAATCCTGGCTGAGCAACAGCTGGGTGCGACATTTATCCTGGCTGATCTGTCTGACCAGGCCCAGATTGAACGCCTGGCCCATCAGACTCAGACCCTGGCCCCGGCTGGCCTTCATGTCCTGATCCACAATGCCGCCATTGCCAATGCCCATACTGCCCAGGTCTTTGGGGCAGACCCCACTGCTTTTGACCAGGTCCTGGCAGTCAATCTGGCTGCCCCCTTTCATCTGACCCGCCTGCTGAAAGAGTCCCTGACCCAGGTGGGCGGTTGTGTGATCCATCTGGCTTCGACCCGGGCCTACCAGTCCGAGCCGCAGTCCGAAGGTTATGCCGCCAGCAAAGGAGGTATCGTGGCCCTGACCCACGCCATGGCCATTTCATTAGGTGAGCATGGCATCCGGGTCAACGCCATCGCCCCCGGCTGGATTGACACCACAGAATGGCAGAAGGGGAGGCCCGATCCTGCAATTTGGCCGGAGGAAGAACATCATCAGCATCCAGCCGGCCGGATCGGCCGCCCAGCTGATATCGTCGCCGCCTGCTTTTTCCTGGCCAGCCCGGATGCAGGCTTCATCACCGGCCAAACCCTGGTGATCGATGGCGGCATGACTCGCAAAATGATTTATCGTTGACTGGAGGATGCAAACCCTCTAAAATGGAAAAGGACCATCAAGCGCCGCTTGTTTCAGGCAGCCTTGACCACCACGAATGCCATGTGAATGGAAACAGGTAAAGGAGATTACTATGCCACTGGTAAACACGACGGAAATGTTCAAGAAAGCCTATGAGGGTGGCTATGCCATCGGTGCTTTCAACGTCAACAACATGGAAATTATTCAGGGTATCACCGAAGCAGCCAAGGAACTCAACGCCCCCCTGATCCTGCAAGTTTCTGCCGGCGCCCGTAAATATGCCAACCACACCTACCTGGTCAAGCTCGTTGAAGCTGCCCTCCAGGTCACCGATCTGCCGATCGCCCTCCATCTCGACCACGGCGACTCCTTCGAGCTTTGCAAAGATTGCATCGACGGCGGTTTCACCTCTGTCATGATCGACGGCTCCCACCACAGCTATGAAGAAAACGTCGAGCTGACCAAAAAGGTCGTCGAATATGCCCATGCCCGCGGCGTCACCGTTGAAGCCGAGCTCGGCCGCCTCGCCGGCGTCGAAGACGACGTCAATGTCTCCGCCGAAGATGCCTCCTACACCAATCCCGACCAGGTCGTGGACTTCGTCACCCGCACCGGCTGTGACTCCCTGGCCATCGCCATCGGCACCAGCCACGGCGCCTTCAAATTCAAGCCCGGCCAGAAGCCCCAGCTGCGCTTCGATATCCTCGAGGAAATTGAACGCCGCCTGCCTGGCTTCCCGATCGTCCTGCACGGTGCCAGCTCCGTCATCCCGGAATTTGTTGACATGATCAATGCCAACGGCGGCAAGATGGACCACGCCATCGGCATCCCGGAAGACATGCTGCGCCAGGCTGCCAAGAGCGCCGTCTGCAAGATCAACATCGACTCCGACCTGCGCCTGGCCATGACCGCCACCATCCGCAAGTACTTCGCCGACAACCCGAGCCACTTCGATCCCCGCCAGTACCTGGCTCCGGCTCGCAAGGCGATCAAGGACATGGTTGCCCGCAAGATCACCAACGTCCTCGGCTGCGACGGCAAGGCCTGATAGCAGACCTCAACCCTGGGTTTTCTCGTAGGAATAACACGCTCAATCAGCACAGTTTCCGATGCGAGACGTTCAATTCATCTTAGTTCAATTGACTGGCAGACAGCAGACCATGCTGTCTGCCTTTGCATTCTGGACAAAGAATCTGTTACCGTATTGATAAACAAAAAAGGAGTGATCGATTGGCAAAGCGTGAGAAAACTGAAATATCAATTCGCAGTTCTGCTGCCGAATACCTGACTTTTATCGCGTCTACTGGTAACAGTCAAGATAGCTTTGATATGCGGTATGAAGACGAGAATATCTGGCTGACACAAAAAATGTTGGCTACACTTTATGATGTATCAGTTCCTGCCATTAATCAACACATTAAAAAGATTTTTGATGATTCGGAATTGGAGCCTCATTCAGTTATTAAGAAATACTTAATAACTGCCTCTGATGGCAAAGAATACAATACAAATCATTACGCCTTACAAATGATCATTGCTGTGGGTTTCAAAGTCAACTCCGAACGTGCTGTCCAATTTCGCAAGTGGGTGAACCAGATCGCAAAAGACTACACCATCAAAGGGTGGGTCATGGACGATGAGCGAATAAAAAGCGGATCCTTTTTGACCGATAAATATTTTGAGGAACAGCTAGCCAGGATTCGGGAAATCCGGGCGAGTGAGCGCAAATTCTATCAAAATCTGAATTTGAATTAGGACAACTTAACCGGCTGGTTAACTCCTATTTAGATTTTGCAGAAAATATGGCGCAGCGGAAAATTCCGTTGACGATGCAAGACTGGGAAATTCGCCTGAATTCATTTATCGAAATGTTCGAATATGGTTTACTTAAAGATGCTGGTAAAGTCTCAGCAGAAATTGCAAAACTGCATGCTGAAAGTGAATTCGAAAAATATCGCATCATCCAGGACCGTCGCTTCATGTCTGACTATGATAGATACTTAATAGAATTGGAAGCGCTAGCAAAAAGCGATCAATAATTAGGGTAAAACCAATATTCCCTTGCACCCTGAGGAGGACACGACATGCGCAAATGGAAAATGCCCATCACAGACTGGTGGATATCCGGGATTGTCATGGGCACCGGGAATTTTTGCCAGCATACCGAAGCGGAAGCGCTGCGCCTGATGGACCATTTTGCCGAGCATGATGGCAACCTGCTCGACACGGCCAACAGTTATTGCAAACAGCGGCCAGACGACCAGAACGTGGCCGAGCAGATTGTCGGCCGCTGGCTCAGGGAATCCGCCCAGGCCAAAGACATGCTGGTCAGTACGAAAGGTGGACACACCCTGAGTGCAGATTTTGCGCCCGCCCACATCGACCGGAATGAAATCGAAGTGGAGCTGGACCTGAGCCTTGCCACGCTGGGGCGGGAGACAATCGACCTGTATTACCTGCATCGCGATGATCCCAGCCAGCCCGTTGACGCCCTGCTCGATATCCTGCGCGACTTTCGCCGCAAAGGAAAGATTCGCTATTTCGGCCTTTCCAACTGGTCGACCGACCGGATCCGCGAAGCCATTGCCCTGGAAAAACAGCCCAGTGACCGTGGCCTGGTGGCTGTCCAGAACCGCTGGAGCCTGGTCCGCTACAACGACCAGGCCGCCAGTGATCCGAATTTGGTGGCGATGGACTGGCCGGCCTGGGATTTGTTCCGACAGGAGCAATTGACGGTGATGCCTTATTCTTCACTGGGCAAGGGTTATTTCAGCAAATATTTGCAGAATACCTGTGAATTAACCGAAAAGCTGCGCCGCTATTATGAGAACGACCTGAATAAAAGGCGCGCCGAGGCTTTGCGTCAGCTGCAAAAGGAAACTGGCTACAGCATCAGCCAGTTGGTCCTGGCCTGGCTGATGCATCAGCCGCTCCCTGTCTATCCCGTGGCCGCATTCCGGCGTAATGAACAATTGCACGATGCAGTCGGTGCCGCCGCTATTAATCTCTCCTACGAGATGATTGAGCGCCTCGGTGCCGGCGAGCCCTGGTGAGCAGCCATTGACCGCCTGGCTGGTTGATCAGATTTCACTCAACCGGAAAGGACCGCTCAGAGCCTGACCCGGCAGCCATGTTCCTTTTGCAGTTCGGCCAGCTGGTTACATTCTTCGCGCAGCTTGAGCCGGTATTCGCGGCGCAACAGGGCGTTTTCCCATTCCTTCTGCTGGACAATTCCGTTCGGAATGAACGGTGGCACCGGTTTGGGTTTGCCTTCTTCGTCGACTGCCACAAACAGCAAGTAGGCCCGGTTGACCAGTTTCTGATCACCGTTGAGTGCCTCACAGTAGGTCTGCACGCGTACTTCGATCGAGGTCCGGCCGGTCCAGGTGACCTCGGCCTCGAGGATCAGCAAATCGTTGAGGTAGACGGGGGCGATGAATTCCAGGGCATCGACGGTGGCGGTCGTCACTTCGCCGGCTGCGTGGCGGCGGGCGGCTGAGGCTGCCGTGACATCGATCCATTCCATCAGCCGGCCGCCAAACAGCCGGTTGGTATTATTGACGTGAGAATGCATGACAATCTGGACATGAGTGGTGCGCATGAGAGTACCTGCTTTTCTTGCTTAATTGGATTCATTCCATCTCATTCTAGCCTGCTGTCTGGCTCGGGGAAAGACTGGTAACCGGTGTTTTCGCATCTTTCGCCAGACTATGATAGGGTGATGACAGTCATCAGCCAAGTAGGGAGGGGGTTATCCGTGAACGTTCAATCCGAATCAGTACCCGATCAAGCCGGTCCAGTCATGCAGCCATCTGCTGAACGAGTGGCTGACCTGCAAGCTGAAAAGCAGGCTTTGCGCCAGCAACTGGCACGTGTGCGCGAGCTGCTCGATCCAAAGCAAGCCACTGCCTGGTCTGAGGCTATCGGCCAGCAGTTGCTCGCCAGCAAATTGCTCACCATGTTTTCATCCGACCAGCTCGACCCAGCAACGCCGATTATAAAAAAGACTCCTGAGATTGGACTTTTCAACGCCATGCGCCAGGAAGTCGATTTCCAGCCAGTCTGGGAAACTTTGCGTTCGCGAGGATTTCGGTTGTGTTTTCCCCGCATGATCCGGTCTGAGGGTCGCACCGATCTCGAGTTCCTGGCCATGCCAGACCAGCTTGATCCGGCCAGCTTGCTTGTCCAGAGCCACTTTGGTGTCCGTGAACCTGCTGCTGCGACCCCCCAGAACGGTCTGGTGACCTGTGATCCGGACCTGATCCTGTTGCCCGGCCTCGGCTTCGACCGAGCGGGCAATCGCCTCGGCTGGGGCCAGGGCTACTATGACCATTACCTCGCCCGGCGCCTGGCGCAAAACCCATCAGACAGGCCGATCCTGGTCGGGATTGCCTATCCGTTCCAGATCCTGAGCCAGATACCTGCCGGTGACAGAGACATCCCTGTCGGCTATTTGCTCAGCCCGGATGGACTCATTAAAACGCAGCGTCCTTAACCCGGGTGCTGATTGATAACCAAAGAACCTTACCACACAACAATCCCAGGGAGGTGTTCCATGATGAAACTGACCATTCTCGGCGCTTCTGGCGCATTCCCGGCCCCCGGCACCGCGACCTCCGGCTATCTGCTGGAGATCGACGGCCATCACGTCCTGATCGATTGTGGCAGTGGCGTTCTGTCCCGCCTGCAGGAGCATATCCGCCTCGACCAGCTCGAGGCGATCATCCTGACCCATCTCCATTCCGACCACACCAGTGACATTGGTGTGCTCAAGTACGCCATGGACCTGGGCCGCAAATTCGGCCAGCCGATTGGCAAAATCCCCCTCTGGTCGCCGGCTACACCCCAGCCCCTGGCCATCGCCCTGGAAAGCCCGGACAATTTCAAACAGCACACCCTCAAGGACGACCAGTCATTCGAGTTGTTTGGCGCGACCATCCGTTGCTTTGCCACACAGCACCCCTTTGAAACCTACGGCCTGCGGATTGAAAAGGACGGTAAAGTCCTGGCTACCACAGCGGACACAATCCCGTGCGCCAACCTCGCACCGCTGCTGCGCATGGCAGACTTGGCCCTGATGGATGCCGGATCGCTCGAACGCCTGCGTGCGCCGGCCATGGTCCACCTGACCGCAGCCGAATGTGGCCAGATCGCCTCGGACGGCCGGGTCCACCGCCTGCTCCTGATCCATCTGCTGCCGTTTTTCGATCCGGAAGAATCCCTCGCCGAGGCCAGAACCCACTTCCCCAACGCAGAAATTGCCCAGCCGGGCCGCACCTATGCCATCTGATAAGAAAATACCTGACAGCAGGGGCTTGATTTGTGGAAACCGTCAGCCCGAGGATGCTTTGCACCATGGCCCAAGATGGTTACAATAGAGTGATACAAAAAAGAGAATGAGGTAAGCCCCATGTCAGATTCAAACAAGCAGACCGCCGTGATCACCGTCGTCGGCCAGGACCGGGTCGGAATCATCGCCCGTGTGGCCACCGAGCTGGCAGCCTTGTCGGTCAACATCAACGACATCTCCCAGACCATCCTCCAGGATGTTTTCACCATGATCATGCTGGTCGACTACAGCACGATGCCGATCGACATCAAGGAGCTGGGCAGCCGGCTGGAAGCACTCGGTGACGAGATGGGTCTGGCGATCCGTGTCCAGCATTCCGACATTTTCAAGGCTATGCATCGCGTCTGAGCCTATCTTGGAGAGTTATGGGGAAACACCATGTTTAACGATTTCGAAATCCTGGAAACCCTGAGCATGTTCCGTGAGCAGCACCTCGATGTGCGCACGATCACAATGGGGATCAACTTGCTCGATTGCGCTTCGGATTCTTCCGAAAGGGCCTGTCAGCGCATCTATGATAAAATCTGCCGCAAAGCGGAACACCTCGTCAAAACGGGCGAGGACATCAGCCATGAGTTCGGTATCCCGATCATCAACAAACGCGTCTCCGTCACCCCGATCTCGATGGTGGCCGCATCCGGTGACTCGACGGACTACACGATGTATGCCCGGGCACTCGATCGCGCTGCCGAGACGATCGGGGTCAATTTCATCGGCGGCTACTCGGCCCTCGTCCACAAAGGATTCACCGACTCCGACCGCCGTCTGATCGAGTCGATCCCCGAGGCCTTGTCAACGACCAACCTCGTCTGTTCCTCGGTCAATCTCGCCACGTCACGCACCGGGATCAATATGGACGCCGTGCGCCTGATGGGCACGATCATCAAGGATCTGGCGGAAAAAACAGCAGCCCAGGATGCTTTCGGCTGTGCCAAGCTCGTCGTCTTTGCCAATGCCCCGGAGGACAACCCGTTCATGGCTGGCGCTTTCACCGGCCCAGGCGAGCCGGAGTGCGTGATCAATGTCGGTGTCAGTGGCCCCGGTGTGGTCAAGACCGCTCTCGAATCCACCCGCGGCCAGGATCTCGAGCATGTTGCCGAGACGATCAAGCGCTCTGCGTTCAAGATCACCCGCGTCGGCCAGCTCGTCGCCCGCGAAGCCAGCAAACGGCTCGGTGTGCCGTTTGGCATTATCGACCTGTCCCTGGCCCCGACGCCAGTCGTTGGCGACTCGATCGCCCGCATCCTCGAGGAATTCGGTCTCGAGACAGCCGGTGCCTGGGGTACGACGGCCGCTCTCGCGATGCTCAATGACGCTGTGAAAAAGGGTGGCACCATGGCTTCCTCCTATGTCGGCGGCCTGTCCGGTGCCTTCATCCCGGTCAGTGAAGACGAAGGCATGATCGCTGCCGTCGAGCTGGGCGCCCTCAGCCTGGAAAAACTCGAAGCCATGACCTCGGTCTGCTCGGTCGGCATCGATATGGTCGCCGTCCCCGGTGATGTGCCCGCGACGACCATTTCCGCCATCATCGCCGATGAAATGGCGATCGGCACCTTCAACAACAAGACCACGGCTGTGCGCATCATCCCGGTTCCGGGCAAGACCGTCGGTGACAAGGTCCACTACGGCGGACTTTTGGGCTCGGCTCCGATCATGGCCGTCAATCCGGCCTCTTCAGCCGCCTTCATCGAACGGGGCGGCCGAATCCCAGCCCCCATCCACAGCATGAAAAACTGACGGCAGGAATACACGACGATGCCGATTATGAGTTCACAGGCCTATGAGCGCTTTTTCGAGGAAACGATCGAGATCCGGTCGGTTCTGATTGGCGCGCAGGAGCTGCCACCTTTCCCTGGCAAGAAATCGGGTCCCTGGTACCGGCTCTACCTCATCCTCCAGGCTGCTATCTTGCTGCTGCGCGAAGAACCGGACGCTGCCCGCGACAAGCTGGCCCAAGTCGACCTGGCTGATCCGCCGATGCGAATCGAATGGCTGGTGGAACTGCTGCTCTCCGCTGAGACCGGCAGCCTGGAATTTGCCGTCGATCACGTCAATGCTGTCATCGAAGGCATCGAATCCGGCGAGTCGGGGCCCTTGGACCTGCGGCCCAAGGCTGCCTATGCTTATGATTTTCGCCTGACCCGGCGCTGGGCCTATGTCCTGCGCCTGTTCCTGACCGCTCGCCTGCCTGAGATCACTCCGGAGCACATCGCCCGTTGCCGCCATGACCTCGCTGCTGCCCGGGAGGCTGGCATGGCCGAAGCCACCCTCCTGCGAATGGACTTTTTGATCCGCATCAGTCTGGCCCGACAGCTGCGTTCGGTTGACCAGGTTCTTGTCGCGGCCCGGGACTGGCAGGAGCTTTGCCGGGACCATCCTGAATACGGTTCTGGTCTGGAATATCATCTCGAGGCGATCCTCGCGCTCGAGTTTGACAACCGATTCACCGAGGCGCTCGACTGGATCGAAGAAAGCCTGCCCCAGGTCGATGAGCTCTATGAAATCCTGGCCGTCAAAGCCCGGATCCTCAAGCGGATTGGCCGGATCGAAGAGAGCCTTTTGGTCAGTGAATTCCTGATTGAGCGCTACCCACACGATTTTGCCGGCTACACCCTGCGTTCTAATGCCCACTTCCTGCTCGGTGACAACGAAAAGGCCATGGCCGATGCCCAGCTGGCCGTGACCATGGACCCGGACAATCCCAACAGCTACCTGGCCCGGGCCTTTGTCCTGCTCCAGATTGGCAATTACAAAGACGCCCTGGTCGATTTCGAGAAAACGCTTGAACTCGACCCCTTGCGCTACGATGCCATGCGCGGTCAGGGCAAATGCCTCTCCATGCTCGGCCATGACTTCGCCGCTCTGGAAAGTTTCCAGCGTTTGCGCCGGACCTATCCCGATGACCCGGAAGTCTATTACGAAATCGCCGATGTCCTGTTTGCCGCCGGTTATCTCGATGACTGCGAAAAAGCCTGCCGCGAATGCCTGCGCCTCGACAGCAGCTTTGTCAGCGCCTATGTCATCCTGGGCATGATCGCCATGCGCCGCAACGAAGACGACAAAGCGCGCCACCTGTTGAACAAAGCCGTCGCGATGGAGCCGGACAATCCCTTCGCTCTCAATGAGCTCTCGTACCTCAGCCACCTCGACGGCGACGAGGACCGGGCCATCGAGCTGGTCAACCGAGCCATCGCCGAGTCACCGGACTATGCCGATGCCCTCTGCAACAAAGGCATCATCCACTATTTCCGCAGCGAATTCGACCAGGCCAACCAGGTCTTTGAACAGACCCTGCGCCTGATGCCAGACCATGTCGGTGCCCTGGTCGGCAAAGCCAACACCCTGGTCCAGCTCAACGAATTCGACGAGGCCAACCGCCTCTACGACGCCGCCCTCATCCTCGACCCGGACAATCTCGACGCCTGCCACGGCAAGATCATGCTCTACCGCATGCTCGGCCTCGATGACGAGGTCCGCTACTGGCAAGACAAGGCCGGCAAACTGGAACTGGAAGAAGAAGAGGCTGGCGAATAATCGCCAGCCTCTTTTTGGTACAGGTTCATGCATCTCTTCCCTGATGGATCAGGGGTTCTCCCAGACGTACTTCATCTCGGCTCCGAGCAGAATGTTCTCACTCGACAACAAGAACAAGACCTGATCGATCTCATTTTCCTCCAAATAATCGCTTATTTTGAAGTCGTAGTCTTCATCCGATTGCATCATCTTTTCCAGATTGACGAAAACGGTCCTGCGGAAATGGCTGGCCACGAGTTGGCGGATCGGATTGCTCATCGAGTCGGAAATGATCAGGATATCACCACGATCTTCGCGTCCGGTATTGAATTCAATAAACGGTTCACGCTTTTGCAGTAGGTGGTTGTAGTGATCATAGCCCCGTTCCTTGGGCTGGTCATCAGCCAGATAGAGGGAGATATTGCCATATTCAGCCGGCTTAGAACCGTTGACCAGGATGTCCATTTTCGGATAATCAAAGAGCAGCATGTTCATCGGGTCGGGCTGGATGTCGAGCGACAGGGCTGCCATGCGGGCCAGGGAACCTTCGAGGGCCACGCGGTTGAAGCTGACTCGGTTAACTGGCTCCAGCACTGGTTCGTCCGGGCCGTAGAGGAAGCGGATCAGGCTGACATAGCCCTTGTAGGCGCCCAGATCGGTCCAGTGGTGGTCGGTGCGATAGAAATTGTTGACCAGGTCGGTAGGTGACTCGATCCGGAAAATGTCGTGCGGCACTTGGATGTTGTCCAGTGTGGTCTGGATCGTGCCCAGATTGCTCTGCGGATAGACCAGATGGCTCAGGCGCGGTGTTTCAATCAGGAAAACCATCTCCTGCCGGGGTGCAATCGAATTGGCAAAGTCGTTGAAAAATTCGACATTCTTGTTCACCACATAGAGCTGGTCGGGATTGAAATCCACTGCTGCTCGAGCCAGGCGCAGATCATCGGCGATCTGCATCAGGCTGACCTCCGCATTGACCGGCGTCACCGTGATCGGTGTGTTCGGTGCCAGCTGTTTTTCTTCGACACCAATGAAATCGACGTATTCGCTGTTGAAGTCATAGGGGCTCTCCACCTCAACCGGCTCTGTCTCAACTGGCTTGATCGTCACCGCCGGGGTCGGTGTTGCTGTTGGCTCACCGTTTGTGCCGGATGGCGTGGTCGACGGTGTAGTCGGATCGGGCACGACGACGATCTGGCTCGAGGGACCCTTGCCCAGCGCCTGGCGCGTCAGCAAGGTCAGTTGGTACTGCATCCGGGTATAGGATTTCACCCACACGTTGCGCTTGGGGAAATGGTCCGCCAGGACACTTTCGATGCTTTGTTGGAAATCAGTTGAGAGCCAATTGGCGATCGTGAATGGCTCGGAGGCTGCCAGATCGCGGTTTTCCAGAACCGAAAATTCCTCTTGGTTGCGGAAGCCCAGGATGAATCCACCTAAAACAAGGACCAGTGAAACAAATACGATGACGAAAATCTTATTGCGCATGAACGTCTTTCTGTCGTTTAGCCAGCAAACCGCTGCCGGGCATGGGCAATCGCTGCCCGGACGGTGTCGGCATTGGGGGCGCCGGTGATCTGGCGCTGCGAAACACACGTTTCCAGACTGATCGCATCATAGATATCGATCTCGATCAGGCTGGAATATTGCTTGAATTCATCGAGTGCCAGGTCCTCAAGGGCACAGGTTCTGGAGACACAGAGCTTGACCAGCTTGCCGGACACCTCGTGAGCCTCGCGGAAGGGGAGGCCTTTTTTGACCAGGTAATCGGCCAGGTCGGTGGCATTGGTGAAACCACCGGCAGCCGCCTGGCGCATGCGGTCCGGGCGGACGGTCAACGTGGCCATCATACCCGTGAAGGCTGGCAGGCATAAAAGAACCGTGTCGATCGCATCAAAAATGGCTTCCTTGTCTTCCTGCATGTCCTTGTTATAGGCCAGGGGCAGCCCTTTCATCATCGTCAGCAAGGTCATCAACGAACCAAAGACACGCCCTGATTTGCCACGGGTCAGCTCAGCCACGTCGGGGTTTTTCTTCTGCGGCATGATCGAGGAACCGGTGCTGAAGGCATCGTCAAGCTCGATGAAGGCGAATTCCTGGCTCGACCAGAGGATGACCTCCTCGCTCAAACGCGACAGGTGCATCATGAAAATCGACAGCACTCCTGCCAGTTCGATCGCAAAGTCGCGGTCAGACACACCATCGAGGCTGTTCTGGGTGATCGCGGCAAAACCCAGCTCGCGCGCAACCATCGCCCGGTCGAGCGGATAGGTCGTTCCGGCCAGGGCCCCGGAGCCGAGTGGCAGGACATCCATGCGCCGCACGCAGTCATCGAGCCGGCTGATGTCTCGCGCCAACATCTCGATATAGGCCATCAGGTGATGGCCAAAGGTAATCGGCTGGGCCCGCTGAAGATGGGTGTAGCCGGGCAGGATCGTCTCAGTGTTCAGCTCGGCCAAATTCATAAGGACGCCGTAAAGCTGGAGCATGCTTTCGCGGATGACCTGGGCTTCGTCGCGCAAGTAGAGACGCAAATCAAGAGCTACCTGGTCATTGCGGCTGCGACCGGTATGCAGGCGCTTGCCGGCGTCGCCGATCCGGGCTGTCAGTTCAGCCTCGATGAACATGTGGATGTCTTCGGCATTGGGATCGAAGGCCAGGTGACCAGCTTCGATATCCGCACCGATCTGGCTGAGCCCAGTCACGATCGCCTCGACGTCCTCCATAGTGAGGATGCCGATCGAACCGAGCATGCGGGCATGCGCCTGACTGCCCCGGATGTCCTGGCGGAACATCCGGGCGTCAAAGGCGATCGAAGAGTTGTAAGCATTGACGGCCAGGTCTGTCGCTTTGGCAAAGCGGCCGTCCCACATTTTTTTGGTCATATCAGAGCAGTCCGTTGCGCTGCTTCATCTGGGCAACGACTTTCATCGGCAGGCCGAACAGGTTAATGAAGCCCGTGGCATCGGCCTGGTTGTAGACCTCGTCCTCGGCAAAGGTCGAGAGTTCTTCCTGGTAGAGGGAGAAGGGGGAGGTGGTGCCAGCCGGGAAGACATTGCCCTTGTAGAGCTTGAGGCGGACCTTGCCGGTGACGGTCTCCTGAGTCTTGTCAAAGAAGGCGTCCATGGCTTCACGCAGCGGATGGAACCACTGGCCGAAATAGACCAGCTCGGCATAGCGCTGGGCCTGGACATCTTTGTAGTGCAGGGTGTCACGGTCGATGCAGAGCAGTTCGAGCTCGCGATGCGCCGCATACATCAGGGTACCGCCGGGTGTTTCATAGACACCGCGCGACTTCATGCCGACCAGACGGTTCTCGACGAGGTCGACAATACCGACCCCATTGGCGCCGCCGATTTCGTTCAGGCGCTTCAGGAGGTCAACCGGAGCCAGAGCCTCACCGTCCACTTTGACCGGGATGCCTTTTTCGAACTCGATTTCGACATAGGCCGGCTGGTCGGGGGCATTTTCCGGCGTGACACACATTTCCAGGATCTTCTCATACTGCGGTTCGTTGGCCGGGCTTTCGAGGTCCATGCCCTCATGGCTCAGGTGCCAGAGGTTCTGGTCCATCGAATAGTTATTGGCCTTGGTGACCGGAACCGGGATGCCGCGTTCGTTGGCATAATCGATCTCTTCATCGCGTGATTTGATGTCCCAGATGCGCCAGGGAGCGATGATCTTAAGATCCGGAGCCAGCGCTTTGACGGTCAGTTCGAAACGGACCTGGTCGTTGCCCTTGCCGGTCGCGCCGTGGGCAATCGCCGTGCAATTTTCGCGGCGGGCGATTTCGACCATGCGCTTGGCAATGACCGGGCGGGCAAAAGACGTGCCGAGCAGGTATTTGCCTTCGTAGACAGCACCAGCTTTGAGCGTCGGGTAGACATAGTCGGTGATGAATTCCTCGGCAATGTCTTCGATGTAGCAGGCAACGGCCCCACACTTCATCGCTTTGGCCTTCAGGGCTTCATGATCGAGTCCGAGACCGACCTCACCAGCCATGGCGACGACTTCGCAGTCGTAATGCTCTAGCAGCCAGGGAATGATGATCGACGTATCGAGACCGCCGGAATATGCGAGGAGAATTCTTTCTTTGGCCATCGGGGCACCTCCAGAAATATGCATAAATATTCATAGTTTTGCATACAGAACCCGTTTTCGCGGGATCAGACCGTATTATTATAGCGCCTGTCTGTTGCTTTGTCATGGGGTGGCAGGGGGGCTCTTTGCCTATCACCGTGAAAAGCAATGAACGGATGCAACCTTGCATCCAACAAATAAGCCCCCTTGGAACCGGTGGTGGTTGCAAGGTTTGCTGTCAGATGATTGTAAGGGGTGTCCCTGGTGCTAATTTCGGCAATTGCCGATTTCGGACGCACCCCTCGCGCGACCCCCGGTGCTAACTTCGGCAATTGCCGGTTTCGGACGCACCCCTCGTGCGACCCCCGGTGCTAATTTCGGCAATTGCCGATTTCGGACGCAGGGTAGATTGTTTCATCGTTTGATTCGCTTCGGCTGAAAATGCCTGCGGCTGTAAGGCCTGCGGACAAAAGTATGACTTATTGCCGATTTCGGACCCCGACCTCGCTTCGGCAAATTCCTTTTCAAGGTCGGGGTAGAAAACCGGCAATAAGTCCTGTAGTTGCCTGAAAAACCCTGAGACTGTAGCATCACACGGTGCACCAGTGTTTTTATCCGCTCCTCTAACCCTGGTGCTATTTTCGGCAATTGCCGATTTCGGGCGCACCCCTCGCGCGACCCCCGGTGCTGATTTCGGCAATTGCCGATTTCGGGCGCACCCCTCGCGCGACCCCCGGTGCTAATTTCGGCAATTGCCGGTTTCGGACGCACCCCTCGCGCGACCTCTGGTGCTGATTTCGGCAATTGCCGATTTCGGACCCCGGCCTGAATACAAACCAGACCTGCAACCAACATCAGCATTGTGCGAATTTTTATACCCACGTGACAAGTTTCAAAAACGGGGTCGGGGTCAATTTCGTGTAATAACGAACCATCAAACCTCAGAGAGCCTGCGACTGTAAGCTTAGGCGTCACAGAACCACGACGTGCCTGAAAGTACAGGGTGGCCCCGGATCGTGCAATTTCCGCCCGCGGTGCCACCCCTCGCGCAACCCCCTTGTTTCTTTACAAATATTTCACAGTATCAAGTATAGAGCCAACGTGCCAAGGGCATTCGCTTACGAAGTCACACCAAATCAGAATTCATATGGTATAATACCTGTCTGTTCGGACTAAAGCAGCATTAACACCTGCTTGTCTGAATCATTTGCATATGCACAAGCTGATGAGCCTGTCAGTCGATTATTGGACAGGACTGACCCAAGCAAACGGATTTGTGCCAGAGGGGGCTTTTATCATGGCTTACCCAATCATTGATACATTGACTGGCGCTTGGATTGTTGTCGATGGCCAGATGGTCGCGGCAGCCGATCCAGCAGCGCAGTTTTGTTTTGCGCCGACCGGGGAAAAGATGTTCTACGAGGTCATCCGTATTGAGGAACAGACGCCTCTTTTCTGGGAAGATCATCTCGAACGCCTGCGATTGTCCATCGCCGGGCAGTTTGCAATCCCGGAAAACCTCTATCAGGACAGCCTGTCCCTGATCAAAGCCAACCAGGTCGAGCAATCGAATTTGCGCCTGGTCCTGACAGAGCAGCATACGATCCTGCACCAGATCCCTTCCTATTATCCTTCGCCCGATCAGATGCAGCAGGGGGTGCCCACTGGTATCCTGAACTGGGAACGCGAAAACCCGAATATCAAGGTGATCAACAGTGACTACAAAGTGGCCGTTGCCGAGCGCTTTGCCGCCGGAAGTCCGTTTGGTCCTCTGTTCGAGCTGCTGCTGGCTGACCGAAAAGGCGAGCTGACCGAGGGATCCCGATCCAACCTTTTCTTTATTCAAGGCAATGTAGTCTACACCGCGCCAGATAACCGGATCCTCAAAGGGATTACCCGCACCTATGTCACTGCAGCCATCATTGCGGCTGGTGGCCAGCTGGTCGAAAAAATGCTGACTTACCAGGACATCGCACAGGGCGCCGCCGATGCGGCATTCCTGTCCGGCTCACCGATCGATCTGCTGCCAATTTCAGCAATTGAAGATGTCCAGCTGCCATCGGCCCCGAATCCCCTATTTGTCCAGATCAACCGGGCTTATCAGCAGATCGTGCGCGATTACCTGGATAGACACCAGCCCAGCCCTTGAGTGAGACGCCTGACCTCGAAAGCCAGGCATCGCTCCGCTAAACCAGACAAAACCGGTCCACAAACCGGCAAGATAAATCGTATTGTATTACAAGGAGGAAATTTTCATGCAAACCGAACACGGCACCGTATCAGTCAACACGGAGAATATCTTCCCAATCATCCGCAAATGGCTGTATTCCGACCAGGACATTTTCCTGCGCGAACTCGTCTCCAATGCGACTGACGCCATCGCCAAGCTCAGACGTCTCTCCATTCTGGGTGAAGCCGAGATTCCCGAGGACGAAGCGTATCGCATCGATGTCGTCTATGACAGCGAGGCTGGTACCCTGGCGATTCAGGACAACGGCATCGGCATGACGGCCGATGAGATTCGCACCTACATCAACCAGATCGCTTTCTCCGGCGCGATGGATTTTGTCGAAAAGTACAAGGAAAAGGGCGCTGAAACCACCGGTATCATCGGACATTTCGGCCTTGGTTTTTACTCGGCCTTCATGGTCGCGGACCTGGTCCGCATCGATACGCTGTCTTTCCAGCCCGGCGCCGAAGCCGCCAGCTGGCAGAGCGAAGACGGCATGTCCTATGACATGGGCCCATCTGAACGGACAACCCGCGGCACCACCATCACCCTGACCCTCTCCGAAGAAGGCAAGGCCTTCATCTCAACAGCCAAAATCGAGGAAATCCTCGGGAAATACTGCAATTTCATGCCTTTCCCGATCTATCTCAAGGACGTTGTCGCTGAGGTGGCCAAAGCCAAGGCTGCAGCTGAGCGGGCCGAAAAGGCCCAGGCAGAAAAGACGGATGAAGCCAAGGACGTCACCCCGGACGACGAGACGATTGTCGATGAACTTCGCGACGAAGCCCCGGAAAAACCGGTCAACGACACTACGCCGCTCTGGCTCAAGGACCCCAAGGACTGCACAGATGAGGAGTACAAGGTCTTTTTCCGTAAAACCTTCAAAGACTACCGCGACCCGCTGTTCTGGATCCACCTCAACATCGACTACCCCTTCAACCTCAAGGGTATCCTGTATTTCCCGAAATCCGACAATGTCTATGAGAGCCTGGAAGGCCGGATCAAGATCTACTACAACCAGGTCTTCGTCGCCGACAACATCAAAGAAATCATCCCCGAATTCCTCTTCCTCCTGAAGGGCGCTCTCGACTGTCCGGATCTGCCACTCAATGTCTCGAGAAGCTTCCTGCAAAACGACGAGTACGTCTCCAAGCTTTCCAGCCACATCATCCGCAAAGTGGCTGACAAGCTCAATACCCTGTTCAAGAATGAGCGCGAACAGTATGAAAAATACTGGCAGGATATCGGCGTTTTTGTCCGCTACGGCATGATGCGCGACGACAAATTCTACGACAAGGTCAAGGACATCGCCCTGTACAAGACGGTCGACGGCACGTATAAAACCCAGGCCGAACTGGGCGAAGCGATCCATTACACCCCAGATGCCAACAAGCAGGTCGCCTATGTCGAGCGTGCCAAAGCTCGCGGTTTGACCGTGGTCGTGATGGACCATGAGCTGGACAACCATTTCATGTCCTTCCTCGAATACAAAAACCACAGCGTCAAGTTCAAGCGCGTCGACGCCGATCTCGGCGGTGAGCAGGGTGATGAATCGCAAAAAGAAGCGGTTGAAGTGCTGTTCCGCACCGCGACCGGCAAGGAAAAACTCGTCGTCAAGCTGATGACTCTCGGCGCGGATGCCCTGCCGGCGATGATCCTCGAATCCGAAGAGGCCCGCCGCATGCAGGAAATGCGCAAGCAATTCGAGCGCATGGGTTCCGGCGATGATACAATGGACTTGGATAGCCTGTTCCCGATGGAGCAGACCCTGGTCATCAACCAGGACCAGCCGCTGGTCGCCCGCCTCAAGGCGATGGCCGATGTCCCGGCCCAGAAGGATCGCGCCGCTGAGCTGGCCAGCCATCTGTATGATCTGGCCCGCCTCGGCCATGGCTCCCTGACTGCCGATGAACTCGCCGCCTTCCTCAAGCGCAGCGCCACGCTGCTCCAGGACCTGGCCAACCAGTAACAGTCACAACAGCACGCGCAGCCAGCTGCCAATCGGCTGCTGGCTGCGCACGCACACGACCAGAACAGCACGTCGAGCCGCCTTGGGCCGGGAGACCGCGCACAAAGCATTTTGCAGGGAAATGGTGGAACCATGAGCAAAAACGAAACTGTACGCCGTGTCACTGTCGTCAAACGCCCGGGCTTCGATGTCGAAGCCACCGGTCTGGCGGCTGACTTGAAGAAAAACCTGGGGATCAAAGGCCTCGAGTCGGTCCGGATCTTCAACCGTTATGACTTGTCTGGACTGACCGACGAGGAATTCGCCCTGGCCCAGACCCATGTCCTGTCCGAGCCTCCGGTGGATGACTGCTTCGTTGGACTGGTGGATTTTTCCGATTATGATGTCGTATTTGCCGTCGAGGCTTTGCCGGGTCAGTACGACCAGCGTGCCGACTCAGCAGCCCAGTGCATCCAGCTGATGACGTGCGGCGAACGCCCTCTGGTCAAAACCGCCCATGTCTACGCCCTGACCGGCTCCCTGAGCGAAACAGACGTCGAAACGATCAAGCGCTGGCTGATCAACCCGGTCGAGAGCCGCGAGGCCAGCCTGGACCTGCCACAGACGCTGGAAGATCAACTGGAACCTCCCACCGACATCGAGACCGTCGAGGGGTTCATCACGATGAGCGATGATGACCTGGCCGACCTGCTGAAAACGGGTGGCTTTGCCATGTCGCTGGCTGATCTCCAGTTCACCCGCAGCTGGTTCCAGCAGGAACAGCGCGATCCCTCCTGGACCGAACTCAAGGTGCTCGATACCTACTGGTCGGACCATTGCCGCCACACCACCTTCCTGACCCGCATCACCTCGGTCGCCATCCCGCAGGACCAGGCGATGGGGCAGCGCCT
Source organism: uncultured Mageeibacillus sp. (assembly GCA_964528645.1). Lineage (GTDB taxonomy): Bacteria > Bacillota > Clostridia > Saccharofermentanales > UBA5734 > UBA5734. The sequence continues at coordinate 71,142 of CAZGSR010000003.1, read as the reverse complement.
GCAGGCGGTCTACGACGATTACAAGAAGCGGCGTGAGACCCTCTACCAGGGCCGGATCGCCGAAAAACCGGTCTGCCTGATGGACTTGGCCACCCTGGCGATGAAACAGCTGCGCCAGGACGGACGCCTCCAGGGCCTCGACGAGTCCGAGGAAATCAACGCCTGCAGCATCCGCGTCAGCATCCCGGTCAATGGCGCAAGCCAGGACTACCTGGTGATGTTCAAGAACGAAACCCACAACCACCCCACCGAGATCGAACCCTTCGGCGGGGCGGCCACCTGCCTTGGCGGGGCGATCCGCGACCCGCTCTCCGGCCGTTCCTATGTCTACCAGGCGATGCGCGTCACCGGCAGCGGTGACCCGACCGTCCCGGTCAGCCAGACGATGCCGGGCAAACTGCCCCAGCGCAAGATCACGACCACTGCGGCGGCTGGCTACAGCTCCTATGGCAACCAGATCGGCCTGTCCACCGGCCAGGTCGAAGAGATATACCACCCCGGCTACATTGCCAAGCGCATGGAGATCGGCGCCGTGATTGCTGCTGCCCCGGCCGAAAACGTCCGGCGCGAAGTTCCGGCCCCCGGCGACGTCGTCATCCTGTTAGGCGGCCGCACGGGCCGTGATGGCTGTGGTGGTGCGACCGGCTCTTCGAAAGCCCATACCGAGGAATCGATCATCACCTGCGGTTCCGAAGTCCAGAAGGGTAACCCGCCGACCGAACGCAAGATCCAGCGCCTGTTCCGCAATCCTGCCGTCTCGACCCTGATCAAGCGCTGCAACGATTTCGGTGCCGGCGGCGTTTCCGTCGCCATCGGCGAACTGGCTGCCGGCCTCAGGATCGATCTCGACCGCGTGCCGCGCAAGTACGAAGGCCTCGACGGCACCGAGCTGGCTATTTCCGAATCCCAGGAACGCATGGCTGTGGTTGTGGCGTCGGGTGATGCGGACAACATGATCGCCGCGGCGGCCCGGGAAAATCTCGAGGCTGTCGTCGTGGCCGAGGTCACCGAGGAACCGCGCATGGTCATGCAATGGCGCGGCCGGACGATTGTCGACCTGGCCCGGGCCTTCATCGATACCAATGGCGCGCCCCAGGCGGCAGACGTTGCGATCGAGCTGCCCGACATGACCCGGACCTATTTCAACCAGCCCCAGACCGGCAGCTACCAGGTCCAGATGGCCTACCCAGCCGAGACAGAGACCTTCGCCGACCAGCTCTCCGCCCGCCTCGCCGCGCTCAATGCCTGCTCCCGCAAGGGACTGGTCGAGCGCTTTGACAGCACGATCGGCGCCGGATCCGTCCTGATGCCGTTCGGCGGCCGCCGCCAGCTGACCCCCGAGGAGGGCATGGCAGCCCTGATCCCAGTCCTGGACGGTGAAACCGATGCCACGACCCTGATGACCTTCGGCTTTGATGCCGACCTGTCCAGCTGGAGTCCCTTCCACGGCGCCTATTACGCAGTCGCCCAGTCCCTGGCCAAAATCACCGCCCTCGGCGGCAATCCGCGCCAAGCCTATCTGACCTTCCAGGAATATTTCGAACGCCTGACCACAGCCCAGAAATGGGGTAAACCAATGGCTGCCCTGCTCGGCGCCTTCCAGGCCCAGCTTGATTTCGGTGTGGCGGCCATCGGCGGCAAGGACAGCATGTCTGGCAGCTTCATGGACCTCCATGTCCCGCCAACCCTGGTTTCTTTTGCCGTTGCGGTCGAATCGGCCGGCAAGGTCCTTTCCGCCAGCCTGCAAAAGCCGGACCAGACCCTCGTCCTGCTGCCAGTCCCGGTGGATGACCTCTACTTGCCCGAGGCCAGCGAATATCTGGCCAGCCTCGACCTCGTCCGCAAGCTGCACCTTGAGGGCCACATCGCCGCCGCAGCAACGGTCCAGGGCAGTGGCCTGGCCGTTGCGGTCTGCAAGATGTGTTTCGGCGAGCACCTCGGCTTTGTCTTTGCCGAGACCCTGCCGCCCGAGGACCTGTTCCGGCCCCAGCCGGCTGCGCTTCTGGTCGCCCCGACCAGCGCTGCGGCCCTGCAGGCTTTGCTCGACCAGGGCGGTGAAGTCGTCGGCTGTTCGACCCAGACCGATGCCTTCCTTTACCATGGTGCCTCCCTGAGCATTGACAAAGCCCTCGCTGCCTGGGAAGGGAAGCTGGAAAAGGTCTTTGCCACCCGGGCTGACCAGAACACTCGGTATCCTGACCTCACGACCTTGGCTCCTGTGGACTGGTCAAACGTCCATGTCAGTCAAGGCAAGGCCAAACCACGCGTCTTTATCCCGGTTTTCCCGGGCACCAATTGCGAATACGACACCCAGAAAGCCTTCCGCAAAGCCGGAGCCGAGGTCGAGATCCTCGTCGTCAGGAACCGGACGGCGGAGGACATCGTCCAGACACTCGCTGCGATGGAGCAAGGCATCGCCCGGTCCCAGATCCTGATGCTGCCCGGCGGCTTCTCCGGCGGTGACGAACCGGAAGGTTCCGGCAAATTCATTGCCGCGACCCTGCGAAATCCTCAGGTTGCCGACCAGATCCGCCAGCTGCTTTTTGTCCGCGATGGCCTCGCCCTGGGCATCTGCAATGGTTTTCAGGCACTGGTCAAGCTCGGCCTGCTCCCTTATGGCGACATCGTCGAATTGACACAGGACAGTCCGACCCTGACCTTCAACACGATCGGCCGCCACGTTTCCCAGTACGTGACGACGAAAATCACTGACAATCGTTCGCCCTGGCTGATGTACACCCAGCCCGGCGACCTGCACCAGATCCCGGTCTCGCATGGCGAGGGCCGTTTCGTCGCCACACCTTCCGTGCTCCAGACGCTGGTCGAACAGCGTCAGATCGCCACCCAGTATGTCGACCCAGCCGGCAAACCGACTGGCCTGACAGCTTACAACCCCAATGGCTCGGTGGCTGCCATCGAAGGCATCACCAGCCCCGACGGACGGATCTTGGGCAAGATGGGCCATTCCGAACGTCTCGGCCACCACCTGGCAAAAAACATCCCTGGTGCCAAAGACCAGCGGATCTTCGAAGCGGGGGTTGCCTATTTCACCCGCTGATCGGGGGCGAAGACCATGTTTGCCTGGCCAGTAAAAAAACAGCTGCCCCAGGAAAGGGCAACGGCAGAACCGGATCTGGATGCCCAGGTCGCAGTCTGGCAGCGCACCCAGGATGCCGCAGCAGCCGACCGCCTGATCACAGCCTATCAGCCTTTCATCCGCAAGACCGTCGCCAGCTTGTCCGGCCGTTACATCGATACGGCCAACGACGAGGAATGGTCGCTCGGTCTTGCGGCTTTTTACGAAGCCATGCAGCGCTTTGTCCCGGGTAAGGGTTCTTTTCTGAGTTTTGCCCGCCTGGTGATCGCCAGCCGTCTCAAAACTTACTGGCTGCAGGAACAGAAGCACCACACCTTGAACCTGGATGAAATGGAACTGGCCGAGCATGATGTGGATCGCCTGGCGCGGGAACTGAGCATGGCCGACGACATCCGCCGGCTGGCTGCTGAACTGTATCCATATGGCATCCAGTTTTCGGATCTGGTCCGGGCCACCCCCAAACACCAGGATACGCGGCAAAACGTGCTGGCGATTGCCAAGACGTTGAGCCACGACGCCGAGCTGATGGCGCTGATCCGGCAGAAAAAGCGCCTGCCGGTCCAGAAAGTTGCCACCAAGCTTGCGGTCAGTGCCAAGGTGGTCAAGCGCAACCGCATCTACTTGCTGGCAGCTGCACTTGTGTACAGCCAGCCCGATTCGGAAGTCGCCGCCTGGCTCGATGAAGTCCGCGGGCACCCGGTCTGACCAAGCCAATTTCCCACCTGGTCGCAAAAATGGTCCCCAAACCGGACGGCCCGGCCGTACTGTATGGTGAACCTAGCAAGCGACTGATTCACGAAGAGAGGTGAAAACCATGGATCGCAAAGGCCTCATCCTGACGCTGGGACTGCGCCACACCGTTGTCTTGACCAAAGACCACGAATACCTGAAAATCCGGCGCCAGCCCACCCATGCTATCGGCCAGACGATCTGGTTTTCCCCTGTTGATGTGATCACGTCGCCATCCATCAGGGAGGGATTTGAAATGAAAAAGAAAACACTTGTCTGGGCCGTTGCCTTGGTTATGGTCGTCGCAGTCGGAACGCTGTTTGCCTTGCCGGGCCTGCTCCCGCTGACGGGAAGTCCAGCTGACACCACGCCCGTCCAGACCCAAATGGGCGTCACAGAATCCGCCGGCTCGACCAGCCTCGCCGCAGAACCTGCTGTTGCAGTACTAACCGTCCAGATCAACCCCGAAGTTGAGCTGTACGTCTCCGCCAGTGACAAAGTGGTCAAAGTCGTAGCATTGAACGAAGATGCCGAGGAACTGGATCTGGACTCTCTGCGGGGCCTTTCAGCTGACGAAGCCGTAGAAGCTCTGATCACCATGGCCACTGAAAAAGACTTCATCATCGATGAAGACAATCTGGCTGACTTTGTCGTCGTGACCGAATGCCCGCTGGCAGATGGACCGGCCGAGGGGGTCGAACCGCTGCTGGCACAGATCAGAAACCGGATCCAGAACCGGATCCAGAACAATGAAAACATGCAAAACGTCGAATTAGCCATGCTGCGTGCGACCGAACAGAATCGTATCGAAGCCCGCCAGGAAAACATCGGAGTCGGCTTGAAGCTTTTGAATCAGCGGTCCGAACAGGCAGGCCTCGGCCGTGCCGAATCGATCCGTGAGTATTTTGCCAACCAGGAACGCCTCCGGTTCGCCCATCAGGAGGGCTTTATGATGCAGCGCAAAGCTGGAGATGGCTCACAACCGACTTATCAGCATACGGAAACCAACCGTGAAACCAACCGCGAGACCACCGGTACAGCGGCCCAGAATGGCCCTGGCCCGACCAGCGGCACGGGGGAACCAAATGGACCTGGTGGTGGCAATGGCACCACCCAGCAGGGTAAAAACTAGTCGCTGCAACACGCATCTGATAACCGTTTTGTCGAAACCCGGGAAACCGGCAAAGGACTGACGCCCTAAGGCATCCAGTATCTGGATGCCTTTTCATTGTCGAAAATGCGCGCTATTTGTCGTACGAATCCGGCTGGGACCAGGCCCAGCCTTTTGTTAGTTTTGAAGACAAAAGAGGAGGAGTCACCATGACCAATAAAGAGCTTTCTGCCCTGACCTGGCGCTCTGTAGCCGCAGGTGCCGGAATCGGCCTAGTCCTGATGATCGCAGCCTGGCTCATCATCCAGCCCAGTGGGCAATCAGAAAATCCCGGCAGACAGATTCTGGATCGCCCTCAGATAGCCCTGGTGACAGAACCACAAACGGCTGCAGGGCCAGTTGCAGAAACAAAGCCTGAAGCAGAACCTCAGCCAGATGCCGAAACCACCCCCATCCGGGATCAACTTCTCCATCTGTCCAGCCAACGCAACGAGGGCCTGGCATCCACACATCCCTGGGGATCCTATGTCATCCAACCGGATCCTGCCATCGAACGGGTCTTTTTGCTCGTCTCGAGTTCGGAACTGGCAGCCCGGGCTTTCAACAGCTACTTCAGCTTCTATTTCAATCGCACCACATCCCCAGCGCCACCTTATCCCGTCCTGATCCTGGATCGACTGTTTCAGGAGCAGAACCGGCAACAAGTCATCGCTTCCGGCAGCTACCATGAGGAGGATCTGGCACAAGAGCTGGCTTACTGGCTGGGGACTCTGGTCGATGACACGCAAGCACAGGGGATCTGCGATTTTGTGCTCGCCTGCTATGAGAAAGATTTTTCTGAACGCCTGAAACATGGTTCCAGTCTCGAGGTACAAGATTGGCAGGAAAGCATGCACGTGGCAGGACTGGAGGTGACTTACCATGCGGGTCGGGAAACCTACTGCACATTTGAACCGGCTTGATCCTCTGATCAGCCTGCTGGTCCTGGCGATATCCGTTGTCGTACTGGTCCTGGCCCTACCCCAGCCAGTTGCAGCGCTCGATTTCCCTGGATCCACTGGCATTCCCAGAGCACCGGTCAGCCAATCGACCTATGAAACGTATCTCCAGGCAACTGGCCGCCCCAGCACCAGCCGCTACAACGGCTATGTGGCCAATTACCAGACCTACGCCAACAAACAGCTGCTTGTCTACGGCACGCCTGACCAGGTGTCTGACAACCGGTACGACACCCGTTATGGTGAATACGCCTACCTCGGTTTTTCCTATGATGAAACGCCGGTGACCAATACGGATTTTCCGGATGATTCACCGACGGGTGCGACCTATACAAGTCCCTGGGACTGGGTCGAACACGATCTCGGCCTTGAAGCTGAAATCTCCTGGGCCCGCCTGTCTGAACCCCAGCGCAACCTGATCAGCCAGTCGCCGCTGTCCTATCGCCGGGATACCTATGGTGGTATGGACTTTAATGGCCTGGGTCTGACCACTGGCAACAGCATCGTCCTGACGCCACCGGCCTGGCATCTCGGATTTGCCCTCTACACACGCCACAACTTGCCCGGTGCCAGCCAGGTGCGCTACGCAACCTTCACCGGTCCTGGCAGTGGCCAGGTTGCTTTGTACAGCCGCCTGGAGATCCTGTCGCCCCTGGGTGCCGGGGACACACTCGTCATACCCGCTGGCGACAGCTCGATAGATCTTCGCTATCGGCTCAGTGGCTGGATCGGCCAGTTTGGTGGCCTGGCCACCTTGTCAGACTTGGCCAATTGTGGTGTAGGTAACACCTTGGACTGGAAAGCGGGCAGCGGCCTGGGCCCCTGGAGCATCGATCTGGTCCAGCCGGTTCCCCGGACCTACCTGGGCACCAGTGTGACCAAGAATCTGACCGTCTCAGGGCAGGCCTGGGCCGTCAGCTGGATGGGCGATATCTTCCTGTCGACTGCCAGCCAGACGATCGAAGTAGTCGATGGCGCAGCAGCACCGTTTACCATCGGGCTTAGCACCAGTGGATCGCTGGACTATTTTGCCGCACGGGACACCGCCTTTGACTACAATGAATCGCGCGACCGCCATCGCTATCTGGGCCTGGAAAAAGTGACGTTTGCGATCGATTTCAGCCATCCGACAGAATCAGCCAGCCTGATTTTCCTGGGCAAGACGTACACCCTGAATCAGAACTCAGCCAATTCATCGACCCATTTTGAGGTCGAAGTGACGATCCCATCCGACCGCCAGACCCTCAGCTGGCAGCATCAGCGTCTGTCCAAGTCCCATCTGGCTGAAGTCAGAGCCCAGGCCACGGTCAATGGTGTCTCAGCGTACCGCGTGAAAAAACTCAGTGACATCGAGGTCACCGGTGATATCCATGATCTGAACCGTGTGCTGGCCGGTTTAAACTAAGCCGGATCCGCCGGGGGCTCACCAGCTGGATCTTCAACAGGCTGAGGCATCTCTGGCAAAGTCGGGATTGGTGGCAACTGCCTGTTTTCAGGCAACTCGAAATCGTCGTCTGAAGATGTCTCAGATACACCTTCCGGCCGGAAGGTCAGGCAATAATTGTTTTCACCATAGTAGACATAGAAATAAGCGACAGGGAAGGGCCCCTGGCGATCGACATGACAAAAGACCGGGTGTTTGAGTTTCCTGGCCGTCCGCACCATGGTCTTGAAATCCTGGATTGTGATGCACCATTCCGGTTCCCAGGCCTTGTCCGAAATCATCATCAGGCGACCCCGGCACTGGCGCTTCATCCAAGCCAGCTTTGTCTCAAAGGGATCTTTGCGCCGGCTCTGGGTCAGGCGTAGCCAGAGCACCAGGCCAGCCAGGAACAGGACAGCAGCTGCCGGAAAAACAGCCGGATGGAAGATTTGGAGGACAATCTGATAGGGCAGCAGGCGCCAGACTGTTTCAGGCCGGAGATCCACCTTTTCAGTGATCGAGAAGGTGTCATTCGTCAAAGGCAGGATCAGGGAAGGCTGGTCGATCAGGGTAACGATGCCGGATGGCAGGAGGGATTCCGTCTTGGCTAACAGACTGATGACCAGTTCGCCTCGGATCTCGAGGGGCGTCTGACTGGCAAATGCCTGGAACTGGTTCTTGAAATCCTGCAGGGGAATGTCAGCCATGCGTTCGATCTGGTACTCGGCTGCATCCAGGGTCATGACTTCCGGAGCAGCCATGATCTGGCTGTCTTCAAATAACAGCTGGTCCTGGCCCTTCGTAGCCCAGATGCGCAACGTGGCCAGGATTTGCGAAGAAACGGTCACGGATTGCGAAGAATCAGCTGCAAAGGAATATCGGAAGACCGGGCGCACGGCCTGAGCCAAGGCGCTGACATAGACTTGGCCTTCGCCAGCAAGCGATTCGCCTGCTGATCCCGGTGCCATCGAGACCACCTGGTAATCAATCGATGCCTGGCGGCTCGCCTGATAGACCCGTGTGGGCAGGGAGAGGGTCACGAGATTGAACGTCGACCAGTAGGCCAGTAACGACAAGGCTGCAAGGCTGACCAGGACCAGGGCCACCAGCAGCCGCACCAGCCAGTGGATCTTGCGCCTGCTCTTGGACCTGCTTTTTTGTTGGGACAACTCACGGGGCAGGATCTGAGATTCATGCTTCTTCATGACCATCATTCTAGCAGATCAGGCTATCGATTTCACTGCAAGGCTGCTGGAAAATTATCTATCAAAAAACAGCAAAAATTGACAAAAAACAGCGAGGACGCCATAATGCATGACATGAAAAGACGATCACACCCCGAAGGGCCAGCCTTTTTAACTGGTCTCCTGCCAGCCGTGATGGCACAGACTCGCCGACTTGCTGCAGTCCCCCTGGCCCGGATCATGGATCTGAGGACCAGCCGGACAGCCTTTCGCTTGTTGCTCTTGCTTGTGATGGCCCTGATGTTGTGGGCGACCCTGCTGATTCCCCATCTCGAACAGACGGTCTTGCTTGATTTCAGCAAAATCCCCAGTCAGGTCACCATTTTGCAGCCGGAGGGCAGGGTCGAACAGATGACCTATGCCAGCCGTCTGATGGATGCAGTCGATGAGGCCCAGATCCAGATCGGTGACCATGACCTGATGAGCCTGCCGGCCGATCTTCCGCTCGAACCAGGTCAAGCTTATGAATTATCGATCACGCGCCGTTCTGAATTTACCCTGATGTGGAGTGGCCTGGCAGTCGAAGCCGTCAGCGAACCACTGACCGATATCGATTTGCTGTCACGATCGGGCTATGACGACATCGACTTGTCCGATGGCAGCCGGGTGGAACAACCCGCTGATGACACACTGGTCTACATCGCCGTCGATAAGCGCGAGTACCTGATCACCGAAGAGATCCCCTACAGCAAGGTCTATGTTGACAATCCGAACCTGGAGGTCGGCAAAACTGAGGTGACCACCCCAGGTGAAAAAGGCCAGCGCGACCTGATTTTCGAAGAGATCTATGAAGACGGGGTCTTCATCAGCCGCGAGCAGATAGGATCTGAGATCATCAAGGATCCTGTCCAGGAAGTGATCAGCCGCGGCACCAAGGTCGCCATCAAGCCAATCGACCGGCGCCGGGTCGGGTCGACTGTGCTCAACAGTTTTGACCAGATCAAGTCGCTGCTCAAAGAAAATGGCCGCCAGAATTACGAGACGTTCAGTGACAATGGTGATGGCACGATCACCGTCGATGGCAAGACCTTTGCCTACGAATCCGTCAGCAAACGCCGGATCACCAGCTACGATGGTCTCGAGGTCTGCGTGCATATGGGCGATCACACACCGGCGATCAATCACAACACCGCATCCGGTGTGCCAGCCCAGCGCGGATTGGTTGCCACCTACGGCAAACGCATCGATGGCAAGGTCTACCCAACACTACCTATGGGGACGATCGTTTTTATAGAGGGCTATGGCCTGGGGGTTATTGCTGATCTGCATGGCGTTCACAGCAACCATGAGCTGCTCGATGTCTGCTATAATCCAGGTGAGACCCTGAATGGCAAGGCCTTGCCCACTGCCAACCGCACGGCGTATATCCTATCTTTCCCCTGAGGAGCCTGTCCTGATGAATCTGGCGCAGACCAAAGCGCTCCTGACACAATTCAACATCCAGCCGACCCGCTCCCTTGGCCAGAATTTCCTGGTCGACGAACGGGTCGTTTCACGTATTGTCGATCTGGCTGAACTGTCTCCCGAGGACCTGGTGATCGAAATCGGACCAGGCCTGGGTCATCTGACGGTCGAACTGGCCAAATATGCAGGTCGCGTCATCGCCATAGAGATCGACCGCCATATTTTGCACGCGCTGTCCCACACGCTCGCGCCCTTTGCCAACGTTGCCCTCGTCCATGGTGACGCCCTTGCCCAAGACCTGAGGCAACTGTGCCGCGACTGGTCCGGACCGGTGAAAGTCGTGGCCAACCTGCCGTATTATGTCACCACCGACCTGATGCTCAAGATCATGACCGAATTGCCTATTTGCCAGAGCTTGACACTGATGATGCAAAAAGAAGCTGCGGAACGGATCATGGCACCGGTCGGCAGCAAAGGTTACAGCCCAGTAGGTATCATCGCAGCCTGCCTTGGCGTCCTGCGCCGCGTTCTGACGGTTGGGAGGGGGAGCTATTACCCTCAGCCCCATGTCGATTCGGTCGTTCTCCAGCTCAAGCCCCATCGCGAGCAGCTGGTCAAGGCCCCTGACCTGGCCAGTTTCAGCCAATTCCTGCAAACTTGCTTTCACCAGCGCCGCAAAACCCTGTACAACAATCTCAATGCCTATTCACCGGCTGGAAAAGGCGTGATCACGCCGGACACAAGGCTCGATCTGATTGGGAATCTGCCCGCTGAAAAGAATATCCGGGCGGAATCGTTGACACCGACGCAATTTGCCAAACTCTATTATTCAATTATTGAATTCTCAAAATCCATATGATACGATTAATTTCATAGCGTCTTGGGGGGAACAATGTACAGGACGCGAGGGAACAGCCTGAGCTTTTTTATCGGAAACGATTGCGAAGGGACGGCAAACAATTTATTTCTGGAAGGAGCCCTGACATGAACAAACACGCCAAATTGCAAGCATGGGTTGACGAAGTTGCAAAAATGACTCAACCGGACTCGATCTACTGGTGCGACGGATCTGAGGAAGAGAACCAGCGCCTTTTAGACCTGATGGTCGAAACCGGTGCAGCGACCCTGCTCAACCAGGACAAACGCCCTGGCTGCTACCTGTTCCGCAGTGATGCATCCGACGTTGCCCGTGTCGAAAACCGCACTTACATCGCCTCTGTCAAGCAGGAAGATGCCGGTCCGACCAACAACTGGATCGATCCGTCCGAGCTCAAGGAAACGATGAAAGGCCTCTACAATGGCTGCATGAAGGGCCGTACCCTCTATGTCATCCCCTTCTCGATGGGCCCGATCGGCTCCCCGATTTCCAAAATCGGCGTCGAAATCACCGACAGCCCCTACGTTGTTGTCAACATGCGCATCATGACCCGCATCGGCCAGGCTGTCCTCGACACCCTCGGCACTGACGGCGAATTCGTACCTTGCCTGCACTCAATCGGCGCTCCTCTGGCTGAAGGCCAGCAGGACGTCTCCTGGCCCTGTGCCCCGATCGATCAGAAATACATCAGCCACTTCCCGGAAGAACGCCTGATCTGGTCCTATGGCTCCGGTTACGGCGGCAACGCCCTGCTCGGCAAGAAGTGCTTTGCCCTGCGCATCGCTTCCGTCCAGGCTCGTGACGAAGGCTGGCTCGCCGAGCACATGCTGATCCTGCGCCTGACCAGCCCCGAAGGCGACGTCAAATACATCGCCGGTGCTTTCCCGAGCGCCTGCGGCAAGACCAACCTGGCCATGCTGATCCCGACCATCCCCGGCTGGAAAGTCGAAACCATCGGTGACGACATCGCCTGGATGAAATACGGCGCTGACGGCCGCCTCTATGCGATCAATCCGGAAGCCGGCTTCTTCGGTGTTGCACCGGGTACCTCCGATGACTCCAACTTCAACGCCATGCGCAGCATCGACAAGAACACCATCTTCACCAATGTCGGCCTGACTGACGATGGCGATGTGTGGTGGGAAGGCATCGGCAGCGATGCTCCGGAGCACCTGATCGACTGGAAGGGCCGCGACTGGTCCAAGGCTTCCGGCGAACCGGCTGCCCATCCCAATGCCCGTTTCACCGCCCCGGCCAAGCAGTGCCCGGTCATCGCCCCCGAGTGGGAAGATCCGGCCGGTGTGCCGATCTCCGCGATCCTCGTCGGTGGCCGCCGCAAATCCACCATTCCGCTGGTCCACGAGAGCTTTGACTGGAACCATGGTGTCTTCCTCGGCTCGATCATGGGCTCGGAAATCACCGCTGCTGCCATCTCCGACAAGATCGGCCAGGTCCGCCGCGATCCGTTTGCCATGCTGCCCTTCTGTGGCTATCATGTCTGCGACTATCTCCAGCACTGGATCGACGTCGGCTCCAAGTCGACCGAAGACAAACTGCCCAAGATCTTCTACGTCAACTGGTTCCGCAAGGACGAGAACGGCAAATGGCTCTGGCCTGGTTTCGGCGAAAACAGCCGCGTCCTCAAGTGGGTCGTTGAGCGCGTCTCCGGCAAAGGTGAAGCCGTCAAGACCGCCATCGGCTACATGCCGACCGAGTCTGCCATCGACACCAACGGCCTCGACGTCAGCGCCGCCGACATGGCCGAGCTGCTCAAGGTCAGCAAAGACGAATGGCTGGCCGAGGTCGAATCGATCCGCGCCCACTACACCTCCTACGGTGAGAAGCTGCCGGTCGAACTGGCCCACCAGCTCGACGCCCTCGAACAGCGCCTCAACGCAATGGCCTGAGGTGATGAGCCGTAAGCTCGTGCTTCCAGCCGAGCCAGCCTCAGCCCCAGCCAGTTCCTGGTCGCTTTGAATCATCCCTGACCTTTTAAGACACGCCAGCCTGCTTTGCCCAAGCGAAGCAGGCTGGTTTTCTGTTGCCGTCTGCGCCGGTGTGAATTATACTGGACAGGGTTGCGGTTGATCTTTTTCCAGCCGATCCAGCATGCCCCGGCTTATCGCGCGCCTGTGCGCCCATCATTTTTTTGGAGAAAACACCCGTGCCAGATACAGTCAAACGCGTCAACGTCCGGATAGCCGGCGTTGCTTACCAGTTGGCCGCCACCGAGGACGAGACCCATATCCGCAAAATGGCTGCCCAGGCAGACGAAATGATCCGCCAGGTTCTTTTGGCCAGCCCGCATCTCAGCCAATCCATGGCCACCATTCTGGCACTCGTCAACGCCATGGACGAGGTCAACAAATTTCGGCGCCAGAGCGAAAGCCTGCAAAAGGAAAAGGATTCCCTGACCCAGCAGTCGCAGCAACTCAAAACCGAGCTCGACCGCATCCGGGAGCAAAACTGGGACATGCGCAAGGACCAACTGCACATGCAGCGTTTGATCGCCGAATATGAAAAACGCTTCGAACAGATTCTGGCTGACGCTGAAGCGCAAGAAAAAGTGGATGCACCAGCCAAACTGAATGACGACGAAACAGACCACGTGGATGACGAACCCGAACCTGGCCCGGTCTCCCAGCCCGAGCCCATCCCGAACTCCGAACCCGCCCCGGACTCCGAGTCCGAGTCTGAAGGCGCTCACTTTGTACATTTGCCTCTGACCCTGGCAGGCTACCAGCAGTCCAGACTGGAGGACTACATTTGATTCCCTTACCCGAACTTTTAGCGCCAGCCGGTAGCCTTGAGGCCCTGGAAGTCGCGGTCAAAAATGGCGCCGATGCCGTCTATTTTGGTCTCGACCGTTTCAGCGCCCGGAGTGCGGCAAAAAACTTGACCCTGGAACAACTGCCCGCTGCAATCCGCTTTTTGCATGAACATTCTGCCCGCGGCTACCTCGCACTCAACACCTTGCTCCGCAACGATGAACTGCCTGCCGCCCTCGACCTGGCCCGTGAAGCCGCCGCAACCGGTATCGATGCGATCATCGTCCAGGATCCAGGCCTGATCCGGGAATTGCAGCGTCAACTTCCCGATATCCCACTGCATGGCAGCACCCAGATGACTCTGGCCCGCTCCAGTGACATGGACTTGGCCTTGGATCTGGGCCTCGAGCGCATCGTGTTGCCGCGCGAGCTGAGTGGCCGGGAAATCGCCGAACTGGCAGCGATGGCCCGCCAGAAAGGTCTCGAAACCGAGGTCTTCATCCACGGCGCGCTCTGCATCTGCTTTTCCGGCCAGTGCCTGATGAGCAGCCTGATCGGCGGTCGCAGCGGCAATCGCGGCGCCTGTGCGCAGCCCTGCCGCCTCGATTACCAGCTTGGCCGCGAGTCTGGCGCCCTGTATAGCCCCAAAGACCAAGCCTTATTGCTTCATCTGCCAGAATTGGTCCAATCCGGTGTCGATTCACTGAAAATCGAAGGCCGGATGCGCAGTCCGGCATATGTCGGTCAGGCAGTGGGCACCTATCGCCTGGCGCTCGATCGCTATGTACAACTCCTGGCAGAAGGCCTGACTGCACACGATATCAACGAACGTTGGCCTTCTGAAATCGCAACGCTCCAGGATCGGCTGCTCCAGGCTTTCAACCGCGACGGCTCGTTTACAACCAATTATTGGCGCGGTCACACCTACCAAAACCTGATGGTCCATGGATTGCCGGGCAGCCACGGCGTCCTGGCTGGCACAATCAGCCGGATCGAGGCCGGAAAAGGGCAGCTTTGGCTCCAGTCCATCCACCCGTTGCCGCTTGCTGCCGGTGACATCCTGTCTGTGCGCCGTCCACAGCCACCGGCCGCTGAACAGGCCATCGCCAGTGCCCCGATCGGATCCTGCCAGTCCAGTCCAGACGGCCTGCTCATCAAGGGTTTCCACCCTGATGTGCTGCGCAACCTGCAGCGCGGTGATCTGGTCTACCGCATGAGCGACCATCGAGCCGAACAACAGGCGCTGCAGGCTGACAGCCGCAAAACTGCCATCCGCCTGATGCTCACCGCCCAATCTCTTGAAGCCGCAGTTATTTCCGGACCATTTGCCGGCTGCTCAGCCACCATCCCATATTCCCCTGACCCAGCCGTCCAGCCTTTACAGCCGGACCGGGCCGAACAACAGTTGAAGAAAACCGGCGGCACTGCTTTCCGGGTCGCCGAGATCACCCTCGCCGACCCCATTCATCTGACCATCAGCCAGCTCAACCAATTACGACGCGAGGCCCTCGCCCAGCTTGGTGACCAGCTGGCTCAAGCAGCCCGTCGAAAACAACCGGTGATAGAGCCGTCTCCGGCCAGAACTCAGCCACCCAAGCCTGAATCAGCTCCTGCAAGCGCCGTGGTTTCCGATAAAAGCACGGGTGAGCCCGAGATTTCAGCGTTTTTCCACCAGCTGCCTGAGCACGAAACAGAGATCGCCTGTGGCGCCGATGTCTACATCCTGCCGCTGCTCGCACTGGACAATGCACGCATCGCATCAATTGCCGCAGCCATTCACACAAAAGAACCCAACGCCCGGATCGTCGTCCATTGGCCGCCCCTGGTCACGGGCCAACAGGCCACAGTCTTGCCCGACTTGCTCGCCGCAGCTGCCCAGTGGCCGATCGCAGGTGTCTGCACCGCGTGGCCAGCCTATTGGGATCCGAAACAGGAAAATCGTCTCCGGATCGCCGATACGACGGCCAATCTGTTCAATACACCGGCCCTAATAGAGGCGGCAGACCGTGGAGCAACGACCCTCAGCCCATCACTGGAACTCAACATCGACCAGCTGACCGAAATCTTGTCTGACTTTTCAGCCCTGCCAGATGCCCCTGCCGTGACGATCGAACGCCCCCTTTATGGCCGCCTGCGTCTGATGAGCACAGCCTATTGCCCGATCGGCAAGAACCAGGAACAGTGCCGACGCTGCGTTCGTTCCAGCCAGCCCGATGATGGCCAGCCTGAATGGCTGACCGACCGCAAAGGCGCCCGTTTCCTGGTGCTTCCGCACCCGCGGACCTGTCAAGCCGACCTGCTGGGTAGCGACCTGCTCGCTGTGCCCGACGAATTCACCACCCTTCAAGCCGCCCTCGGCCCATCACAGTCCTGGCGTTCGCGTCTCTATTTCATCGATGAAATCCCGTCCGAGCGGCGTGCTCTGATCGAGTCAGCGCGACAACTGCTGTCAGCTTCACCGGCAGCAGGGAAGAAGGCCATCTCTGATTTTCTGGCTCTGGCCCAGCAAATCGCCGACCGGCTGGACACACGCCTCACCACCGGCCATTACCAGCGCGGTGTCATCTGATGGCTGCAGCGAGTGCCCTGCATGACCGCGCGACCGACTCTGACAGAAAGGAATCTAGTCCGACCATGAGCGAACCCCATGAAACCACTCTCGCAGACGATTCTATCCAGATCCCCATTCGGCTCGGACCAGACGGCCGCCTGCCGGTTTATGCTTCCAAACACGCCGCGGGCTGTGACCTGTTTGCCACCCGGGACCTTGCGATCCGGCCCGGCGAAACGGTCGTTCTGCCGCTCGATCTGATCATCGCCCTGCCTGCTGGCACCGAAGCCCAGATCCGCCCCCGCAGCGGCCTGTCGCTGAAAACCGACCTCCGCCTGCCCAATTCACCCGGCACCATCGATGCCGACTACCGCAACGAAGTCGGTGTCATCCTGCAAAACACCTTCAATCCCGCCACATTGCCTGGCCGGATCGCCCAGAATCCGGACCTGCTCAGCGAAATCCTGACCACCCACCGTGCCATCCGCCTGCGCGACCGCATCACCGACCCAGCCCAGCTCGCAAACGACGCTCTCCAACCCCTGCTCGATACCACCCTGTTCCTCGATCCCCAGGACAATCCCTACGGCACCCTCTACATCCAGAAGGGCGACCGCATCGCCCAGATGGTCATCGCCCGCCACGAACACGCCACATTCACCGAACACACCGCCCCCGAAACCATCGGCCACAACCGCGGTGGCGGCTTCGGCTCCACTGGCTGAAAAAGGGACCGGGTCCGAAAATCGCAACTTTGGCTAAAAATTCACATCCCTGCATAACGGACCTCATCGCACAGACTTGATCGGCCTGTTTCATCGGTCCGCTATGCAGCAAATTGCATATTTGCCGCATAACGGACCGGGTCCCTTTTCCTTTATTGACAGCCCTCCCTACAAAGCATAGAATCAGTGTGCGCGCCATTGCTGCGCGCCTTCACGTTTGCACCCGTTGTTAGGTGAGGCTCCTGTGTGAATAGATGCTGCTGCCCGGAAACGTCGAGAGACGCCAATGGGTTACCAGGCTTTGCCGGATTAAGGCTTAACCTAATGCAGCTGGCAACTCCCGGCAGATACCGGGGGGCAAGCCGAGGTCACTCAGTGCCAAAGCTCGATCAGGAGGGGTCGCCGCAGTGTCTGAGACTGGCCATGGGCCAGCAGGCATGCGCTTCTCACACGGATCGAAAACCACCTGGCAGCCCGCACACTGCCAGGTTTTTTATTTTTTAATCAGATCGAAGGGAAGGAGGGGCTTTCAATGCTGGAAATCTACAAAACCGAACTGAAAGAAATCAATGGTCGGATGGTGCCGGAACTTAAACGCATTGACGAGATCGAGACCGACTGCTGGATCAATCTTTACGCCCCAACCGAGGCGGAGCTGATGCGCGTGGAAAAAGAAGTTGACTTGCCGGCCGAATTCCTGCGCTATCCTTTGGACGAAGAAGAACGGCCGCGTATCGACCTCGACGATGACACCCAGAGCCTTTTAATCATCGTCGACTTCCCCTTTATCCGCCGCGAAGACAACAACACCAAGTACGAGACCATGCCGCTCGGTATCGTCATCGCGCCCCATCGCTGCATCATCACCGTCTCCCTGCGCGAAAACGGCGTCCTCGACGCGTTCCGCAACAACCGCGTGCGCGATTTCATCACCGGCTACCGCACCCGCTTCACCTTCCAGATCATGTTCGCCGGCGCCAAGGACTACCTCAAATACCTGCGTTTCATCGACAAGACGATCGACACCGCCGAGCGCCAGCTGAACAAATCCGTCAGTAACAAAGAACTGTTCAAACTGATGCAGCTGGGCAAGTCCCTGATCTATTTCTCGACCTCCCTGAAGTCAAACGAAGCCGTTCTGGAACGCCTGATGCGCAGCAAACTGATGAAAAAGTACGAGGAAGACGAGGACCTGCTGGAGGATGTCATCATCGAGCATCGCCAGGCCCTCGAAATGGCTAACATCTACACCTCGATCATCAATGGCACGATGGACGCCTACGCCTCCATCATCTCGAACAACGTCAACCAGATCATGAAATTCATGGCCGCCATGACCATCGTCATCTCGGCCCCGACCGCGATCACCAGCTTTTTCGGCCAGAACATCCCGTTCCCCTTTGACGGCGCAGCCTTTTTCGCCAACCCCTGGCCGTTCATTGCCATCACCATCGCCTGCCTGGCCATGATCGCCCTCACAATCGTCTGGTTCAGCCGCCGGAAAATGTTCTGAAACAGGCAGGTGCCAGACACCCCCTGCTGTAGCAACCAGACTCGGATTCGAAAAAATCCCTAACCGACAAACCTTGCGAGATAATCTTTGACAGCCCCGAGATACGCCTCGGGGTTGTTTTTGAATCCGGAAATCGAACCCGGCGTCGCATCGACATAGACCGCTGTGGTGTCTGGATGCAGCCGCTGGCGTTCCTGGACAATGGGCAGGATCGCAGCTGAACCGAAGAATGTGTCTGGATCGTTGTAAGCCAGGAAAACCGGTTTCTGGACCTGGCTCAGGATCGTGACCAGGCTGCGCTGGCTCGTGCTGCTGGCTGACAGGCGCACGGCATAGGGCACCGTATGCTGGAGTAAAATCCGGCCGAGCAGATTGCCGTTGCGGTAGAAGGCCTGGATGTAGTTGTCCGGCTGGACGCATGGCGTATCCAGTAGAATCCCACGCACATAGGACCGGTCAAAACCCAGCCCGGCAATTTTCCGGTCAATGGCTGACAGCGCCGGACCAGTATCCACGGATTCGCCGCCCGTATCACCCCCGGCCCCGGCTCCGGCCCCAGTCACGCTGCCATCCGCAGCGCTCGTCACCACCTGCTCCGGCAGGCGCGACCAGGCAAACAGGCTCGCCGTCACACCACTGCCAAAACCAAAGAGCAAGACATCCTTTGTCGTGGTGAAACGGCGCGCATACTGGATCGCCGCAATCACATCCTCCCATTCGGCATAGCCGTAGGCGGACAGATGCCCCTCGGACTTGCCGGTGTGGCGCAGGTCAAACGAGATCACATTATAATGGTTGGTGACGAAAAACTCATAAAAACGCGGCATATCGATGTCGAATTGCAGGCGGTTCTTGCCGCTGTCATGGACCAGGATCACCGTGCTGACCGGATCACCCTGGGCCGGGAAAAACCAGCCGCTCAGCGTTGTCTGCTCATCGAGCGACTGGAAACTGATCACCGAAAAGCGCGGCATGACATTGCTGGAAAAGCTCTGCAGCTGGCCCGGCTCCTGGCGCATCAGCTGGTTGGCCGCCGTGAATGAAGCAGCCCCGGCCGCCACGATCACAAGCGCAACAACCACCAGCACACTGATCACTCGTCGGATCGTGGCTGTATTCTGATTGGGCGGCCGATAGTATTTGACACTGGTTTTGGCAGACATGGCGACATTATAGCACGGGCTCGCAAAAGATGTGGTAGAATCGGATTGATTTGGGTCCGTTTTCGGCGCCCGACACGGTGCCTGGCACCATTAATTGGAGGCAGCATGAATTTCATCGAGGCAATATTCCTGGGTCTGGTCCAGGGTTTGACTGAATTTTTACCCGTCAGCAGTTCCGGGCACCTGACCCTATTAGGCCGCGTTTTTGACATGGATGCCCAGTCCTTGTTCACCTTCACGTCCATGGTGCACGTCGGCACCCTGATCTCGGTTGTCCTGATCATGTACAAGGACCTGCTGGCCATCCTCCGAGACATCTTTGGTAAGCGGACCATCCGCCTGATCATAGCCACCCTGCCCGCCGTCGTGGCAGCCGTCCTGTTCGGTGATTTCATCGAAAGCCTCTTTGGCGGCAACTCGCTCGGCTACGAATTCCTCGCCACCGGCGTGATTCTCCTGGTTATGGTCCTGTTGAAACCGAAAGAAGAAACCGAAAAGGGCGTCGGATACAAAGAAGCCCTCTATGCCGGTCTCGGCCAGGCTGTGGCCATCGCCCCGGCGATCTCCCGCTCCGGTTCGACGATCGCCGCCATGCTCCTGGCCGGGGTCAACCGCAAAAAAGCGATCCGTTTCTCGTTCCTGATGTCTGTCCCGGCGATCCTGGGCAGTTTCCTGCTCGACCTAGTGGACATCGTCAAAGCCGACTCTCCTGTAATGGGCGACATCGGTATCCTCAACATGCTGCTGGGCATCCTCGCAGCGGCCATCTCCGGCTATCTGGCGATGAATTTCATGATCAAAAAGCTCAACGACAAGGGCTTTTTGATCAGCGCCGCCTATGTCATCGTCCTTGGCACCCTGGTCCTGATCGACCAGAGCTGGACTCACCTGGTGTTCTGATGGAAAAGCCCTGCCTGATCCTTGGCATCGAGTCCTCCTGCGATGAAACCGCTGCTGCCGTCGTCGCCAACGGCCGCGAGATCCGGTCCAACATCATCGCCACCCAGGCTGCTGTACACCAGCAGTATGGCGGCGTTGTGCCAGAAATCGCCTCGCGCATGCACGTCGAAGCCATCCTGCCCGTGATCGACCAGGCTCTGGCCCAGGCCGGCGCCACGCTCGCCGACATCGACGCCATTGCCGTGACCTATGGACCCGGCCTGGTCGGGGCCCTGCTGGTCGGCCTGTCCGCCGCCAAAGGCCTGTCTGCCGCCACCGGCAAACCTCTGGTCGGTGTCCATCACATCGCCGGCCACATCGCGGCCAATTACCTGGCCGATCCCGCCTGGGAGCCGCCGTTCCTTTGCCTCGTCGTCTCCGGCGCCCACAGCCACCTCGTCGTCGTCCACGACTACGAACGCTTCGAAGTCGTCGCCCGGACGCGCGATGACGCTGCCGGTGAAGCCTTTGACAAGATCGCCCGGGCCCTCGGACTTGGTTATCCCGGCGGTCCCCTGCTGGAAAAAGCAGCAGCCGGCGGCAACCCACAGGCCGTGACCTTTCCGCGGACCCATTTCCCCGACAGCCTCGACTTCTCCTTCAGCGGACTCAAAACTGCGGCCCTGAACCAGCTCAACCGCCTGCGCCAGGCCGCTGGCAAGGACAAGGCTGAAGGCCAGACACTGGGCAACGTCGCGCCGGATGCGATCTGGACTGGCCCCGTCTCGCAGGCCGATTTTGCCGCCAGCTATCAGCAGGCCATCGTCGACTATTTGACCGACCATGCCATCGCCGCAGCCCAGGCGCATGGCCTGAAAAGGCTCGCCGTCGCCGGTGGTGTCTCAGCCAACCGTTGCCTGCGCAACACCCTGCAACGGCGTTCGCAAGCAGCTGGCCTCGACTTTCTCTGCCCGCCCTTTGAGTTTTGCACCGACAACGCCGCCATGATCGCCTCCGCCGGCTTCTATGCCTTTCAGAACGGACGACGTGACAACCTCGATCTCAACGCCACCGCCACGCTCGAACTGGTCTGAACCAGGCAAAAAACACAGCACCGTGCACAAAAGAAACAATTTCGCTGTATCTGTATCTGTGCATTGCGCTTGACAGAATTGTATGAAAAATGTGAATTTCAATTTAGTGACACTGTGGAAAAGCATGCGGCCGAAGCTGCTCAGGCCTGAAAAATGGCCTTTTGCTTTCCGGAAGATCGGTGCAGAATGTGGATAACTCTGTGGATAGTGTGTATAAATTGATGAATATTGGGAAAGTATGTAACAGGTAATATGAAAAATGGAAAGAAATAAATCAACATCCGGAATCAAGCTGATCGTGGAAAACCGCAAAGCCTACCACGACTACCACATCCTTGAACGCCTCGAAGCCGGTATCGAGCTAACAGGCACCGAGGTCAAATCATTGCGCCAGGGCCGTGTCAACATGGGCGACAGCTATGCTGCCGTCGTCAATGGCGAGCTCTGGCTCTATGCCATGCACATCAGCCCCTACGAACAAGGCAACCGCTTCAACAAGGACCCGATGCGCACGCGCCGCCTCCTGATGCACAAAAGCGAAATCCTGCGCCTGTACGGCCAGACCCGCACCGAAGGCCTGACGCTCGTGCCGACCAAGCTCTATTTCAAGCATGGCCGCGTCAAAGTCGAGATCGGCCTGGCCAAAGGCAAGAAGAATTTCGACAAGCGGGATGACGAGGCGAGAAAACAGGCCAGCCGTGAAATCGACCGCCACCTGAAAAACCGGCGCCACAACGAGGACTGACTCCTGTGTGGCGGAGCATCCTGCGCATTATCATCGTGCTGGCCCTCTCGATCCTGCTGGCCTTTGGCGTCGAGCGCTTCTTGTTTAACCGACTGGCCCTGACAGACTCATCTAGTTCTGATGATGCCACCCGTCCGTCAGTCACCCTCTCCGCCGAGACCCTGTATCCAGCTAGCCAGGGCTTTGCTCTGGAAAACGGCCGCCTGCGTTCCACCCAGGACCAGGCCACGATCAAGCTGGCCATTCCCGGTGGCAAGATTCGCCAGGTGATCCTCTCCTACCAGAGCGCGACCGATGCTGATATCTATATCCGCATCGCTGGTACTTCTCTGGCTGACAAGCCCGGAGCCTTTTCGCCTGAGGCAGATCGTCTGATTGCAGACCAGGCCCCGCGCGACCTGCAGCAGGCCGCTACCGTGGTCGAAGCAGACGTCGATCAGCTGACGCTGGTAGTTCCAGACAAAGGATTCGTCCTGGATTCTGTCATACTCGACCGTTCGGTTGCCATCCTTCCGCAGCGAGTCGTCCTCCTGGCAGTCGGGATGTTCCTGCTCGGCCTGCTGATCAGCGGCTTCATGCCACTTTTCTTGTCCCCAACTCGCTGGTTTCTCCTGCTTGGCGCCAGCCTCGGCGGCCTGATGATCATCCTGTCCCCGCTGCAGCTCCTTGGCTGGGACGAACAGATCCATTTCAAATCGATGCTGGTACGTTCCTATGCCGACATTGCCTGGCTGACCCCGGCCGCCCAGCGCCTGACTGACCTGGACCTGCCGTCCGTCAACACTCGATTCGACCAGCAGCAGGCAGCAGCCTGGCTGGAGAAACGAGATGAACCATCCTTGGCCATGCCAACGAGGCAGGAAAAACCCTGGGGCATCCACCACATCCCTTACATACCAGGTATCCTGGCCTTTGTCCTGACGCGCTGGTTGGGTGGCACACTCGCAACTGCCATTCTGCTCGCCCGCGCCCTCAGCTTGATCACTTACCTTTTCCTGACCGCCTGGGCAATCCGCCTCATTCCATTTGGCAAGCATCTCCTCGCCGCCTATGCCTTGCTGCCCACCCTGCTGTTCCAGGCGACGCGACTGACCTACGACACCGTGACCATTGCTGCGGCGTTCCTGTTTCTTGCCGCCCTGCTCGATGAATGGGCCCATCCAGACCGCCTGCTCAGCAAGGGACGCCTGATCCTCCTGACCCTGGCCGCGATCGCATTCAACAGCATCAAGTCAGTCTACGTGTCTCTGGTGGTAGCGGCCTATTTCATGCCCTCGATCAAATTCACTTCCGAAAAGAAACGCCTGTTGTACTGGATGTTCCTCACGGTCCTGATCGCCCTGATTTTGGCGCAGGTGATCCTGCCTGGCCTGATCCAGCCTGAATCAGGCGGTGATGTGCGTGTTTCCGGCACGAGTGTTGCTGGTCAGCTGGCTTTCATCTTCGCCCATCCTGTCGCAGCCGCCCGCATCATCCTGGGTGATCTGATCGCCAACCTCGGGACTTTCTTGCTCGGCAACACCGCCATTCTATCCTACGCCTATGCCGGGATGATCAGCTCGGCCAATTGGTCCATCGCCATCGCAGCCCTGCTCGTGATCCTGGCCCTGATCGACCAGCCAGACCGCGACCAGGACGGCTTGTCAGTGCCCGCTTTGCCCTGGTCGCAAAGCCTCTATCTGGCCGCAACTGCTCTTGCAAGCCTGGTCCTCGTCTACCTGGCCCTGTACATCAGTTTCACTCCGGTCGGTGCCCCTGCCGTTGACGGTGTCCAGCCGCGGTACATGTTCCCCCTGGCGCTGCCTGTGCTCCTGCTCCTGCGCCGCCCAGACATCCGCCATTCACTCGCACCCCAAACCCTCCTGCGCCTGGCCTTCCTGCCGATCCTGCTGGTGAATCTGACTGGCCTGTACCAGCATTTCCTGCTGCCGTTTTTCCGCTGAAAAGGGAAGGAGACTGACGCAATGACAAACCCTTCTCGACAATCTGATGTGCCCGGAATTGATGCCCGTCCGGTGACTCTCTCGGTTGCCCTTTGCACCTACCAGGGTGCCGCCTACATCGCTGAGCAATTGCAGAGCATGCTCGACCAGACTGTCCTGCCCGACGAAATCGTCATCCGTGACGATGGCTCCCAGGACGACACCCTGGCGATCTGCCGCGCCATCGCCCAGACGAGCCCCGTGCCGATCACCATCCTGCCTCCTGGCGAACGGCTCGGCGTCGCCGGAAACTTCTTCGCCTGTGCTCGGGCCTGCCGCATGGACTGGCTCCTGTTCGCCGACCAGGATGACCGCTGGCTTCCCGAGCGAGTCGCTTTGTTCAAGGCCGCCATCACCGAACATCCCCACGCCAAGGCCATCCAATCCGATGGCCTGATCGCCGATGCCCAGATGAATCCCACCGGCCAGACCCTCTGGCACTCGTACTTTTTTCCGTCCCGCGAACAGGCGCTCGTCCAGGCGGGCAGGGGGGAGGTCGTCCTGGCCCGGCACGTCTTTGTCACTGGCGCCGCTTTGGCTGTCCGGCGCGACTGGCTCCTGACCGTGCCTGTACCCGCCGCACAGTTCTACCATGATGAATGGATCGGCTGGTTTGCCGGCCCTGCCCTGCGCCTGCTGCCTGCTGCCACGTTCCTCTACCGCCAGCATCAGAGCCAGCAGACCGGCCTTCAGACCACCTGGCGTGCCCGCTGGCAGCATCTCCTCGACAGCCAGCTCCATGCCCGCACCCTGCTCGAACGCGACTTGGCGCGCTTTCCCCGCCTTGCCGCCGCCCTGCGCGAGTCCGGACTGCCCGATCGCGCCGAACTCGTCACCGCCAAAACTCGCTTTGTCCAACGCCGCCTCAGCTTCTCCCGTTTCCTGCCCGTGCGGATGTTCCAGATCCTGGCCAGCATCCTCACCGGTGACTACAACCGCTTTGCCATCGCCCGCCGCTCGATCATCAAGGATCTGATTTTCCCAGCCAGCCTGGCGCGGCGGTGAGCGGGTTAGGGCGCTATGTCGTGCTGGTACGGCTGTGGATGGCCGCGGAGCTGGCACAGATGCCGGCAAGTGGATCCGGTACCTAAATCGAAACAAGAGCTGATACATCCTCTGAAAAGCCTGCAGCTGTATGCTTGTACAATTCTGCACAATTCTAATTTCAAAAACAGAGCCTGGCACGGCTTCAGAAGCTGTGTCAGGCTCTCAAATCGGAACTTGGTGATGACATGTGGCTGAAAAGCACTGAGGCTGTAAGCTTTTCAGTGTGTTGTAAGGCAAGAAACGGTGGATGTAGACATGGCACTGTTGCCGGCAAGTGGGTCCGGTTCCACATCAGACCTGGCACTGTTGCCGGCAAATGGATCCGGCACACCTGCGTCGCTTCAAGTCCGTGCCGGCCGCGCGCCCGCCCGCTTACCGAATCGTGATCGTCTTGGTGTTGCGTGATATGCCAATATAGATCTTGCCGCGGTTGAGGGTCAGTTCGCTGCCATCGGCGCGGGTGAAGATCCAGGGCTGCAAGGTACCGCCCTTTTTCCAGGTGATTTTTTCATAGGTGCCACCAGTCAGATAGTAACCGGAGCCGGAGGACAGGTCGTATTCCTTGAGGATGTCGCCATTGAACTGGGTGACAGTCGTCTGAAGCAACAGGACATTGGTGAATTCAAGGGCTTTGCCAGTCGATTCGTCGATGTGGTCGGCGTTGAACTGGCCCTTTTTATAGGTTTTACTGGTTGAGTCATAGGTGAAGGTGGCGACCGCATAATTGGAAAAGGGAGCCGTCGCCTTGACAGCGCTGCCGCCAGTAGCGGGGACGATGTCAGCGGTGGGCTGGAAATAGAACCAGGCGCGGTTGCCATTGGTGTTTTGGTCGGAAATTCCCAGCTTGTCGATCGCCTTGAGCAAGTTTTCGCCTGTGGTCTTGACACTGTGCTCATAGCCGCGGCTGGCACGCCAGTTGGCGTCACGCCAGTAGGCAAAATCAGCATTGGTGCTGTCGATGTTGTCCGTATTCTGGATCATGACCTGGTCATAGGCCGCATAGGAACCGCCAAAATGGACGACGATGGCACCGAAGGCACCAGCCAGATCGATGAAGTCATGGCGCAGGCTGCGGATTGAACCGATCTCCGGCACATCAGCCGGATTGGCGAAAACAGCCATCAGACGGGTGATGTCACCTTCGACCTCGAGCTCATAGAGCAGGTCGGCTGAGCTGATACCAGCCTGAGGCGTGGCGGTCTTGATGTTGTTGATTATGATGCCAATCGGCCGGGCGTTGATCGCCGCCGGATCTGTCACCGGCAGACCATTGATCGGATTGTAACCGGCAATTTCCTTTTCCGGTTGAGCCGGAGCAGCAGTTGTCTCAGCGGGAGTTGTCGTGGTGGTCGGCTCGATGGTCGCAGGCGCTATTGTTTCTTTTTCCTTTTTACAAGCTGCGAGAGGCAGCACCAGAACAGCTGCGAGCAAAACGAGCAGGATGACCCGAAGCCAAGGTGTCATAGAACGTTGATTCTGTTTCATGGGTACTTTCTCCAGTCAGAATATTTGGGCAAATCGTTATTATTTTAGCAATCCCGTGAATTAGATGCAAACAAAAGGTATTTGTTCCCATCAGGAAAGACATTTTTAAACAAAATTCAATCCGAAATACCTGTGATCGAGCCATCCGTTTCATTTCGGCGCCAAATTTGGTAGACTCTATCCGATTAAGTTTATTATGGATTGAAAGAGGCGTTTTATGAAAATCGCGATTGCCGGTATCGGTTATGTCGGCCTGTCCAACGCGGTGCTCTTGGCCCAGCACCATGAAGTCGTCGCTCTGGATGTTGTCAAGGCCAAGGTTGACCAGATCAATAACAAAAAATCACCGATCGTCGATGCCGAGATTGAAGAATATTTGTCTACCAGGCCCCTCAGCCTGCGCGCCACGACCGACGCAAAAGAAGCCTTTACCGGCGCCCAGTACGTGATCGTATCCACCCCGACCAATTACGACCCAGACATCAACTTCTTTGACACCAGCTCGGTCGAGGCGGTGATCCAGAACGTCCTCGAGATCAATCCGGACGCCGTCATGGTGATCAAATCCACCGTTCCGGTCGGCTACACGAAAGAAGTCCGCGAAAAATTCCAGACCGACACCATTCTGTTCTCACCGGAATTCCTGCGCGAAGGCAAGGCCCTGTACGACAACCTGCACCCCTCACGCATCGTCGTCGGCGAACAGTCCGAACGGGCGCGAATCTTTGCCGACCTGCTTCTGGAAGGCGCAATCAAGAAGGACGTGCCGGTCCTGTTCACTGACCCGACTGAAGCCGAAGCGATCAAGCTGTTCGCCAACACCTACCTCGCCCTGCGGGTTGCCTTTTTCAACGAGCTCGATACCTATGCCGAGCTCAGAGGCCTCAATTCGCGCCAGATCATCGAAGGCGTCGGTCTCGACCCGCGCATTGGCAGCCACTACAACAATCCCTCGTTTGGCTACGGTGGCTACTGCCTGCCCAAGGACACCAAGCAGCTCCTGGCCAACTACGCCAATATCCCGAACAACATCATGGCTGCGATCGTCGATGCCAACCGCACCAGAAAAGACCATGTTGCCGACATGATCATCCGCCGCAAACCCAAGGTCGTCGGCATCTTCCGCCTGGCGATGAAAGCCGGATCTGACAATTTCCGCCAATCCTCGATCCAGGGCGTCATGAAGCGGATCAAGGCCAAAGGCATCGAAGTCGTCGTCTACGAGCCCTATCTGCTCGAAGACCAGTTCTACCATTCCCGCGTCATCCGCGACCTTGACGAATTCAAGGCCATATCCGACGTCATTGTTGCCAACCGCCTGACCGACGACATCCGTGATGTCGCCGAAAAAGTCTATACCCGCGACCTGTTCGGCAAAGACTGAAGCTGACAGACTGAAAATAGGGGACATAACCATGGCATTCACCCAGAAACTTGAATCCACCGCCAAGATCCTCGTCACCGGTGCTGCCGGTTTCATCGGCTACCATCTCAGCCGTTACTGGCTGGAGCAGGGCTACGCCGTATACGGCCTCGATAACCTGAATGACTACTACGATCCGCAGCTGAAAAGGGACCGACTCGACAACCTGGCCCATTACCCGGCCTTCCAGTTCTCAAGGATCGATCTTAAGGATAAGGACGAGCTCGACCAGCTGTTCCGCCGCCTGCGCCCCGACTATGTCGTCCACCTTGCGGCCCAGGCCGGTGTGCGCTATTCGATTGAGAACCCTTATGCTTACCTCGACTCGAATCTGGCCGGTTTCCTCAACATCCTCGAGGCCTGCCGCCACTTTCCGGTCCGCCATCTGCTCTATGCATCCTCCAGCTCGGTCTACGGCGGCAATACCATCGTGCCTTTTTCGACCAATCACAACGTCGACCATCCCGTCAGCCTCTATGCCGCGACGAAAAAAGCCAACGAGCTGATGGCCCACACCTACAGCCATCTCTATGGCATTCCGACCACCGGCCTGAGGTTTTTCACCGTCTATGGACCGTGGGGCCGGCCGGACATGGCGTACTTTTCCTTTACCCGCGATATTCTGGCCGGCAAAACTATCAAGGTCTTCAACCACGGCCAGATGGAACGCGACTTCACCTATGTCGATGACATCGTGGCTGCGATCGCCCGCCTGACGGCAAAAATCCCCCAGCCCAATCCGGCCTGGACCGAGGCTGACGGCGATCTGTCGAGTAGCTCGGCTCCTTATAAGATCTACAACATCGGCAACAACAACCCGGAGAAGCTCGGCTATTTTATTGAGGTCCTGGAAAAGGCGATCGGCCAGGTCGCCAACAAAGAATACCTGCCGATGCAGGCCGGTGATGTGCCGCGCACCTATGCTGACGTCTCCGACCTGGCCCGCGACATCGATTTCAAGCCCCAGACCTCGATCGAAGACGGTCTCGCCGCCTTCGTCAGCTGGTACAAGGCGTATTACAAGGAGCCCAAACACGCATGAGAGGCCAGATTGAGGTCTTCCTGAAATACCGCTTCCTGCTCCACGACCTGATCCTCAAGGACATCCGGATCAAGTACCGCAAATCGATCCTCGGCATCCTCTGGAGTGTCCTGAACCCGCTCCTGATGATGCTCGTCATCACGGCTGTGTTTGAAAACATCTTCCGGGTCAAGATCGAGAATTTCCCGATCTACTACCTGTCCGGTGCCGTCATGTTCAACTTCTTCTCCGAGGCCACGATCACCGGCATGTCTTCGGTCCTTCAGGCATCGTCCCTGATCAAGAAGGTCTACATCCCAAAATACATTTTTCCGCTGGAGAAGGCCTTGTTTGCCTTCGTCAATTTCCTCTTCTCCCTGATCGCGGTCGTCCTGATCTACCTGATCCTCGGTGTGCCGCTGCACTGGAGTGCACTGCTATTTTTTGTCCCCTCGCTCTACCTGCTGGTTTTTGCGATCGGGATTGGCCTCGTCCTCTCGAGCTGGGCGGTCTATTTCCGCGACATCATCCACCTCTATGGCGTCGTCCTGACCGCCTGGACCTACCTGACCCCGATCGTCTACCCCTACGACGCCCTGCCGGCCAAAATGCAATTCGCCATGCAATTCAACCCGATGTTCTATTATGTCGACTATTTCCGCCAGGTCACGATGTACGGCACGGTCCCCGGACTTGCCACCAATCTGATTTGCGCTGTCGTGGCGCTCGTGTCACTGGCCATCGGTCTGTTCGTCTTTAAAAAGAACCAGGACCGCTTCATTCTTTTCATCTGATCGCAAAGCGAGGCAACGATGACCATTATCGAAGTCAACCATGTCAACATGCATTTCAACATGAGCAAGCACCGCGTGCACAACCTCAAGGAGTACGTGGTCCTGGCCCTGAAACGCCAGCTCGTGTATGAGGATTTCCAGGCCTTGCACGACGTCACGTTTACGATCGAGCGCGGCGATGTCTTCGGCATCGTCGGTCTCAACGGCTCCGGCAAAAGCACCCTCCTCAAGATCATCTCCGGCATCCTCAAACCGACCACCGGCTCAGTCAAGATCCAAGGCACGATCGCGCCCCTGATCGAGCTCGGTGCCGGTTTTGACCTCGAACTGACCGCGCGTGAAAACATTTTTCTCAACGGAGCCGTGCTCGGCCATTCGCACGATTTCATCCGCTCCCGCTTCGACGAGATCGTCGAATTCTCGGAAATGGCCGAGTTCATTGACGTCCCGATGAAAAACTACTCCTCCGGCATGGTTGCCCGGATTGGCTTTGCCGTCGCCACCTTGACCAGTCCGGAGATCCTGATCGTCGACGAAATCCTCGCCGTCGGCGACTACCTGTTCCAGGAAAAATGCGAGAAGCGGATCCGCGAGATGATGTCCGGCGGTACGACCGTCATCATCGTTTCCCACGCGATCGATCAGATCCGCCGCCTCTGCAAGCACGTGATGTGGCTGGAAAAAGGCCACATCAAGATGATCGGCGAGATGCAGCCAGTGACCGATGCGTACATGACGCATCCCCAGGCATGAGTGTATCGGCCATGGACAGACACGACATGCCAAACTTGAAGCACCAGGCAAAGGACCCGGCGCCCCTCGCCGATCCGCTGCAGCAGGCCAGCAGGGAAGACCTGGTCACTCTGATCCAGCAGCAGGCCGAGGAAAACCAGGTTTTGCGCGATCAGGCTGCACAGTTCGAGCACCTCTACCTCGACATTGTCCACTCGACCAGCTGGAAACTGGCCTGGCCGATCCGCGCCGCCTTCAAGGTCCTGACCCTGGGCAAGGACAAGCTGAAGGGGCTGAAAAACCGCAAGACCAGCCAGCCACTGGCAATTGCAACCAGCACGGCAGTCGCAAAACACCCTGACAACTTTGACACCGACTTGCCCCAGCTGCAGTATTTCAGAAGCCCATCCGGTCAGATCCGGCTCAATCTCCTGGTCAGCCAGCACCTGACCCCGGCCCACCTGACTGCCATGATCACCCCTATGGCCCAGCTTGCCGCCCAGCAGCAGCTGGCCTTGCGTGTCATCAGCCTCGATCCGGCACTCACAGCCCGGGACTGCCTGGCCAGCATCGCTCTGCCCGACGCAGGCCAGCCCCAGACCGTCGACTTTGTCTTTCACAGCCTGAGCCTGTCACAGTCATCCCGTTCGCCTTTCCGGATCGAAATCGGGACTCGCGAAATCGCGCTGTCCCTGACCCGGGCCGCTGACCAGGCCCTGGCCTTGATGCTTCCAGAAGGCCAGCGCCGGATCATCGATCCCGGACAAACGAACTGGCACTCCCAGCTCGAAGCCATGCTCCGGCATTTGCCCACGGGAGGCCAGCCATGAAGCCTCTGAAAGCCAAAAACTATTTCCCGGTTGAGCCGTGGAAACAAGCCCTCGAGCAGCGCCTGCACAAGCTGGACAGCCATCTGGCTGCCGGCTATCAGGTCAATGTCTTCCTTTACGAGAAGCCGGACTCCTCAACCTTCCGCTACCGGGTCTACAACATGGCGCAGGCGCTCGAAGCGAGTGCCCGCTGGCGCGCAGCCTTTTTCTTCGCCGACGAACTCGACCAGATCCGGGACACCGTTCTGCGCTGCCAGCTGGTCACGATCGCCCGCTTCCGCTGGACCTTTGCTCTGGAAACCCTGATCACGGCGGTCCGCACCCAGGGCATCCCGATCGCCTTCGACACCGATGACCTCGTCTTCGATCTGGCACATGTGCCTGCCCTGGCCAATGTCCAGAACATCGACCAGCGCACCGATGCAGAGCTGAATTTCTGGTTCTCCTATGCTGCCCGGGTCCAGCTTTCCGCCCAGCTGGCCGACGCGATTATCACGACCAATGACTATCTTGGCCAGTTTCTGAAGGACCAGTTTCACAAGCCTGTCCATGTAATCCGCAATTTCCTCAATCACGAGCAGGTCGATTTTTCCGCCACTTGCCTGTTGGAAAAGCGCCAGGCCGCGGACCAGAAACCGTTCATGATCGGCTATTTCAGCGGCTCGCCCTCGCATTATTTCGATCTGCACAGCATCGCCGATGAACTGTGCGATTTGCTTGACGAATTCCCCGATATCCAGATCCTGGTCGCCGGCTATATGAATTTCGCCCCGCGCCTGCAGGCCTATGCTGACCAGGGCCGGATCCACTTCCACGAATTCGTCGATTTCCTGACTCTGCAGCGCCTGATCGCCGAGGTCGATGTCAACATCGCGCCGCTCTACCCGAACGATTTCACGCAGTGCAAGTCTGAGTTGAAGTTTTTTGAGGCCGCCCTGGTCGAAACCCTGACCGTGGCCACGCCGACTTTCGCCTTCAAAAACGCGATCCAGACGGGCCAGAACGGCTACCTCTGCCAGCAGGGCCAATGGTACGACACGATCAAGGCCATCTATCTCGATCGTGCGGCCCAGAAACCGATCCTGGCCCAGGCCCGCGAGACCGCGCTGGCTACCTACAGCCCGGCTGCGAACTGGCAGTCCATCGAGCGCGCATACGATGCCATCACCCAGACCGTCAACAAGCCTTGACCAGTGTGATAGAATAAGGAAAGTTTTTAGAGCCCAGACCACCCCACAGGAGGAGTCATGTCCGTCTTGCCGACCGGTGCCAGGCGTCTCGGAATTTATTCTTTCTACGACGCCGACGGGATCGTCGACCGCTACGTCCCATACTTCCTGAACGATCTCAAGGAAAACCTTGAGGCGCTTGTTGTTGTCGTCAATGGCCAGATCCTGGTCGAGGAGAAGCAGAAACTTCTCGCCATTACGCCTCAGGTCATCGTGCGTGAGAACCAGGGCTTTGATATCTGGGGCTACAAAACCGGCCTCGACTCGATCGGGTGGGCCGACCTGGCTACCTACGATGAAATCATCCTCGCCAATAACACCGTCTTTGGCCCCCTGTATCCATTCCTCGACGTCTTTGCCACCATGGCTGCGCGCGACATCGATTTCTGGGGCCTGACCCGCCATGGCGAACATGAGAACGACCCGACCGGCCGCAATGCCTACGGCTTCACTCCGGTCCATGTCCAGTCCTATTTCGTCGGCTTCCGCAAAAGCTTTGTCCAGAGCGAGGCGTTCCAGTCCTACTGGGACAACCTGCCCGCGATGCCGGGCTACAACGATGCCGTCGGCCGCCACGAGACCTTTTTTACGCGCCATTTTGCCGATCTCGGCTTCCGATGGGATACCCTGGTTGATTCATCGGAGCTGGAAACGCTCAATCCCAACCCGATCCTCTATTACCATCAGAAAATGGTGGCTGACCTCAATTGTCCGATCGTCAAGCGGCGGACTTTTTTCCAGGACTACGACGACATCCTGTTCCATACGACCGGCCAGCCGGCTTTCGAACTGATGAACTGGCTCGAACAGCAGTCCAGCTTTGACACCGGCCTGATCTGGGACAACCTGCTCCGGACTTGCCACCTCGATGACCTGGCGAAAAATCTGCACCTGAACTACATCCTGCAGACAAAAAATCCGGTCGCAACGACGGCCCAGTTTAGCAACTCTGCCAGTCCGCGCATCGCCCTGGTCATGCATCTGTTTTTCCCCGACCTGGTCGATGAAATGGCCCAGTACGCCGCTGCGATGCCGGCCCATGCCGACATCTACATCTCGACCAATACGGAAGAGAAGAAGCAGGTCATCCTGGAACGCTTTGCCGGTGTCACTGAGGGCAAGCTCGAGGTCCGCGTCACCAATAACCGCGGCCGCGACGTCTCCAGTTTGATGGTGGGCATGCGCGATGTCATCCCTCAGTACGACTATGTCTGCTTCGTTCATGACAAGAAATCCGGCCAAGTCAAGCCTGGCTCAATCGGCGAGAGCTTTGCCTGGAAATGCCTGCAGAACATGCTCTCCAGCCCGGACTACGTCGCCAATATCCTCCGCACCTTCGCCGAGAATCCGCGCCTCGGTCTTCTTGTGCCTCCGGAGCCGAACCACTCGTATTATTTCTTCAGCCTCGGCGACGAATGGTCCTGGAATTTCGACAACACCCGCATCCTGGCCCGGAAAATGGGCCTGACCGTGCCGATCTCAGAAAACAAGCGAGTGATCGCCCCACTGGGCTCCTTTTTCTGGTTTCGTACCGCCGCACTCCTGGCGCACTTTGATAACCAGATGGACTACACAGATTTCCCCGAGGAACCGCTGCCCGATGACGGTTCGGTCTCCCACGCGCTCGAGCGGATCTACCCCTTCGTCGCCCAGCAGGCCGGCTACTACACCGGCGTTGTCATGGCCGACGACCTGGCCCGTCTCGAATACACCAACCTGCGCCACTACGTCTCATCCTACAACAAGAGCGGCTTCGATTTTTCGATCCGCGGCCCCTTCACCCTGATGAACGCCATCTATCACCAGAAATTCTACGACGCCCCCAAATGGGTCGGCATCGCCGGCGAACGCCTCGAGCACATCGAACATTTGAGGATTGAGTATGATAAATTGCAGTCCTTTTATGAATCAACCTTGGATGTACGACTCAGACTCCTCTACAGACGCTACAAGGCAAAGATGAAACAAATATTCAAGGTAAGGAAACTGCATGGTTAATCAAGTGACCGAGAAGAAGTGGACCAGACTACTGGAAAAGCCAGGCTTTAAATGGCTGGCAATCCTGGCAATTTTGGGCGTCACCTTGTTCTTGAACCAGTCTGTTTTCACATCGTCCAATTCGATCCACTACATCAATCCAAAAGCTGAGATAGACATGGACAACCTCACCGGACACACCATCGAGCAGCATTTTTTCGCCAATGAAGCGATTCGTTCGATTTCACTGACTGTTTACTCGGAAGAGAGTGAATTTGAGGTTCCGGTCACTGTCAGCTTATACAAGACTGCATCAGGAGAAAGGATTGGCCAAGGGACCCAGGTCGCAACATCCATTAACCAGGCGGCAACGGTTGAATTCTCATTTCCAGACACAGAATCGTTTGCACTGACAGAATACAACCTCAAGATCTCAAGCGAAGGTGCTGGACCCAAACTCCAAGTCAAAACCAATGTTGGTAATTATGATGAAACCATGTTCATTGATGGGAGCCAAGTGAAAGGCCGTCTGATTTTCAAAGTCGAATACACGAATAATTTGTTTCTGAGTTTTGCCTTGCTGACCATGCTCTTGCTGGCGGTGTCCCTGTACCTGCTGTTTTTCCAAAAGTACATTTCCCTCAGACCGGAGCAATACTTCCTGGTTCTGGCCCTCTTAAGTGGCCTGGTCATGACCTTCATCGTCCCCAGTGGCCAGGAGCCTGACAGCGGCGACCATATTTTGCGGGCTTTTGATGTCTCTTATGGCAATTACAAGCCATTGCTGGGTAAGGTGAATGACATTAGTATCCAAATGCCGGACAATTTTGAAATCTATGATGATACAATCATAGAACCGCATTTGAATCTAGGTCTTTCCAGGATTAGCAGCATGTTGGCTGACAAATTTTCCAGTGACATCGGCAAAAATTATGACTACCGCTACAAAGCAAAATATTCATCACTGGTCTATGTACCCCAGGGCTTAGGTCTTTATCTTGGTCGTGTCTGGGATTTGAACGAATTCAACATGCTATCCTTGGCAAGAATATTCAATCTGCTAACCTATATCTGCTTGACCTACCTAAGTATCAAGATCCTTCCAGTTTTTAAAAGTTTCATGCTTGCTGTAGGCTTGCTGCCAATGTCAATCTATCAGGCCAGTTCTATCTCTGCAGATGCCATCATCAATGGTTTTCTTTTTCTCTTCATCGCTTTAATCATTCAATTGACCATGCAAGCTAAAAAAATCTGCTTCTTTCAGCTGATCCTGCCCAGCTTTCTCCTCTACATTGTGTATTTGGCCAAACCAGCCTATCTTCCAGTTGCCTTGCTGATCTTCATCATTCCTATGGCAAAGTACCAGCGACTTTCCGCCCGCATCATGCGTATCCTGGTTTTCCTCGGCATCACCATCTCGGCCGCTGGCCTACTTTTTGCCTTCTTCAGTAAGCGGTTGATGCTGGCAGAAGGAAACCCTGTTTACCCGGACCAGCTGACTTTTGTTCTGCATAATTTGATCCCAACAGTCCGAATCTTCCTCCATACCCTGAGCCAAAATGCGGTTCAATACATGGTCTGGCTCAATACCTTAGGCTGGCTGACCTATTCACTCGGTTTTCTGGTCTTTGCCATCCCGATTTTCCTGGTCTGGATTGGGCTGGTCGACCATGATGAATCGATGCAAATCAATCTTCTGCAAAAGATTTTGATCTTGCTGGCTCTAGGGGGAACCGTTGCGGCCATCTTCATCGGCCTGTACATCTATGATGATGTCAATGAAATCGGCGGTTCCCTGATGCTGGGCGTACAGGGTCGCTACTTCATCCCCTTATTTATCCTGCCGTTTCTTTTGATCAAAAGCCCAGTCAAATTCATTAAAGACCCGTTTTTCACCCATCGCGTAGCTGGTTTTTCCGGTTTAGCCCTGACATACAGTGCACTGACCTTGATCCGGATGATTTACTAACATGGATAGGAAATCACAGATGTTGCCCGTTAAAAACTATCTAGAAAACATCCTGAACGCGCTGATACATGTGGCCTTGGTAGCCATCCTGGTCCTGATTGCGTTCCTGCTGGTGAACCAGTCGATCATCCTGCCGCTGGACAGCAAGGTATTTGTCATGAACGATGTCGATGAATACCCAATTGGCGGTATCCAGGGTGAAAATCCTGTCAGTCAGACAATCAGCGCCACCCAGGATATCGGTAGGATCGGGGTCAAAATGGCAACCTATGGCCGGCAAAATCCAGGTGAACTCTATTTTCGGGTTTATGATCCAGACTCCGGAGAGACATTTCATGAGGAAGCCATCTCAGCCGCAACGATCTTAGATAATAATTTCCATGAGTTTGTACTGGCACAGCCCTTGCCAGCCCGAAGAGCTCCTTACGCTTTCGAGATTTCCGGGATCACAACCACACCAGGCCAATCGATTGGACTGTGGAGCACGCGTGAGAACTCCTACAGCGCTGGTCAGCTCTTCTACGGTGAATACGAAACCGATGGTGACCTGTCTTTTTACCTGGTGGGAACTCAATCGGTCCGGATCACGTCCAAGTTCCTGATGTCGACAGGACTAAGCATCCTGTTTCTTGTCATCATCATCGGATACATGAAAATCCAATCAAGCAAAGGCAGGTCAGCCAATCATGTCTGAAGTAGCAGTCCTCATCCCTTGTTACAACGAAGAACAAACAGTTGCCCAGGTCATCCATGATTACCGGGCCGCTCTGCCGGATGCAGCCATCTATGTCTATGACAATAATTCCAGTGACCGGACTTCAGAGATCGTCCGCGAACTGGGCCAGACGGATGCCAGATTGTTCTTGCGCCACGAATACCGCCAGGGCAAGGGCAATGTCATCAAGAGCATGCTCAGGGATATTGATGCGGACTGCTACCTGCTCACCGATGGGGATGATACGTATCCGGCTGAATCAGCCCAGGAAATGGTCCAGCTCGTTCTGGATGGCAAAGCTGACATGGTGGTCGGAGACCGGCTTTCCTCAACCTATTTCACCGAGAACAAACGACCTTTCCACAATTCTGGCAATGTTCTGGTCCGTAAACTGATCAACTCCCTGTTCAAATCCAATGTCCGTGACATCATGACTGGCTACCGGGCTCTGAGCCGTGAGTTTGCCAAATGCCTGCCGATTATGTCGAAAGGTTTTGAGATCGAAACTGAAATGACCATTCATGCTGTGGACAAGAATTTCCTGATTCGTCAGGTCAAGGTCGATTACCGTGACCGCCCAGAAGGCAGCGAATCCAAACTCAACACATTTTCGGACGGAGCCAAAGTGTTGAGAACGATTTTCATGCTTTTCAAGAATTACAAACCTTTGGTCTTTTTTGGCAGTGTAGCAGTTGCCCTGTTTTTGTTAGCAGTTGTCCTTTTTATCCCCGTCCTGATGGATTTTTCCCGCACTGGGCTGGTGGCCAAGTTTCCGACCCTGATCGTCTGCGGGATCATCGGCCTGAGCTCGCTGTTGTCCTTTTCGGTCGGGATCATCCTCGATGTCGAGATCCAGAAACATAAACTCCTGTACGAAATGCTCCTGAACAGCTTTCATCTACACGATATGAAAAAGTCACAGGAATAACAATGAGAATCCTGCAGATCAATTCCCTATGTGGCGTAGGGAGTACCGGACGGATTGCAAGCGATATTCATCACCTGCTCAAGGAACAAGGCCATGAAAGTCTGGTTGCCTATGCCCGCAGCACCTCGAAATATTGCCAGGATGGCTACAAGTTCGCCGGCAATTTCAATTTCCTGTTTCATGTCGCCTATACCTTTGTGACCGACCGCCACGCGTTTGCCTCTATCCTGGCCACCAAGCGCCTGATCCGCAAGATTGAAGCCTATCAGCCGGACCTGATCCATCTGCATGTGGTTCATGGCTATTATGTCAACATCAAGCTTCTTTTCAACTATCTGAAAAAGATCGATGTACCGGTCGTCTGGACTCAGCACGACTGCTGGTCCTTTACGGGGCATTGCGGCCACTTTGATTATGCCGGCTGTGGCCGTTGGAAAACCGAGTGCCATGATTGTCCAGAGAAATACCGCTACCCGATCAGCCTGCTGCTCGACAACTCCCGGCGCAATTACCGGGACAAGAAGCGATTGTTCAATGGCTTGTCCAGCCTCGTCCTGGTGACACCTTCCCAGTGGCTGGCGGACCTGACCCGGGAGTCTTTTCTCAAGGATTACCCCGTTCGAGTCATTCCCAATGGCATCAATCTGGACGTATTCCATCCTCATGCAAACAAATTCCGCGAACGATATGCCTGTACCGGCCGATTTGTCATTCTGGCTGTGGCCACAGTCTGGCGGGCCAGAAAGGGCTTGCCAGCACTGCTGGAAATCGCCCAGAGTCTGGAAGCCAACGAATGCCTGGTCCTGGTAGGGTTGGAACCGCACCAGAAAAAACAATTACCCGCAGGTGTCATCGGGATCACCCGGACCCATGACATCCAGGAACTGTCTGATATTTATGCTGCAGCAGACGTCTACATCAACCCTACGCTGGAGGATAACTTCCCGACGACCAATCTGGAGGCATTGGCCAGTGGCACCCCCGTGGTCACCTACCGGACAGGCGGCAGTGTCGAAAGCGTCGATGCAGCAACTGGCCTGATTGCAGAAAAAGATAACGCCGATGATCTATTGCTAAAGATCCGCCAGATCAAAGCCAGAGGGAAATCAGCCTATGCCCAGGACTGCCGGAAAAAGGCCGAGCGTCTTTACGACCGTTTTCAGAATTTCCAGCGATACATCGACTTGTATCAGGACTTGCTAGGTGATCCGCCGACATGCTGAAGATTGGCCTGGTGTTGGATTCAGAACAGATTCCGCAAGTCTTGCTGGATTTCATCCAGCGCTGCGAGCATGAGCAGATTGCCGGAATACACCAGATTCTGGTAGCCAGTGAGCAGACAAGCCATAAAAATATCTTAGGGTTGCTTGGCATCTTGGGAAAACCGCTGATCCGTGGGGCCCGTTACACGGACACGTTCCGTCCGATCGATGTCGGGCTGCTGAATATCCCCATATCAGATCTAGGGACTAAGATGAGCCCGAACGCAAATCAATCAGAAATCTTGGATCTTTTTCTGGACTTCAGAGCGGATGACCAACTGGACTTGTCCTTGAAAGACCAGGCTAAAATCGGCATGCTCAAACTTGTAGATGCTGATAACAAGGGGATCCTGTCACTGGAAACTGGCTTTTGGCAGGTCTATGACCAATCGCCGATGACCCGGTTTTCAATCCTGCATGCTGGACCGGATGACCGAGTTGGCCAATGTCTCTGGTCAGGCTCCACTACGACCGGAGTGCACTACCTGCTCAATCACCTGATCCTGACCCGGAAAGCCTTGATGGCTCTGTTTTACTGCCTCAAACGCATTGCCCAGACAGTGGATCTGAATGGGTTCAATCTTGAGCCAATCCCTGAGGCAAAGACACGTTTGGTAACTTGGCGCGCCCAGTTGCGTTACCTAGCCAAAATGACAGCTTTCCTGACCAACATGCTGGGCCGGCACATCCTGCTCCAGAAACGCTATCGCTGGGCAGTGGGATTTTCAAAAACGGGCTGGGACCAGTTTGATCCAGCACAAAGCCTGCTGATTCCGAATCCCCCTTTCCGGTTCAATGCGGATCCGTTTGTGATCCGGGAAAATGACTGTGACTATTGTCTGGTCGAGACCCTGGACTACCGGAAAGGCAAAGGCATGATCGCAGCCTTCGCAGTCCATGACACGACGGTGGAAGACCTGGGGATTGTGCTTGAGGAACCCTTCCATCTGTCCTACCCCTATCTGTTTCGCTACAATGGCAGGATTTACCTCTGTCCGGAATCCAGTGCCAATCAGGAGATCCGGATCTACGAGGCAGTCGACTTCCCCATTAAATGGAAGCTGGTGCAGATTGCCATGAATCAGGTGTCCGCTGTCGATTCGCTGATCTTTGAGCAGGGAGGGAAATGGTGGCTTTTAACCAATATCGACTCCGCCGACGCTGGCGATCATGCCAGTGAGCTGCATGTCTTTTATGCTGATCAGCCAATCACCGACCAGTGGCACCCCCATCCAACCAATCCGGTCCTGTTCGACGCCAGCAAAGCTAGAAATGGCGGCGCAATCTTCACCCAGGATCAGATTTACCGGGTCGCCCAATGCGGGGGATTTTTCCGCTATGGTACAGGCGTCACGATCCAGCACATTGATCTCCTGTCAGAGAATGCCTATCATGAAACGTGTGTCCAGACGATCTATCCGCAAGACCTCCAGTTAGCCGGAAACGTAAAAATCCCGGTGGGCAATCACCATCTTCATGGCAGTGGGGACCGGGTTGTGTTTGATTATTGTCACCTGCAAAAGCCAAATAAGGCCAGAAAATCGACCAGATTGGATTAACAAGCATGAAAATCGTTCATGTCGCACAATACCTCAATCCGGGAATGGGTTACCAGGAAAATCTGCTGCCCTATTACCAGCAGAAGCTAGGCCATGAAGTGGTTCTGGTCACATCGACTTTGTCCAGCGGCTTCAACAAGAGCAGCCGGGTTTACCCAGCCGGTGAAACGACGGAACAGGGCTTCCGCGTGATTCGCCTGCCTGTCTGGGGTGAACTGAAAGACAAGTTTGTCCTATTCAAAGGCTTGTTCGAAACGCTCGAGCGGGAACGTCCCGATTATATCTTTCATCACATGCCCACGACGTTATCCGTTCAGACGGTCTGTCGCTACAAAAGGAAACACCCTGACATCTTTCTGGCGATTGACAATCATGCGGACCTGACAATTTCCATTCACAACGTGTTTCTAAAAACTGTCTATTACAACATCATTTGGAAAACGCTCCTGCGATGGTGGGCGAGACCGGCCGACCTCTTTTTTGGCGTCACACCCTCCCGCTGCCTGTTTCTGGAGGAGGAGCTCGGTGTGAACCCTGGCCGTATCCGGCTGCTGCCGATCGGGGCCGATGTCGATCATTTCCAGCCGATTCTAGATCGGGACCAGTTCCTGGAAAAGTACCATTTGACCGATGACCAGATCTTGATTGTCCATGGCGGAAAAATGACCCGGGATAAGCACGTGGACCGGATCATCGAGGCTTTCCAGCGGATTCCCAACGACCACATTCGCCTGATCCTGTTTGGATCCGTTGAAGACCAGGATCTGCAGGCCTTGATCGCACAGGACCCTCGAATCCTGACACTGGGCTGGCTGAACCGGCCGGAAACCTTGTCTGTGCTGGCCCATTGCCATTTTGGCATCTGGAATACGCGCCACACCACCCTGCTGGAAGACAGCCTGGCGGCTGGTCTGCCTCTGGTCCTGCGCTACTATGGCAGTACCTGCCATTTGATCGATGGCTCCGGATTGTTCCTCTATGAAGGATCTGTGCATGAGATCCAGGAAAAAATGCAGCTGTCGATTGATCATCCTGACCTCTTGGCAGCATTCAAGCAGGCGGCCCAGAATCTTGGGGCTATCCTGTCTTACCCGGAAATTGCCCGGGAAAGCATCCGTTATGCCCACGAGCGCGAACCCCTTGCCATCCACATCAAATTCATGGATGATCGTTTTATCGATCTCAATTATGAGCAGTATAGGAAAATCAAGGAATCATGACGAACCTGCATGCAAGTTCATTACCCAGCGTCTCGTTTTTTGCCGGATTGGTCCAGGGCGGGGCGGAAAAGCAGGCCGTGGAGACGGCCAAATTGCTGCATCGGAAAGGCCACCGAGTTGTCTTCTACAACTACAATTTGCAGAAAGCCTTCTACCATCCCGAGCAGGACATTATCGTGGTCGATATCAAGAACTACCAGTCGCCCTTTCCGGAAGCTGTGGACAAGGTGCTCAGCATCTTCAGGCTGGCCCGGATCATCCGCCGGGCTCAGCCGGATTTTCTCGTTTCCTATTCCACCTTGCTCAATGTCCTGAACGGCCTGATCGGCCTGATCAATGTGACCAACAGGAAAACACGCCACATCGGCTCGGAACGCAACAGTGTCCTACGCTATACCCAAGGCCACCTGTGGCGCGTGCTCTGCCGCGTGTTTTATCACGGCCTGGCTGCCATCTACACCAACAATACCCCCGCAGTTGAGCAGCTGCAGGCCATCATCGGCATTGAGCCGGAGCGGACGTTCCTGATTCCCAATATCCTGGACATTGACTATTTTCAGCGACAAACGGACTTGCATCCTGCTGACCGCAGCGTCTTTTCAATTTTGGTCCCAGCCCGGGTCTGTGAACAGAAAAACCAGGCCATTCTCATCCCAGTCGCATCTCTACTCAAAAAAAGGGGACACGCCATCCAGTTCATCCTGGCCGGCAATCCTGAACCAGCCTATGCGGCGCAGATGAAGCAGCAGATTGCGGCTGAGCATCTGGAAGACTGCTTTGCCTGGATTGGCCAGCAGGAGAACATCCGTCAGCTGTACAGCACCTGCGACCTGGTCATGCTGCCTTCGAAATTTGAAGGCTTTTCCAACAGCTTCATTGAAGCCATGGCTTGTGAAGCCATGGTCATGGGCTCGAACATCCCCTCGTTCACCGACGTGATCGAGGACGGGGTTAATGGATTTATCATCGACATTAGCCAGCCGGAAGCCATCACCGACAAAATCCAGACCGTCATCCAGCTGGATCCGCACAGTGAGCAAAACGTGCGCCAACAGGCGAGAGCCACGGTTCTGGGCTATGGCCCGGAGGGGTACTACGAGCGGTTCATGCAGATGCTGGAACAGGTGGGTGTACAATGACGCGCTTGTGGCGTTCGGTCTTGTTTTTTATGGAGAACCGCTTGCCGGCCCTGGTCAAGATCCTGGTCAGGGTCCGTTCCTGGTTCAAACCCATCGATCGTTTGAGAACCCGGCGCCTGTCGACAGCTCTGGAAGCACGCCTGGCAGGCTCTCTGGACTTGCCGGCAGAGACGCTGCAGGAATGGCAAGCGGCTTTCAGGTCCTATCACCGTGATTATCCACGCAATTTCCCGATCTACGCCTCCTTCTGGGAATCGAAACTGCTTCCGATCGCGCAGCGGAAATCCCAGGATCGCGCAGATCAGGTGCTCGGTATCTGTGTCGTCAAAAATGATCTGGAACGAATGAAACTGGCGATCGACCATTACCGGAAGCTGGGTGTCAGGCAGTTTGCGATCCTGGATAACGGTTCGACCGATGGCACTCAGGAATGGCTTAAAACCCAGCCAGACATGGACGTCTATGTGGTTACGACGCCTTTTTCCTCCCAGCGCAAGTACGGCTGGATCAACCAGCTGCTGGCTCGGTATGGCCGGAACCGCTGGTATCTCTATTTCGATTCGGATGAGCTTTTTGTCTATCCGGACCTGGAAAAAATGCCTATTGCACGGCTGATCACACAAGTCGAGCAACACCAGATGGACCGGCTGGGTTCCGTCATGCTCGACATGTACTCAGAACAGCCGATTTACGCCAAAACCACACAGCCCCTTTCAATCCCAGATACGTACTGTTATTTTGATTCGGACAGTTATGAGATCAGCCAATCCAGGCGCGGTACAGTGATCAAAGGTGGACCTCGCAAACGTGTCTTTACAGCTGAGCTCGAAGACAGCCCGCTCCTGATCAAATACCCACTGTTTTTCTTGCGCGAAGGGATGATCTTTGAATCGGCCCATTATTTGT
Source organism: uncultured Mageeibacillus sp. (assembly GCA_964528645.1). Classification (GTDB taxonomy): domain Bacteria; phylum Bacillota; class Clostridia; order Saccharofermentanales; family UBA5734; genus UBA5734. The sequence goes on along the minus strand of CAZGSR010000003.1, from coordinate 26,603 downwards.
TTCCTTTCCGGCATGACATCCCAGTTGGCAGCGCACTCAAGCACTACAAATTCCTACCCTCGGACCTGGAGCGTCATCTGGTAATTGCCAGGGACGGCAATTTCCAGGGCGGAAGCCGGGAATACAAACGCTACCTGTCAGCCTATGAGGCCAATGATGCGATCAGTTTCATGTATGCTGGCACGGTCAAATATGAAAATTCCGACAGTCTGGCACGGCTGAGCTTTATCCAGCCCCTGGCAGATCGCGAGGCTGCAACATGATGGTCTCTTTTGTGATCTTGCATTATAAGACGTTGCAGGAGACTCGGGAGTGCCTCGAGTCGCTCTTACAACTGGAGCTACCGGTGATCCTCGAGCGACAGATCGTCGTCGTTGACAATGCTTCCCACAATGGCAGCCTCGAATCCCTTCAGCAGCAGTATGGTTCATGCCCAGATGTCCATTTCGTTGCCCTGCCGGAAAACATTGGCTTCGCCCGCGGAAACAACGCTGGCTATACTTATGCCAAACATAACTTAAAAGCGGATTTCATCATCCTGCTGAATAACGACACCGAGATTGAGCAGCACGATTTTCTGGCGAAACTGCTCCGCATCTACGAAAACACACCGTTTGACGTGCTCGGACCAGACATCCTGACCCTCGATCAACAGCACCAGAATCCCAAAGCCAGCCGCGGTTACACCCAGGCAGAAGTCGCTGCAAAAATCCGCCAAACCCGGCGTGACCTCTGGCTGAACCAGACCGGCCTTTACGAGCTGCTGATTGGCTGGGATCATCTGAAAAAATCGCTCAGGCCAGTCCAATCAGGCAGATTACATCATGCTGGCATAACTGATCAACCACAGGTCAATGTCGTCCTGCACGGCAGCTGCCTGGTTTTTTCTCCCACCTATATTCAGCGTTTCAACGGCCTTTTTTCAGGCACCTTTCTCTATTGTGAGGAAGAAATCCTCTGGGCTTTTGCCCAACAGGAGAACCTGCGCCTGCTCTTTGCCCCCAATCTTCAGATACTGCACAAAGAGGACCGCGCGACCCAGACCCTCAACCAGACAACACGGCAGAAACGGATCTTCAAACTGAAGCATGAACGGGACTCCCTCAGGCAACTTTCAGATCTGATGGCCCATCCAGACCAATTTCTGGCTGACATGACTGGGAGCGAACGAGAAGAAGAGGGGGCCAAACATGTATCCCACTGATCCAATCCGTACGACCCAGCATATCCGGCTGATGACCGAGCTGAAAACCCTGTACCTCCAGGCTGAAGTTAATGCGGATTTGAAGAAGATCCTGCTTGACCGCCTGCAACGGTATTCTCGGCTGCTGCTTGGCAAACCGGATCACTCTCATGTTCAAGAAGTCCAGCCAAACTATTTCTCTAAACACCGGATCGCAATCTATACAGCCATCTTCGGTTCGGTGGATGAGATCCATGAACCAATATTTGTACCGGACAATTGTGACTTCTTTATCTTCACTGATCAACCAGTCCGTCCTGACAGCTCCTGGCAGGTGATGACAACCGAACGAATCCCGGCTGAGATCGCCCAGAACCAAATTCTGGCCAATCGATATGTTAAAATGTTTCCTGACCGGTTCTTCCCGGAGTATGCCTATACGATTTACCTCGACGGCAAGTTCCAGGCCCGGACCGATCTGACAGAGTTTATCCAGGATATGCCTGCACAAGGCCTGCGCATGTTTCGCCATCCTCTGCGGCACTGTGTGTATGATGAAATCGAAACCTGCATCAAATTAGGAAAAGGTTCCGCTGAGGAATTGCGAGCCCATGCAAAACACTTGCATTCCAGCGGGATGCCAGTAAAATATGGTATGCTTGAAGGTGGCTTTATCGTGCGGCAGACAGGAAATCCCAATTGCCAGGCATTGATGGCAGAATGGTGGCAGGAATTTCTACATTATTCCAAGAGGGATCAGGTGTCATTGCCTTTTGTCCTCTGGAACCATCAGATCGCAACAGCAGATCTTGCGATAAAAGATATGGGTATCTGGACCAACCCAGCCATCAAGAAATGGCCGCATAATAAGAAAAAATAATGAACCTCAAATATTTGTGGAGGATAGACTGAGTGGAAAAAACAAAAGAAGAGAAAAGTGGACAAGACAACAATAAATCGGAAAACCCCAGTGCTCTTAGGATGTTAATGTCACTATTCACTAAGCGTGAAAAATGGCAAATTACAATACTATATGTCTTCAGTCTAGTGACAGCAATCATCCAGTCAACTGGTGTTTTTTCGATGATGCCATTTATCAACATTGTCATGAATATCGATTCGATTCATGAAAACACCTATTTGATCATGATTTATGATCTGTTTCGATTCACAGACGATAACCGGTTTATTGTGTTTTTAGGTTCCATTGTTATTGGATTACTGGTCGTTTCAGGAATTATGTCTTCAATTACAACCTGGTTAAAGAACCGCTTCGTTCTCAATATCAATTATGGCTTGTCGCATCGCTTGTTAGGGCGATATTTGTCTCATCCATATGAGTTTTTCCTTCAGAGCAATTCCAGCGAACTTGGCATGAACATTCTTGGTAATGTCAATAATTTAGGAAGCAATTATTTGTCAAACATCCTGGAATTGGTGATCAGCTCGTTTATGACGTTGGCGTTGATTATTACACTCCTGCTGGTTGACTTGAAAACGACATTGGCAATGTTTGTATTTTTTGGAATCACTTATGGTGGACTGACATTTTTTGTGCGAACAAGACTGCTCAAAAGTGGTCAATTAGTCAACCAATTTAACCGGGAAAGACATCGCACGGCTCATGAAGCATTAAACAGCATCAAAATTACCAAGGCATTGAATCTTGAAGATTATTTTCTCAACCGATATAAAAAAGCGGCGAAAAAGTACTCAACATACCAAAGCTTTGCCAAGCTCATTGCAGACATCCCGAACTTCGCCATGGAGGCTTTGGTATTTTCGGCGATCATTGTGGCAATCATCATTTTGATACTCAGAGGGTATGACATTGATTCCTTCATTCCCACCGTAAGCTTATTTGCCTTTGCAGGCTATCGACTGATGCCTGCCTTAAGCAGAATTTTCCGGGCTGCAATCACGCTCTACCACAACCAACCCATCTTGGAAAAAGTCTATCAAGACATGCAAGAATTATCACTGAAAAAAACTGGTTCTGAAACATTGATCAAACAGGATCATTCAACAGATACCATGGCCACTGTTCAAGACAATATTCTATTTGAACGAGAAATCACTCTGAATCAGATTGATTTCTATTATCAAAATTCAAACAAAATCATTGACCAGCTCAGTTTGACGGTTTCCAAGAACAGTATCGTAGGGTTTGCTGGCACAACGGGTGCTGGAAAAACAACTTTGATTGATATCTTTCTTGGATTGTTGCAACCATCAAAAGGCGAATTTCGAGTTGATGATGTTCTGGTTTCGGAGCAAAATGTAAACTCCTGGCGAAAAATGATTGGATATGTACCTCAAGATATCTTCTTAATTGATGACACGATACTGAAGAACATCGCCTTTGGTGTGCCTGAGAAAAACATCGATTTGGAAATGGCCAAAAAGGCTGCAAACATTGCAGCGATCGACGAGTTCATCGAAACTCAGCTCAAAGACGGATACTTGACCATGGTTGGTGAACGTGGTGTGCGTCTCAGTGGAGGACAGCGGCAGAGGATAGGTTTGGCTCGAGCGCTTTACCGTTCTCCGTCTGTCCTGATTCTGGATGAAGCTACCAGTGCTTTGGATGGAACCACAGAAGAAAAAGTGCTTTCAGGCATTCATACTCAGTCCAGCGTCCGAACCATCTTGATCATTGCACATCGCTTGAATACACTAAAAGTATGCGATGACATTTTCCTGTTAGAAAGTGGCAGAATCATTGATCATGGAAATTATGACTATCTAATCACACACAATCCCAAATTCATGAAAATGGCCAAGGTTGAATAGCATGGCGCAGCTTACATCGAAGGTCTTGCTTCTTTGTGACACAAGGGGCTGGTTTTGGAAAAAGTACAATGACCGAAACCAGACGGAGTCCTTGGATATTACTGTGATGTGTTCTGCTTTTGAATCGGCCGGATTTGAAGTAGAAGTGGCAAATGTAGCTTTGCTCGATTTCAGCAAAGCTTATCAAGGAACATACATCCTTTATACATCATCTGAGGATTTCAATGAGGGAAGCAAAAGTTTCATTGAGGATGTTCTCGTTTGGCTTGAGCTCAGAGGGGCAATACTTGTTCCCTCGTTTCCCTATTTTCGTGCCCATCATAATAAAGTCATGATGGAACTTCTCCGTCAATCATTTTCCGACCCTCGATTGAACACAATCAAATCAGAGTTTTATCCTTCAAGGAAAATGGCTTTGGAAGCGAATCATTCTTGGCCAGCTGTGCTTAAGTCTGCTTCAGGCGCTGGCAGCCAGGGGGTTGCTTTAGTTCAATCAAAATCACATCTATCTAGCATCACTCGAAAACTGGCCAGACTGAGAGGTTCCGATTTTGCTACCATATTTACAATCCGTAATTTCATTCGCGCACTGACTAGACAAGGTCCTATTAATTTCCATAATTCGAAATTTGTAATCCAGAATTTTATTCCCAATATGACTGGCGATTACAAAGTGCTTGCCTTTAGCAGTCACTTTTTTGTTTTGCATCGGCAAAATCGGCAGAATGATTTCCGGGCGAGTGGAAGTGGACAATTTGTCGATGTCAACCCTGATGAAATCCAAGGTGTTTTAGAATTTGCCAGACATTGTACATGTGTAATTGATTCACCGTTCCTATCTTTAGATATTGGATTTGATGGTACAAATCATCATTTAGTGGAATTCCAGTGTGTGTCTTTTGGACTCAAAGCTCTTACATTGTCTTCTGGCTATTACGAATGTGACGAAACAGGATACTGGCAATTTATTAAAAGGAAATCCGTTCCGGAATTTGAGTTCGTCACAGCGTTTTGTGATTACATTCGCAGAAAGCAGGGACACTCTATCGTCGGATAGTTTCTAGCAAATATGTGTGTTACAATTCTGATGATTAAAAAAATAGTTAAGGCATGGGTGTATCCCTTTGAAAATTTCGATTGCCGTTGATGACTTTTCAGGCGGAGCCGGGAAAATAGCGCAATTACTGGCTTTGGAAGCAGCGAAAAACGGTCATGCCGTCACTTTGCTGTTGGCACGACGGCAAACATCACCGCGCTTTGATTTGGCATCTATAATCGTCAGGGATGTCATATCAGGGAAACAAATGACAAAGAAAAACATCTTGCAATCGATTTTTGTAATGCGGCATTATTTGAGAATCGAGCAACCGGACCTTTTCATATCCTTTATCCATAATATAAATATCATTGCAGGTCTTGCACATATTGGTATACGCACACCCCTCATTGTGTCAGAGCGAGGCGACCCTGTTCATACGAAACTGGATAGAATCTGGCGATTATTGCGTTTTATCGCTTATCAACGTGCAGAAAGGATTACAGTTCTATTTGACTCGTTTCATAGTTTCGCAGCTGGTCGTTACAACAACAAAACAATTACAATACACAATCCAATTATCACACCTCCATGTCACAAAGAACTAAATCGACTGATTATGGGAGATCGCATTTTTACGTTTGTTACGATGACCAGATTCAGTAAAAACAAACGTCTGGATTTGATGTTGGAGCTGTTTGCATCCATTCATGCCAAACATTCAAATACTTGCTTGAAGATCCTTGGTGATGGCAAAGAGAAGGAAAGTCTCATAAAAAAAGTGAACGATCTTGGGATTCAAGAAGCTGTCATTTTTACTGGCAGTACTCGAGAAATCTATGCAGAACTGTGTTCATCAGATGCTTACCTGATGACTTCACGATATGAGGGTTTTCCCAATGCCCTGGTTGAGGCTATGTCGGTTGGCTTGCCGGCCATTGCTTTCCGCTGCCATAATGGATTAGACGAAATTATCGAAAATGGAAAAAACAGCTTTCTGATATCTGAAGGGGACAGGCAATCATTTGTATCAAAAATGGAAACATTATTGGAAAATCCTGATGTCTACGCAAGCATGTCTCAGAATGCCCGTAGAATTTCAGAAAAGTTTACATTTGAAAAATTTTACGCAGACTGGAATCGTCTATTTCAAGTGCTAAAAGAAAACAATATGGTGAACAAATCATGATTCATAAGACAGCCCAGTTAATAAAATACGTCTTCAAGGTTTTGATGTTAAGGAAAATTGCTTTTTTACTACTTGACCTCCTATCAGTATACTTTGCCTTAATCCTTGCTCTTTATGTCCGTTTTGATGGCATCATTCCAGATCGTCATGCCATGCGGGCTCAAGAATACGTGCCGGTTTTCCTGGTACTTGCCATTGGTGTTTTCTTTGTTATGCAGTTCTATAAGCACCTCTGGCAATATGCCAGTACAACTCAGTATGTATTGGTCTTGCTGGGCACCCTGATCCAGACCGGCCTGATCGTGGCCCTAATGTTGGTACAGCCGCCCCGTCTTCCCTGGTCGGTTTATTTCCTTTATTGGCTCTTCGCGACCCTGTTCATGTTGGCCACCCGGCTGGTCTATCGTCAGTTGTTCCGCTATCGCAAGACCGACCAGAATGTGTTCAAGGCACCACTGATTCGATCGATCTTTCGCAATGGACTGGTCAATGACGATCGACATATTAAGAAAATCCTTGTCTATGGCGCAGGCCGGGCAGGTTTTCTGCTGGTGCGTGACCTGCTTGAGAACCCACGCGATAAAGTTCCGGTGATTTTTGTTGATGACGACCCGCAGCTAAGAAACCAGAAAATCCTTGGGCTCAAGGTGTTTGGTGGCCGGGACAGACTGCAGGAAGCGGTCGATGCCTATCATGTCGATATGATTATCATTGCCATCCCAAGTGCTGATCAGGCGAGCATCAGCCAGATCATCGACCTGGCCTCCGAGACCGGCTGTGAGGTCAAGATCGTTCCTCAGATCGATGAACTGATCGACGGCAAAGTGTCTTTTTCCCAGGTCCGAGAAATCGACATCGCGGACTTGCTCGGCCGCGAGGAGATCCGTGTTGATATCCAGGAAATCGGCAGCTATTTGAACCAGCAGTCGGTCCTGGTGACCGGTGGTGGCGGATCGATCGGTTCCGAATTATGCCGCCAGATCGCCCGGTTCAATCCGCACAAAATCGTTGTGTTTGATATTTATGAAAATAATGCCTATCAGCTGGAAAATGAAATCCGGCTGACCTATGGCGACAAAGTTCATTTTCAGGTCCTGATCGGTTCCGTCCGCGACGTCGAACGATTGCAGGCGGTGTTTGAGTCAGAAAAGCCAAACATCGTTTTCCATGCAGCGGCGCACAAGCATGTCCCTCTGATGGAAGACAGCCCTGGTGAAGCGGTCAAAAACAACGTCATCGGCACCTACAATGTCGCGCGTCAGGCTGGATTGTCCGGCGTGCGCAACATGATCCTTATCTCCACTGACAAAGCAGTCAACCCGACCAATGTCATGGGCGCGACCAAGCGTCTGGCTGAAATGATCATTCAGAACATGTCCCGCCAGTTTCCACAGACCTTGTACGCGGCTGTCCGCTTTGGCAATGTCCTGGGCAGCAATGGAAGTGTCATCCCCTTATTCCAGAACCAGATTCGCTTCCAGCAGAAAATAACGGTCACACATCCGGATATTACGCGCTATTTCATGACCATTCCGGAAGCGGTGCGCCTGGTCATCCAGGCTGGAACACTGGCCAAAGGTGGTGAGATCTTTGTCCTGGATATGGGAAAACCAGTCAAGATTCTTGACTTGGCGATCAACCTGATCCGGTTGAACGGTTTCGAACCTGATGTCGACATCAAGATCGAATTTACTGGACTCAGGCCGGGTGAGAAAATGTACGAAGAACTCTATCTCAACCGCGAACAGTTGATCAAGACCCGTCATGAAAAAATCTTTGTCCTCAGTCCGATCACCGATGAGAAGCATCTGACCAAAGAGATCGATCAGCTCAAATCCATTATCAGGATTCACGATTCGAAACTAAACGAGCTGATTAGCCAAGTTGTTCTTGCCTGAAGATCAGGAGTACTCAAAAGCCAACAGTAATTAAATGCAGGAGAGATCATGCTTTTTACCACGATCGCCATCATCATCACCGGCCTTATGCTTCTGGAATGGCTCCAACCAGCACGAAGACTGCATCAAGTGACTTTTTTCATCAGTTCAGGCTTGGTTTTCATCCTGATTGCGTTCAACCGGATGAATGCTGACTATGAAGGTTATCTGGGCAGTTATACCAACAATAATCCTCAAAATGAAATTGGCTACAATCTACTGGTCCATTTGTTCAATAGTATAGGGCTGCCTTTTGAATCGATCCTGCTCCTGATGGGGATTCTGGCCTTTCTCGTGTTCTATTTTTATTCCAATAAACAGCATGCAAGCGTGGCCGCTCTGGCATATTTGGTTTATCCCCTGGCCCTTGATCTGCCACAAATACGCAATTTATTCATGTACATGATCGTCCTTCTGACGCTTTATTTGGTTCGTGACCGAAATCGGGTGGCATTGGCTGGTGGTTTTGCTTTGTCAGCAACGTTTCATTACTTTGGCCTGATCTACTTACCTTTTGCCTGGCTGGTAAAACCGGATCGGAACAAGTTTTATCGGGGACTGGTATTGATTTTTGGAATCATCAGTGCAGGATCCTTGGCTGCGAGATTTTTCCCTGACAGGATGCCCGAACTCATCGCTTCGGAAATCAGCGAGTTTGACTGGTTTTACTATGCGATCCAGGTCATGCACGTGGCGCTTGATCTTGTCCTGATTTGGTGGGTGGACCAACACTCAAGAGTCAGGACTAAGTCAACAACTAAGGAACACACCATGCAGGAAATGATGTATCGCTTCAGTTTGTATACTGTTATTGAGATTCCCTTGGTGGCTTTTTCCAACGAGATGTACCGCTTCCGGCGCAATGCCCAGCTGATCAAATACCTATATACAGCCAATGCCCTTAAAAGCATGTCGCGGCGCGACCGCTGGGTGACCCTCGGGCTCCTGGGAGCAAATCTCCTGTTTGTCGTCTATATGCTCCGGGTTACAGGGGACTTGGACCTCTATACCGATCTCAGCCATAATGTCTTCAATGTCTTTGCCCAAGACTGATACCCAACTCCGGGAGGTTGTTTCATGTATCTAGTGATCAAGCGTTATCTGGACATCCTGTTTTCAATCCTTGTACTTATTTTACTCTCGCCTGTTTATCTGCTGACGGCCATTTCAATCAAATTGGAGTCCCCAGGCCCGGTGATTTTCAAACAAGACCGTATTGGCTTGAATGGCCGTGTTTTCAAGGTCTTCAAGTTTCGCTCGATGGTGACAGGGGCCGAGAAAATGGGATCAGGACAGTACTCGTTCAAAGGTGACCCCCGTGTCACCAAGGTTGGCCACCTGATCCGTCTGACCAGCATCGATGAATTGCCGCAGGTGTTCAATATCCTCTTAGGTGACATGTCGTGGATCGGGCCGCGCCCACCCTTGGTTTACCACCCCTGCCGGTATGAAGAGTATTCCGAACAGGATAAGCGTCGCTTTACAGTAAGACCTGGCATTACCGGCTGGGCTCAAGTCAATGGCCGCAAGGAAATTGATTGGAAAAAGCGGATTGCTTTTGACTTGGAATACGTCGACAAGGTTTCTCTCTTATTTGACTTGAAAATTGCGTTGACAACTGTTGGCAAACTGCTGATGATGTCAGACAATATCAATGTCGATAAAACTGTCTGAAGGAATGCAAATGCCTCTGAAGTTGATGTTTTTTACCAATAATCCCCGGTTTGCTCAGGCGGCAGAATCCTGCCGGATTGATTTTGTTGTCATCGATTTGGAGATTAATGGCAAACTTGAACGTCAGGGCCATAAAGATACCCGGATCTCCCACCATTCGCTCCAAGACATTGCACCTGTTCGTGAAGTTCTACACCAGACTCCCCTGATGGTTCGGATCAATCCCATTCACGATCGGTCCACACACGAAATTGAATCAGCGCTCGAACAGGGTGCCGATATCCTGATGCTGCCCTATTTCAAGACTCTCGCTGAAGTCCAGACCTTTTTATCACTGGTCAGAGGTAGAGCAAAGGCCTATCTGCTCTTAGAAACGAAGGAAGCCGAAGCCATTCTGGATGATATCCTTGATTTACCGGGGATTGATTCCATCCACATCGGCATCAATGATCTAGCATTATCTAAAGGTTATTCCTTTTTATTCCAAACTTTGCTCGACGACTCTTTCTCAATGATGTGTGCCAAGATTCGAGCCCGAGGTCTGCCATTTGGTTTTGGCGGCATTGCCCAGCTCGGCCAGGGCCTCGTGCCTGCCGAGAAAATCATTGCAGAACATTACCGGCTCGGGTCCACTATGGCCATCATGGCCAGATCGTTCATTACGCTGGACGAGGACCGTCCACTCGCAGAAATCGTGGCTGCTCTGGAAGAAGCACTCGCTCCTGTCCGGGAGTATGAATCTTTCCTGACCCGGCAAGAACCAGAATTTTTTCTGCAAAACCGTGCCCAGCTTCATGCCATGATCCGGGAGATTATTGATGACTGAATCGAAAGAAACCGGAATGCATGACCAGATCCGAGTTGATCCACATCATCTTATCACAGCAGTCAGAGAGCTCATGCAAACCTATGGTCTGGCTTCCGCTTCGGCTCAGCTACTTGCCGAGACGTTTGTCGCCGCAGACCGCGCGGGGGTTAGCACCCATGGCCTGATGGCCCTGTCCGGTTACGTCAAACGCTTGGAAAATCACGGTTTCAATCTGCAGCCTCATTACCAAATCATCCGCTCCAGCGCTGCCTTTGCCGTCGTCGATGTTGACAATGCCATCGGAATGCTGTCGGCCCGTTATTGCATGCAGCTGGCCATTGAGCGGGTGTCAGCAGCGGGTATTTTTACGGTGCTTTGTCGCAACAGCAATACGTTTGGTCCCGCTTTTGTCTACCCCCGGCTGGCGGTTGAAAAAGATCTGATTGGTGTGGCCATCAGCAACAGTCCAGCCGCCATGCCTGTATCCAATGGCAGGGAGCCTCTCTTGGGAACCAATCCCTTTGCCATTGCTGTTCCATGTGGCCGCTATCCGGCGATCGAATTTGATATGGCGACCAGTCTGGTCGCCAAATCCAAGATCAACGAGGCCCGACTCAGCAACCAGCCTATCCCACTGGGCTGGGCGCTAGACCAAGATGGCCAACCGACCACGGATCCACTTGAAGCGATCCGGGGGTTGGTCCTGCCGATGGCTGGACACAAAGGTGCAGGTCTGGCGATGAGCCTCGATATCCTGGCCGGAGCATTATCAGGTGCGTCCTATTTGAACCGGGTCGGCAAGTTCTATGGCAACACATCCGCCATGGACGTAGGACAGATGTTTGTGGTCATCGATCCCAAACAAGTCATGGAATCGGATTTTGATTTGGTCATGGAGGACTATGTGCAGACCATCCGCCAGTCGCGAGCCGTCGCAGGGCAGGTAATCCATCTGCCTGGAGATGGTAGACACCAGATGGAACTGCGCAGTGATGCCGAAGGCATCCGTTTGAGCCAGGCGACCTATGCCCATCTGGTACAGGTTCTCGATCAGCACCAGATCGCCATTCCGCAGCCCCTGGAGGACTGACCCATGCAACCTTACAGTGTCTTGATGGCCGTATATCGGGGCGATCATCCCGGGCATCTGGGGATCAGCATCGACAGCATCCTCGCACAGACCGTCCCGACGGATGATTTTGTCATCGTCACCGATGGCCCACTCACCGAGGAACAACAGCGCCTGATCGCAGAAAAATGCGCCAGACATCCCAGCATCCATCTGGTTCAGTTGCCGGAAAATGTCGGCCTTGGCCTGGCCCTGAATGCCGGGCTATCGGTCTGTAAACACGAACTCGTCGCCCGCATGGACGCCGATGACATTGCCTATCCCAATCGGATGGACCTGCAACTGGCAGCTTTTGCGGCCAGAACGGAGCTTGACATCGTCGGTGGCTATGTCAGTGAATTCTATGATGACAGTGACAAGATCACTGCAATCAAGGAAGTTCCCCTGGATCAGTCTGCCATCTACGCTTACGGCAAGCGGCGTAATCCGTTCATTCATCCGACGGTTATGTTCAAGAAATCCTGCGTTTTGAAACTTGGTGGTTACAGTGATCTGCGGCGGGGCCAGGATTATGAACTGTTCATCCGGATGCTGGCCAGTGGCTGCCAGGTCCAGAATATCGGCCAGCCTTTGCTGAAATTCCGCTCCAGCCAGAGCATGTACCAGCGCCGAAAATCCTGGTTGTCGACCAGCCTGTACATCCGCAATGTCTACCGCTCCTGGCGGCTGGGTTATGCAAGGATCAGTGATCTTGGCATGGCGGTGTTCATGCGCCTGAGCCTCTACCTGATGCCCCTGTGGCTGTCAAAACTCGTCTATCGCAAGGTGATGCGCAAGTCTGTTTCTGGTGGTGAATGACGATGCCTGTCAAAGTTGCATTTTTCATCGGGACTTTGTCCAAAGGCGGCGCGGAACGGGCTGTTTCCAACCTGACCCGCAAATTGCCTGATGACATTGAAAAAACGATCCTGCTCTATGGTACGCAGAACCGGATCGACTATCCTGTCGCAGGTAAGCTCGAGTACATCGATGCGGTCAAAAAAAACACCGTCCTGAACAAGTTCCTCTCGATCCTGACACGGGCGCAACGTCTGAAAAAGATCAAACAGGACAACCCGGACACGGTATTCATCAGCTTCTTGGAATACCCCAATCTTTTGAATCTGCTCACAGCCAAGTGGAGCCGGACGATCATCTCAGTCCGCAATCACATGTCGACGAAAAATGGCCGCTCCTTGAAGGGCTTGTTCTGGAAGATCACGATTCGATTGTTCTATAACCGGGCAGACCTGATCATCGCCGTGACTGAGGATATCAAGCGTGACCTGGTTGATCATTTTGGGATTGAAGAGGAGAAGATCCAGGTGATCTACAACTATTACCACCTCGACCAGATCCGGGAGCAGGGCAATCAGGACCTGGATCCTCAGTATGAGTCTATCTATCAGCATCCAGTCGTGGTGACCATGGGACGGATGAACTGGCAGAAAGGTCAGTGGCATCTGATCCGGGCCTTTGCCGCGTTGCATGAGCAATTTCCCGACCTGCAGCTGGTCATCCTCGGTGAAGGGAAGCTGGAAAAAGATCTGAAGGAACTGAGTAAACAGCTGGGCGTGGCGGCCTTTGTCCATTTCCCAGGATTCCAGAAGAATCCGTACCCATTTATCAAAAATGCCAAGATGTTTGTCCTACCGTCGCTGGTAGAGGGGTTTCCCAATGCACTGGTCGAGGCAATGGCCCTGGGCATTCCAGTCATCGCAACTGATTGTCACTCTGGACCACGTGAGATATTGGCACCAGATGATTCAAATGGCTTTGTAAATTATCTGGCAGTTGATCCAGACAGGTACTACGGTGTTTTAGTCCCTGTAGATCAAGCAATAGACACAAATGACCAATCTTCCCTGTCTGTGGAAGAAATTTATTTAGCGGATTCGATCAAATTACTATTACAAGATACCGAAAAGTACAATTCGTTTGCTGATCAGGCTTTCAGAAGAAGCAATTCGTTTGACATAAATCAAGTGGTTTCAGAATGGGAGTGTATTCTAACGATGAAATAGGCTTGATTTTATGTTAGGATGGGTTAAATAAAGGAATAAAATGAGGGACGAACAATGATATATCAAAAACCAATTTTGATTGCTGAAGCTGGCTGCAACCACATGGGCCAGATGGAAATTGCCAAGGAACTGATCACGGTAGCTGCAACGTTCTGCAAAGCCGATATCATCAAATTCCAGAAACGCAACAACCGTGAATTGCTGACACCAGAGCAATATCATGCACCACATCCCAATCCAGCCAATTCCTATGGTGCCACCTATGGCGAACACCGGGAGTTTCTGGAATTCTCAGTTGATCAGCATGCCCAGCTCAAGCAATGGTGTGAAGAGGCGGGGATTGTCTACAGCACCTCGGTCTGGGACCTGACCTCGGCCAAGGAAATTGCCTCTCTCAAACCGCAATTGATCAAAATCCCATCAGCCTGTAACAATCACACTAAGATGCTGGACTGGCTCTGTGAGAACTACGAGGGTGAAATCCATCTTTCTTTTGGTATGACCACCCATCAGGAGGAGGAGGCCATTGTCCAACTGTTTGAACGCCATCAGCGCAATCAGGACTTGGTCATCTACGCCTGTACTTCTGGTTACCCAGTTCCGTTCGAAGATGTGGCATTGCTTGAGATCAACCGCATCCGGGATGCCTTTGAAAACCGGGTCAAGAAAATTGGTTTCTCCGGCCATCACCTGGGCATTGCGGTGGACATTGCGGCTTATACCCTGGGTGCCTCGATCATCGAGCGCCATTACACCCTGGATCGCACCTGGAAGGGTACTGACCATGCGGCATCCCTCGAACCGGATGGAATTCGCAGGCTCAAGCGCGATCTGGATTCGGTTTACAAAGCTCTGACTTTTAAAGAACAAGAGATCTTGCCGATTGAGCAAGTCCAGCGCGATAAATTGAAATTCAGGAACTGATGACAGATGGAACGTCTAGGTAAAACCGTCGCCTTTATCCCTGTGCGCGGCGGCAGCAAATCGATCCCCTTGAAAAACATCAAGCCGATCCATGGCCGCCCCTTGGTTTATTGGGTGCTGGATGCTGCTGTGCATTGCCCTGAAGTAGATTGTGTGGTTGTCTCGACCGACAGCGACGACATCCGCCAGGCAGTTCAGCGTTATGGCTCGGACAAAATCAGACTGGTTGAGCGCTCGGCGGAAGTTTCAACCGACACAGCCAGCACGGAGTCTGTCATGCAGGAATTCGCCCAGCAATACGAGTTCGACAATTTCCTGCTTATCCAGGCCACTTCGCCACTGCTCTGCCATGAGCATCTTACGGAGGGCTTGGCTAAATTCAACCAACCTGATGTGGACAGCGTGCTCTCTGTTGTTCGACAGAAACGCTTTATCTGGCAGGCGGTAGATGGTCATGTCCAGCCAGAAAACTATGATCCTCTGCACCGGCCGCGCCGCCAGGACTATGATGGCTTCCTGGTTGAAAACGGGGCCTTCTATGTGACATCCAGGGAACGATTCCTCGTGACTGGCTGCCGGATCTCTGGTGCAATTGCAGCAGTGGAAATGCCGGAGGAGACTTATTTCGAAATTGATGAACCCAGCGACTGGATGATCGTCGAGAAGTTCCTCGAGAAATCCCAGCCGAAATCCAACCAGCTCGCAGCAAAGATCATGGGTTTGAAATGTCTGCTGACCGACTGCGACGGCGTCCTGACGGATGGTGGGATGTACTACTCAGAACAGGGTGACGAACAGAAAAAATTTAACACGCGCGATGGCATGGGTTTCCAGCTGCTGCGCGAGCAAGGGTTTATCCTGGGGATCATCACGGGTGAAAATTCCCAGCTGGTTCAGCGCCGGGCGGAAAAGCTCAAACTCGACATCTGTGAACGAGGCGTCAAAGACAAATCCCAGGTCCTTGATCGGATTTGTGCGCAGTACAACCTGCAGCCAGGTGAAGTGGCTTTTATTGGGGACGACCTCAATGATAAAGGTATCTTGCAGCGCGTGGGACTGGCCTGCACCGTACCTGGCGCTGCGGCGGAAGTCACGAAGATCTGCGATTACATCACGAAAGTTCAAGGCGGAGCGGGTGCTGTGCGCGATGTCATTGACCTGATTCTGACGGTGAGAAGGGAAGTTGAGTCATGAACATCATCATCATGACCTGCATCCCGATGATCCAGCAGCATCTGACCGATCTCTATGTCGAGCCGATTGCCAAGTCCCATCCCGTCTTGCTCTGGGACCTGAGTGGCCTGTACAACCGGGATGAACAGGTCAGTCATCGGGTGGAAAATTGCCTGAGGATCCAATCACTCGAGCAGTTCGATCAGGAGCTGAGCCGCGTCACCAAACCTGCTCTGATCATCACCAACATCATGTATTACTCGCTGAAACGCATCTATGCGACAGTAAAAAAACATCAGATCCCGATTGCCAACATCACCAAGGAAGGTCTGGCCTATCATCTGTTTGAAAGCAACTGGCGTAGTCTCGATTTCCGGTACGGTTTCATGGATGCAGCCAAGACCCTGGCCCGGAAAATCGGACCTATTCGTCGCACCATCAACTGGTTCGTCAACGGCTCGGTCAAATATGACTACCTGCTGGCGAATGGCAATTTCTATCCCGAATACACGCGCCACTTCGTCAAAATCCATCATGTCAAATACGATGAGTATTTACAGAGCAAGGCTTTGCCGCCTTTCATGGAGGGCCCGTATGCGGTGTTTCTTGACACTGCGGCTACAACCCATCCGTTTTACGGTTTGAAACGGCATGCGAATAAACGCAAAGTCGATGCAATGGGATACATCGACCGGCTGAACCGCTTTTTTGACCAAGTTGAGAAAGAACACAACTTACCGGTCATCATCGCCGCCCATCCAAAGGCAGAGTACGATAAAGAGACCTTCAACGGTCGGCCGATCATCAAGTACAAGACGGGCCAGTTGATCGAACACAGCAGGCTGGTCCTGTCGCACTATTCAACCTCGGTGATCAATGCAATCCTGTCTGAAAAACCACTGGTTTTCCTCTGGTATCCTGAGATGCTCTACAGCATGCAGAAATACATGGCCATTGGGGCGATCGAGTATGCGAAACGTCTGAAAGCTCCCCACATTAACCTTGATCAGCCTGAATCATTTGAACTCCATGTTGATGCAAAAGCTTATCGGAATTTTAGTGAGACTTTTCTAATTAATAAGAAAACTCTAAATCAATCTAACTCAGAATTACTCATACGTTTTATTGATCAACTAGAGGTAAGAAATTACGCATGAAGAAAATACTGACCGATTTGCGTCGGAAATTCGGCATCACGTATTATGACCAGTATCTCTGGCTGGGCATCACTTGGAGCAGGTTAAAAATATCACTCAACAGTGTTGGCAAAAAAGGCCGCTGGCTCAAATTAGACGAGATCATGGCTAAAAAGAGAAGTGATACGCTTTACATCCTTGGCACGGGGTCTTCAGTCAATCGCTATACAACCGAACAGTGGCATGATATCAGCCATGGCGATACGATGGGTTTGAATGACTGGATTTTTCATGACTTCATTCCAGATATCCTCATGGCAGAAATCCTTCACGATATGGATTATTTCCCCGAAAGTTATTATCATGATCTAGAACTTGTTTTGGACACCTATAAAAAGCATCAGACTTTGATGATCTACAAGGATGGTGCCCGGGGTAAGAAAAATTTAGATAAGCTGCCGGTAGCAGTCCATACAGAATTCCTTGCCTTGTACAACCCGACTGTTCCGATTTTGAAGATTAGCCAGATTGCACCGGCTATTCGAAAAATGAGCCAGATCCTTCAACAGTACAATCATCAGCGAAAGCTCATGATTTTCCGGAAACGGGCCACATTGTTTTCTGCGATAGAACTAGCCTGGCTGATGAGATACAAGAAAATTGTCCTCTGTGGCATCGATCTCAATCACGGTAACTATTTTTTTGATGAGGATCGTACCTACTATGAAAATAAGGGTTTTAAACTTCCAATTTATACCCAGCATGCGGGTGGCCACAAGACCAACAATGCCGAGATCAGTGAAGTGACTGTGAGCCAGTTGGTGAAGGGTTTGAATGAAACTCTCCTCAAGCCAGATGGCATTAGGCTGACCGTTGGCTCGAAGGAGTCCGCACTTGCTGAATTTTTGCCGTATGAGTGGGAGACAAATGCATGAAGTTCAGTGTGATCGTACCGGTATTTAATATTGAAAACTATATCAACGAATGTGTAGACAGCATTTTGAATCAAACCTTTGTTGAGTATGAATTGCTACTTGTAGATGATGGTTCAACAGACAGATCTGGCCAGATTTGCGATGAATATCAATTTTCGGATCAGCGCGTTAAAGTCATCCATAAATCCAATGGCGGTCTTTCAGATGCTAGAAATGCTGGATTAAATTGTGCAACAGGGGACTACGTATATTTTGTTGATGGTGATGATTATATTCACCCAGATACTTTAGATAGTTTTGCGGAACTTGTTGATCAGGAATCAGGGCCAGACATCATACTTGGCCGAATGACTTGGTTTATTGAAGGGATCGATAATTTTTCTCCAGATCAATTTGATGTACCGAATGAATTTATTCAAACACGATCTGGACAAGATGCTTTTTGTGCAATTGTCAATCGATGGGGCACCATGAGAATGGGCGTTCGTGGCGCCTACAAGAGGTTATTTTTATTACAAAACAATTTGTTTTTTCGCAAAGGTTTATACGCAGAGGACATGGAGTGGACGGTCAGAATATTCATGTACGCACAAAGTGTGGCAAGCAACAACAAACCCTACTATTATTATCGCGATAAAAGACCGGGTTCACTTGTAAATTCGTTGTCGCTGAGAAAATTCAAAGATCTGCTTTTAATTTTTGAGCAATGGGAAAAATGGGCTGAATCGGAAGATGCAACGCCTTGTTTTAAATCAACTTTATTAAAAGAAGCTGGCAAGCGATATTTCAACACCTACAGAAAATTTAACCATGTTCTGTCTGAAACAGAAATTAATGAGTTTTATTCAGAGGTTATGCGATCAAAAAAATTGCTTCAATATGCTCACGCTAAACCAGCGAAATTGCTTCGTATCGCTATAGTTTTTCCTGGCCTAAAGATAACATCAAATATCCTTAGAGCCATTGATACGAAAAGAAATTTGGGTCGGATGAGTAGATATGAAAGTTAAGTTCAAAATATTGTAGTAAGATAATTTGTAGAAAAAATGATAGAGGTTTAACATGCTGAACAATAAAACTGTCTTAATCACAGGCGGAACAGGATCTTTTGGCCAGATGTTCGCCAAGACAATTCTTGCCAAGTACCCCAATATTAAAAAAATCATCATCTACTCACGCGATGAGTTCAAACAATTTCTGATGCAGAACATGCCGGAATTTGCACCCTATGATGAAAAAATGCGTTATTTCATCGGAGATATCCGTGATAAGGAAAGGCTCTACCGGGCATTTGACGGTGTCGATTATGTCGTGCACGCCGCAGCTTTGAAGCAGGTGCCGGCATGCGAATACAACCCCTTTGAAGCCGTGAAAACCAATGTCATCGGATCCCAGAACATCATCGATGCAGCTTTGGACAAGGGGGTCAAGCGCGTTGTGGCACTGTCCACAGATAAAGCTTGCGCTCCGGTCAATCTTTATGGCGCAACCAAATTGTGTTCTGACAAGCTGTTCATTGCCGGCAATGCCTATGCTGGCTCCAAGGACACTCGTTTTGCCGTGGTCCGGTATGGCAACGTAGCCGGTTCACGTGGTTCCGTCATCCCCTTTTTCCAAAAGCTGATTGCCGATGGGGTGACCGAACTACCGATCACTGACCTGAAAATGACCCGCTTCTGGTTGAAACTGGAAAGTGCTGTGCAGATGGTCATCGATGCCTTGGAAAACATGCAGGGCGGTGAATTGTATGTCAAGAAAATCCCTTCCATGCGGATGCCCGAGTTGGCCGAAGCGATTGCTCCGCACTTGCAGATCAGGGAAATCGGCATCAGGCCGGGTGAGAAAATCCATGAGCAAATGATCACCCAGGAGGACGCCCGCAATACCCTCGAGTTTGAGGACTATTACATTATCTTCCCGCAAATCGATTTTCACCACATCACCCAGAGATATCCGGACGGCAAACCAGTTGCGGAGGATTTCGAGTACCACAGCGGCAATAACACCCAGTGGCTGAGTGTCGCTGAAATGCGAAAACTTATCGAGGATCTGCATGCCTGAGATCCTGTTACTCGGTTCGACTGGGTTATTGGGTCAGGCGATTGCCAGAGAAGCTCGCCTGCGCGGCAAGAGTTTGCTTGGTGTCGCACGATCTGGAGCTGATTTCAATCTGGACATTCGCAAGGATGGGGAATTGGCCCGATTGATCGAAACCACTCAGCCGGACATCGTGATCAATACTTGTGCGATTGTCAACCACGCTTTGTGTGAAGACGACAAAAAAGCAGCCTATGAAATCAACAGCCGGCCCAATGCCATCCTGGCCCAGCTAGCCCGGCAATTTGGCTTTTATCTGGTTTATATCTCGACCGATGGTTATTATTCAGGAGATACGAACAGCACGCATGCCCCGACAGACCCCGTTTTGCTCTTGAATGAGTATGCCAGGACCAAATATGCCGGCGAATGCTTTGCTCTGACTGCACCGCAATCGCTGGTGCTGCGCACCAATATCGTCGGTTTCAGAGGTCGCGACGGGCAGCCAACATTTGTCGAATGGGCGATCCAGACCTTGAAAGAGCACAAGACCATGACGCTGTTTGATGATTATTTCACATCCAGCATCACGGTGACGCAATTTGCTAAAGCTTTGTTCGACCTGCTGCCACACCAACCAACAGGAATTTTCAATCTGGCCAGTTCGGAAGTCTCGTCCAAAGCACAATTCATCACACAATTGGCCTTGGCGCTGGATCTGGACCTCGGTCAGGCGAGTATCGGTTCTGTCAATTCCCTGACCTCTTCGCAACGGGCCGACAGCTTGGGTCTCGATGTCAGCCAAACTGAAGCCCTGCTTGGTTATGCCCTGCCCGACCTGGCAGAAGTTATTTCACAGATCAAGGGGGAGTACCATGAGTTGGAGCACTGAGATTACAATCGGATCTGACATCATCGGTCTCGATCGACCGACCTATTTCATTGCGGATATCGCTGCCAATCATGATGGGGATCTGGAGAGAGCCAAGGAACTAATCTACCTGGCCAAGGAAGCCGGGGCGAATTGCGTCAAATTCCAGCATTTCCTGGCTGAAAAAATCGTCAGTGACTACGGTTTTCGCCATCTGAAGACCCATCAAAGCCATCAGTCCAGCTGGCACAAATCGGTTTTTGATGTCTATAAAGAATATGAATGCAAACGCGACTGGACCCTGGAACTGGTCGAAACCGCACGCCAGGCCCAAGTTGAATTCATGACGACGCCCTATGATTTTGAGATTTTGACTGAGATCAACGACCATGTCCGTGCCTACAAAATCGGCTCAGGTGACATCACCTGGCACGCTTTCCTCGATCAGGTTGCCTCGCTGGGCAAACCGGTCCTTTTAGCGTGCGGAGCATCAGGGATGTCTGACGTGGAGGCTGCGATCGATGTCATCGGCAGTCACACGAACCAAATCGTCCTGATGCAATGCAACACCAACTACACAGCAGATATTGAGAATTTCAAATACATCAACCTTAATGTCTTGAAAACGTTCAGAAATCGCTATCCCGGCATGATTCTGGGGCTTTCGGATCATACCCTCGGCAGTGCCACTGTGCTGGGTGCGGTTGCCCTGGGTGCACGTGTCATCGAAAAACATTTCACCGATGACAATAGCCGTGTGGGACCGGACCATAAATTTGCCATGAATCCGACAACTTGGACCCAGATGGTGCAGATGACTCGGGAGCTGGAACAAGCGCTCGGCGATGGCATCAAACGCGTCGAAGGCAATGAACAAGATACGGTCATTGTCCAGCGGCGTTGTTTGCGTCTGACTCGCGATTTGGCTGCGGGTGCGATTCTGACCCGCGAGGATATGGAAAGCTTGCGCCCAGCCCCCAGCGATGCTTTTTTACCCTATGAGCTGGATGCTGTAGTCGGTCAAATACTTAAGACAGACAAACAGGCAGGCGATGCCTTGTACAGGCAGGATGTCGAGGTCTGAATGGCACTGAAAATAGGCCTGAAGCTCTGGAATCTCAACACGGCAAATTACCTGGAGGAAGCGGTTCGCCTGCATCAGGATGGCGTCTATGACTTCATTGAGCTCTATGTGGTGCCCGGACAGCTGGGCCTGCTGGAGCAATGGAAACAGGTCCCTGTCCCCTTCAATATCCACGCACCTCATTTCCAGCATGGCATGAATCTCTCCAAGGCAGAATCGCTCGAGGGCAATCTGGCCAAATACCAGGAAGTCAAGCGCTATGCCGATGAATTGGCTGCTGAATACATCATTTTCCACGGTGGCACGGATGGCGATTATCGCGAGACTGCCCGCCAGCTGCAGATCATCCAGGATTCTCGCGCTGTGATCGAGAACAAACCCTACAAGACGCTGCCATTCATCCAGGGTGATTTCTATGTTGGTGGCAAGATCGAGGAAATCCGCTACATCATCGAGCAAGCGGGTTGTCGTTTCTGCCTCGACATCGGTCATGCCAGCTCGGCAGCCAACGCTCTGGGTTTCGAACCGTATGCCTATATTCAAGACTTCATGGCCTTAAAACCATTCATGTTTCATCTCTCGGACATTGACACAACCAGTGAGATGGATGCCCATCTGAATTATGGCCAGGGCAATCTGGACTTCCAGCGCCTGGCAGCCATTATTGGCGAGCAACCGACCATTGCGATCGAAACCAACAAAACCCAGCCAGACCGGCTCGATGATTTCCGGTCTGATGCAGCTTTCCTGAGAAGGTATTTCCCCGAATGATGAAACTGGCACTCGGTACGGTCCAATTTGGCCTGGATTATGGCGTTTCAAACGACAAAGGTCAGGTTCCTCCACAGGAGGTCGGCCGGATTCTTGAGTATGCCAAGACGGCTGGCATGAGCCTGCTGGACACAGCCCAAGGGTATGGCGACAGTGAGCGTGTCCTGGGCCAGTTTGACCTGTCTGGATTTAGCGTGGTGACCAAAGTCAAAGGCCGGTTCGATCTAGCCCCTTCACTTGAAAATATGCAAGTCAAATCCGTCTATGGTCTGATGCTCCACGATGAAAACGAAATGAATCCGGAAACCTGGCACTGGCTGACTGAATGCAAGGCCAAGGGACTGGTTGAGAAAATCGGCGTCAGTGTCTATACGCCGGCTAGATTGGCACAGTTAATCTCAGAGTTTCCCATTGACCTGGTTCAGCTCCCGGTCAATCTGATCGACCAGCGCTTCGTTCCAATGCTGCCAGAGCTCAAAACCAGACAGATCGAGATCCATGCCCGCTCTGCCTTTCTGCAAGGACTTTTACTCCAGCCACTAGATCAGATCAACGCGTATTTCGAACCGATCCGCCCGGTGCTCGAAAAGATACCACAAGACCGGCTGGCGACTGCGCTGCAGTTTGTCCACAATATCGCAGAAATCGACCAGGTTGTGGTTGGCGTGACCAGTTTACTGGAACTTCAGCAAATCGTCACGGCTCTGGCACGAAAAACCGTGCCAATTGTGGCCAATCAGTTTATAATAAGCGATGACAATTTTATTCTTCCCCAGAACTGGAAGCTGAAGTGAGAAAGTAATCCGGAGCAAACCTATGAATCTTGCCATACTTCAGGCCCGTATGGGCTCGACCCGTTTGCCAGGCAAAGTCCTGATGACAGTTGCGGGTAAGCCACTCCTGCAATACGAATGTGAACGAGTTCTGCAGGCTAAAAAAATTGACAAGCTGGTCATTGCCACATCGACGGATCCCCTGGATGATGCGATCGAAACATTCGTCAACGCCATTCAGATCGACTGTTTCCGCGGCTCACCGGATGATGTCCTGTCGCGCTACTATCAATGTGCTCAGGCATTCAAAACCAAAAGTTCTATCAATGATTTGAACATCATCCGGATCACAGGAGATTGTCCGATCATTGACCCGGCCGTGATCGATGAGGTCATCGGATTTTTCGAACAGAATGACTGTGACTATGCCTCCAACACACTCGTACCGACCTACCCTGATGGGATGGATATTGAAATTTGTACCTTCGAGGCCTTGAACCAGGCGTTCCACACGGCAACGTACAAATCGGACCGCGAGCATGTGACCCTCTGGATCAAGCATCAGACCGCATTCAAAAGGCTAAACTATACAGCTCAAACTGATTTTTCGCATTTACGTATGACTGTGGATGAGGATCATGATTTCCAATTGATCCAGTCCATATTGGAAGCGCTCTATCACGATCAGCCGGATTTCACCTATCTCGATGCCATTGCCTGGATGACAAAAAATCCTCAATCCTTTTTCATCAATTCATCCATCCAGCGGGACGAAGGTCTGGCCAAATCATTAAAGGAAGACGGTAGAATCTAATGGGAAAATCACAGGATCTCTATGTCAAGGCAAAAACACTGATCCCTGGCGGTACACAGCTCTTATCCAAGCGCCCGGAACAATTCCTGCCCAATCTCTGGCCAAGCTACTACAGCAAGGCCAAGGGGTGCGAGGTCTGGGATCTCGATGGCAACCAATACAAGGATTTCAGCTACATGGGCATCGGTGCCAATGTCCTGGGCTATGCCGATGACGATGTCAATGCAGCGGTCAAACAGGCCGTCGACGATGGCAGCATGTGCACGCTGAATGCCCCCGAGGAAGTCGAACTGGCCGAGGTGCTCTGTGACCTGCATCCTTGGGCTGATATGGTGCGTTATGCCAAAAGCGGTGGCGAGAGTGGCGCGATCGCCATCCGGATCGCCCGCGCTTTTACCAGAAAAGACATTGTCCTGTTCTGTGGTTATCACGGCTGGCATGACTGGTATCTGGCCAGTAACCTGGGTGATGATAACACATTGGAAGGCCATCTCCTGCCCGGTCTGAGCCCTACCGGCGTTCCCAAGAATCTCAAAGGAACTTCGTTCCCCTTTGCCTACAATGATCAGGCAGCTTTTGACCGTTTAATCGAAACTCATCGTGGGAAAATCGCTGCCGTCATCATGGAACCGATCCGGAACTATGAACCGGTTGATGGATTTCTCGAGCATATCCGAGCAGTGACGAAGCAAGAAGGGGTTGTCCTGATTTTCGATGAAATCAGTGCTGGCTTCCGCCTCTGCTGCGGCGGCAGCCATCTGGTCTATGGCGTGGACCCGGACATCGCGCTGCTGGGCAAAGCGATCAGCAACGGCTATCCGATGGCAGCTGTGATCGGCCGCCGTGAGATCATGCAGGCCGCCCAGGACACATTCATCAGCAGCACCTACTTCACAGACCGAGTCGGTCTGGTGGCTGCATTGGCGACGATCCGGAAATTCAAAGATCTGGCAGTCGAGAAGACTCTGATTCACAATGGTGAAACGATCGAATCTGGCTGGAAGCAGCTGGCTGAAAAGCATGGTCTGAAGATCTCGACCATGGGGATCAAACCTTTGGTGTTATTCTCGATCAAACATGAACATGAGAAGGAGATCAAAACCCTCTTCATCCAGGAAATGCTGGAACGAGGCTTTTTGAGCACGATGGGGTATTATGCATCATTGGCCCATCAGCCAGAAGACATCGCAGCTTATCTAGCAGCGGTCGATCAAGTGTTTTCTGTCATTTCTAGGGGCATTCAGTTGGAAAAGCTCTCGGAGCTTTTAAAAAGTGATGTCTGCCATAGTGGATTTAAAAGACTTACATAAATATATTCATGGATGGTTTTTGAATTGGAAAATGAATCAGTTGCAGTAACAGTTATAATGCCAGTATATAACTGTGAAAAATATATTAAAGAAGCTATTGATAGCGTACTAAATCAAACGTATAGAAATTTTGAATTTTTAATTATTAATGATGGATCAAATGACAGTACAGAAAATATAATTTTACAATACGATGATAAACGAATAAGATATATTAAAAACGATAGAAATATTGGACTGATAGAGACTTTAAATCGAGGCTTAGAGTTAGTATGCAGTAAATATATTGTTAGAATGGATGCGGATGATATTTGTCATCCAAAGCGCCTTTATTATCAAGTAAGATATATGGATAAGCATCCTGATATTGCGGTCTTAGGCACTAGAGCCATTCATTTTTCTGATTCAAAAGTCTTAAAAAAGACAAAATCTATAACAAAATCGCAAATAATTAAATCGAGATTATTATTTACTTGTGCTTTGGTTCATCCCAGTGTAATAATTAGAAATAATATTATTAAAATTGGCGATTACAAATACAATTCAAACCATACATCTGTTGAGGATTTCGGACTATGGCAAAGAATATCATTTTCGTTTCCAATTGCGAACCTCAAAAAAATATTGTTGTATTATCGTATTAATGATGATGGTATTTCATCCAATGCAAAAAAGAATCTCAGTGAATGGGATCAAAGTCATAAAAAAATATACGCTCAAAGTTTTGATTACCTTGGGATCAATTATTCTGATGAAATACTTAATGTATATCGAAAATATTTAACTAATCGAACACGGTTAATAGATTATGAACTTTCAATATTATCTCATCTACTATTTGAAATATTAGATAAGGCAAAAATAAAGAATTATGAAATTAAAGTTATAAAGAAATATTTTCAATTTTGCTTTATTAATAATTGTCTTACCAATGAAGTAAAATTAAATGACTTAGATAAATTATACGGAAAATATTTTCTCGTGTTTTCATTTGGAATATTTCAAAAACTAAAATACATTTAT
>CAZGSR010000002.1:0-94174 GCA_964528645.1 uncultured Mageeibacillus sp. | reverse complement strand
GCCCACGGTGCCAGACTTGGCCGTACCTCCGACCCCAAATCCGGAATTTCCCGCCTACGGTGCCAGACTTGGCCGTACCTCTGGCCCCAATTCGTGAATGTTCCGCCCACAGTGCCATCCCTCGCGCCGAGTCTGGCACCCTTGACACTCCGTTCCACCGAATGTGTCACGCCTCAGAATGAGGCTGACTCCAAATCTGCTACCATCACCAACGGTTCCAGGATGGTCTTCATTGTTGGCAGTAAGGCTGCATTAATTTGCTACTTTTCACGGTATTAGATTATGAGCCAGGAAAAAGCCGCCTCAAGGCATCTGCTTTGAGGCGGCTCCACTTTGAATCATCGGTCAAGAGAGCGGTCGCAGTTATTGCGCTTAGTACATGCCGGCGCCAGGACCACCTGCGGGCATCGGCGGCTCGGGCTGCGGGATGTCAGCGACGACGGCTTCGGTGGTCAGGAGGGTCGAAGCGATCGAGGCGGCGTTCTGCAGGGCGGAGCGGGTAACTTTGGCCGGATCGACGATGCCGATTTCGACCATGTCGACGTAGGCTTCATTAAGTGCGTCAAAGCCAACACCAACTGGGCTGGACTTGACTTTTTCGCAGATGACACTGCCGTCAAGGCCGGCATTGGTGGCAATCTGGCGGACGGGCTCCTCGAGGGACTTGAGGACGATGCGCACACCGGTGCGGACATCACCGACCGTGGTGTCGAGCAGAGCGGCCACTTTTGGCAGGGCGTTGATGTAGGCGGTACCGCCACCAGGGACGATGCCTTCTTCCACGGCTGCGCGGGTTGCCGCGAGGGCGTCTTCGATGCGCAGTTTCTTTTCCTTCATTTCGGTTTCAGTCGCAGCACCCACTTTGATGACGGCGACGCCGCCGGACAGCTTGGCCAGACGTTCCTGGAGCTTTTCGCGATCGAAATCTGAGGTGGTTTCTTCGATCTGGGTCTTGATCTGGCCGATGCGGGCCTTGATGTCGGCCTCATTGCCAGCACCATCCACGATGATGGTGTTTTCTTTCATGACCTTGACCTGGCGGGCGCGGCCGAGCTGGTCAACGGTGGTTTCCTTGAGCTCGAGGCCGAGTTCTTCGGTGATCACGGTGCCGCCGGTGAGCGTGGCGATGTCCTGCAGCATGGCTTTGCGGCGGTCGCCGAAACCAGGGGCCTTGACGGCAACGCAGGTGAAGGTGCCACGCAGCTTGTTGACGACGAGGGTGGCCAGTGCTTCACCTTCGACGTCTTCGGCGATGATCATCAGCTTGCGGCCAGCCTGGACAATTTTTTCCAGAATCGGCAGGATTTCCTGGATGTTGGAAATCTTCTTGTCTGTGATCAGGATGTAGGGATCCTCGAGCACGGCTTCCATTTTGTCAGAGTCGGTGACCATGTAGGCGGAGACATACCCGCGGTCGAACTGCATGCCTTCGACGACTTCGAGCTCAGTGCCCATGGTTTTGGATTCCTCGACTGTAATGACACCATCATTGGTGACCTTTTCCATGGCATCTGCGATCAGGTCGCCGACATAAGGATCGTCGGAAGAAATCGCGGCGACGCGGGCGATGTCCTGCTTGCCGGCGACTTTCTTGGAGCTGGTCTGGATGCTCTTGACGGCTTCTTCAACAGCCATCATGATGCCACGGCGCAGGATCATCGGGTTGGCACCGGCTGCGATGTTCTTGATGCCTTCGCGGACGATGGCCTGAGCCAGCAGGGTGGCGGTGGTGGTGCCGTCACCGGCGACGTCATTGGTGCGGGTGGCGACTTCTTTGACGAGCTGGGCGCCCATGTTCTCGAAACGGTCTTCGAGCTCAATTTCCTTGGCGATGGTGACACCGTCATTGGTAATCATCGGCGCACCGAACTTTTTGTCGAGCACGACATTGCGTCCTTTCGGACCGAGGGTGATCTTGACGGTATCAGCCAGTTTGTTGACGCCGCGTTCCAGCGCGTGGCGGGCTTCTTCTGCGTATTTCAAATCTTTAGCCATGAGGGATTTGCCTCCTTTTGTTGATTCAATTCAATGGTTGTTTGCCTGATGTCATTCCACGATGGCGAGGATATCGCCTTGCTTGAGAATGGTGTATTCCACAGTGTCTATCTTGACTTCCGTGCCAGCATACTTGCTGATCAGGACACGGTCGCCCGGTTTGACCTGCATGGTCACTTCTTTACCGTCGACCAGTCCACCGGGTCCGACAGCAACGATCTCGGCAACCTGCGGTTTTTCTTTCGCAGTTCCTGGCAGAACGATGCCGCTCTTGGTGGTCTCTTCCATTTCAATCATTTTGATGACGACACGGTCACCCAACGGCTTGATGGTCATGTTTCTTGGCCTCCTTGATGAATGTGATTGATGATTTTGAGATATATTAGCACTCACAAAGAGCGAGTGCTAATTCCAGTACTGACTATAGAATTGTCGCGTGAATTTGTCAAGGGCCTTCGCGCAAAAGATCAGAAAAGATCAAATCTGATTTAAAAAGCGGGACAGGAACAGACCTACCCAGTCCAATGCAAAGAATTGCCGGATCAGGTACGAATCATCGAGAATCAAGCCAAGGGATGGAAAATAGGGGGCGAACAGACTGGTAAAAAAGACGACAATGGCCAGGATCAAAGCACCATGGACGGCTCCGACCAGCAATCCGGCCAATCGATTGAGGCCGCCGAGGACCGGTACATGGTCCAGCGCAGTGGTCATCAGGCTGACCAGCGTCTGGATGACGATGGAAACCAGGGCCAGCAGGACAATGAAGGTGACTGTCTTGACCAGATAATGGGCGATGGTGGCTGAAAGTTGAGGCCAGGCACTGATAAAGGGGCCATCAGACTGCGGAAATTCCGCCAACAGGAAATGCTCGACAGGGGCGGGTAGCTGGAGTGCTGCGATGGCTTCCGCCAGAGACGCAGAAGCAGGCATCAACGGCAAAATGACCTGTTCGTTGATGGTCTCGGCCAGATCATCGATAAAGGGCAAACTGTCAAGGACAAGGGCAGATGGTCCAAGCATCAGGAAAGCGATCCCGAGCGAAAGCACAAGGACCAGCAGCCGTCCTGCCAACGTCAAAAAACCGCGTCTGAAACCATTGAGCGCAAAAAGAGCCAGGGTGATCAGGATGATGCTATCTGCCAGCATGGTTCTGTCCCCCGGGATGGATCAACCGGCACTCGTTTCCGATGTGGCCGCCGAATCCGTACTGGACGTCAGGGCTGGATCGACCGATTCGTCTGGCTTGGCCGTTTCGAGGATTTTCTTCTCATAGGAGGAGGGCAAAGAGATGCTGGAATTCGGAGCACCCGGAATTTCGCGGACTTTATCGAAATCATAAGTTTTACCGTACATGAATTGCTGCAGTTTCGGGATCATGGCATTGTAATCGCACAGGTTCATCCAGATCGTACCGCTGTATTCGCGGAAATCGCCGGATGTGGGGATCTGCATCTGGTCGATCGTGGCATCCATCATCGGCAGCAGGTCGATGCCGAGCTGGATGATTTCATCATTGGTGATGTTGGTCTTGATCAAGGGCAGGCCCTCATTGAGGGCTTTCGTCTTAGTCGCCAGGTCAGCTTTCAGGAACTGGTCCAGCATGGCCTGCAGGACTTCGCGCTGGCGGCCCATGCGGTGATAGTCGTCATCATACTGGCGGATACGGGCGTAGGTAACCGCCTGGCGGCCATCCAGCAGCTGCGATCCGGTTTTTTCCAGATAGGCGGCAGGTTCCGTATTTTTGAAGGTCAGGTTGATCATGGTCAGCTCAGCGTTCAGAGCCTTGAGCTCGGATTCTGAAACCTCGACCGGCACGCCACCGACCAGGTCGATGATCTTTTCCATGCCGATCATATTGACCAGGACGTATTTCTCGATGTTGAGGCGGAAGGTGTCATTGATGACACGCATCGCAAGCAAGGGGCCACCCTCGGCATTGGCCGAGTTGATCTTGTGGATGTTGTCCGAGCTGGGGAAATAGACCATCATGTCGCGCTGGAGCGAGGTCAGCTTGAACTTCTTGTTCTTTTCATCGATGGTCAGGATGATCATCGAGTCCGAGCGCTCGGTCGGGCTGGCTACAGTCGAATTCCGGTTGTCAACACCTAAGAGAAGGATATTGGTGATGCCTTCTTCCTTCGGAATCTCATGGACGAGAGACTCCGTCGGTACGTCATAGATTTCCGGAATGGTCTCGACAAAACCCTCCGGATCATTGTCGATCTTGTTCAGGAAGGTGTTGACGATCAGGACTGCAGCGATACTGACTACCACAAAGATCGCTGCGACTGCCACGGCAATCATTCTCCAGCTGGATGCTCTGCGTCGACGGTAGTTTGCCATTCAATAATCCTCCAAGTTCAGCCTGGTTGCTGATGTATCTGCAAAATCAAAATTTCCTGTTGAACCTGTGTGCTGTTACATCATTGCGGGCAAGAAAAAAGCATGCTGCCGGCACACAATGAGAGGATTATAGCATTATCGACCTTGATTGTAGCTATTTTTTTCAATTGCTTTTATGAACAAAGTGTAAACTATGCAAATAGTGTCACATTCAAGCACCTATATGATCACAAATGATCGTTTATTGGCAGATCATCCTCCCATACCGGATCCCGCCAGCTCCATTACACCCGATTGAAATCCCAAAGGCGCCTTACGGGGCCTGCCTGACTGTGTTATGTTAATAAGGCAAACCGGCTGGCTGACCAGACTGGGCCAGGGTCCGGATGCAGAGGTTTTACATGGAACGCAGTGAACTAGCCATCACCAAGCTGATCATCCTATACATCATCCGCAGTCTACCGGCTGTAACGCTGAGCCAGCTGACCTCACTGGCGCTGGATACGCTCTACATGGATTATTTCGGTTTTGCCACGGCCTATGAAGGGTTGCGCAATGATCAGATGATCTCAGCTACCTTCCGAACGGATGACACGGAACGAGATGCTGCCGGTCAGTCAGTGATCCGCTGTGATTTGACCGACCAGGGGCGAGCCATCCTGGAGACACTAGAACATAAAATTCCCGCTCCAATCCGGTCTTACCTGGCCCAGGCCAGCACCAGCTGGCAAAAAGACATCCGTTTGGAGCGCCAGTTGACTGCCTTGTACGAGCCAGATGGCAATGGGCAATATCAAGTCAGGCTTGGGCAATCTGAGGGAGAAAAAAAGCTGGTCGACCTGATCCTTGCCATCCCAGACAAATCTCTGGCCATGCAAATCTGTGACCGCTGGCAGCGGCTGCCGCAAAGCATGTATCTCGGTCTCCTGGCGCTCTTGTCCGACGAGCCGGTCCTGCGCCAGGAAACATTCGTCGAATCCGATCACCCGGCTGCTCTGGATCCGGCTGGTCAGGAACTTCCGCCGCGCCGGCCCATGCCTGGCGAGCAGACTCTGCTCTGAACCAATTCTGCCGGAGGCATTTATAATCGCAAGCAGTTCCTCACTGCCACTCCCCCCTCTTCCTTTTCAAACATCAGAAAGACCCGGACAGGCAGCCTGGCGAATTGCGCGGCACCGGTCCGGGTCTTTGTTCGTCTCGTGTATGGGTTGTGTCAGATGCTCAGCGCACCAGATTGGGCAGGGCCTTGATTTTCTCGCCCAGATCCTTAGCCAGCTGGTCCAATTGCTTGAGGTCTTCTTCCTTCGGCAGGCCCTTGACCAGGATGGGATCGAGCCGTTCTGCCTTGATGTTGCCAGTCAGGGTCTGGAGGACATTGGTGATCTGCGTGCCCCAGCCGAACGAACCGATCAGGCCGACATATTTGACCTTGGGACGCATGGCATTAGCCACCAGGGCGGCATAGGCCACACCGGGGTGCGGTCCGCCGAGAACCGTGGAGGACGCAAAAACGACGGCTGCCGCATCGACCAGGTCGGTGATGAAATGACCCGTTTCAACAGACAGGCTTTCGGGGCTCTCGCCCAGGTTGCGGCAGACAACTGACAGACCCTGTTCGGCCAGCTTGACAGCCAGCCGGTCCACCATCACCCGGGTGGAATCGTGCATGCTGATGTAAGGGATCGTGACCAGGCGCTTGACACTGTCGCCAGCCCAGCGTTCATAACCGCTGAGGATGACCTCTGGGTCAAACCAGATCGGCCCATGGGACGGGGCAATCTGGCGCGGGGCGATCTGGCGTGTCTTGGCGACGTATTTCTGAACATGAGTCCGGTAGGGCATCATGATTTCGGCATAGTAATGCTTGGCAGCGCGAACCTGGTCCGAGCTGGACGTCGAAAAAGCTTTGTTAGGGGTCGAATAATGGGAACCAAAAAGGTCACTGGAAAAGAGGATATTGTCCTCGATCAGATGGGCCATGGTGTTGTCTGGCCAGTGAGCGAAGGGAATCATGTGGAACTGGAGGGTTTTGCCACCCAGTTCGATCTTGTCGCCTTCGGCAATCTGGAGGATCTTTTCCTCGGGAAGGTGAAGGTGGGTCATGGCCATTTCCTTAACCTTCGCGTTAGCGACAACAACAGCCTCAGGGAATCGGCGCAAAACGGTTTCAATCGATCCAGAATGGTCCTGCTCAGTATGCAGGCAGACGATGTAGTCCAGTTTCGTGATGCCTGTGTCAGAAAGATTGCTCATCAGGACATGGGCTTTCTCCGGATCGACCGTGTCAATCAGGGCGGTCTTCTCTTTGCCGACCACGAGGTAAGCGTTATAAGTCGTTCCATGTGGGGTTGGCATCAGGCAGTCAAACAAGACACGGTCGGGATGGATGGCACCGACTTCAAACAAATTGTCGCCAATGGTCAGGAAAGGCATGTTAATCTCCTTTTGGACAGACGTGTGCGCACCGGTTGGTTCAACCGGTGCGCCACTCTGGTTTGGTTCTCGATCTTCGGGCCGGGAACAAGTCCCGGGCTTGCAAGCACGCTGCTAATGAGCGGTCTTCGTATTATTCTTCGCTGAACTGGTCCTTGCCTACGCCACACAGTGGGCAAACCCACTCATCCGGGAGGTCCTCGAAAGCAGTGCCAGGAGCAATGCCATTATCCGGATCACCCTCGGCTGGATCATACACATAACCGCACAAATCGCATACGAATCTTTTCATATCAGTTCTGCCTCTCTTTCTTTTGAAGCCAGGCGGCTGAGCCAACTGACTATTTAGACTTATTATACTGGTTTGCACGATTCTGTGAACACTGCAAATGTTACAGCAATCGTTTACATAAACAGGCTGACGGCTGTCAACTGCTATATGCTAAAACCGACAGCAGAACTGAGCCAGTTTTGTCAGGGCAGGATGATGGATTTGCCCTGCTTGGCCAGCTTGGGTGAATAGCGGTAGAAAACCAGCTTGCGGCCGATAACCTGGACAACGTCCGCACCGACGGCTTCGGCCAGCTCCCTGGCGAGATCTTGTGGCGTTGCCTCGGCAGTCTTGAGGATGGTGATCTTGACCAGCTCATGGGTCGACATCAATTCATCCAGGCCTCTGACCACCGCTGCATCGACATCACCCTTGCCGATCTGGAAGAGGCTGTCGAGTGCATTGGACTGGCTGCGCAAGAAAGCGCGTTGCTTACTGTTTAACATCGGATTCTCCCTGTTGATTATTTGATGTATTCGAATTCGAAATCGTCCAGGGCAACCAA
The DNA here is from genome assembly GCA_964528645.1 of uncultured Mageeibacillus sp. Taxonomy (GTDB): domain Bacteria; phylum Bacillota; class Clostridia; order Saccharofermentanales; family UBA5734; genus UBA5734. The sequence goes on along the minus strand of CAZGSR010000002.1, from coordinate 86,564 downwards.
ATCACCTTCAGCGACACCGGCAGCCTCAAGGGCATCTATGACACCTTTTTTCCGGATCAGGCGCTGGAAATACTGGAGCGATTCGGTGTCATCGAAATTGGTCGAGGCCACCAGATGCTTGATCCAGGCACCCTCCACCCTGTAGACATCCTGGTCCTTGCGGACCGAGAACAAATCCTCCGGCTCATATTGGTAGACCTTATGGGCATCGACGGTTTCAGTCAGGATGGTCTTGGGCAAGATCTGCAGCTGGGCAGCCACATGCTGGACCAGCGGCCAGACACCCTCATTAATCGCAGCGATCATGGCAAAAACCGGATACCCGCGTGCTTCCAGAGTTCTTTTCAGTTCGCCCAGAACCGCTTCATCGACCATGTCGATCTTGTTGAGAGCGACAACCTGAGGCCTGCTTGACAGTCCCGGATGGTAAGACTCCAGTTCCTCGTTGATGATGTCAAAGTCATGCAACGGATCGCGGCCTTCACTGCCTGAGGCATCCAGGACATGGACCAGCATCCGGGTCCGTTCGATGTGTTTCAAAAAGTCCAGGCCGAGGCCGGCACCGGTGTGAGCACCCTCAATCAAGCCAGGGATGTCCGCCATGACAAAATGGTAATCATCGATGACCACCACACCCAGGTTGGGCTCGAGCGTCGTAAATGCATAATCAGCAATTTTCGGCCGGGCGGCAGATACAACGGAGAGCAGGGTCGATTTGCCTACATTGGGAAACCCAACCAGGCCTACATCTGCCAACAGTTTAAGTTCGACCTGCAAGTTGTATTCCTCGCCAGGTTCACCTGCCCGGGCGAAATTGGGCGCCTGGCGGACACTGTTGGCGAACAAAGCATTTCCTGCTCCGCCACGACCGCCTCGTGCGATCACGGCTGTCTGGTCTGCTTCTGTGAAATCAGCCAGAATCCGCCCCGTCTCAGCATCCTTGATGATCGTGCCAACGGGCACCGGCAGACGCAAATCTTCGCCAGCATGGCCGGACATGTTGCGCCGGCCACCTTTCTGGCCATCTTCTGCTGCATATTTGCGCTTGAAACGGAAATCCTGCAGCGTCGTCTTGTTTTCATCGGCATAGAAGATGACACTGCCACCCCTGCCTCCACTGCCGCCATCAGGACCGCCATTGGGAACATATTTGGCGGTATGGAATGAAACCATACCATTGCCGCCGTTGCCTGCGCGCACATAGATCTTTGCGCTGTCGATGAACATGTTTCTAACTCCTGTTGTGCAAAAAGGACCCTGCCAGTCAAGCTGGCCGGATCCTTTGCTAGCTGCTACGTAACGGTTCTATGACAAGGGGTCATTCAGCCGGATAGACGCTGACTTGCTTCTTGTCTTTGCCAAGACGTTCGTACTTGACTTTGCCGTCGATCAAGGCGAACAGGGTGTCATCGGAACCGATGCCGACATTGTTGCCCGGATGGATCTTGGTTCCGCGCTGGCGGACCAGGATGTTGCCAGCTGTAGCTGCCTGCCCGTCGCCTTTCTTGGCGCCGAGGCGCTTGGATTCGGAGTCACGGCCGTTGCGTGTGCTACCGACACCCTTCTTATGAGCCAAAAGCTGCAGATTGACTAAAATCATACTCTTGCACCTCCTTTTTGGTGATAGCGGACTTCTTTGACTTGGATATACGATGTACCATAACTGGCCTCGATCTGCCTGCAACCAATCGCCATGGATTCCATCAGGACCCGTGCTGTCTCCAGCTGCTGCGACTGCATGCTGGCTGGATCGGGCAGGTCACAGCGGATGTCGCCGTCTGCCAGGACATAGTCCGGATCGAGACCGGCCAGATCCTGGAGTGAACCGATGACCGTCTGGGCGATGGCTGACACGCCAGCACAGAGGATATCCGATCCATAGGGGCCATATCCGGCGTGGCCAGAAACCGTGAAACGGCGGATCAGGCCAGATGATGCGCGGGACAGTTTAATCGTCATCATGTCAAAGTCTTCGTCATGACAGTTTGTCGCCCTGTGGGGTCAACATGACTGCCGGAGCCATCAGACGTTGATGGCGTTGATGCGAACGCGGGTGTAAGGCTGGCGATGGCCCTTCTTGCGACGGAAGCCCTTCTTGGCCTTGTACTTGAAGACGATGATCTTCTTTTGCTTGCCCTGCTTGACAATCTCAGCCTCAACAGCTGCACCATCGAGGGTTGGGGCGCCAACCTGGGTGCCATTGTCGTCGGAAACCATCAGGACTTCAGTGAATTTGACGGCGTCACCTGCTTCGCCAGCGAGTTTCTCAATAAAGATCTCATCGCCAACCGAAACGCGGTACTGTTTGCCGCCTGTTGCAATAACAGCGTACATGTCGTGTTCCTCCTGTAATCAGTCTCGCTCATCCACTAGGCATGCCTGAAAAGGCAATTTGATCAGCCCGGGTAAAACGGTCACCGTGGAATAGTATCACCGGATCAGTCGGGTGTCAAGGATTTCCTTTGGGGGGCTCTTTGCTCTTTGCTTGTTACCGTGAAATGTTTATTAAAAACCAAGGGTGTCGCGCGAAGAAGGGTGGTCCCGCGGGCGGAAATTTCACGAACCAGTGCCAGGGGTTGAGCGAGGGGTGGCACCTTGGACGGAATGATCCACGATTGGGGTCGGTGCACCAAATCGGCACTAATCAAATGGGTCTCAAAACCCCTGCCGCAGAGGCTTTTCAAGATCAAGCCAAAATCTTCCACTGGAGTGCTCCGACCTGGCGGCGGAAATTTCCATGTTTATGTCGGAGCACCTAAGTGGAACTTTTTCGATGAGGCGTCAACCAGCTGCGGCTGTAGGCTTCACAAGAGCAATTCGGATTTTCCCGAAACGTGGACCGACCCCAAATCGTGAATATTCCGCGAAAAGTGCCACCCCTCGCGCTACCTCCGACCCTAAAGCGGAACATTCCACATTCAGTGCCATCCCTCGTCGTAGGTCTGGAACATCCCCTCCGAACATGTCCCGCTTTTCACAGAATCACCTGACAACAAACCTTGCAACCACCATTCACGGTTCCAGGGTGTACTTCTTCCTGCTGGATTGGTACGGAGCGGACAGGTCTGATAGATGGTGTCCGTCTTGCTTAAGCATCCTCGCCGCTGCCGATGAGGCGGGAGGCGGCGACTGCCTTTTGCCAGCGGGCTCGCTGCTGGTTGCGGTGATTGCTGGATTCACCGGGCGTAAAGAGATGCCCTTGCTGACGCAATCCGGTAATTTGTTCCAGCGAGGGCCAGAGTCCAAGGCCATAGCCGGCCAGGGCAGCTGCACCGAAGGCGGTTGTCTCGGTCATGGCTGGACGGTCAACTGGAATCTGGCTGATATCGGCTTGCAATTGCATCAGCAGGTCGCTGACTGATGCTCCGCCATCAACTCTCAGGGCTGGGATGGAAAATCCTGCTTCCTGCTGCATCAGCTCCAGGATATCCTGGCTCTGGTGAGCGATCGATTCCAGGACAGCTCGGGCGATGTGCGCCCGGTTTGTGCCGCGGGTGATGCCACAGATCAGTCCCCGGGCATGCATGTCCCAGTACGGTGCACCCAGGCCCGTGAAGGCTGGCACCACCTGGACCCCTGCAGTGTCGGGCACAAGCGCGGCCAGGCGATCGATCTCCGCGGCACTGGCAATCAGACCCAATTCATCCCGGACCCATTGAATAGCGGAACCCGCATTAAAGACACTGCCTTCGAGGGCATACTGGAGACCTTGGCCCAGATCCCAGGCGACGGTTGCCAGCAAGCCATGCTGTGAGAAAACCGGCTGGCTGCCTGTCTGCATCAGCATGAAACAGCCTGTGCCATAGGTGTTTTTGGTCAGACCAGGGGCAAAACAGGCTTGGCCGAACAAAGCCGCCTGCTGGTCACCCGCCAGACCGGCCAGGGCAAGGCCACCTGGTACGAGTGCAGGATCGATCGTGCCAAAACGCCCTGCAGAAGGTACGATCCGAGGCAGCATGCCCTGGGGGATCCCAAACAAAGCCAGCAGCTCGTCATCCCATTGGCCGGTCTTGAGATTCATCAGGAGGGTCCGAGAGGCATTGCTGACATCCGTGACGTGGCAGCGACCTGCCGTCAGTCGCCAGATCAGCCAGGTGTCAATGGTCCCGGCCAGGATCTCCCCCCGCTCAGCCCGCTGCTTCAAAGCCGGGTCCTGCTCAAACAACCACATCCACTTCGTTGCGCTGAAATAGGCGTCGAGAACCAGTCCGGTTTTTTGCCGGACCAAGTCGTCGTGCCCAGCTTCACGCAACCGGGTACAAATCTCAGCTGTCCGCCGGCATTGCCAGACAATAGCTGGGTAGACCGGTCGCCCCGTCTGGCGATCCCAGACGACAACAGTCTCGCGTTGGTTGGTGATCCCGACGCCGGCAATTTGCGCCGGTCCGATCGCGTATCGAGTCTCGAGCTGGTCCATGACCTCCAGAAGCGTATCCAGCTGACTGACGAATATCTCCTCCGGATCTTCCTCGACCCAGCCAGGACTGGGATAGGATTGGGCGATAGATTTCTGGCTTGAGGCCAGCATCCGGCCTCTGGCATCAAAAGCCAACGTCCGGGAACTGGTGGTCCCCTGGTCCAGCGTCAGCAAAACAGGCAATTCAAGCGTCATGTCATCCTCCGGTCTGGTCATGTTCTGTAGTAAGTCAGGGACTCGCCAGTCGTACGCACTGGAAAAGACCCGCCAGGTCATGTACGCATCCGGCGGGTCTCAAGCACGTCTGTGTGTCACAATACTCCAGTTGTCAACCTCCAATAGATCTTGCAGGATCAGATTCAGTCGAGTGCTTCACCCGGTTCATGCAGCATGGCCTGCTCAGCAGCCTGGGACTCTGCCAGTTCCAGTGCCTCAAAGTACTTTTTGAGAACCTCGCTGGAAAGGCGTTCTCTGAATTCGGAATTGATCGGGTGGACGATGTCCTTGAATTCGCCATCCTGCGTTTTGCGGCTGGGCATGGCGATAAAATAACCGTTGGTTCCCTCAATAACTTTGATATCATGGACGACAAAGGAATTGTCGAAGGTAACAGAGACAATGGCTTTCATTTTACCCTCGCTGCCCATTTTACGAATGGTAATGCTTGTGATATCCATGTCGATTCCTCCATTCTTGTTGTGTCCTGTCAGCCAGAAACACCGCTGATTCCATCAGCGTTTTACACAAATTATTATACCATCTCCTAAAAATAATGAACAATATGCTATATTGGCATTTAACTGTCTGAATCTTGCGGGGGTGCTTCAGGACAGGGCTCACCTGGCATGGCGATTCGGTCAGAACTATGATAGGATGTCGTAAGATTCCAGGTGCAAGGAGTGCATTTTCCATGATTGATTCAGGACTTTCAAACATCCCGGAACTTTCATCTGGTTCCAGGATTTTTTTCATAGGCATTGGCGGCATCAGCATGAGCGGGCTTGCGGAAATCGCCCAGGCTTTGGGCTATGAGATCGCTGGTTCCGATCGCCAGGCCAGTGAGCGGACCCATTATCTTGAGCAGCATGGCATGCGCGTGTTTGCCGGACACAAGGCTGAGCAGCTGCTGGATTTCAAGCCTGACCTTGTCGTCCACACGGCTGCCATTCCCGCGGAAAATCCTGAGCTGGCCGCTGCCAGGGCAGCCCGGATCCCAACCGTCGACCGGGCGGCTTTTCTCGGCTGGATCAACCGGCGCTTCAACCAGGTCATCAACATCGCCGGCACCCATGGCAAGACAACCACAACGGCCATGTGTTCCCTGATCCTGATCGAAGCCGGTGCAGATCCCACAGTTCATCTGGGTGCCGAACTCCAGGATTTCCAGACAACAGTCCGGCTGGGTGATCCTCACAAACTGATGGTCTCAGAAGCCTGTGAGTACCAGAACAGTTTCCTGAAATTCTACTCCACGGTTGCGGCCATCCTGAACATTGATTATGACCATGTCGACTGTTTCGCCAATGTATCAGAAGTGATCGATGTGTTCACGACCTTTGCTGATCAGCTGCCGGACGGCGGTCATCTGGTGGTACCCGCGTTTGATCCTCACGTCAGAGCCATGCTCCAGCGCCTGTCTGAACGCCGTGCCGTGCAGCAACGTCCGATGCCCACACTGCACGCCTTTGGTCTCGAAGGTGATACGGCAGCCTGGCAGGCCCGCAACATCAAATTCATCGATGGGCTGCCCCAGTTCGATGTCTACTACCTGGACCAGTTTTACACCCATCTTGAATTAAACATTCCAGGCCGCCACAATGTTGCCAACGCCCTGGCCGCGATTGCGTGTGCCCATCTGTGCGGCGGAACACCCGGAGCAGCAGCTGCTGCCCTGAACCGCTTCCAAGGTGCCGAGGGCCGTTTCACCCGCACCGGCACCTACCGCGGTGCTCAGGTGATCGCCGACTATGCCCATCATCCAGCCGCCGCCCGGGCCACCCTCGCTGCAGCCACTACCATCCCGCACCGCCATACCTGGGTTGTCTTCCAGCCCCTCACCTTCAGCCGGACCGAGATCCTGTTTGATGAATTCGTTTCTGCCCTCAAGGACTGCGAATGGGTTATTTTCGCCGAAATTTTCAGCGACCGCGAGACACGGCGGGACTACATCAGTTCACGCCAGCTGGCAGATAAAATCAATCAACTAGGTGGCAACGCCCAGTTTGGCAAGGACTTTGCCGAGATTACAGCCGAACTGGACAAGCGGGTCGGTCCTGGTGACCTGATCCTGGTCCTGGGTCCGGAGGACATCCGCAGTCTGGCCGACCAGCTGACGGGACGTACGCACCACTAAAAAGCCTGCCTCGAATTCAAACTAAGCCTCAGCTTTCAATTGAGCCTTCAGCCAACAGGTAGTTCCCAAATCATGACATTCAAAAACCCCGGCTTCCTGATGACATCAGGGCAGCCGGGGTTTTGCTTTATTGTTCTGGCGACCAGGCTCAGAGATCGATGGTATCTGCCTGCGTTTCTGGCTGGTCAGGCTCTGGCTGGGTGGCGGCAGGAAGCGGTTCAGAGGGTGTTTCTGCCTCAACCTTGGCCGGAGTGGTGGATTGCGGCAAGGGACGGATGTCCGGCATGTATTTCTGGACGAGAGCTTCGAACTCGTTGCCTTCGATTTTTTCTTTTTCCAGCAAGGTCGCAGCCAGTGCGTCCAGAAGTTCCCGTGCTTCGCGCAGGACATTCAGGACATCCGCATAGGCCGAGTCGATGATCGATTTGACCTCATCGTCGATGATTCCGGCCAGCTTCTCACTGTAGTTCTGGACATGGCCATAATCCTTGCCCAGGAAGACTTCACCTTCACTGCCGAAAACCAGGTTGCCCAGTTTTTCGCTCATGCCGTATTTCGTGATCATGTCGCGGGCGATGCTATTGCAGCTCTGCAGGTCGGAGGAGGCACCGGTGCTGATTTCCCCGAAAGCCAGCTCTTCAGCCGCACGGCCGCCAAGGGCGATCTTGATCGCGGCGACCAGATGGCTGCGGGTGGCGTAGTAGGTGTCCTCATGCGGCTTGTGCGCCGTATAGCCGCCGGCACCACCCGCCGGGATGATCGAGACGCGTTCGACCTTGTCTGTCTCAGAGACCGTGCGCAGGACGATGGCATGGCCGGCTTCGTGGTAGGCTGTCAGGCGGCGTTCCTTTTCGCTGATGATGCGGCTCTTCTTCTCCGGGCCGATCATGACTTTGAACACCGCTTCGGAGATGTCTTCATATTTGATGACGGTCTCGCCTTTGCGGGCAGCCAGCAAGGCTGCTTCATTCAAGAGGTTGGCCAGGTCGGCACCGGTGAAACCAGGGGTGATCTTGGCGATTTCACGCAGGTCAATCGCGGCATCGAGTGGCTTGCCTCTGGCATGGACTTTGAGAATTTCTTCACGGCCCTTGATGTCGGGGCGCATGACCGTGACACGGCGGTCGAAGCGGCCGGGTCGCAGCAGGGCCGGGTCGAGGATGTCCGGACGATTGGTGGCCGCCATGATGATGACGCCCTCATTCGGACCGAACCCGTCCATCTCAACCAGCAGCTGGTTGAGCGTCTGCTCACGTTCGTCATGACCACCACCCAGGCCGGCACCACGATGGCGTCCGACAGCGTCGATTTCGTCGATGAAAATGATACAGGGAGAATTTTTCTTGGCCGTGTCGAACAGGTCGCGAACGCGGGAGGCACCGACACCGACGAACATTTCGACGAAGTCAGAACCGCTGATCGAAAAGAACGGGACACCGGCTTCACCGGCGACCGCCTTGGCCAGCAGCGTTTTGCCGGTACCAGGCGATCCGACCAGCAGGATGCCGCGCGGAATCTTGGCCCCGATTTCGGAATATTTTTTGGGATTTTTCAGGAAGTCAACGATTTCCTTGAGCTCTTCCTTCTCCTCATCAGCACCGGCGACATCCTGGAACGTGACTTTGTTTTTCGTCGGGTCATTGAGCTTGGCCCGGCTGCGGCCAAAGGTCATGGCATTTTTGCCATCGCCAGCCTGGCGGCTATAGCTGAACCAGATAAAGGCACCCATCCCGACAATCATGACCAGAATCAGGATGATGTTGGCCCAGGCCGTAAAATCAGTCGGTTCCATGTAGTCAAATGACTGGATCTTGCCAGCTGCCTTGGCTTCCTCGAGAACGGTATAGACATCCGGCATCCACATCGGCGAAATTTGCTTGGTATAGATCGACGGGGGGCCGGATTCCGAGGTTTCCGTGACTTCCAGGGTGTAGCCGTTGACCACCACCTCACTCACCGTCCCGGAGTCGATTTTCGCGATCAGGTCAGACAGGGATATGGTCTGGGGCTGGGTCAGCCGTGACATGGTCATGGAGATGACAATGATCACAACCAGCAGCACGAGGTAGAACGACATGCCGCTCATCGATTTCTTGGGGTTCATCAGGTTCCTCCTTAGTTGTCATCCCCCAGGACAGAGACGTCCGGGAGATTTCGGTATTTGCCGTCGAAGTCCAGGCCATAGCCGACGATGAATTCGTCCGGGATCTGGAGGCCTGTGTACTCGACCATAATTTCGACTTTGCGCCGGTCCGGCTTGTCAAAAGCTGTGCACAGGGCGATGCTGGCCGGGTTTCTGGTGCTCAGAAGTTCACGCAAGTGCTTCAGGGTCAGCCCTGTGTCAACAATATCCTCGACAACGATGATGTGCTTGCCGGTGATGTCGGTGTCAAGATCCTTGGTGATGCGGACTACACCCGAGGTGCGTGTACCACTGCCATAACTGGAAACGGACATGAAATCGATCCGGCAGGGCACGCCGATGGTACGGGCGAGGTCCGACATGAAGATGAATGCGCCCTTTAAAACACCGATCAGGATGATTTCCTTGCCGGCATAATCGTGTGTGATCTGTTCACCCAGCCGGCGGCACATCTGGTCGATTTCCGCACGGGAGATCAGGACACGTTTGATGGTTTTACTCATGGCTCGTCAAGCCTCCTGGTTTTTAGTTCCCAAATATTATAGCAGTCTGTTATCGAAGAATTCGTGTTTCAAAGGCAACTTTATGTAAAGAATTTATGTCAGATGGCAGTTTTCTCGTCTGTGAGAAACGAACAGTCGACCTGGAGAGGTCCATGACGACCCCTGAAGGCCAGTCCAGGTGGCCCCGGCCGCGGTTTTCGAGGATCAAGTCCCGGGCCAATTTCAAGTGGCGCCATTCAATGTCCCGGTCCTGGCCACTGACCTTGCGCCAGCACAACCGCAACACTCGATTCTGGATGGCCGGATGCTGCCCGCGGAACAGGGTGCGATCCAGATGGACCGAGGGCAGACCCCCGGCAGGGGAAGGTTCAGACGCGCAAGCCTGGTCTTGGGATAAAGCCAGAAAGGTGATCCTGGCCTGCTCGTCCAAAAACGACTCATCTTCGCGGACCAGGTCGGACATCCGTGCCAGGCCAACAGCAGGATCAAACCCCAGGATACCTTGCCAGGCTGGCAGGAGGGTCTGGCGCAGGCGGTTTCTCTGGGTGAATGGGTCATCGTTGCTGCGATCCAAACGGTAAGGAACAGCATGGGATGCCAGATAAGCCAGAATCTCCTGACGCCGGATGCCCAGCAGAGGCCGGATGAAAGGGCCATTGCCTGGCGCCATGCCAGACAGCCCAGCCAGTCCGCAGCCACGACCCAGATGAAGCAGGATGGTTTCCGCCTGGTCGTCGAGATGATGAGCCAGAGCGATTCGTACCGATTCGAGGTCGCTTTGCTCCGTCAGCCATTGCTGGACGCAGCTGGCGAAAAATTGGTGTCGGCAGACTCGGCCGGCTGCTTCCAGGCCCAGGTTGTTTGCCCTGGCGAAAGCAGCTACATCGACCGTTTGCATGACAAAGTCGATGTCATGGGTCTGGCAATACGTCCGGATCAGCAGCTCGTCGGCATCGCAATCACCGGGGCGGAGCTGGTGGTTGAGATGGGCCACCCGGAGTGGAAATCGGTCGATCCGGCGCAACAGATGGAGCAAAGCCATCGAGTCGGGACCGCCGGATACACCGACCAGGACACCACAGCCAGCTGGAACCAGCGCCTGCTGCTCAATCGCCAGCAGGACACGGTCCTTCAGCGTGGGATGATTCGGAATTTTAGAATGGCGGTGGTTCACTGGGCACCCGTCCGTCATCCTGCTCAAAGAACATGGTGTATTTCGGCCACCAGTTCAGGTGGACACTGCCGGTCATGCCCTGGCGGTTCTTGGCAATGATGACCTCAGCATCCTCGATTTCGAGTTGCATGTGGTTGGGGTCATAGTAATTTTCCCGGTACAGGAATACGACGATGTCAGCATCCTGTTCGATGGCACCGGAGTCGCGCAGGTCTGAAAGCATGGGTTTCTTGTCGGAGCGGGCCTCACAGGCACGTGACAACTGGGACAGGGCAATCACCGGGACGTTGAGTTCCCTGGCCATGATTTTCAGGGAGCGGGAAATCTCCGAGATCTCCTGCTGACGGCTCTCGGACCGGCTCTGGCCATTCCCACTCATCAACTGGAGATAGTCGATCACCACCAGGCCGAGCTTGTCTTCGAGCTTGAGCTGACGGCATTTAGACATCATCTCCATCACCGAGGTGCCAGACCGGTCATCGATGTGGATCGGGGCAGCATAGAGAGTCGGCAGGGCGCGGGCGATTTTGTCCCAGTCTTCGCTCTGCAGGTCACCGGTTGTCAGGGAGCGGGCCTGGACCAGTGACTGGGCACTGAGCATGCGGTTGCCAATTTCTTCCTTGGACATTTCGAGTGAAAAGATGGCCGCCGGAACATTGTAGAGAGTCGCAGCTTTCTGGGCGATGTTGAGGGCAAAGGCTGACTTACCCATGGCGGGGCGGGCAGCCACAATGACCAGGGCGCCCGGTCTCAGGCCGCCGAGGGCCCGGTCGAGCGCGGGCAGGCCTGTCAGGACATGGCGTTCGTGGATCTTGCCCCGGGCCATGGCGGCCAGTTCATTGACCGTACGCCCCATGATATCCTTGATGCTTTCAAATCCGGCAGCATCGCGGTTTTCCCGGATCTCATAGATCCGCTTGGCCGCAATGTCGAGGAGAATATCCGCCTCATTGGCCTCGTCGTAGCACAGGCCGGTGACCTCGTCCATCGCAGTGAGCAGACGGCGCAGCAACGATTTCTGGCGCACCAGGTCAGCGTAATGCATGGCATTGGCCATGACTGGAATCGTGTCCGGCAGCGCGCTGATGTAGGCAATGCCTCCAGCTTTTTCCAGCAGGGCCTTGCTTTCGAGGTGGTCACTGACGGTCAGGAGATCGACCGGTTTGCTGGAAAGGTACAGCTCGCAGATGGCATCATAAATCAGCCGGTGGTCTGGCCGGTAGAAGTCATCGGTTTTGAGCAGGGCGGTGATTTCGGCAAGCTGACGCTCGCCGGACATGGCACTGCCCAGGACAGACTGCTCGGCCTGGACATTGTGCGGCAGGATCCGGATGGCCGGCCTGGGTTTGACTGAAGTGGATGTCTCAGCAGCCATCAGTGGAGGGCAACGACCTCAAGGCCAATCTTGACGGTCACTTCATGGTGCAGCTTGATTTCAGCTTCGTAGCGGCCGAGGGATTTGATCGCCTGGTGCAATGTGATGCCACGTTTGTCGACCTTGAATCCAGCTTTTTCCAGGGCGGCAGCGACATCCATCGCCGTGACAGCACCGTAAAGACGGCCGGCTTCGCCGGTTTTCATGGCCAACTGGATGGTCTGGCCACTGAGCCTGGCGCCGATATCCCTGGCCTCGGCCAATTCACGGGCAGCCCGGGCTGCTTCGGCACCTTTCTTGTTTTTGATGCTGTTGAGGTTGGCAGGTGTCGCCTCGAGGGCGAGATTTTGCTTGAACAGGAAATTCCTGGCGTAACCGTCCTGGACTTCCTTGATATCATCGGCTTTGCCGAGTCCCTTGACGTCCTTGAGTAAGATGACTTTCATACACATGCTCCTGTTTTGTCCCAGCTGAAGAACCCAGCCGTCGATCTTGAGTAAAGTGCATTATAACATAAAAAGCGCCCGGGAATCCGGGCGCTGGATGTTCTTGCGAGGCTTGATGCCAGGGGCGAAGTTTATTCGCCGGCGTAAGGCAGCAAAGCGACGTGACGGGCACGCTTGATCGAGATGGTCAGGCGGCGCTGATGCTCGGCACAGTTACCGGTCATGCGCTTGGGCAGGATCTTGCCACGTTCGGAAACGAACTTGCGCAGACGGTTGATGTCCTTGTAATCAATCGATTCGACTTTATCGGCGCAGAATGCGCAGACCTTGCGGCGGGAACGTCTCGGACGCATGCCTCCGCGGCCTTCTTTGTCACCGCTGTCGCGGCCACGTTTGAAATCAGCCATGGTTTTTTGCTCCTTTCAGCAAACTAGACAACCAGAAATCAAAGATCGAAAGGCAGTGAGGTATCGTCATCCGATGAGGGGAAGAAACCGTCCGGACTCGGCAGGTTCGCAGGTGCAGGGGCACCGGCACTGACCTGCTGTGCAGGTTCGTAACCACCACCGCCGGATTTCTTAGTGTCGCCGAAATAGATCTCGTCGGCCACCACCTCGGTTGCGGTGCGCTTATTGCCGTCCTTGTCATCGTAGTTGCGGACCTGTAAAGAACCGATAACTACCATGCGGGAACCTTTGTGGAAATACTTGGCTACAAAATCTGCTTGCTGGCGCCAGGCGACAATATTGATAAAGTCGGCCTGCCGTTCACCATTGGCGGATTTGAAACGCCGTTCGACAGCCAGGGAGAATGTGCAGACAGGCACATTGCTCGGGGTGGTGCGCATTTCCGGGTCTCGGGTCAGATTACCCATCAGGATCACTTTGTTCATGGTCTCACTTGTCCTTTCTGACTCTTATTCGTCAGTACGGATTACCAGATAACGAAGAACACCATCGGTGATCTTGAGCACGCGCTCAAGTTCCTTCGGGAACTCTGCTTCCGCACTGAAGTTGATGAGGAAGTAGTAACCTTCCTTCTGATCATCAATTTCGTACGCAAGGCGCTTTTTGCCCCAGACATCGATCTGGTCGAGCGTTGCAGACGCTTCAACGAGACCCTTGACTTTCTCGACGGTCGCATTCACTGCTTCTTCACCGAGAACGGGGTTCAGGATTACCATTGCTTCATACTTTCTAGCCATTGTTTCACCTCCTCCTGGACTTACGGCCCACATAACCTGGGCGAGGATTGTTCCTTTTTTTGTTGTAAAAGAACAACTGCAGCAAAAGATTGCGCAGCGCTAAAAACTATAGCACGAGATGATCAGAGGGTCAAGTCCATTCTATCAGCGGGCACGGTCCTTGTCCTTAGTCTGGTCCAGAAGTTTTTGTCGCATCCGGCACGATCTTGCGGACCAGGTGTTTGATCAGCAGGGCTGTCTGGTCATACACAGCCTGGGACAGTCCATAAGGGTCGGGAACCTGCACCTGGGGCTCACCGGCTTTTTCTCCCAGCGTGAATACCTTGTCGGCCAGCTGGGGGTAGCGCAGGATAACCGCATGTTTCTGCTGGATGTTCATGGTCAAGATCCAGTCGAATGACTCCAGGTCGACTGAATCGAGGCGTCGGGCCCGGTGGTTTTCCAGGCTGCGGCCGCCTGCATGCTTGGCCGCCTGGATGGCCTCGGCGGTTGCTTCATCACCCGGCCAAGCGTGTGTTCCAGCCGATTCAGCAATCGTATCAGGCAAGAAGCTTGCCGCCATCGGGCTGCGACACGTATTTCCCGTGCAGACAAATAAAATTTTCATGTTCCGCACCCTCCTGTTGAATATCCGGGTCGATCGAGATCGATGTTTGATCAGACGGGTTCTCCCCCACCTGCAGCTTTGACCAGGCGGTTCATGTAGGCCAGACCGTGGCCCTGCAGGGGCAAGCCTTCGGCCACGATCAACCGCATCCCCCGCCGGTCAAACGAACGCAAGGCATTGAACAAATGATGCGACGCGGCCTGAGGATCCGGATGTTCGGCATAGATTTCCAATGCCAGGCCAGAGGGCAGATCAGCCTGGTGCACCAGATCAACAAGCTGCAGGAAGGCTACCAGGGTCTCCCGGCAAAGGTACAGGCCAAATCTGGGTTCTGCCTGAGCGGTGGTTTGAGACTGCCAGCCTTCCTGGACCAGATGCGACAAGAGGCAGGCAGCACGTTCCAGGCTGCTGGACTGGTCGCAGATGACCAGCCGGGCCTTGGGCGCATAATGGCGGTACTTCATGCCTGGCGATTTGGGGACACGGGCACTGGCATCCCCCTGCTTTCTGGATGTGCCTGAGTGTTGTCCAATAACAGAGTCGATCATGTCCTGGGTGATGGCGCCGGGACGCAAGATCGTGGGAGATTCGTCTGTCAGGTCCAGCACGGTGGATTCCAGTCCAAACTCACACGAACCACCATCGATGATGTAGGGGATCAAGCCGGAAAAATCCTCCTCGACATGCCAGGCGCGGGTGGGGCTGGGCCGGCCGGACTTGTTAGCAGAAGGTGCCGCAACGGGCACGCCAGCAAGCTCGATCAGGCGCCGGGCGACCGGATGCGCGGGGATCCGGACAGCAACCGTGTCCAAGCCAGCTGTAACAATGTCTGGAACAATCGCGGACCTGGGGAGGATCAAAGTCAGGGGTCCAGGGGCGAATGCCTCCAGCAAGCGGCGGGCCAGAGGCGTCAAACCCGTGGTCAAGGGCTCGATATCGGCTGGATAAGCGACATGGATGATCAGCGGGTTGTCGCCGGGACGACCTTTGGCAGCAAAAATCCTGGCCACCGCGCCGGCGTCCAGAGCATTGGCTCCGAGACCATAGACAGTCTCCGTTGGAAAAGCGACCAGCTCGCCAGTCCGCAAAGCCTCCGCGGCAGGTAGCAGCAGGCGATCCAGCCTGGTTCTGTCAGCGGGCAAATCCTCCAGCTGCGCCATTTCCATCAAGCTGGGGTCGATCAACACGAGCTGGGTCTTCATCCGGCATCGTCCTCAGCAGCCTGGCCCAGACTGTTGGAACGGGCCGCGGCCTGGAGTGCCCGGATGATTTCACCCAGATCACCGAGCAGGATGTCTTCCAGGCGGTACAGGGTCAGGCCTATCCGGTGATCGGTGACCCGGCCTTGATGGTAATTATAGGTCCGGATCCGTTCACTGCGGTCTCCCGTGCCCACCTGGTTTTTACGTTCTGAGGCAATCGCCCCACTGTGGGCTGCCTGGGTCATTTCCAGCAAACGGGATTTGAGCACGGCCATGGCCCGGTCCTTGTTCTTGTATTGCGAGCGCTGATCCTGGCATGTGACGACCAGTCCGGTCGGCTTGTGGGTGATGCGCACAGCAGAATCCGTCCGGTTGACATGCTGGCCACCGGCACCCGATGCCCGGTAAGTATCGATCTGGAGATCATTGGGATTGATGTTGACTTCCACATCCTCTGCCTCCGGCAGGACGGCGACCGTGACCGTCGAGGTATGGATCCGTCCACCGGATTCTGTCACAGGCACTCGCTGGACCCGGTGCACACCGCTTTCGAACTTCAGCTGGCTGTACGCACCGCGGCCTTCGATCATAAAAACAACTTCTTTGTAACCGCCAATTTCCGTCTCACTGGCGTCAATCAATTCCGTCTTCCAGCCTTGAGAATCAGCGTAAGCCCCATACATGCGGAAAAGGACTCCCGCAAACAAGGCTGCCTCCTCCCCACCGGCACCGGCGCGAATCTCCATGATCACGTTGCGTTCATCCTTGGGATCTTTGGGCAGCAGCTGCTCCTGCAGCTCAGCCTCCAGCAGTGAGGCACGCGATTCCAGGTTTGAAAGCTCATCCCGGACCAGTTCGCGAAACTCCCGGTCATCGGACTGGGTCAGAAGTTGCCGGTGTTCTTCGATCGCCTCTTTCGACTGGCGCAATGCTTTGACGTTCTCGACCAGCGGTGATAATTCCGCATGCTCCTTGAGCAGGCGGCGATACCGGTCCTGGTCGGAAAAAACGGCTGGATCGGACAGCAAGAGGTTCAATTCATCAAAGCGGTTTTCGACCGCACTCAGTTTGTCTAGCATACTTTTCCCTTTCGACCCCGATTATACATGATTTTTCCGCGCAACGTGCGGCAAAAGTCTCTGTCGACTTATGCAACTTCCCGTCTGGTAACCTGCGTGTCATTCGGATATAATGGCATGGGATTTTTTACCTGCCGGGAAGACCCAGGGCCGCAAGATTGGCTGAGCCAATTGGGCGGCAGGTGGATCACACGACAGGTAAAACCATCTTTGAAAGGGGAAAAAAGCATGCTGAAGACACACGAAGTAGAACACATGACTTGCGTGGCCAAAGGTGCCTACCATGGACCGGCGCCGATTCCGCAAGAAGGCCGCTGGACCCAGGCCAAGGAAATCAAGGACATTTCTGGTTTCACCCACGGGGTTGGCTGGTGCGCACCACAACAGGGTGCCTGCAAACTCTCGCTCAATGTCAAGGAAGGCGTCATCCAGGAAGCCCTCGTCGAGACGATCGGCTGCTCCGGCATGACCCATTCCGCCGCCATGGCCGCTGAGATTCTCGCCGGCAAGACCATTCTCGAAGCCCTCAACACCGACCTCGTCTGTGACGCAATCAATGTCGCCATGCGCGAGCTGTTCCTGCAGATCGTCTATGGCCGCAGCCAGTCTGCCTTCTCGGAAGACGGCCTGCCGATCGGCGCCGGTCTTGAAGACCTCGGCAAAGGCCTGCGCAGCATGACGGGCACGATGTACTCGACCGTTGAAAAAGGCCCTCGCTACCTGGAGCTCACGGAAGGCTATGTCCTGAAGATGGGTCTCGATGAAAACAACGAAGTGATCGGTTACCAGTTCCTCAAGACCGGTCCGATGCTTGACTTGATCAAGAAGGGCGTCGATGCCAATGAGGCGTTCCAGAAATCGATCGGCCAGTACGGCCGTTTCGACGAAGCCGTCCGCGTCATTGATCCCCGTCACGAATAATTCAAGACTCGCGAAAGGAGCACCCATCCATGGCACAACTGTTTGAAAGTTACTCGCGCCGCATCGACAAAGTCAACGCGGCCCTTGCCGAATATGGCATTGCCTCGATCGAAGAAGCCAAAGCCATCTGCGAGGCCAAAGGCATCGATCCCTACAAGATCTGCAAAGACACTCAGCCGATCGCATTTGAAAATGCCGCCTGGGCCTATGTCGTTGGCGCTGCCATCGCCATCAAGAAAGGCTGCACCAAGGCTGCTGACGCCGCCGAGGCCATCGGCATCGGCCTGCAGGCTTTCTGCATCCCCGGTTCCGTCGCCGAAGACCGCAAGGTCGGTATCGGCCATGGCAACCTGGCCGCCATGCTGCTGCGCGAAGAAACCAAATGCTTCGCCTTCCTCGCCGGCCACGAATCCTTCGCTGCGGCTGAGGGCGCCATCGGCATCGCCAAATCCGCCAACAAGGTCCGCACCCAGCCCCTCCAGGTCATCCTGAACGGCCTCGGCAAGGACGCCGCCCAGATCATCTCCCGCATCAATGGCTTCACCTATGTCCAGACCCAGTTCGACTACTACACGGGCAATCTGGCCATCGTCCAGGAAAAAGCCTACTCCAAGGGCGACCGGGCCAAAGTCCGCTGCTATGGCGCTGATGACGTCCGCGAAGGTGTCGCCATCATGCACCAGGAAGGTGTCGACGTTTCGATCACCGGCAACTCCACCAATCCGACCCGCTTCCAGCACCCGGTCGCCGGCACCTACAAAAAAGAATGCAACGACCTCGGCAAGAAGTATTTCTCGGTTGCCTCCGGCGGCGGCACAGGCCGTACCCTGCACCCGGACAATATGGCCGCCGGCCCTGCCTCCTACGGCATGACCGACACCATGGGCCGCATGCACTCCGATGCCCAGTTCGCTGGCTCCTCCTCAGTTCCGGCCCACGTCGAAATGATGGGATTCCTGGGAATGGGCAACAACCCGATGGTCGGCGCGACCGTCTCCGTCGCCGTCGCGATCGAACAGGCTGGCTGAGGAACTGCCACTACCACCTGTTCCAGACTTGTCAACCGAAGTCGAAAAACCGTCGCTTTACAGAAAAGCGGCGGTTTTTTTCATCTTTCCGATCACTATTTGACATAATGCTCGCTTCGTTGTATAGCAGAAATAAAGGGGATGATGTGATGAAACGTGTGCTTACTGTGGTCCTGATTTCTGTCCTGATCCTTGCGGTCACTGCATTTGTCGCAATCATGATTGCTTTGAGCGGCTTCAGATATCTGCTGCCAGATGTCGCGCCGGTCCGTTTGGTGGACCGCCACTATGAGTCGGCCACCGAGCCGCTCTCCGAACTGACAATCACCCTCAGGAACCGGCCGGTCAATATCCGCATGGACCAGGGGAGTACCATCCGGCTGGATTGGAATGAGACCGAATTCGAGCCTGTGCAGGTCCAGGAAAACGGCGGCACCTTGTCGGTCGATGCAAGGGAAAACACTTCGTGGCGAGCCCGTTTCGGCTGGCTCTGGGGCTATGCCCTGCGCCCGATGGAAGTGACAATCCCTTCAACGTTCAAAGGACGCATCGACCTCTATACGTCTAATGGTCCAGTCAAGCTTGATTCGCTGGACTTGGATGGCCCTGTCAGCATCCGCACCACCAATGGTGGCATCACCGTCCAGGATCTGACCGTCACAGCCGGACTAGAACTGACGACCTCAAACGGAGCCATCACAGCAAAAGATATCCGGGCAGATTCGGCCTATCTGGTAACCAGCAATGGTCGTATCCAGGCAGACAGGATGCTGGCCATGGATCTGTCTCTCAAGACCAGCAACGGACCGATCGAGTGTGCGGCGATCGCAGGTGACTCGATCCGGATGGAAACGAGCAACGGGAATATTCGCGGCACCATCCGGGGGCGCGCGGAAGACTACACGATCACCAGTCAGACCAGCAATGGTAAAAACAGCCTGGAGAATCTGACTGGTCAAGGGACCAAAACCCTGACCGTCAAAACATCCAATGGGTCGATTGAGATCGATTTCACTGGGGAAAAGCTGCCAGCTGGGAATCTGCAGACAGCGTCCGGGCTCCTGTTGGCTGGCTAACCTGGCTTAAGAGGACTGATTGGTTCTACTACGTCTTTCAGCGCTTTTTCCAGCTGACGGCGCGGCCAGACGTGAAAGTGGTTGCAACCGAGACAGGTGCAGCCAATGTCAGCCCCGACCCGCTCCACGCGCCAGCGTTCGCTGCCACAGGGGTGTTTCTTTTTCAGAACCAGAATCTGTCCAACTGTAAAAGGAAAGAGGTTGAAACGCGAAGGCATGGGGGATGCTCCTCTGTTCGCTGATAGAATCGGGTCAGGATTCGCGCAGCCAGCCACCGGTCACCCGGGGATGGCCACCATAATCATAAACAGCCAGCAAGTCTGTCAAACCTGCTGTTGCACACAGACTTTCGACAGCCAGGGCCTGGTCAAAACCATGCTCGAGCAGGAGGAGTCCGGGGCGTTTGAGCCAGCGGGCTGATTCACGAGTCAGGCGACGATAAAAATCGAGTCCGTCGGTACCGCCATCCAGGGCGACCCAGGGCTCGAAACGGCTGACATCCGGCATCAGGCCGGGTACATCAGACTGGACAATGTAAGGTGGATTAGCCAGGATCACATCATACCGCTCGTGACCAGTCCGGGCAGGATCAGGCCATAAATCAGCTTGGAAAACCTGGACCTGGACATGGGTTCTGGGCTGGTTTTCCATCTTATGCCGTTTCACATTGGCCTTAGCGTATTCGATCGCTACAGGATCCTGGTCAACCAGGTCCAGTTGAAAGCCTCGGTCTTTTGCAGCAAGATGCGAGGCGACACTGATCCCGACACAGCCGGAGCCCGTGCAGGTATCGAGGATGCTTATCGTCCGGTCGGGCGGGAAATGGGTCGTGATTTGTTCGAGGGCGACTTCGACCAGACGTTCCGTATCGGCGCGCGGGATCAGGACTCCTGGACCGACTGCAAATTCCAGTCCGTAGAACTCGGTTTGCCCCAGGATGTAGGCGATTGGCTCGTGGTCAACCCGGCGGCGCAAATCGGCCCTCAGTTGCTCTGCCTGCTGGGCCGTGACCGCTGTTTCCGGGTGGCTGTACACCCTGGCCAGCGCCAGATCACAACGGGTCGAGATCAGCAGTGCGGCCTCATGACGGGCAGCCTCGATGCCGCTTTCCGTCAAGGCCAGGCGCATGGTGCGCAGCAGATCCCCCACTGTCACCATGGCGGTTACCTCACCATTTGTCGCGGCCGGATTCTTCAGGAATGACCGCTTCCATGGCCGCGATCGCGACCTCCAGCATGGTGTCATTGGGCTCTGCCGTCGTTAAGCGCTGCAGCCAGAGTCCAGGTACAGAGATCGCCCGTGTGACGGGATTGTTGTAGCGACCGGCCAGACGGATGATTTCATAGGCGATACCTGCAACGAATGGCACGAGAAGGAACCGGATCAGGAGATTGATCCAGGGATTCCACCAGCCAACCAGGGAGAAAACAACGATGCTGACCAGGATGACAATGAACATGAATGACGTACCGCAGCGGGGATGGAAGCGGCTGAACTGGCGCGCATTGTCTACGGTCAGCGGCATCTGGGCCTCATAACAGGCGATGGTCTTGTGCTCGGCACCATGATACATCCAGACCCGCTGGATTTCGCTCATACGCGAAGCCAGGATCAGATACCCGACAAAAATCACAATCCGGATCAGGCCTTCGATCAGGTTCTTGAGAATGGCGGAGGAGCGGCTGGCTGTATCTCCGATGCCTGTCAGCTGGCTGACACCACCGGCCAGCAGGTTGGGTAACAGAATGAAAAGCACAACGCTGAAAAGGATGCCGCCGATCGCCGATAAATAGAGCATGACCTCGGAGTGGTGCGTCAGGAAGTGGTCGATTTTCTGGTCGATCCCGGCGCGCCATTCCTTGAACGTGCGCCGCCTGGGTTTTGCCTCAGGTTCCGTCTCAAGGACAGTCCCAGCAGCGGCTTCCCCAGCGGCTGCACCCTCAAGGGATCCGGCCAACGCTGCTGGAGTGGCAGGTTGCACAGGCTCGGAAGCCTCGTCGAGCAATTCAGCAGAACGCAACAAGGCCCGGGTTCCGGTGACGAGCTGGCGGAACAATCGGACAGAACCGCGGACAAAGAGGAGGTTGGCCAGGCCCGTCCAGCGGGTCATCGGCAGCTGCTCCAGATAGATCGAACCGTCTGGTTTACGGACAGCCATGACTTTTTTATCCGGACCGATCATCATCAGGCCTTCGATCAGGGCCTGGCCGCCGATGGTGGTTTTCATCTGGCAGGACGGTGCAGCGGATGGGTTGTCGGTTATACGTTTTTTCATAAATCCTCGGTGAGAAAGTTACACTGGATAAACAAAAGGGAGGCTTGCCACCGCCTGCCTCCCTCTGGTTTCGAAGTCTTACTTCTGCAACATGCGCTTCTTGAACTTGTCGACGCGGCCGCCGGTATCGACCAGCTTCTGCTTGCCCGTGTAGAACGGGTGACATTTCGAGCAGACATCGACATGCAAGTTGTCCTTGACCGAGCCAGACTCAAAGGTCTCGCCGCAGGCACACTTGATGACGGTCTTGCCGTACTTCGGATGGATGCCGTCTTTCATTTGCTTTCACCTCTTCATGGGATACAGCGCGGGTCCGCCGAAAGGGCCTGGACACGTATGCTGCACCAAAATGGAACATGCCAAGTGATTTTACCCGATCCGGGGATGGGTGTCAATCATTGTCTCGGTCGTAATTGCGGCGGACATTGCCTGGACCACCCGAGGACTGGGTATTGCCATTGGTTTGACCGGGCCGGGTACCGCGCATGGCATCAAAGACATTCTTGTCATTGAACGAAACATTGATCGATGAGATAAATTGCTGGTTGTTCTGGGTTTTTAAAAGCAGATTGATGATCGTTTCGGTGACTGCCGCCGTGTCGAGCTGGCCAAAAGCCTTGCGGATGGTCCAGACCGCGTCGAGTTCCTTGTCTGTGAGCAGAAGTTCTTCGCGCCGGGTACCGGAACGGTTGATGTCGATGGCCGGGAAGATGCGCTTTTCTGACAGTTTGCGGTCGAGATAGACTTCCATGTTGCCGGTGCCCTTGAATTCCTCGAAAATGACTTCGTCCATGCGCGAGCCGGTTTCGATCAGGGAGGTGGCGATGATGGTCAGGCTGCCGCCGTTTTCTATGTTGCGGGCAGCACCGAAAAAGCGTTTCGGTCCGTACAGGGCGCCCGGATCGAGGCCACCGGACAAGGTACGGCCGGTGGGCGTGATGGTCAGGTTGTAGGCGCGGGCCAGGCGGGTCATGCTGTCCAGGAGGATCACGACGTCCTGCTTGAGCTCGACCAGGCGCATGGCCCGTTCGAGTACGAGTTCGGTCACTTTGACATGGTTTTCCGGAGTCTTGTCGAAGGTGGAGAAAACGACCTCACCATTGATCGATCGCTGCATGTCGGTGACTTCTTCCGGACGTTCGTCGATCAGGAGGACGATCAATTTGACATCAGGGTTGTTGGCACTGATCGCATTGGCAATTTTCTGCAAGAGGATTGTCTTACCGGCCTTGGGCGGGGAGACGATCATGCCGCGCTGGCCTTTGCCGATCGGCGCGACCAGGTCGATGATCCGGGTGGAGAGCTCATTGCGGACTGTTTCCAGCACGTAACGCTCATCGGGATAAATCGGGGTCAGGCGGTCGAAATGGGGCCGGCGGATCATCTTGTCCGGTGTCTGGCCGTTGACTTCCTTGATGTAGAGCAAGGCCTGGTAGCGGTCATTATCGCGCTGTTTCTTGCAAGGGCCGGTGATCAGGTCGCCGGGGCGGAGATTGAACCGGCGGATGTATTGCGGCGGAACATAGGCGTCCTTGGCACCCTGGAGGTAATTGTCGCGGCGCAAAAAGCCATAACCATCCGGCATGATTTCAAGGACACCGGTGATCGATTCGCCCGATTCAATCTGCTGTTTGCGATTGAACTTGTCGCTGGCGCCAGAAGGAGTTGGTTCTTTTTCCGGAAGGGCTTGCTCCTGGTTGGATTCTCCGGCAACAGCCGTCTCATCAACAGTCTGGACAATCTGGACAGGCGGTACAGATTGCATCGTCTCAATGACGGGCTGCATCGGCTCAATTGCAGGCTGGCTGGGCGCTTGTGCCAGGGCATTTTCAGACAAGATGGGGGGTGCTGCTTCCGGCTCATGGTCGAGGCCAGCCATTGGGTTGGCCGGGATGCCAAAGACTTTGACCCGCATCGGCCGTTTGTCTTCAGATTTCGCCTCTGTTCTGGTTTTACCTTTGCCTGCTGGTCTTTGCTGATTTCGGTCCTGGCTGCGTGTCACAGGCTGGTTATTGGCTTGATATCGCTCCTGAAACTTATTTTTGCCATAAGCAGGCCTTTTCACAGCATTTCCAGTGTCAGCAGCGCGTTTGCCGGGCTCTCTGGTACCGAAAACTGCCTGCTGCTCACCTTGCAGGTCAGCTGGGGGCTCAACTTGGGGTTTCGTCTCTTGTTCTGACAGGGATGGGACTTCTTGTGGTAACTTTTGTTCCAGATCGGCTGCTGGTTCAGGTCCTGTTGAAACAGATGCCGAGGGTGTCTCCGAAGCGGACTTCCGGCGTGGTTTTTTGCTTTTTACGGGAGATTGCGACGCCTCTATCGTCTCGATGGCTGAGGCTACGACCTGGTCAGGGGCAGCCACTGGCTCAGGAATCGTGAGTCTTGGCTCATCAACTGCCACAGCCGGAGCCTGTTCGTCTCCAATTGCGGATTGTTGCCCCTGAGCAGCAGATTTTTTCCGGGCAGATACCTTCCGGGGAGTAGCAGTGGCTTCCGGGGAAGTCTCCGGGGAAGTCTCCGGGGAAGTCTTCCGGGAAGTCTTGGTAGTTTTCCGGGTCGCTTTTACAGCCGGTACAGCCGGTTCGGAAATGGTTTCAGGTAAGGGTTGGGGGGGTGCCTTGGCAGCAGCCTCAGCATTTTTGAGGAATTTCATCAATTCCGGCTTGGTCATCGCCATGGCCTGTTCTCGGGAAAGCAAACCAGAAACGGCGGCAATTGTGGCAAGATCATCTTTTGACTTGCCAGTCAGACTGGATGTGGGCATTAAACCACCTCAGGTGTGAGACTCGGGCACCGGAAAGCACCGGCTGGCCCGGTAAATCATGGGGAGAGTAGGGAAATCTGTCGAAAAATCAAGCAGCCGTTCAGAAAGACAGGAAAATAAAATCATTCCAACTGTTCTGCAAATCGGTCAAAGAAGATCCCGATTCAATTTCTGACGTGAATTGGTGTCATTATAGAAGTTCAGCCATCAGGCGTCAAGCGGAACTTGACGCTGGTGCTTTGCTGGTTCTTTTGCTTATTACCATGATGTTACCGTGAAAAGCAATGAAAAATGCAACTTGATTTCCAATTATTGACCGTCCTGGAACCGAGGATGTCAGTTACATGGTTTGTTGTCAGGTGATTATGAGAAACATGACACGTTCGGAGGAAATGTTCCGTCCAAGGTGCCAGACCTGCGGCCAGGGGTGGCACTTTTCGCGGAATATTCACGAATTGGGGTCGGAGGTGGCGCGAGGGGTGGCACTTTTCGCGGAATGTTCACGAATTGGGGTCGGTCCACTTATTGGGAAAATCTGGAATGCTTTTGTGAAGCTTACAGCCGCAGCAGGTTAACGCCTCGTCGAAAATGTTCCGAATGAGTGCTCCGACATAGCGGCGGAAATTTCCGTCGCTATGTCGGAGCACTAAAGTGGAAGATCTTCGCTTGATCTGGAGAAGCCTCTGCTGCAGGGGCTTCGAGA
Source organism: uncultured Mageeibacillus sp. (assembly GCA_964528645.1). Taxonomy (GTDB): domain Bacteria; phylum Bacillota; class Clostridia; order Saccharofermentanales; family UBA5734; genus UBA5734. Next base: position 61,294 of record CAZGSR010000002.1, on the reverse strand, counting down.
CCCATTTGATTAGTACCGTTTTGATAGCCCGACCCCAAAAGTGGAATTTTCCGTCCAAAGTGCCAGACCTGCGGCCAGTGGGGCCTGTTCACGATCCGGTTCCAGACTACGCGCTACCACTCCGCCCCAATGAATCGTGCATCTGTCGCGCAGGGGGTGATAGGCAAGTGCCTCTTACGTACCGTCGCTGAGGGCGGAGAATTTGTCCATCATGTCGAGCGCCTTGCCAGTACCGATCGCGACGCAGGAGATGGCATCATCCGCAACAACCACATCGATGCCGATCTTGGCAGCGAGCATGCGGTCGAGCCCGTACAGCAGCGCCCCACCACCGGTCATGACAATGCCGCGCTGGCTGATGTCAGCCATCAGTTCGGGGGGGGTGCGTTCGAGCACGGTATGGACAGCTTCGAAAATCTGGCTGACTGGCTCTTCGAGCGCTTCGAGCATCTCGGTCGAGTTGATCGTGATCGTCGCCGGCATGCCGGTAATCAGGTTGCGGCCACGCACTTCCATGGTCAGCTCTTCTTCACGCGGATAGGCACAGCCGATATTGATCTTGAGTTCTTCAGCGGTGCGTTCACCGATCAGGACATTGTGCTTGCGGCGGACATGCTTGACGATCGCTTCATCGAACTTGTCTCCGGCAACCTTGAGCGAAAAGTCGACAACGGGCTGGGTCAGCGAGATGACGGCGATGTCTGTCGTACCACCGCCAATGTCAACGATCATGCTGCCGCAGGCCTTGGTGATGTCGATGCCAGCGCCGATCGCAGCCGCAATCGGTTCACGGATCAGGTAGACATCTTTGGCACCGGCGTGTTTGCAGGCATCCTCAACGGCTTTTTGCTCGACAGGCGTAATCACACTGGGGACACAAACCACGATTGTGGGTTTGAAATATTTGGCACGCAGGCCTTTGCAGACACGGTTGATGAAGGCCTTGAGCATGACCTCCGTCACTTTGAAGTCCGAAATGACACCATCGCGCAAGGGGCGGATGGCATCGACAATACCTGGGGTACGGCCAAGCATCAGGCTGGCGCCTTCACCGACGGCCAAGACCTTGCCAGTCTTGGAATTGATGGCGACGACCGACGGCTCACGCAGGACGACACCTTTGCCTTTTACATAAACAAGCACCGAAGCGGTGCCAAGATCAATACCAATATCCATTCCAAAGTGCATCGTAGAATCTCCATTCTGAGATGAAAGGTGTATTTGAGTAGTGTGCGCAACAATGATACAATAGATTCCATTCTTAATCAAATGATCACACCGGTTCCGACCGGTTTTTTCGCATAGTTGGTCACTTTTCGACAGAAAGGCGGATAATCTTGCTCAAGCTCTTCGCCGCATTGTTCATGTTGCTTGACCACATCGGATTTTACTACAGCGATGTCCTGCCTGGTACCTTGGTCATGGCCCTGCGCCTGTCCGGCCGGCTGGCATTCCCTTTGTTTGCCTGGTCGGTGGCCCGAGGCTTTCGCCGGACACACAGCCAGATGGTCTATTTTCTGCGGATGACTGCTTTTGCCCTGATTTCGCAAATCATCATCCAGCGAGCCAATCAGTGGATCGGCCTGCACATGGAGTGGACCAATGTCCTGGTTACGTTCGCGCTGGCCATTGTCGCCCTGGCTGGATACAGGCTGGCCCGCGATTCCAGCCGAGACTTGATCGCCAGCCTGCGCCCCATCCCGGCTGCACCCAACACGGTGCCTGTGCGGCCGATCCCCCCCCGCTTCGATCTCAAGATCAGTCCTGGCGGGATCACGCTGGATGCCCGGACAGGCCTGATCCTTGGCAGCATCGCATTATTGGCAGCCTTGCTTGCTGCCGAGGCATTGCACGCCGATTACGGGGCTTACGGCATCCTGACCGTAGTCTTGCTGGATGCCGCCACTCACCGGGTCGACGAAGCCCATTGGGAGCAACGCCTGTTCCAGTATCTGCTGCCATTGAACATCCTCTTTCTTATGACTCGCATGCTGACCGCCAGCGCACCCGTCTACTGGGCGGTGATGCAGCTGGCCTCGCTTGCTGCCGTGCCTTTGATGGTCGCGTTCCAGCGTGACCGGAAACCATCCCGCTGGCTGAAATACGGTTTCTACCTGTTCTATCCGCTGCATATCCTGGCCCTGTGTGCCCTGCGCATGGCTTTGCTGGGGCCTTTGCCCTGAAGGTAATCCTTCATCGATGCCAGGTTCTACCTTTTATAAGTGCAAAGTGCCGGAGATTTTGTTAAAATAGCCGGGAAATCTAAGCTTGAATGAGGGTATCGACATGGCATATTCCGTTGAAATCGACCGCAAATGGCAGGACTACTGGGAACAATCCGGCCTGAACCATTTCAATCCCGAGCGCCAGGAGAAGAAGCTCTACGTCCTGGAAATGTTCTCCTATCCTTCCGGCGCCAATCTCCATGTCGGCCACTGGTACAATTACGCACTCTCCGATTCCTGGGCCCGCATGAAAAAGATGCAGGGCTACGAGGTCTTCCAGCCGATGGGATTTGATGCCTTTGGCTTGCCAGCTGAAAACTATGCCATCAAAACGGGCATCCACCCCTTGGACAGCACACACAGCAACATCCGCACGATGGAAAAACAGCTGCGTGAGATGGGCGGCATGTTTGACTGGGATGCAGAACTGGCAACCTGCGAACCGGAATACTACCGCTGGAACCAGTGGCTGTTCCTCCAGCTCTACAAGAATGGCCTGGCCTACCGGAAAAATGCGCCGGTCAACTGGTGCCCCAACTGCAACACCGTCCTGGCCAACGAACAAGTCGATGAAGGCGCCTGCGAGCGCTGTGGCACCGAAGTGACGCGCAAGAACCTGACCCAGTGGTTTTTCCGCATCACCGCCTATGCCCAGGAACTGCTCGACTGCCTTCCCACCCTCGACTGGCCGGAAAAGACCAAGAAAATCCAGACCAACTGGATCGGTCGTTCCGAAGGTGCCGAGCTGGTCTTTGGTGCCGAAACAAATGGCCAGGCGACGCTCGATCACGATGGCAACCCAGTCAGTCTCAAGGTTTTCACCACCCGGGCGGATACCGTCATGGGTGTCACCTATGTCGTCGTCGCACCGGAAAGCGAACTGTGCCATGTCCTGACGACGGACGAGCATCGCTCTGCCGTCGAAGCCTACATCGCCGACACCCGCAAAGTGTCCGACATCGACCGCATGTCGACCGTCCGCGAGAAGACCGGGGTCTTCACCGGCTCCTATGCCATCCATCCACTCACCGGAGCCAAGGTTCCGATCTGGGCTGCCGACTATGTCATTGCTGGCTACGGCACGGGCGTCGTCATGGCCGTCCCTGGCCACGACGAACGCGACTTTGAGTTCGCAGAAAAGTTCAACCTGCCGATCCAGCGTGTCATCCGGAGCGCCGACGGCTCACCCGACGAACTCCCCTTCTGTGACAAAGGCAGCCTGGTCAACAGTGGCGAATTCGATGGTCTCGATTCAGCGGATGCGATCAAGGCCATCGTCCAGAAGCTCGAACCAACGGGCCAGGGCAGCCTGAAAATCAACTATCGCCTGCGTGACTGGCTGGTCTCCCGCCAACGGTACTGGGGCACCCCGATCCCGGTCGTCCATTGCCCGACCTGCGGTGTGGTGCCAGTCCCCGAGGATCAACTGCCCGTCCAGCTGCCTTACGATGTCGAGTTCCGTCCCGACGGCGAATCGCCGCTGAAAAAGTGCCGCTCCTTTATTGAAACCTCCTGCCCGACCTGCGGCGGTCCGGCTGAACGCGACCCGGACACCCTCGACACCTTTGTCTGCTCGTCGTGGTACCAGTTCCGCTATGTCGACAACAAAAACGACACTGAACCGTTTGCCAAGGCCAAGGTTGACGCCATGTGCCCGGTCGACAAATACATCGGCGGCGCCGAGCATGCTGCGATGCACCTGCTCTATGCCCGCTTTGTCACCAAAGCCTTGCGTGACATGGGCTATCTCTCCTTTGACGAGCCCTTCAAGTCCCTGGTCCACCAAGGCACCATCCTCGGTGCCGACGGCCAGAAAATGTCCAAGTCGCGTGGCAACACCATCTCACCGGATGACTACATCACCCGCCATGGTTCGGACGTTTTCCGCATGTACCTGGGTTTCGGATTCGCCTACACCGATGGCGGTCCCTGGAATGACGACGGCGTCAAGGCGATCGTCAAATATGTCAACCGGGTCGAGCGCCTGGTCGAGGAAGCCAAAGCCTGGCCTGCTCCGGCTGTTGCCGCTACACTCGACAGCGATGGCAAAGACCTGCAGTACGCCCGCCATTACGCCATCAAATCCGTCAGCACCGACGCTGAGCGTTTCCAGTTCAACACCTCGATCTCGCGCATGATGGAGCTTTTGAATGCCGTCAACAAATACCAGGGACTCGCAACCGCTGATCTGGCCCTGCTGCGATCAGTCACGGAGGATCTGCTGCGCCTGATGGCCCCCTTTGCACCCCACTTCTGCGAAGAATCGTGGCACCAGCTCGGCTATGCGGATTCCATTTTCCGCCAGTCCTGGCCCGAGTTCGACCCGCAGGCGCTGGTCCGGGATACCATCGAAATTGCCGTCCAGACCAATGGTGTGGTCAAATTCCGCCTCGATATCCCATCCGATGCCACTGCTGAGCAAGTCGAAACCATCGTCAAGCAGGACGAACGCACGATCGCCCTGCTCACAGGCAAGCAGCTGGTGAAATTCATCTACGTCAAGGGACGCCTGGCCAACCTGGTCGTGCGCTGACCGGACCGGCTGAATGATCTATCTGCTGCCGCTGATCCTGGCGATCCTGCTTGGGGCAATGCGGTCCCTGAAAGTCAATGCCCTGATGCTCTGGGAGCTGCGCGCCGTATTCCTGTTGCCGCTGGCATTGTTTGCGACCCTGCTGCCCTATTGGCTGGGCACCTACTGGCCCAGCCTGGTCTGGACCGAAGACCGCCAGCTCCTGATGACGCTGCAGGTGCTGTCCCGCAGCCTCTTTCTTGCCTTTATCCTGATCAACCTGGTCCGGACGGCACGCCGAACCTGCTGGACCGACCTCCGGCGCCATCTGCAGGTCGCCTACCTGCGCCTGGTCCAGCGGTTCAGCTCACAGCCCCACCGGATCCCGGCTGGACTGGCACGACGGAATAAGCAGGTCCGGGATCTGTCCCCACTGCGCCTGATCGGCCTGTGCCTGGCAGTCCCCGCTCTGGTCGGCCAGATGCTGGTCCTGTGGACGAACCAGGGTTACTGGCCGTTACCGGCTGCCTATCTGGACCGGATCGATGACCCACTGCTGGCAGAAGGCATCCGGAATGGCGCTCTCCACCTGGCCCGTCTGGTGGATGAGCAGACCCGCTATGCATTCCTGGGCCGGATGATCGCCTGGCCTGATTGGTCCCGTCAACCTGTCACCCCGTCCTCTTATGTCAGCCTGACCGACCTGATCCTCGCCCTGGCCCTGTTCCTGATCACCTTCAGCCTCTTCCCTGCCCGCAAGAGAAACCGCCACGCGAGACCTGATTCAACCAAGAAATGAGGACATCCCAGTCATGCGTGAAACATTGTTCAGCCGACCCGATGGCAAACGCCTGCGTGACATCGATCCCTTCATGCAGTTTTTCCCCTTCATCATGAAAAACCGCAACGAGTCTGCCATCTATTTCAAGCAGGAAATCGACATCACAACGGTCAAGTCGTTCCTGCACGAGCGCAACCGGGCCTCAGTCGCCGAGGGTGGCAGCGGGATCAAGATGACCTTGTTCCATGTCATTCTGGCTGCCCTGGTCCGGATCATCGCCGAGCGGCCGCAGATGAACCGGTTCGTCGTTGGCCGCCGCGTCTACCAGCGCAACGCCATCAAACTGGCCTTTGTCATGAAGCGGGAGTTCAAGGATGATGCCAAGGAAGAGATCGTTGTGATGACCTTCGCACCAGAAGATACGCTGGATACGCTATCAGACAAACTGCAAAAGGAAATCCATCGCATCCGCTCCGAAGCTAAAGAAGACGACGTCGCTCGCAGCGGTATCGTCAACTGGTTCAACGTCCTGATGCTCCTGCCCAGATTCATCCTGCAGGGCTTTGTCTCATTCGTCACCTGGCTCGATTACCATGGCTGGCTGCCCCGCTTTGTCATCGACCTGTCACCGATGCATACCAGTGTCTTTATCTCCAACCTGGGCAGCCTCGGTATCGACGCACCCTTCCACCACCTCTATGAATTCGGGACAACCCCCATCTTCCTCACCATCGGTGTCAGCCAGAAAGTGCCCAAAGTCCTCCCAGACGGCACAATCGGTGTGCGCGAAGTTGTCAACCTGGCCGTCACCCTGGACGAACGGATCGGCGACGGCTTCTACTACGCCCGCTCCCTGAAACGCTTCCAGCAGATTCTGGAAAATCCGCACGAACTGGAGAAGCCCTGGCCGCCGAGGCAAGAAAACAATGGCGACGAAGTCTTTTTTGCGACTTGACAGTCCGGCCTTGCTTCTTTAAACTATCCCTTGCGCAGGTCAATCCGGCGCAAGGCCAGACGCCTGTTTAGCTCAGTTGGTAGAGCAGCTGATTTGTAATCAGCAGGTCGGGGGTTCAAATCCGTCAACAGGCTCCAAGAGAAAGCCTTACAGCCGCAATGGTTGTAGGGCTTTTTTGTTTAATAAACATATCTCAATGACGCTCTTATTGATTATGCCGATTTTACCGGTAGCGTTACACTCTGGCAGACGGGTGGATTTTAAAAGACGTAAAGGATCTCACTTCCAGTACACTCACCTGACGAAGTCCGGAAAGGTCACGATACCGCATCACCCGGGAGACATACCAAACATTGTCATCAAGTCAATCTTGAAGCAAGCGGACCTGAAATAAGACCCGCTGAAACGGAGGAAAATATAAAGCTGGTTTATTGGGCGTGTTTTTATACTGATTCAGAGGATGGATCTATCGCAGTTGTTGTTCCGGACCTTCCGGGCTGCACAACTGGCGGCAATGATCTTGCCGAAGCTATTGAGATGGCAATTGACGCAGCATCCGGCTGGGTGCTTACCGAACCCGAAGATGGAATGGATATTCCGCCATCCACCCCTATTGACGAGGTTGAACTTGATCCTGACATGGGGAAAGGTTTTGTAGCCCCAATCGTTCTTGATATGGATAGTTATACTGAAAAGCATGGCAAGAAGTCGATTCGGAAAAACCTGACAGTTCCAAATTGGTTGAACACCAGGGCAGAACTGGCACACATCAATTTCTCGCAAGTATTGCAAGATGCACTGATCGAACGACTTGGCCTGTCAGATCGAAAAGGAGCCTAAAAGACCCGACGCCGGGGATTTCACGATCTCCTCGTGTCACCGATGAATGGCTAACCGTCGTTTGACCCTTGGGCCAGATGCAGAATAAGGTCCACACATGCATCAATCCCCAGCGAAGAGGATTTCAGGCAGATGTCGTAGTTTTCGGCATAGCCAAATGTCTGACCGGTGTAATACTTGGAAAACTTCTTCCTCTGTTTGTCGATGGTCCGGATCTGTTCCTTGATTTTATGTTCAGACTGGTCCGGCAGCAGCTCTTTGATGTGCTGTACCCTGAAGCTGGTATCCGCGCTGATAAAGAGATGCAGGCTGTTGTCAAATTCTTTGAGAATATGGTTGGCGTTCCGGCCAACAATGACGCAGCTGCCTTTTTCGCCAATTTCCCGGATGACTTTTGTCTGGGCTGCATAGAGTCGTTCACTCAAGGGCCTGTTATAGAAATCAAACAAGCTTTGGGCAAATCCGAAATCAGTTGGAATATTTTCGTCCCACTTGATCAGGCTGTCAGCGTCCAGGTTCGAATCATAAGCCACCTGATAGATGATTTCCTTGTCAAAATAGCCATAATCCAATGCCTTGGCCACTCTTCTACCTATTTCACCACCGGCTGCGCCGAATTCCCGGCTGATCGTGATAATTTTTTTCATAACACACCTTAGTCGTCACAGAACTTTATTGAGAAAGTCTATCGTTCTTGGCTCTTTCGGATGATTGAACACATCTTTTGGGGCGCCCGATTCGACAATATACCCGGCGTCCATGAAGACAACCCGGTCTGCAACTTCCCGGGCAAAGCCGATTTCATGGGTGACGATGACCATGGTCATGCCTTCTGCAGCAAGTTCTTTCATGACAGCAAGCACTTCGCCAACCATTTCGGGATCGAGGGCTGATGTTGGTTCATCGAACAGCATGATGTCCGGATTCATGGCCAGTGCCCTGGCTATGGCTACACGCTGCTTCTGGCCACCGGAAAGCTGCGAAGGGAATGCATCCGCTTTATCGCTCAAACCAACACGCTGCAACAGGGAGAGTGCTTTGGCCTGTGCATCTGCCTTGGACAGGATCTTCAGTTCTACCGGCGCCATCATGATATTCTGTATGACCGTTTTGTGGGGAAACAAGTTGAAGTGCTGGAAGACCATGCCGATATTCTCGCGGACTTTATTGATATCGGTATGGCGGTCGGTGATGTTTTGCCCATCGACCATAATGGTTCCACTTGTTGCTGCTTCCAGATGATTCAGGCAGCGCAGAAAGGTAGATTTGCCGCTGCCTGATGGCCCCAGCAGAACAACGACTTCACCTTTCCTGATATCCATGCTCATGTCTTTCAGAACTTCGAGATGGCCAAAATTCTTTTTCAAATTCTTGACACTGATGATGATGTCATGCTCTGCCAATGTTCACCCTCCTTTCAACACGTTTTGCCATTTTGCTCAAGGCAACGATGACAATCATATACATGATGCCGACAATCGCCCACGTTTGAAGACTCTTGAAGGTATTCCCTGAAATGGTCTTGCCCATGTTTGTCAGTTCCGGGAATCCGATAACCGACAGAATGGATGTATCTTTCAGCGTGATAATGAATTGGTTGATAATGGATGGAATCATGACCCGAAAAGCTTGGGGCAAGACAACAAGTCTCATGCTTTTGACATAACTCAATCCCAGGCTGCGGCTGGCCTCCATCTGTCCCTTATCAATGCTCTCGATGCCGGCCCGGATGATTTCAGCCATGTAGGCACCGCAGTTCATCGCCAGCGCGATCGTACCTGCTTGAAGGGCTGACAGGCGGAAGTCCTGTATCCCCATCATTTTTATCCCGGTCGGAACACCAAAGTAAATGAAATAGGCCAAAACAATCAGCGGGACTCCCCTGACCCCATCTACATAAGCTGTACCGAAAAAATTAAAAACCCGGTTCTTTCCGACATTCATCAAAGAAAAAACCAGGCCGATAATCATGGCGAAAGACAGTGAAAGCAACGTTAACAGGAGCGTTTTCCCTAAAGCCTGCACCAACATGGAGCCGTATGTTTGCATGATTTGAATCATGGATTATCCTCAAAACATCTTTCACAGGAAAAACGCGGGAAACTTGACCAGTCTCCCACGTTCATCCCGTTTGCTTAAAAAATCATTTCAGGTATTTGTTGAGAATTTCATCGTATGTGCCATTTGCCTTGATATTTTTCAGGCCGGCATTAAACAGATCCAGCAGTTCCTGATTGGACTTATTCATAATGGCAAATCCGTAAGGGGCGCCTTCGCTTTCCATGCCTGCAGGAATTTTAAGGGCGAGACCGCCTTCTTTGATCGAAGCTGCCATGATCGGGGTGTCTTCGACGCAAGCAACGCTGTTGCCCAGAAGGACGTCCTGATACATCGTCGGTGAGTCTTCAAAGGTTGTAACCGTAAAGCCATACTGGTCTTTGATGCTGTTGGCAAAATCTGCACCAGCTGTGGCGTTCTTGACTGCGACATTTTTTCCGGCCAAATCTGCAAAGCTTGCGATGTCACTGTCAGCTCCGACAACAAAAGTCTGCGTTGCATCAAAGTAGCCATCCGAGAAGATCCAACCGGAATCAATGCGTTCCTGCTTGATCGTCGCACCGGCGATCAAACCATCCGCCTGGCCTGCCTGAACGGCTGCAACGGCAGCATCCCAACCCAGGCTTTCAAGTTTATAGTTGAAGCCCTGGTCTTTGGCAATGGCTGCAAGAAGATCGACATCAATACCAACAAATTCATTTTTTTCGTTCGTGTATTCAAAGGGCTTGAATACCGTATCTGTCACGATTAACCAGGTCTTTGCCGCTTGGGTTGTCGGTGCCGCTTCGGTTGCCTCAGTTGTCTCTTTAGCAGCACAACCGGCTAACAGTGCGCTTGCCAAAACCAGCATCGCGATGAAAATGGACAGGATCTTTTTCATAAATCTCTTCCTCCGCTGTTTTTATCCTACACGAAATCTTTCGGACAATAAAAAAAATAGAATGCTATCTCCGTCGACAGCTTCTATTTTTCTCTAAGCTGCGATTATATCGGTTATATGTACCTGTGTCAAACAACTCAGATCTCATGAGCTTTGACCTGAGCCACGAGTTCGTCGACCAGCTGGGGCACGGTTTTGGTTTCAACCCCTGCGATGACGATGTTGCATTTGTTCATCGGGACGAGGAGTTTTTGCGCCGGACTGGTGGCAATCGCATGGGCCATGGCTGGGGAGAGTTCTCCCATCAGAGAATAGGCACTGATAATGCCGATCGGACCGAGGATCAGTTCGACTTTGCTGCTGTTATAGACGATGGCGCTTTCGCCGGTAGCCCCTTCGGTTGCGCCGGCCTTGAGCATGGCAGCTGTGGCCAGGGAATTGGTGCCGAGGGCCAGGATTTGGGCGTGCGCACCCAGTGACTGGCGCAGCTTTTCGACAATCAGCCGGCCGATTCCGCCACCTTGGCCATCGATGACTGCAATCCGCATGGTTCGTGTCCCCCTTTGTGTCGCCGTTGGTTTAAGTAATCTGTATTGATCATAGCAAAAGCAGCCCTTTCTGTCATGAATAGAGTCTCATGGGGCTGGTTGAACCCAGGCAGAAAACACCTTATACTGGCCAGATGATGAACGCTCAAATCAATCGACTGAAAAACTGGCAAGGCCGCTGGTTTGGCCTCCTGGCCCTTATGTGGCTGGGAGTGATGTTCTGGTTCTCCAGCCAGCCGTCCTCAGAATCCTCGCAGCTCAGTGGTGGTGTCCTGCAATGGCTGGCCGATCAGACGGATGGGTTCATTCCCCGGTCCGTATTTCTGGACCCTCTGGCCCAGACCATCATTCGCAAGACCGCTCACTTTGCCAATTACCTGATCCTTGGGGTCCTGGTCACCCTGTCGGGTGGTCGGCGCAAACCTCTGCGGCTGCTTATACTGGGTCTTCTGGCCGCTGTTTTTGATGAAACCCATCAGGTTTTTGTCCCGGGACGGTCAGGAGAGCTGCGCGATGTCTTGCTCGATCTGGCAGGCTTTGCAGTGGGACTGGTCCTGGTCTGTGGCCTGCAGCGTTTATTCTGCGATCAGCTGCCAGTGGATTCCAAACCGGTCGATGACCCAGCCGTACATCCGGGCATAAAATTGCGGTCCTAACGGCATACGCACAACACCTCCCGCCGAAAGTTGGTTGAACCAGTTGGCGACAGTTTCCGGGGCAGATGTCCGAACAATCAGGGTCGTTTGATCACCTGCAACGACACCATCTGGATTGTCACCGAAAGAGAACCGGGTCCCTTCGATGGTCATTTCAGCGTGCATGACCTGCTCCAGCAAGGCCTCCGGCATCGGGAACTGGGGATTGGGTGGTGCTTCTTTGAAGCGCATGACTTGCTTATCGGTTCCAGAAAAAACCGTTTCGTAAAAATCGACAGCTTCAGCGCACGTGCCGTTAAAATAGAGATAAGGTTCTACCATGGATGTGCACGTCCTTTCAATTAGGATTGACAGGCATGATTCAATTCTTTTGACCAGTAATCCGGCCTTTTTGTTACAATTTAGTTATAGCCTGCTCCTTCTATTAAAGGAGGTATCCAGATGCAAATCCTGCACGGGCGTTACAATTCAGCCAAGATCTTTTCCGACACCATTGAAGAAGAAGCGCTGAGCCAGATCCGTCATTTGCTCGACCAGCCTTTTGTCACCGGCAGCCAGGTCCGGATCATGCCGGATGCGCACGCCGGGGCAGGCTGTACGATCGGCACGACCATGACGATCACCGACAAAGTCGTGCCCAACTTGGTCGGTGTCGACATCGGCTGCGGTATGGAAACGAGCGTGCTGGGCCGCTGTCATCTGGACCTGAGAGAACTGGACACCTTCATCCACCTCAACATTCCGTGTGGATTCGAAACCCGGCAGCACCCCCATGCGTTATCGCGCAACATCGACCTCAACGATCTGCGCTGCAAGAAAACGGTCAACCTGAAGCGGGCGGAGCTGAGCATCGGCACGCTCGGCGGCGGCAACCATTTCATCGAGGTCGACCAGGATGAAGAGGGCCAGCTCTACCTGGTGGTCCACAGTGGCAGCCGTAACCTGGGCAAGCAAGTGGCTGAGCATTACCAGAACGAGGCGGCCCGACGTTTGCGAGGCCAAGTCGACCACGCCCTGGCCTATTGCGAGGGTGAGTTGTTCGAGGATTACCTGCATGACATGGCACTGATCCAGCACTATGCCGACCTCAACCGGAAAGCCATGATGCAGGACATGATCCAATGGTTTAGCCTGCCGGTGATCGACCACTGGACCACAGTCCACAACTACATCGATCTCGAAGCGATGATCCTGCGCAAAGGTGCGATCTCGGCCCGCAAGGGCGAACGAGTCCTGATTCCCATCAACATGCGTGACGGCAGCCTGGTCTGCACCGGCAAAGGCAATGCTGACTGGAATTTTTCCGCACCACATGGGGCAGGCCGACTGATGAGCCGCCATGAGGCACGGCGCAAGATCCGCCTGCAAGACTATGAGCAGGCCATGGCCGGGATCTATTCGACCACCATCGACCCGAGCACGATCGATGAAGCACCTTTTGCCTACAAGCCTCTGGAGGAAATTGTCGCCAACATAAAGGACACCGTGACGATTGACCGCCGGATCCACCCGATATACAATTTCAAGGCGGCGGAATGACCACAAGGTTCGTCGACAACAGACATTCGCCTCACCGGTGAGTCAGGATGGATACAGTCCATGCCCAATTTCATCTCCTACGTCGTCATCTTGCTTGTTTCGACCTTGACACCTGGACCGAACAACATCCTGTCCATGTCCCGGGCGGCCCAAGTCGGTTTTCGCAACAGTTTTCGCCTGAACCTGGGCATGTATGCCGGGTTTCTGGCAGTGATCGGCCTGGTCACAGCCTTCAATTTCTACCTGACGAGCGCCCTGCCCGCCATCAAGCCAGTCCTGCAAATCATTGGCACGGTCTATATCCTGTGGCTGGCCTTCACCATTGTCTGGGGCCAGAAAAAAGGAAAAGCCAGCGCCCCCACGGCAACTGGCAATTTCCTGACGGGCTTTTCGATGCAATTCATCAATCCAAAAGTGATCATCTTCAGCCTGACCATCACGTCGACGTTCATTACGCCCTATTACAGCAGTCCTCTGGCACTCGCTGGTTTCGTTCTCCTCAACGCCACCATGGGATTCATCGCGACCTGCAGCTGGGGATTGTTCGGCAGTCTGTTCAACCAGCTGTTCGTCAAGCAGGCTCGCACGATGAACATCATCCTGGCCATTCTTCTGGCTGGCAGCGCCTTGTCGCTGTATCTCTAGAATGCGCGCTCGTAGCCGCCCCGACCGTCCAGAATGACCGGAGCCCAGGCCAGGACCAGGGCCTGGACCTGGATGTTCTGCTTGGTAGGCCGCACCACGGTGCGCGTGATTTCCAGCTGGTCTGGATCAAAGCGCCCGGCTAATTCGGCGATTTCAGCCTCGACTGCCTGCTGCAGATCGGCAAGATCCTGGCGGTAGACCTCGACCGATTCCTTGGACCGGGAGATATCGCCCTGCTCTTTCATTGCCCGGCTGGCGCCTCTGGCTGCAGTGGTCGCCCGGCCGAGCGAGGATGTGCTGACTTTCTTTTTGCCCATGAAGGCACTCAAAAGAGTCGCACCGATCGAAATCGCTGTCTGCATCTGCTGCTGGCGAGCCTGTTGTTGTTCTCGGTCCACCGCTTGTTCTGCCTTGCGGATTTTTTCCTCAAGGGATGAGATCTTGGCCGCATATTTCTGCCGCAGCTGGTCTATGGCCGCATCCCGGGCTTCGTGGGCCGCCAAAGTCAATCGGATTTTAAAGTCACGCTCTGTCTCCCCTGGCTCAGCGTTCAGCTTTACCGCTGGACACTGCAGGATTTCGAGTTCACTGGTCTGGTACAGCCATTGTTTGAGATCACGTTCCCAAGCTGTGAAACTGGCCGTTTTAGCTGCCGCAGATGGCAATGGGGCAAAGGACAGTCCTGTCTCTGGCACCTGTTCGAGATCTGCCAGAGGAAGGTCGATCGTTTCAGCCTGGTCCCAGTCAACCGGTACCAGGGCATCCAGTACAGGGACCAGGGTGGTTACGTCTCGCGTCTGTACACCACCTGCCTTGTCGGTTTTGAACAAGACCTGGGATTGACCGAGAAGCATCGGCTGATAGACCAGATTGACTGTGCTGGCAGGCCTGGTGCGCAGCGGCAAGTAGGCTTGCTGGATCCCCTGGGGCAGCAGGGGCGGCACAATGGCAGCCGCAGAACTGTTGGCCGCAATATCCGTAGCGGCAGCCGTAGTAGCCGCAGCGGCAGGCTGGGTTGCTGGTGCACCAGCAGTTGACGGGAACACAGTCTGGGGCACAGTGCTTGACGCAGCAGCCTGGGCCTGGCTCAGGCGCTGCAGTTGTGGCCGGGTCAGCGGCCCACATAGATACGACATCGCCCAGCGGGTCTGGAACAGCTGGGGTTCGTCGTCATGGACATTGTGCAGCAGGAAGATCCGGTTACCGAGGCCGGAAAGAATCTGCTCCATCCGGGCCCGGTCAAAGGTTTGGCCCTGGGCAGCCGAGGCACCTTCGAGTCCTTCGAGCACCCGGAGTTTGTCGCGCTCCGTCTGCAACCGGCCGATGAACCAGGTCCCGGTATTGGACAGCCCTTTGTAATCGAGGTCGACCGGATTTTGGGTCGTCAGGACAACACCAAGTCCATAGGCCCGGGCTTGTTTGAGCAAGGTCAAAAGCGGGGCCTTGGCAGGTGGATTGGCCACCGGCGGGAAATAACCATAGATCTCATCCATATACAGGATCGCCCTCAGGCTGGAAGATCCCGATTGGCGGCGCATCCAGCTGATCGTCTGGTTCAGCAGCAACGTGACAAAAAACTGGCGCTCCGTTTCGCTGAGATGGGCAATCGAGAAAATCGCCAGTTTTGGTTTGCCAGTGGCTGTGAACAGCAAGCGGTCAAGTTCAAGGGGTTCGCCCTGGAGCCAGCCGGCAAAAGACGGTGAAGCGAGCAGATTGTTGAACTGGAGGGCCAAAGTGAGGCGGTCCTGGGCTGGATAGAACGTATCGAGTGGCAAAATGCCCATCTGGCTGAAAGGCGGCGCCTGGATCCGGGCGATCAGGCCGGCTAGATCGAGATCCTGGCCCTGCTGCCAGCTGTGAATCAGAATGGTGGTCAATAAGATGTGGTCGCGGCTCTTCACTGGGTCGGCATCCAGGCCCAAAAGTCCGAGCAGACTGGCTGCGGCCCCGGCAGCTTGTTCGCGCAGCAGTTCTGCATCAGCAACAATAGCGGGGGCTGGCGCGGCGAAAGACTTTATAATTGAGACAGGCGTGGCGGCAGTGCTGCCAGGCGTGTAAAGGGCAAACTCCGCCGCCTGCCGCAGCCGGCGGATTCGCTCTCCGTCCTGGCCCCAGTCCTGGAGGCCCTTGCGCCAAAGGTTGGCCTGGCTCTCAGCATAAGCTTCAACAGTCAGGCCCTTGCGCTGGGCATCGGCCTCCTGGACCCAGGGCAGGAAATCATCCGCTGCCAGGTCGGGAAAAGTCAGGAGCAAATTCGCCATGTCCCCTTTGGGATCAATGATGATCGCTGGCACCTGGTCGAGCGCGGCTTCTTCCAGAAGGCTGATGCACAGTCCCGTTTTGCCACTGCCGGTCATGCCGACACAGACCGCATGGGTGGTCAAATCCTTGGCATCGTAGAGCAGATAGCCCTCCTGAGGAGCCAAGGTCACAGGATCACACGGTCTGCCCAGATAGAATGCGCCCAATTTCTCAAAAGAATCCATTCGCAGCCTCGCTTTCTGTCTCTGGCCTGACTGGCTAGGTACCAGCCCAGAGGGATGGATCACGGACAATCATCTAACCGTTGTCTTTCTTGATTTTAAGCTTCTACCTGCTGGCCGGCAAGAATGCTGTGCTATAATCGAGACACTGTTGCGTCAAAATGGAGGTCCCTGATACAAATGAAAATTGTCAATGATCAAGCTCATGCCGAATACCAGCGCTTGTCAGAGCAGGAGAAAGAACTCGTTTTCACATCCTTTTCCCGTGCCGACGCCCTGGATCTGGGCCTTCTCATGCTTGAGCGGGCCAAATCTTATCCGGATCCTGTCGCTGTCGAAATCACGATCAATGGCCTGGTTGTTTTCCGCCATTTCAGCGATGGTTCCCTGCTGGACAGTGAGCTCTGGCTCCAGCGCAAACGCAATACTGTCGACTTGATGGCCATGTCTTCCCTGCGCTTCATGAACTGGCTGGACAGGTCAGGCAAGGAACTGACTGACCGCAAACTCGACCCAGCTGACTATGCGGCTGGTGGAGGCGGTTTTCCGATCGTGCTTGCTGGCACCGGCATGATCGGATCGGTCTGCATTTCTGGTCTGCCCAACCACATCGACGATCACCAGATTGTGGTGGATGCCCTGACCGCCTTGAAAGCCAGGAAAGCAGGGCGCTGACGCATGACTTTGCTGGAACTTTTCCTGATCGCAGTCGGCCTGTCTATGGACGCCTTTGCCGTTGCCCTGTGCAAGGGGCTGTGCATGAAACGGCTGGATTATCGCCAGGGACTGACCATTGCTGCCTTTTTCGGCTTTTTCCAAGGCGGCATGCCCTTGTTGGGCTGGCTATTAGGCCGCCAGTTTTCCGTTTACATCACCAGTGTCGACCACTGGCTGGCCTTCATCCTGCTCTCTCTGATCGGGGCCAAGATGATTCATGAGGCCTTTAAAAAGGACGCCGATGATCCACATTGCGAGATCAGACTCGATCTTCGCGAACTGACGGTCCTGGCCATTGCAACCAGCATCGATGCCCTGGCTGTCGGTATCACCTTCGCCTTCCTGGCTGTCGATATCCTGCCAGCCGTCAATTTCATCGGCATGACGACCCTGGTCCTCTCGTTCTTTGGTGTCGTGATCGGCAACCGCTTCGGTCTGGCGCTGAAAAACAAGGCCGAAATCGCCGGTGGCAGTGTCCTGATCCTGATCGGCCTGAAAATTTTACTGGAGCACCTCGGTATTTTGGTATTTTAAGCGCTACAGAACACAGGTGCTTTGAGCACCCTCGGAATCTTGGTCTTCTGAGCGCCTAGTGAACGGTCTCTTGATCTTTGGTGCCGTGTCCTGCTTCGGCGGATGCGGCATTTTTTTGCGCTGTCAGGCGTGCCGATTCCCGGATCGTCACCCACTGCCGGACCAGGCTATAGGAGACGGACATCAGCGGAATGAACAGGATCATGCCCATGACGCCAAACAGGCCACCGCCGATCACGACCGCGGCCAGGACCCACAGGGCAGGCAGGCCGATCGAGCTGCCGACCACACGTGGATAGATCAGGTTGTTTTCCAGCTGCTGGATGACCAGGAACAGGATAATAAAAGCCAGTGCCTGCCAGGGATTGATCAAGAGGATGAGGAATGCGCCAACGACCAGTGCAATATAAGCGCCCACCATCGGGATCAGGGCTGTGACTGCGATCAGGACAGCGATCAGCAGCGCGTAGGGAAACTGGAACACAGCCAGGATGACCAGAAAAATGGCGCCCAGAATGATCGCCTCCAGGAACTGGCCGGCGAAAAAGGCACCAAAGGTCTGGTGGGATAACGCCAGAACCGAGCGAATCCGGCTGCTGGCCTCTGGTGTGGCCAGGGCATCCAGCAGCCTCCGGCTCTGGCGCTGCAATTTTTCCTTTGCCAGCAGCAGGTAGATGGCGAAGATCAGGCTGAGGATGAGTGACACGACCCAGCCAAAAGCTGAAGCCAGCCAGTTGACGGTCGAATTGAGCCAGCTCCCCCCCTGCCCTTGCAGCAAGGCCAGGAACCAGGCCAACAGGTCGGCTGAACTGAGTTTGAGGGTGCTGGCCAGATCATTGAGCCAGGGATGGTCAGCCGTGGTCTGGTTGATCCAGGTCTGTGTCTGGGCCAGCAGGCTGGGTAGTCGACTGCTCAGGTCTGAAATGCTGGCGACCACCTGCGGCACAACCAGGGCCAGGATTGCGGCCAATACCAAAAGGGTCACCAGCACGGTCAGGATCAGGCTGAACGGTCGCAGCCAACGCCCTGGCCAGCGCCGGCCCAGGAATCGCTCGATGGTCCGCATTGGCAGGTTCAACAAATACGCAATGGCCATGCCCAAAAGCAAGGGCATGGCCACAGCGAGGAAGTGTTCCAGATAGGTGACGATCTCTGCAGATCGATTGAGTGCAAAATACACCAATACGACAACAGTCAGGGACACGGTCAGGGTGCGGGGTGTGAAACGTCTGGTGTCTGGTTTTTCCATGATTCCCTCGAGAGGGCGCGGCTGATTCGCTTGTCCAAGCGGACCGCGCCCTGTGCGGAATCATTATACCTGATGAACGATGGTTTTTTCCTTTTTGAATTTCCGCAGTTCATGCTGCAGCTTGGCATCATCGACGGTCAGGCCATCGAGGGTCATGAAGATGTCCTCGGTCGGGTGATTGCCCTTGAGTCGGATCGCCTTGACTTCAACGAAGGAGTCCATCTTGTCCTTGCTGATCTGGGCCAGGAGGCTGTTATATTTGTCACGCGAGCCTTGGCCGGCACAGGTGTCGCAGAAGCAAACGGTCAGCTCATGGGTCATGAAGGCCGAGTTGCCCTTGTTTCTCACCATGCTGGTGACGCCATCGCCCAGGCGGGCATGGTAATGGGTGTGCAGCAGTTCGTGAGCCAGCTCGGAATTCGGTTCACCATAGAACTCATCATATAGGCGCAAGATATCGGGATTTTCCTGGGATTTGCGGTAGGTTGAGGTTTTGTCGATGTTGACCAGGACCGCCTGGCGGTTATCAAGGGCATCGATTTTTTCCGGAACGGGATGGCCGGCACCGCAAATGCAGCCACCCGGACAGGCCATGACTTCGATCAGGTCGTAACCGACGTCAACACCCTGGATGATCTTGTGGATGATCGGTTCGGCATTGTGCAGGCCGGAAATGACCGCGACGCGGACATTCGTGCCCTCGGCATTGATCGTTGCTTCCTTGACGCCTTCAAAGCCGCGGATGGTCTCGAAATCGAGGTGTTCGGTCAGCGGTTTGTTGGTCAGTTTCTCGACTGCCATGCGCAGGGCCGCTTCGGCCACGCCACCGGAAGCACCAAAGAGGATGCCTGCGCCAGTGACCTGCTTGTAGGGTTCGTCGAATTCGCAGGGCACGATCTCAGAGGCATCGATGCGAGCCTGGTGCTTCATTTCCAGAAGCTCGGTGGTGGTCAGGACGGCGTCGACGTCGCGGTTCTTGCCGACGGCAAACTCCGGCCGGGCTGCTTCGTATTTCTTGGCCAGGCAAGGGACGACCGAGACAACGAACAGATCCTTGCGGTCGATACCAGCCATCTGGCCGAAGTGGTTCTTGACCGTGGCGCCCATCATTTGCTGTGGGCTCTTGGCCGTCGACAAGTGCGGGATCAGTTCAGGGTAGCGGCGTTCAACCAGGTTGACCCAACCGGGGCAGCACGAGGTGAACTGGGGCATCACGCCTCCGCTGTTGACGCGATTGAGGAACTCGGTGGTTTCCTCGACGATCGTCAGGTCAGCGGCGAAGGTGAAGTCAAACACCTTGTCAAAACCGAGCGACTTGAGCATGCCGGCCGTGAACGGAGCTGCTTCGTTGAAGGTCTTGCCATAATGCTGGGAGATGACACTGCGGACGGCTGGTGCAACAAAGGCGACGACGGTCTTTTTCGGATTATGGATGGCCCGGAAGACACGGTCGCGTTCACGCTTGTAATCGAGGGCACCGCAGGGGCAGGCATTGACGCACTGGCCGCAGCTGACACAGTCCGTCTGGTCCAGAGGCAGGCCGCTCTTGGTGCCGACCAGCTGGCGGCCCTGCTTGATGTAGAAGGTCAGGATGTCCGGGCCTTCGATTTCGGCGCAGGCAGCAATGCAGCGACCGCAGGAAATGCATTTGTTATGGTCGCGGATGATGAAGGGATGGTCTTCGACGATCGGGATGTAGGGACGGTCATGGACGGGTTCACGGAAATCGATCCCATGGCTGGTGGCCTCGTTGCGCAGGTTGCAGTCATAACGCTCCGCGCAGCCACACTTGAGACAGCGGCGGGCTTCGGTGACGGCTGCGTCCTCGGATAAACCAAGCTCGACTTCGTCAAAATTGTCTTTGCGCGCCTCAATCGAGATCGCGGGCATGGCGGCGCGGCGGAATTTCGGCCGTTCCTCGAATTCCCAGCGCGGCAGGTCTTCCATCGAACCACGGCTGCAGCTGTAGTCGACATTGGATTCGCGGACATAACCGATATTGAGGTAGTTATTCATGGCATCAGCGGCGCGACGCCCGGCAGCGACGGCCTGGATGACCGTGGCCGGACCGGTGACGCAGTCACCACCCGCAAAAATATTGTCCTCAGAGGTCTGCGAGGTCTTGCCGTTGATTTCGATATCGCCCCATTTGTTGAGCTTGACCGGCAAGTCATTGTAGAGGAACTGGGTGTTGGTGCTCTGGCCGATGGCGCCAATGATGGTGTCGGCTTCGATGAAGGTTTCGCTGCCTTCGATCGGGACCGGACGACGGCGGCCGGAACGGTCCGGTTCACCGAGCTGCATGCGGATGCATTCGAGGCGCTTTTTGCCGTTTTCACCCATGGAGATCTTGGTCGGGGCCATCAGGAAGATCATTTCGACGCCCTCGTGCAAGGCTTCTTCGACTTCATAAGATTCAGCTGGCATTTCTTCCTGGGTACGGCGATAGACCAGCTTGACAGATGTTGCACCTTTGCGGAGAGCGGTGCGGGCGCAGTCGATGGCAGTGTTGCCGCCGCCGACGATGACAGCGTCGCCCAGGTTGATCTCGCGGCCACGGGTGACCTGCTCAAGGTAGTTTATACCAAGCATGACGCCGGCGAGGTTTTCACCTTCGATCGACATCGGGGTGGCACGCCAGGAACCGATCGCCAGATAGACGGCATCAAAGTCATGGTGCAAGTCCTCAAGGCTGATGTGCGTACCGAGGGCTTTGCCGGTCATGATCTTGACTCCGAGCGAGCGCATGATGTCGATTTCCTTGTCCAGGGTGGCTTTGGGCAGTCGGTATTCCGGGATGCCATAGCGCATCATGCCGCCGGCAAACTGCTGACGTTCGAAAACAGTGACTTCATGGCCATTGATCGCGCTGTAATAGGCAGCTGCCAGGCCGGACGGTCCGGCACCGACCACGGCGATTTTCTTTCCGGTGGGGGCAGACTTGGAGGGCAGCCAGGCTTGTTCGCGGGCCATGTCCCAGTCAGCTGCAAAGCGCTTGACATGGTTGATGGCGACGGGCGTATCGACCAGGCTGCGGCGGCACTGGGCTTCGCAAGGGTGCGGACAGACGCGGCCACAGACGATCGGGAAGGGGTTTTTATCCTTGATGATGCGGACAGCTGCTTCGTAATTGCCATTGCTGACCTGGGCCAGGTAACCCTGGATGTCGATATTGGCCGGGCAGGTCTGGACACAGGGGGCGACACAGTCGGCGTTGTGGTCGCTCAGCAACTGCTCCAGGCGGATCCGGCGGTAGCCTTCCAGCTTGGGGCTGTTGGTGGTGATCACCATGCCTTCCTTGATCGGTGTCTGGCACGCCTTGACATCACGTTCCTTGCCCTTTTCGCCAAGTTCGACGACACAAAGGCCGCAGTTGCCATTGGCCCGGTCCAGGCGGATGTCATAGCAGAGATGTGGAATGTTGATGTCCTCCTGCAGCAGGGACTGCAGGATGGTCAGATTGTCATAGACCTCCATCTCACGGCCGTTGACCATAACCTTGATGCGTTTCTGGTTGGATATAGATTTCATGCTCTCCCTCACCTTGCGATGTGACAATCAGCTGCCTGCCATGCGAACAGGCCGGTATTTGTCACGTATGTTACCAACATAACTATTATAGCGAAAAGGACATTGTATGCAATCCAAATTCGCCCATTTGAGCAATTATTTTGAGCATTTAATGCCTGTTTTCCGGGATATTTCTGTTTCTGCCTAACCATTATAACCAAAACACACCCTAAACATATCCATAATAAGCCATTTCTTATTGTAAAGTTGGAAACGTTTTCGAGAACGATTCCTGATGAGCGGCGAGACCGGACGCGGCCGGCAGGCCGGGGGCGGGATCGTGAGCGGAAGTGCGGCCCGCGGGGTGCGTCCTTCGTGCGGCTCTTTGCTTATTACCGTGAAAAGTTTATTAATCGACAAGGGGGTCGCGCGGGGTGCGTCCAAAACCGGTAATTGCCGAAATCTGCACCAGGGGTGGCGCGATGGGTGGCACCGCGGGCGGAAATTTCACGATTTGGTGCCAGGGGTGGCCGTAGGTCTGGCACTTTGGATGGAATTTTCCACAATTGGGGTCGGTGCACCAAAACGGCAACAACTCCGGGAGGTCCGAAGACGCCTGCGGCAGTAGCCTTCTCCAGATCAAGCCAAGATCTTCCACTTATGTGCTCCGACATAGGAAAGGAAAGTTCCGTCGCTATGTCGGAGCACTTCTTGGGAACATTTTCGACGAGGCGTCAACCGCGTGCGGCTGTGGGCTTCACAAGGGTATTGCAGATTTTCCTCAAATGTGGACCGACCCCAAATCCGGAACATTCCGCCCACAGTGCCAGACTTGGCCGTACCTCTGGCCCCAAATCGTGAATGTTCCGCCCACGGTGCCATCCCTCGCGCCGAGTCTGGCACCCTTGACACTCCGTTCCACCGAATGTGTCACGCCTCAGAATGAGGCTGACTCCAAATCTGCTACCATCACCAGCGGTTCGGGGATGGTCTTCATTGTTGGTAGTAAGGCTGCATTAATTTGCTATTTTTCACGGAAACAAGCAAAGAGTCCTTCGCGCCATCCCCTTGTCACCTCGTATACATTTCACGGTAATAAGCAAAAAGTCCCCATCAGTCCTCAAGCCTCCTCAAGCCTCCTCGCGCCGTTTTCCGTTGACAGGACTTGGCGGCTGAATCAGAATGGACGGGGACACTTGATCCCACTGAGAGGTTCTCGATCGTGACGATGCTTCGCTTGGCCGCCAGCGGCTTTTCTCCTTTGGTACACATACTGTTTTTCTTTCTTTTCACCGGCATTTTTTCTATCTTTTCCGCTCAATGGGTTGCTACGGGCAGTTTGCAGGGTGCTTTGCGCTGGGTGCGGCACCAGTTCCCGTCCTTTCTGCTCTCCATCCCTGCTACCGCAGCGCTGCCGCTCTTGATCGCAGCCCTGACCAACCGGATCTGGCCTGGTTTTACCGTCGGCTATTTTCTCGTCTATGTTGTGGCCAAAGCCGACCAGGTCAAGTATGAAACGGCGTTGACCCATTTCCTATGGTCGGATTTGTTCAAAACCAGTGATCCAGGCAAGTTCCGCGAACTGATCGGACACTACATCCGTCCAGCCTTTTTCCTGCCGATGCTGATGGGACAGCTACTGGGTAATGGCTTGCTTTACAGTGTATCTGGCAACAGCTTCCTGGATGGTCCTGGCTCAGTCAGCGGCCGGATCCTGGCCACAGTGGCCGGAGCCTGTTTCCTGGTCCTGTACTGGCTTTATGGATGCTGGGTACAGAGCCCGAGGGTCCGTCAATGGCTGCATCTGCCGGTTTTGTCGAGCCAGTCTTATGATCAGAACGTCCGGCTGCATGGTACTTGGCTGGCTTTTGGGGCACACATCCAGCTGGTGGCGATTGACCAGGATGAACCCGAAGCTTACACGCCGGAAAAGGCAAAACAGATCCAAAGCCTGCTGCAAACCTTCGCCGAGAAGACAGCTGCAGCACCTGTCGGGATCAGGCCAACCATCATCGTCCTTGCCATCGAAGCTCTGTGGGACATCACGCGAATCCCTGGCCTGGTCTTTCCCGCTGATCCATTGCAAGCCTTCCGGGCAGATTATGCCGGAGATGTCACGGCCAGCTGTTTTGCCGGACTGACAGCCAATTCTGAGTTTGAATTTCTGACCGGACTTTCGATTTCGCTGCTGCACGATTCGGCCTGCCCCTTCATCAAGATTACGCGGCCACTGCCTGCACTGCCTGCACATCTGGGGCAGCTGGGCTACCAGACGACAGCCATCCACAGCTACACCCGCACCTTTTACGATCGCGACAAAGTCTATCCCCTGCTGGGCTTCGGCCGATTCAATGGGCTGGAAGAATTGACCGAGCAAGGCTTTGCCCGGGAAAAAGGCTGGTACATGGCGGATGAAGCACTGCTGGAGCCGATCCTGGCCCAGTTGCACCAGACTGAGAATTCACAACTGATCTACACCCTGACGATGCAGAATCATGGTCCCTATGCCCCGGACCGCTATGCAGAAAATGAAATCGATCCCGAAGCCAAGCCTCAGTTTTCCCAAAACCTCGGACTGACTGACGGCGACCGCCAGGCTGTCATCAACTATACCCAGGGAGTTCGCGACGCCGGTCGCCTTTACGAAAAACTCTGCCAGGAGATCGAGCAGCTGGATCGGCCTGTCCTGCTCTGCGCGTTTGGCGACCATCTGCCAGGTATCGGTGAGCACTCCGGCTATCGCATGATGGTAGACGCCGGAATGGCAGACACAGCACAAGATCCAGCCTTGTATCACGTGCCGGTTTTCTATCACGCCAACCAGGCTGCCCAAAACGCCGGACTGCCTGGAATGCTCGCCTTGGAGCGCACTGGTGAAGGGGCATGTCCCGGGTTCAATGTCCTGGGCGCAAAGCTCATGAAGGCGGCCGGTCTTCCTCTGCTCCCGCTGCAGCAGCTGGTCCTGGATCTGGACCAATTGGATCTGCTGGATCACGGGCAGCTAAAGGAACAGGCAGATCGCCCGGAACAGTCCGAGCAGGCCATCACAAAAAAATCCCCGAGCCTGTCCAGCAAGGACCTGCTCGAGGTGTATGAATGGATCCAGTATGACTGGCTCTGGGGGCAAGGCTTCACCTTGCCGCACTGAGATCAAAGATGCAGGCGGACACCTTCGTCTTTCGCCAGGTTCTTGAGTTTGTCGACCATTTCCGGATTGCCCAGGACAATCAGCGAGTCGCCTGCTGCAATCATTTCGCCGGCCCGAGGATTGAAGACCATGGTTCGGCTGCCAGATTTCTTGATCGCCATGACGATCAGGCCTGTGCATTCGGGGATTCTGGCCTCGCGCAGGGTCTTGCCATTGAGCTCGGATGTCTCGTCCAGCAGGACTTCTTCCAAGTTGAAAACCTCATCGCCGGCATAGGTCACGACGTCGAGGAATGAGAAAATCGATGGCCGCAGGACCATGGCCGCCATGCGTCTCCCACCGATTTCGTTCGGAGATATCGTCCGGTCCGCACCAGCCATGCGCAGCTTTTCGTGAGCATGGGGTTCGATTGCACGGGAGATAATATAGAGGTTTGGATTGAGGTAACGGGCTGTCAGGATGGTGAAGACATTTTCCGTATCCGAAGACAAGGCACAGATCAGGCCTTCCGCCTGGTGAATGTTGGCTTGTTCGAGGGCGGATTCATGGGTCGGGTCGCCGTGGATGGCCAGGATGCCGCGGTTGTGGAATTCGTGGATTTTCTCCTCGCGCAGATCAACGACCACGAAGGGCACTTTGCCGGCAGCCAGCTGGGCCATGACATTCTGCGCGGTCTCACCGGCGCCGCAGACGATATAGTGTTTGTGCAAGGCTCTGATCCGGTTATCCATGCGACGCCTCCGCCAGACTGTCTGGAGCTGGCCCTCCGTCAGGAATGCCACCAGGCTGGTCAGGGCATAACCGACAAACCCCAGCCCGGCAAAAATGATGAAAACGGTGAAAATCTTGGCCGCCTCGGAAAGCTCAGCCACCTCTTTGAATCCAACCGTGGCGATGGTAATCACCGTCATGTAGAACGCATCGAGAACGCTGACCTTGAGCAGAGCAACATAGCCAATCGTGCCGATGATCATCAGGAGCAGGAAAAAGATCAGGACCAGAATCAAGCTCTTATGCTCTCGCACCATACAAATGCTCCATGACCTGACGAATGGACCTGAAAGGATCCGGCGATCTGATCCTAGGAAAAATCCCTCCGGCCAAGGGTCGGAGGGATTTGACTGACTGGTTCCGAGGACCTGAACTTAAACGGAAGCTTCCGGCAGATCCCTGACTTCAAAGAAGCTGTTCAACTCAAAAAGCAGTTTTTCAACATCAAGACCGTGGACCATGCAGGCTTCTTCAATCGTTTCACCCGAAGCCATGGCACAACCGAGGCAATGCAGGCCATTTTTGAAGAAAATCGGCACTGTGCCCCGGTCAAGGTTCAGCACATCCGAAATGATCATATCTTTGTTAATTTCCATGGGTAATCCTCCTGTGCTTCATGCACGCCGTCATTTTACACCAGCACCGGGTTCACTGGCAACCGGTAAAGCCCAGGCAGCGGGACCACGCTCATAGAGATTGTTTCCCTGTGTATCGATCAGGACGACAACAGGAAAATCTACAACCTCAAGCCGGCGGATCGCTTCAGCCCCGAGATCATCATAGGCAATCACCTCTGCCTTTTTGATCCGCTGTGCCAGGAGGGCGCCTGCTCCGCCAGTGGCCCCGAGGTAAATCGCCCCGTGCTGTCTCATCGCTTCGATGACTGCCGGTGAACGGGCGCCTTTGCCAATCATACCGACCAGGCCAAGCTCGATCAGACGAGGGGCATAGGCGTCCATGCGGCCGCTGGTGGTTGGACCGGCCGAACCTACAGGCAGGCCTGGGCGACCGGGGCAGGGTCCGGCGTAATAAATCGTCTGGCCGGATAAATCAAGCGGCAGCGGTTCATTCTGGTCGAGGGCTGCGATCAATCGTTTATGGGCCGCATCGCGGGCAGTGTACAAAACGCCGGTCAAGGAGAGCAAATCACCAGCTTTGAGAGACAGGATTGTTTTCCGGTCAAGGGGTAATTGGAGGTGGATCCGTTTCATAGATGAAGCTCCATATTTCTGGCAGTATCCGTGTAAGATCCGGTTAGAGAGTCATCGAGGCGTGGCGGGTGGCATGGCAGCTCATGTTGACCGCCACAGGCAAGCCTGCAATGTGCGTCGGATAGGCTTCAACGTGAATCGCCAGCGCGGTCATCCGGCCACCGAGACCACCTGGGCCGATTCCGGTGGCATTGGCAGCTGCCAGGAGTTCTTGTTCCAACTGGTGCAAGTGTGGCTGGGGGTTGGCGCTGCCGACTGGGCGGAGCAAAGCTTCCTTGGCCAGTTCGGTCACTTTTTCCAGCGTGCCGCCGAGACCGACACCAACAATGATCGGTGGGCAGGGATTGGGACCGGCCGCGCGGATGGTGTCAATCACAAACTGGCGCACGCCTTCGATGCCGGCTGATGGACTGAACATCTTGACTGCTGACATGTTCTCGCTGCCAAACCCTTTGGGGGCAACCGTGATCTCCAGCTCATCTCCTGGGACAATATCATAATGGATCACGGCCGGTGTATTATCCCCGGTATTGACCCGCAGGATCGGATCTGAAACGACCGATGCGCGCAGATAGCCATCGCGATATCCCTTGGCCACTCCGGCATGGATCGAGTCCGTCAAAGAGCCGCCAACAATCTGCACATCCTGTCCGATCCGGACAAAGACAACCGCCATGCCCGTGTCCTGGCAGATCGCCAGGCGTTGTTGCCGGGCCAAGGCTGCATTCTCAATCAATTCTTCCAGGATCGCCTGGCCAGCCGGCGATGGTTCAGCCTTGCGGGCAGCTTCAAGGGCTTGCTGGATATCCGGGCTCAGTTCAATATTGGCTTGCTGGCATAAAGAAGCGACCGCTTCGATCACTTTCTGGCAATCTATCTGTCTGGACATGTTCCTCTTCTTCCTTGCTTCCGGGTCGGTTGTGCCAGTCAGTATTATAGCTGACAAGTCACATTTTGTCAGTCCTGACCAAGAATCACGCTATTTTGCCGCAGGATCTTTGTAAACAGTGTTCATTTGGTCTGGAAAAAGGCTTGGTCATGGCTTGACACTTGAATTCATTGCGTACGATAATATCAGAAGTAAAAACTGCCTGAAGGAGGCTCCAAATGAACAAGACAGACCTGATCGATGCCGTCGCTAAATCAACTAAGCTGAGCAAAAAGGACAGCGAAAATGCCATCACTGCCGTCCTTGACTCCATTTCGGATGCTTTGTCCAAGGATGACAAAGTCGTGCTTGTTGGTTTCGGAACCTTTGAAGTGAGAAAGCGCGCTGCCCGCAAGGGCCGCAATCCCAGCACCAAGCAGGAGATCAAGATCCCCGAGTCCAAAGCCCCCGTTTTCAAGGCTGGCAAAGGTCTCAAGGACAAAGTCAACGGCTGAATTGCCGTTCTCGCGCTTTATTGACCCAGTTCCATATCCGGAGTTTTTTCTCCAGGCACAGAATAGCTGCCCGTGGTTGTTTCGGCGACCATGGGCAGTTTTATGTGCCGCGTCCACTGGATCACCAGATCGGTCACCTCATCACACATCATGCTGATGGCAGCTGTATTGGAGACAGCTGGTCCCGGACTGTTCTTTGTCTTGATACAGTAGCGGATGTCTCGTTCAATCTGGCTGTACGGAACCTTGAATTCCTCAGCTATGAGCGGATAGAGCATTTTGCTCACCGGACGGAGCATGCGGTCATTGCCTGCTGCCACGACCAGCATGTAGCGCAGATAGCGGTACCCCTTGAGACGAGGCATCAGCTGCCAACGTCTCATGACCTCATCGACAGCCAGAACCCGCAGGGGTTTGAGCTCGTCCGGGTCCATCATCATGTCACGGACCAGCTTCTGAGTCGTGTCCATGATGCGCCGGGCAGCCAGTGGTGTACCTTTGCGCCCATCCACCAGATACTGCATCCGGCCGGCTGTGTCCATCATGCCGACCATGCCCTGCCGTTTGATCATCCGTGACACATGGTCCAGCAAATCAAAATCCGATGCAGCGATAAAAAAACCGGTCTGGTCAGCCGGTGCGAGCCTGGAAAGTCTCCGCTGGATGGATTCCTCTCGTCTCATACAAGTATGACCTCCTTGACACAAGTCCTGCTTCCACTGCGCTGATATGTAGAAGCAGGTGTTTGATCATTGTGCCAGCAGGGGCATGCCATTGTGAATCAACTGGTCCGGAAATTTTTGTCGAGCCTGCAACCGCGTCAGAATCTCCTGCGCCTATTCAGTCAGACTTTTTAAAAATGCCTCCAGGGATTCAAGCGCCACAGTCTCATCCTCGCCATCGCAATGGATCGTGATGCACTGGCCCTGGCGAATGTTGGCAGCCATCATGTCCAGGATGTTGCGGGCCGGGATGTACTGGCGCCCGGCCCGGACCACAATCCGGCAGCGGTATTGCCTGGCCCTGGCACAAAAAAGGCTCGCCAGGCGAGCATGCAGACCCGATGGATTGCCAATGCAGACTGTACGGACAATCATGGCAAATCCTCCCCGACTGCTTCCCGGATGGCCAGGCCTCTGGAATTGACGACCGTTGTTTCGATCAAAGTGGCCCGGACGAGATAGCCACTTCTGGGCGTGTATTCGATCCGGTACTGGCTGCCAGGCTCCAGCGCCACCTGCCACTGATTGTAAAAGTAGTGACGCCCACCGGTTGTCAGGCTGTTCCAGCCCAAGTTTTGGCGTCCGACTTGCACTTCTTCGATCGCGTATGTTTCAGTCAGCAGATTCACCGTGTCGAGCAGGCGAGGCACGGTGAGGGACAGCATCAGAGCCAGGAACAACCCGGTCAGTGCCACTGGGGCCAGATAGCCCAGGGCCAGACGGTTGCGCCGTTCCTGATTGACTCTCAGTGCCTTGAACAGCATGACCAGGACAACCAGGCTCATGATGGCGGATAAGAACAAGCTCCAGAAAAAAAAGATCAAATCCAGTCCCCCACTTAGTGCCTGTACAAAATGACAGGCTTGTGATGGGCAACATTATAGCATGATGTTAATTTCTGGTGAATGCGCTCGACCAGAGCTCCATATCGGTGTACAATGAGCTCGCCACCTCCATATGGCAACAAACAGCAACTACGCCTTCGGGCTTTTCTTAGATGATGAGGAACAGAAAAATATGAACAACTTTGAAACCGTCAAAGAATTTACAGATATTTTGGTTAACTGCCAGGGAAAAGTGACTTTTATTACGGCGCAGGGTGACCGTCTCGTTACGGACAGCATGCTTTCAGCCTTGGTTGGCTTTGCTTCGCTGATTTCTGTCGCCGGATCGATGGACGTCCGGTTCGAGTGCGAACACCCTGCCGATTGTGAAAAATTGCACCATTTCATGCGTCAGCACAAACTCGGTATCTATCGCAACACCTGATACCTGAGCTCCTCAAGAGCTGGTAATAGCCGGTTCCAGCCCGAAAAAGCGGCTTGACTATCCCTTTCAGTGCGCTAAAATGTTAACCGAAGTTAACACCAGGCCAGTGTCCTGTCTTGGCTGTGTTCGATTGCACTTGGCCGTTACAGGACCATCACTGGTGAAAGGATCCGTCATGCCTGTGCCGCTTTCAGAGTTCAAGCCCGGAGAGAGCGGGACCATTGTCTCCATCCAGGGCACCGGTGCTTTGCGCCAGCGCCTGATTGCCATGGGTGTCACACCGGGCACATGGCTGATCGTCAGAAAATTTGCCCCATTGGGCGATCCGATGGAAATTCGTCTGCGCAACTACAACCTGTCTATTCGCAAGCGCGATGCCGCCATGATTGAAATGCTGCGGGAGGACCGTCTGTGAACATTCACCTGGCGCTGGCCGGCAATCCCAACTGCGGCAAGACGACTTTGTTCAACCGCCTGACAGGCACGCGTCAGACGACGGGCAATTGGCCTGGCGTGACGGTCGAGAAAAAGGTCGGTGTGATCCGGCGCGGACCCAATCTGTTTACCCTGGTCGATCTACCCGGGATCTATTCCCTGTCGCCCTATTCGATCGAGGAAATTGTCACCCGCAACTACATTCTGGAAGACCAGCCGGACGTGATTGTCAACATCGTCGATGCCAGCAATCTCGAGCGCAACCTGTACCTGACCCTGCAGCTGAAAAAACTCGGCCGGCCCATGATTGTGGCCCTGAACATGATGGATGAAATCGAACAGCGGGGCGACCTGTTGCACCTGGAGCGCCTCGAAGCCCTGCTTGGCATGCCTGTCGTGCCCATTTCCGCCAAGCTCAACCAGGGCATCCTCGAGCTGATCGATGCCGTCAGGACCCTGGCCATTTCACTCGGGCACAGGGACGGAGACCACCACCACATCCTGTCTGAACGGCCATTCGGCAACGAAGCGGTCCCGCTTGACCAGCCTGGCCATGTCCAGACAGGCCGCGGACACGAGCGCGGTCCAACTGGTCGTGAGCGCGGGCTGGTGGGTCGAGAGCGGGGACCGGTCAGTCAGCCGCACCATCCCGCCATCCATCCGGCAGCCAGCCCCATTCATCCCAAGGGCAAAGGCAAGCCACACCAGCCCTTCAACCAGCCTACCGGACCCGGCCACAGGCATCCCCCCCACGGACAGGGACATGGCCTCGGATCCGGGCACGGACCTGGCGCAGGCGTTGGCCAGGGCGCTGGCTTGGGCCGGGCCCTGCAGGCTGAACACGACCATACCAGCGAGCAGCCGGAAACCCTGGCCCGATTGCCGCTCGATTTCAAACCCGAGACGGATGAAGAAACGCAGATCCTGTACCAGGAAGCCGCCCGCATCACCCGCCAAGTCCTGGAGCATCGCCAGCACCCATCTGATTTGACCCGCTCCGACCGGATCGACCAGGTCCTGACCCACCGCATCTGGGCGTTGCCAATCTTCCTTGCGATTTTGTTCCTGGTTTTCCAGCTTACCTTCCACGAAAACCTGGGCGGTCGCCTGACTGGCTGGCTGGACGTCTTTTTCAGCGAAATTTTCAGCGGCTGGGTGCGGGCCGGCCTTGAGCTGGCCGGAGCATCGCCCTGGGTCATCTCCCTGGTCGTCGATGGCATCATTGCCGGTGTCGGTGGCGTCCTGACCTTCCTGCCCCAGATCGCCCTGCTGTTCATGTTCCTGTCCGTTCTCGAAGACACTGGCTACATGGCCCGGGCTGCTTTCATGGTTGACAAGCTGTTCCTCAAATTCGGCCTGTCCGGACGCAGTTTCATCCCGATGCTGATGGGGTTTGGCTGCACCGTACCCGCCATCATGGCCGCCAGATCGCTGGAAAACCAGCGCGACCGGCGCCTGACCATCATGATCACACCCTTCATGTCGTGTGGCGCGCGCATGCCGATCTATGCTTTTTTCGCCGCCATTTTCTTCCCCACCCATAAAGGTCTTGTAACCTTTTCGATGTATGTGCTTGGTGTCATCGTCGCCATCCTTTCGGCGGTCCTCCTGAGCAAAACCGTCCTAAGAGGCAGTGAGGCTCCTTTTATCATCGAGCTCCCCCCCTACCGGCTGCCTGATACCAAATCCTTGTTCCTGCATATCTGGGACAAAGTCCAGGATTTCATCATCCGGGCCGGTACATTGATTTTTGCCATGTCGGTCGTGATCTGGATTTTCCGGACCTTCACGCTGACCTTTTCCATCGCCACGGACAGCTCGCAAAGCATATTTGGCCTGTTGGGCAGCCTGATCGCACCACTGCTTTCTCCCCTGGGTTTTGGCAACTGGCAGTCCAGCGTGGCCCTTTTGACCGGATTGATCGCCAAAGAAGCCGTCGTGGCCTCGCTGGGCATCCTGTTCACCCCGGAGCAGATCGCCTTGACCTTCACACCACTTGCAGCCTATGCCTTCATGACCTTCACCCTGCTTTATACGCCCTGCGTCGCGGCACTCGGCGCCCTGGCCCGCGAAATGCAGAGCTGGCGCTGGACACTGGCCGCCATTCTCTATCAGATCGGGGTTGCCTACCTGATCTCCCTGCTGGTCTATCAAGGCGGCCGCCTGATCGGCGTTGCCGCCTGATCAACCAACTCCGCCCGGGGGATGGAATTTTTATGAAGCATACACCACTCTCACCTGCTGTGGAAGATTTTCTGGAAGCCATCCTGGCATTGGCTCCGGACGGTCATGCTGTCCGATCGGTCGATGTTGCCACTCAGCTGGGTATCTCCCGGGCTGCCGTCAGCAAAGTCCTGGCCAATCTGGTCCAGGCCGGTCTGATCGAGCACACGCCTTACGGCAGCATCCAATTGACAGACTCAGGCCTCGCTCGAGCCCACCTGATCACCCAGAGCCACCAGATGCTCAAGCGTTTCCTGATCGAAATCCTCAAGATCGACGAAAACACGGCCGAACAGGATGCCTGCCGGCTGGAACATGTCATCAGCGACGAAACGCGGCAGAAATGGCTGCACTACATCGCCCGGACTTTGCCAAGCTGAGAAGCGGCGAGACCGGACGCGGGCGCGCGGGCGCGGGGACGCGGGGACGCGGGGGCGCGGGGGCGCGGGCGCGGGGGCGCGGGGACGCGGGCGCGGGGGCGCGGGGACGCGGGCTGAGGAGCGACGATTACCTTGATTGTAGCCAGCCTTGGCTTAAAGAGTGACCCCATTGGCGGCAGTTGCCGAAAATTGCACCGGGGGTCACACGAAGGCTGGTCCCAAAACCGGCAATTGCCGAAAATCGCACCAGGGGTCGCCTGGCCCAGCTCCCCCAGCCTGGCCCAGCTCGCCTACCCCCGCCCAGCAGAGCGCGTTACCGCGCTGCGCCCAACATCACCAACAGCCCGGCTTCGTCGAGGATCGTCACGCCGAGCGAACGGGCTTTGTCCAGTTTGCTGCCCGCTGCTTCACCTGCCACGACGTAATGTGTTTTGCGCGAGACACTGCCTGCAACCTTGCCTCCGGCGGCCTCGATCAGGCGGGTCGCTTCTTCGCGGCCGAGGGTCGGCAACGTACCAGTCAGGACGAAGGTCTGACCAGCAAGAGGCAGATTCGTCCGGTCCGTCTGATTGCCCTTGAGGTTGACACCGGCCTGTGCGAGTTGGTCGATCAGGTGCATGGTTTGCTCTTGGCTGAAAAAATCGACAACTGATCTGGCACTGATGGCACCGAAATCTGGCAAGGCCATAAGCTCGAGTTCGGTAGCCCGGGCCACGGCGTACAGGTCGGGGAAGAACTCGGCCAGGATACGCGAGGCCTGGCGACCGATGTTGCGGATTCCCAGCCCCGTGATCAGACGATCGAGGCTATTGTCGCGTGACTTTTCGATCGCAGCCAGCAAATTGGCCAACGTCTTCTGGCGTGTCCTGAACAGGTCACTGTTGGCCAGTTCTTCCTGGCGTCCTGGCAACTGGTAGATGTCGGCCAGATTGCGGATGAGCCCGGCAGCAAGCAAGGTTTCGACCATGGCTGGGCCGAGGCCTTCGATATCCATGGCCTCTTTGGAAGCAAAGTAGACGAGATGGCGGGCAATCTGGGCCGGGCAATCAGATCCGGTGCAGCGCAGGTCAGCGGTATCTGGTTCGCGCTCGGCTGGAGCACCACAGACTGGACAATGATGTGGCAACTCGTAATGCGGCGGGTCGCCAGCACGCTGGTCTTTGCGCACGGAAAGGATGGCTGGGATGATGTCGCCGGCTTTCTGGACCAGAACGGTATCACCGATCCGGACATCGAGCTTATCGATCATGTCCTGGTTGTGCAGCGTCGCCCGGCTGACCGTTGTCCCTGCCAGACGGACCGGTTCGAGGATCGCCATCGGCGTGATCCTGCCCGTGCGGCCCACCTGGACCGTGATATCCAGCAGGCGGGTTTCCTTTTGTTCCGGCGGGTATTTGTAGGCGATGGCCCAGCGAGGCACTTTGCTCGTGGCCCCCAGGCGTTCGCGGATGGACAGGTCATCGACTTTGACGACGGCACCATCGATGCCATAGGGCAAGGCAAACCGTTGCTCGCCGATGGCCGTGATTGCCGCCCAGACGGTTTCAAACGACTGGCAAACCTGGTATTCGGGACTGACCGGAAAACCGAGCCGGGCCAGGTACTGGAGACTATCGGAATGGCTGGCGAAGGAGACACCGGTCGCAGCCTGGACATTGAACACGAACAAGGACAGTTCCCGTTCGGCAACGATGGCCGGGTCCAGCTGACGCAACGTGCCGGCGGCACAGTTGCGCGGATTGGCAAAAATCTTGCCACCGCTGTCCTCCTGGCGCGCATTGACACGCACGAATGCATCGACCGGCAAATAAACCTCGCCGCGAACCTCCAGCTCAGGCAAAGCATCCGGCAGCTCCTGGGGCAAATCGGCGATCTGGCGGATATTGGCGGTGACATCCTCGCCGACCTCGCCATCGCCCCGGGTCAGGCCCCGGACCAGACGGCCATTTTCATAGCGAATGGCCACCGACAAACCATCAATTTTCCGTTCGACAACAAAACGGGCCTCCGGAAAATCACTCTGCATGCGGGTGATGAAATCGGCCACCTCAGACTCGGCAAAAACATCCTGCAAGCTCAGTAACGGTACCGTGTGGCGGGTCGTCGCCAAATCGGTGCTGATTGCCCCGCCGACTTTGCGACTGGGAGAGTCAGGTGTTGCCAGGTCGGGGGCCATCGCCTCGAGGGTGCGCAAGCGCTGCATCAGCTGGTCGAATTCAAAATCGCCGATGGTCGGATTGTCTTGCCCATAATAAGCTCGGCTGTGGGCTTCGATTTCTGCCCGCAAAGACTCGATCTGTTCTCTGAGCTCCGGGATGTCCGGATTCTTTTTTGCTTTTGCCATGAAAAAGTTCCGTCCCTTTCTATGTCAGCCTTTGGCCCGGCCCTGTGAGAGCAAGATCTGAGGCAGCACAGCCAGGATCAGCAGCAGGATCGACCAGACCAGCTGCGGCAGCGAGAGCCAGCCAGCCAGATTCTGGGCCAGGCTGTCCGAGGGCACGATCAGCATGGGCGCAAGCATGTCAAAGGGCCAGTCCAGGGCGGAAAACAGACCGGTCAGAAAGCCCTCGACGATGATCAGGCCTGGTATCGACACGATGAAAGCGTCCGACAGCCACAGACCCGGGGAACGGGCTGGAATCAGCAGGAACAGAAGGGCCAGGGCCAGGCCGATCGTGATCGGCAGCGAGACATCATACACGCGGTTGTTTTCGATGCAGATCCAGAGGTGGTAGATGACTTCGGACAGAGAGGCGAACCCCGCGATGTACAGGCGCTGGCGGCTCTTGCCAAGCCAGAACAGCAACGCGACGATGATCGCCATGATCAGGTAGGTCAGCCATGCGGCGAGGGCATCGGAAGCACGGGTCAGACCAGCCAGAAACTCGGCTCCGTTCCGGATCATGGTGGCAAAATAGCGAAACGGCGCTGCCAGTGCGGTAGACCAGGCGAACAATAAAACCGCCAGGACAATCCCGGCGCGTGTCTGGCTTTTCATCGTGAAGACTCCTGAAAATTTTTGCTATTATTATAGCATAGCCCGGGCGCTGGAAATCGCTGGAATACCGATGTTCACCGTCACGGGGAAAGGTGGAAAACCAATTGCTGCCTGGCTTGCTGCTCCTCTCTGCTCAACCAGTTGTGCTGAGCGTACCCCTGATCCGGAGTCTGCTCTGGGGCTTGTTCTTCCTCCTCGCCGCAATCCTGCTGGCCAGAGCCCTCTACGAACCAACCCAGCTGGACGTCACACGGCGGAGTCTGTCAAGCGTCAAACTAGAAGAAGATTCAAAGGAAGATCCAGGGGCAGATGTTGCGCAAAATCCGGCTTCATCCACTATTGAAGGCCCCACCCATCCCGGACTGCGCATCGCTTTACTGTCGGACTTGCATGCCGAATGGCTGCGCCTCAAACCAGAGCGCATCGCCCAGGCACTCGAGGCCGAAGCGTTTGACCTGCTACTTTTTGCCGGCGATTTGACGGGTCGCCATCATCGCCCCGACCGGGCCCAGCCCTGGCTCGATGCCCTGGCTCCGATCCCCCAAAAACTGGGCCACGCCTGCTATGCCGTACCAGGCAACCATGATTCAGAGGCATCACTCGATCTGTTGCGCCAGGCGGGTTTTGAGATTTTAAAAAACGAAAGCCGAGTGGTCCGGGATCGTTCGGGCCAGGACTGGCTCCTGATCGGTCTCGATATCCTGAAGAAAGGCCAGCCTGATTTTGCCCAGGCCCTGGCCTGTGCACCTGCGGGCGAGCCAGTGATCCCACCCGAACGGCGTATCGTCCTGGCCCACAATCCGGACACCTTTTTTCTGGTTCCTGCCGGCCGGGCTGGTTTTTTCCTCGCCGGCCATTTCCACGGCGGCCAGATCTATCTGCCCTTCCATCTGGAATTTTTCCTCCTGAGACGGGAAAAACTGGGCCGGATGGGTTATCATAAGGGAAGTTTTGCCATGAATGGCATCACTGGCTACATCAGCCGCGGCCTCGGCTCCGTCCTCTTTCCCCTGCGGCTGGGCTCGATCCCGGAGCTGGCGATCCTGCAGCTTCGGCCAACCGCACAGACCGGACCAGTCAAAAAGCAGGAAAAATAACATAAAAACGCAACTTGTACCCCTGGAGGTTTTACGACTTTGAAAGAATCCATCATGCAGCTCCTTGAAACCTGGTTTGGCAATTCCCATGCCCTCGTCGTCCTGATCGGATCCGCCATCCCGATCACGGAAATGCGCGCCACCATCCCCGCTGGGATCCTGATCTGGGGTCTCAATCCCTGGCTGGTCATGCTCCTCGGCTTCGTCGGCGCCCTGCTGCCTGTTCCCTTCCTGCTCCTCTTTTTCTCCAGCGTTCTCAAATGGTTGCACAAATTCCCGGCCTTGAACGGGCTGACCCAATTCATCGACAATAAAATCCAGAAAAATGTCCACCACTTTGAAAAATCGTCCGAGGCAGCCCTGATCTTGTTTGTGGCGATTCCCCTGCCAGGAACCGGCTTGTGGACCGGCAGTGCCGTCGCTTCCTTCCTTGGCTTCAAATTCTGGCGTTCTTTTATCTGCGTCGCAGCCGGTGGTGCCCTTTCTGCCATCGTCCTGACCATTCTGTCCGTTTTCTTCAGCACGGTCTTGTAAAGCTTTCAGGAGGCTCGTATGGAAAAGGTCCGGGCATTTTTAAAACGCAAAAACATTGTGTTTTCGGCGCATCGGTATGGCGTCGAGGCCATGGGTGCGATGGCGCTGGGCCTGTTCTGCTCGCTGTTGATCGGCACCATTCTCAATACGATCGGGACCCAGACGGGGTATGCAGCCCTGAATACGATTGGCGGCTATGCCAGCGCGATGTCAGGCCCAGCGATGGCGATCGCGATCGGCTATGCCTTGCAGGCGCCACCCCTGGTCCTCTTCTCACTGGCCACCGTCGGTCATGCCTCAAACCAGCTCGGTGGAGCCGGCGGCCCACTGGCGGTCCTGGTCATTGCCATCCTGGCAGCCGAATTCGGCAAAGCTGTCGCCAAGGAAACCCGGGTCGATATCCTGGTCACGCCGCTGGTCACCATCCTCGTCGGCGTTGGACTGGCTGCCTGGTGGGCGCCAGCGATCGGTGCGGCAGCAGCATCGGTCGGTCATTTCATCATGTGGGCCACCGAACTGCAGCCCCTTGTAATGGGCACCCTGGTCTCCGTGACCGTTGGCATCGCCCTGACACTGCCGATCTCCAGTGCGGCTATCTGTGCCGCCCTCGGCCTGACTGGCCTGGCCGGAGGTGCCGCCCTGGCTGGCTGCAGCGCCCAGATGGTCGGTTTTGCTGTCCTCTCCTTCCGTGACAACAACTGGGGCGGCTTTTTTGCCCAGGGCCTGGGCACCTCGATGCTCCAGATGGGCAACATCGTGCGCAATCCGCGCGTCTGGCTGCCGGCGATCCTGACCTCAGCCATCACCGGCCCGGTCGCTACCGTCGTCTTTGGCCTGCAGCAGAACGGACCGGCGATCGCCTCGGGCATGGGCACCTGCGGACTGGTCGGTCCGATCGGCGTCTACACCGGCTGGATTTCTGACATCGCTGCCGGCAACAAAGCGGCCATTGGCGCGATGGATTGGCTGGCCCTGGCAGTCATCGTCGTTGTCCTGCCAGCCATTCTGACCTGGGCCTTTGGCCTCTATTTCCGCAAAATCGGCTGGATCCGGGAGGGCGATCTGAGACTGGGCTGAATGAAGGTCATTTAAGGTCAGTTAACAAAAATATTACCGCGTCCTAATCTGGAGCCAACCTTTTGCTGAAATAATGGTACTGATCAAGCGATCGGTAAAATTTTAGTGAATGGATCCTGGAGGAACGATCTCATGGTAAAGGTCCTTTTTGTCTGTGTTCATAATTCTGCCCGGAGCCAGATGGCCCAGGAATTCCTCAATAATCTGGGCAAGGGAAAATTCATCGCCGAAAGTGCCGGTCTCGAACCCGGAGTGATCAATCCACGAGTCGTTCAAGTCATGCAGGAAGTCGGCTTTGATATTTCGGCCAATCCCTGCAATTCGGCTTTTGACTTTTTCAAACAAGGCCGCCAGTATGATCTTGTGATCACGGTTTGTGACCAGGTCAATGGTCAACGCTGCCCGATCTTCCCTTCCGCGAAAGCCACCCTGCACTGGAGTTTTGCAGATCCATCCAGTTTTGAGGGCAGTGAAACGGAGGTTCTGCAGCAGACCCGCGAGGTGCGTGACCAGATCAAAACACGCATCGAAGAATTCATCCGCGTCTACAACATCGATTGATCGAAAGCCAGTCAGCGGAGCTCTTTGAATTTCAGTGCCAGCATGGTGCGGGAAAAACCTGCGGCAGCATCGACGCCTGGATCTTACGAGCGACATTGAGCTCGGCGCTGATCCGCTCCTTCTCCCCGGTGATGGTTTTTAAATTGATCATGTAGCTTTTCAGGCCGCTTGTTATGTCAAGGATGCTTTCAGACAGTCATTCAATCTGGTTGTCTCTTCGTCATGGTCCGCATCTGCCGCGTCACCGATGACGCCGGGGGTATTGATAGCTGTAAAAAAATCGGGATTTTCTGCCAGAATAGCCGAACTCGTGGCGCTGATGACATAGTTCATGGTCCTGAAGACAGCCGGATCCGGAAAATGGATCACATGGACAAAGTATCCATACCCCCCAATGAAAGTTGCCAGACGCAAGGCAAATCGCGTGCAAAGCAAGGTCAGCCGGGTTTGCAGTTTCCTGCGTCTATTTTGATCCGGTTTCATCTATGATTTAAATTCCTTCCCAAAATCCAGCACCTTGCGGTCAGCCAATTCACTCCGACAGGCCGGTTTGGTCATTGACGATTTCGATCACACCGCCGCTCACTTTGTCGAGTTCTTCGTCTGACTTTTTCTCGATGGATGGTTTTCCTTCGTCCATTTGAAACCTCCTTCGCATCCTGCCTGGATGGTTCCTGTCAGTGTGACAGACTTTTGTAAATTCGAGGCCAGTCTCTATTACGATCTTGTTAACAATGCGAGGTCTGGTCTGGCAGGTCCTGATTCCCTACGCAAACTGGCCTGATCAAAACACATGGTTTCGACCAGTTTGATCAGGCCAGTTTGCGTAGGAACTGAATTTGCACTGACAGAATCTCGCTTTGGTGGTGTCTAGAAAATTTCTTACCGTAACGCTTGTACCACTTTTTATCTTGATTTCAAGATATTTCTCGGGTATTATCTTGATATCGAGATAAACAACCCGCGAGTCACAGAAAGGAGGCAGCCCCATGAGCCAAGACAGTCTGAAACTGGTCATCGCCCTGGCCCGGGCGCACACCGCACTGTTTAACCGGATCGAGAAAAATGTCCAGCAGTTTGGCCTGACGACCAGCGAATTTGGTGTCCTCGAGCTTCTGTATCACAAAGGCGACCAGGCAGTCCAGGCGGTGGCGGAGAAAATCCTCGTGACCAGCGGTACCGTGACCTACGTGATCGATAAGCTGCAGAAAAAAGGTCTGGTTCTGCGCCGCCAATGCGAGACCGACCGCCGAGTTTTTTACGTGACCTTGACCGACGAAGGCCGATCCCTCATCGCCAATATATTCCCCCAGCACGAACAATTCCTGGATGACCTGTTCCGAGGCATCGCTGCCGATGACAAGCAGCAGCTGATCCGCCAATTGGCACAGGTCAAGACAGTGATTGACCGCAAGGAGGCATCCCCCGATGATCCGCAAACTTGACCACCAGAACATGGGCCGCAGCAACCTCGGCTGGCTGCAAAGCCTGTTCCACTTCTCTTTTGCCGACTACCACAACCCTGCCAATATGAACTTTGGCGTCCTGCGGGTCGTCAACGATGACCTCGTCCAGGCAGGGACTGGATTTGCCACCCACCCGCACCGCGACATGGAAATCATTTCCTATGTCATCGACGGCCACCTG
The DNA here is from genome assembly GCA_964528645.1 of uncultured Mageeibacillus sp. Taxonomy (GTDB): domain Bacteria; phylum Bacillota; class Clostridia; order Saccharofermentanales; family UBA5734; genus UBA5734. The sequence goes on along the minus strand of CAZGSR010000002.1, from coordinate 19,706 downwards.
ACCCACGGTGACAGCATGGGCAATCAGAACACGATCACGCGCGGCCATGTCCAATACATGAGCGCCGGCACGGGCATCCAGCACAGCGAATACAACTGGGGCGAACAGACCGCCCGCTTCCTGCAGATCTGGATCCTGCCCGACCGCAGAGGCCACATCCCCCAGTATGGCGATTACCGCTTCGATTGGGAGGCACGGCACAACCAGTGGCTCCAGATCGTTTCCAGCCCCGCTGGCACAGCTCCGATCAAGATCCACCAGGACGCCAACCTGTTCGTGCTCGAACTGGACCCCGGCAGCAGCATCGATTTCGAACTTGCACCGGATCGTCAAGCTTACTTGATCCAGATCGAAGGCACCTCACTTGCCAATGGTATCGCCCTCAACACCCGCGACGCTGCAGAAATCAGCGCTGAAACCATCACATTGGAAGCCCAAACGAAATCCCATTACATCCTGATCGAAATGAAACAACAATAATTTTTTGGAGGAACTCATCATGGAAAAAGTCAAATTAGCCATCGTCTACTACAGTGCCACCGGCATCAACTACCAGCTCGCCCAGTGGGCAAACGAAGCCGCCCAGGAAACCGGCGCCGAAGTCCGGCTCGTCCGCATCGCTGAGACCGCACCCGATTCGGCCATCGACTCCAATCCAGCCTGGCGGGCCAACGTCGACAACACCGCCCATATCCCGGAAGCCAGTTCCGACGACCTCGACTGGGCCGACGCCATCCTCTTCTCCGTTCCGACCCGCTTTGGCAACATGGCCGCCCAAGCCAAGAATTTCATTGACCGCCAAGGTGGCCTGTGGGCCCAGGGTAAGCTGACCAATAAAACCGTCAGTGCCATGTCTTCAGCCCAAAACCCGCACGGCGGCCAGGAAGCCACCATCCTCTCCCTCTACACCAGCATGTTCCATTGGGGCGCCATCGTCGTCGCACCTGGCTACACCGATGGCTCGATCTTCAAAGCCGGCGGCAATCCCTACGGCACCTCCGTGTCCCAGGGCGCCGATGGCAAACCGGTTGAGGACGTCCGTGACGCCGTAGCCCACCAAGCCAAACGCCTGATCGCAGTAACCGCCCAGCTCAAAGCCGGCGCTGGCGCCTGAAGAGAGACGGATTGAAGATTGACATACTGGTAGCGTGATCCAATCGACTGAGACGCTTCTTAATCTCGATTCTTTCAGGACCATCACGAAAGCCCTGGCACTCGCCAGGGCTTTTTCGCGCGAGTGACCAGGCCCGGTGTAACAAAATCAAGCGAACCTTCCTGTATAATCAAATGAAGTGTCAGGAGGGAAGCGTATGAGCTATGATGTCATTGTCATTGGTGGTGGATTATCTGGTTTGACGGCAGCCAGTCTTCTGGCCAAGCGGCAACTTTCCGTCGCTGTGGTCGAGAAGAGCTACAACCCAGGTGGTTCGTGCGGCATTTTCAAGCGTGGCCATGTGACCTTCGACATCGGTGCGGCCATGTTGTATGGGTTTGGTGAGAAAGGCTTCAACGCCCATCGCTTTGTCTTCAATGCCCTCGGGGAGCCGATCGAAGTGATCCACCACGACCTGCTGTACTGTGTGAATTTCAAAGGCCGGCGGATCCGTTTTTTTGCCGACATCGATCGATTCGCCGACGAGCTGTCCGATGTATTCCCGGCTGAGCGGGATGCCATCCACCGTTTTTATCGTGACCTGCATCAACTCTACCAGCATGTGATGGTGGAGACCCCCAGCTATGTCACGGCCGACGAAACCGACCGCAAAACGGCGCTGAAAAGTCTCCTCCGGCATCCGGTCTCCTATGCCCGGTTCCTCGGCTACTTGAACAGGAGTGCCCGCAGCCTGCTGGCCCGCTATTTCAAGGATCCGGAGCTGTTCAAATTTTTCGACAAGCTGACATCGACGTATTGCTATGCCACGCTCGAAGAGGCTCCTGCGGTTCTGGCAGCGGTGATGTTTGTCGACAACCACATCGGCGGCAGCTATTACCCCGCCGGTTCGACCCTCTTCTTGCCTGGCAAACTGGAAAAAGTGATCGAAGAGAACGGCGGCGAGATGGTCCTCGAAGCAGAGGTCGTGGCGATTTATTTTTCCAATGGCAGGCCCAGCGGCGTGACGCTGGCTGACGGACGGACATTGACGGCAGACCAGATCATTTATTCGGGCACTGTCTGGAACTTGTATGGCAAGCTGATCGATCCAGCCCTGAGCACGGACGAGCAGCGTCAATGGGCGGCGGGCCAGGTACCCACTCACCCGAGCGTGGTGCTGTACGCTGTCATCGACCGCTCTGTCATTCCCGAGGACACGGCCCCGATCGAGATGCTGGTCGGAAATCCCGACCAGCTCGACGAAAGCGAGATCACGGCTTATCTGCTGAGCATCGACGACCGGACCCTCTGTGACGAAAATGAGCATACCGTGCTGGCCATCGGTCCGAGTTTTGAAGACTGGGACCAGGCCGATCCCCTCGCTTACCAGCAAAAAAGCAAAAAGAGCAGGAGCGGCTGATCGGGGTCCTGGAGCAGCGCTTCCCGGGGTTTTCACGGGCTGTGCGCTCAGCCGAAGTCGCCACCCCACGCACCATCGAACGGTACACACTGAAAAACGGCGGTGCGGTCGCCGGACCCAAGCAGATGCTCGGGCAACATCTGTTCCACCGCCAACACACGCGCACCAGCTGGGACAACCTGTTTTGCTGTGGCGAATCGACCGTCATGGGCACCGGAACACCGACGGTCACGACGTCCGGGATCTCAGCCGCCAACGCCGTACTGAAACAACGTGGGCTGGAGCCCTTCGTCTACCAAAAAGATCAGGAAAACTTTGTCAGGATCGTGGAAAAGCCGTTCCTGGCCGAGCAGCTTCATGCCGGTGTGGCTGAACCCGAGCGCACGGTCATGCGCCAGGCCCTGGGCTGCCGCCTGTGCGAACATCCATCCTGCACCGCCGGCGAGACCACCGACATCCGCGGCATCCTGCGACGGATGGCAGTCGGCAATTTCACAGGGGCCCGCAAGCTCTGGCAAAAAGCCCCCGCTGGGCCAGAAATGCTTGAGCTATTCGAGTCGCGCTGCATCCGGGCCCAGGGCGTCGAAGGGCCGGTCCCAATCCGTGAAATCATCCGCTATCTGTAGTTTCTGTCTGAAGATGAAGTTGAATGAGCCTTCGCGAGGGGTCATTCAGACCCGCCGGACAGGCCGACCTTCGATGTAGCCGCGATACCCCTGTGGTTCCAGCTGGAAACGGGGTGCCTCATCATCGGCCCAGGCAAATCCATACAAGCCCGGATCATAGGTGGCCATGATGTCCCAGAGCGAGCCAATGGCCGCTTCATAATCTTCATCCTTGAAGGGCGGGCCTTGGAAAACCATCACCAGGCACGGTTGCAGTTCAATGCGGTCATACCCCTCCGGTATGGGTCCGCTGTAATCGACAGGCACTTCGACCCCCTGGACATACTCGGACGTACTGGGGAGCTGCAGAGAAGCAGGCAGCCAGAATCCAGCCGGCTCATACAGTGCGTCCTTGATTTCTGTCAGCTCGGACCAGACATCACAGCCGACTTCTTCGCAATAGGTGTAATAATCCTTAGCCTGGAACCCACGCTTCAAGATCATATGGCGCTCAGGTCGTTCAATGACTTGGATAAAAACAGTTCCTGTAAATGTAGTCAAATGGCGTCTTACCTGTCACTTGTTTGAACAAGCGGGAGGCATGATACGGAGAATAGCCACAGCTCTTGGCCAGATCCAGCAAAGAGATGGGTTGTTGTAGATGCGCATCAATATAAGCCTGCATGATGGCAACGGCCTTTTCCTGTGTCGAATCAGACATCATGCACCACCTCCTTGCCCTATGCTATCAGAATAGCGTACCATCTGAATGAACACTATAATAATCAACATCAAACGAGGCGGAAGGCTTTGCGGCCAAAACAGAACCTGTAACACTCATCAGAAGCGCAAGAAACAATAAGAAACTGATTGTCTTTTTCCAAGTTTTACTGTTCATTTTCACCACTCCTTAAAACTCAAGCTCGAGTCACAAATGATCTGCATGACAGCCAAATGCATAATCTGGCGGTCGCAACACCTCCTTTACACAAAAAAACCGACCCTCGACTTGGCCGGTTACGCTGTTCGCTCTGGCCTGATCAAGCGTCCAAATAAGATCAGACCTTCTTCGCATCCAGATTTTATAAATTTTGCTTATTATGTCTATATATTGATTGTATCACACATCCGATCAGCGGAGATACTTTCTTTGTTTGAGTCGAGTAGGCCCGGGGAACTTCCCCCCGAGCCTCTCACAGAACTGGACGTGACAGTCTCCCGTCATCCAGCTCTTGTCATCAAGTCGCTGGGCCTGTAGCCCAATTGCCATTGGTAGAACAAATCAGGAGATCTTTTGGCCAGCTGGCCTAACCAGATAAAGGCTTGCCTTCTACTCCGTTGCAATCTCTTGTATTTTCTTCTTGCCCATTCCATTAGCATGAGATTCACATAGTCCAAACCTTTTAGTCGCGCTTCCTTTTTGTTGAAATGAGTAAAGTAATTCGCCCAGCCCCGGATCACAGGATTCATTCTCTGTGCCATTTCTTCTGGCGTCCAGAGAGACCCTTTCGTACGAAATTCCCTTATTTTATCCCTGAACTGTTGGGCAGCCGCTTTACTGACTGCTGGGGAAAAGGCGTGAAACCAGTTTCCCCGCTTTGTCTTGACCCAGCGCATCCGAAACGTGTATCCCAGAAAATCAAAACTCTCATGTTCCTGTCGCGGGCTGTTGGTTTCTTTGCGACAGTAAACAATCCGAGTCTTGTCCGGGTGTAATTCCAGCTTGCAAGCGGTCATTATTTTCTTAAGTCGGCCAAGTAGTTGTTCGGCCTCCTCTTTGCTTCGGCAGTGGATGACAGCATCATCAGCATATCTGGCCCAGGGATTTCCCGGGTTCTGGGCGATCATCCAGCGATCAAATGCATAGTGCATGAAAAGGTTTGCTAGCACCGGTGAAATAACGCCCCCTTGCGGGGTTCCGGAAGTCCTTTTCTTAACTGTTCCATCCGGCATAATCATGTCTGCCTTCAGGAATCGTTCGATGTATAGGATCATCCATTTGCTGTCGGTGTGCTTGCGCACCACCTGCATCATCAGGTCGTGATCAATATTGTCGAATAATCCAACAATATCAAATTCCAGCACCCAGTTCATTTTCCAGCACCGTTCTCGGGTTGCCCGCACTGCATCGATTGCTGATTTGTTCGGCCGATACCCATAAGAGTCCTCATGAAACATCGGTTCCACCAGCGGTTCAAAGCACATGCGGACCACCATTTGGGCTGTCCTATCGGCAATCGTTGGAATGCCGAGCAATCGCTTTTTGCCATTCTTCTTGGGAATTTCCACTCCTTTAACCGGTTTGGGAAGTAACTTCCCGACACCATCCGGTTCCAGAGTTTGTACAGGTTGTTCTTCAGATCCTTTTCGAAGCTCGCAAAGTCTTCGCCATCAATGCCGGGTGCCCCATGATTCGCTTTAACGCGTTTGTAGGCTTCCAGCACCAACTGTTGTGAGATCTCAAACGATTTCCCTTCTTTCATCAAGTCCTCCCATTTCTGGTTGTTCAACTTAGAAGTTAAGATGACTGGATCCCTTCGCTCCACGGCCATTACAACCACTTCATCACTACTACGAATCCATCCGCACCTGTGTCTTGCTTCGCTACTCTCATCCTCGTCGTGTCTGCGCTTGGATTTCTCGCTTGTCATCAAGACGACAGGCTTCTCCTGTTCCTTGCCAAAGCCTATGCCTTGCTCCTGCAGCTTATACGCCGTCGGCCATCTGGTCAGTAATCAGGTTTCCTCCAGACTCTTCCCGGTGACCAGACCCTGTCCCCGGTTTTGACTCGCTCTTTAATAGGTTAACGACGTTTCATCAGCTGTTCACTTTCGTTCAGCTTCAAGGCACTTACCTGACCGGTTTCTCCAGTCTTTTCCCTCTGCGCTCAGCACCAAGGCTTTTGACCTCAGCACCCAGGGGTGGTTTGAAATCAGCACCTGAATGCCGATTTCGGAGGACCTACCTCCATCTTTAGCAAAGCATTGTTCAGTTGCTCGTTACATCACCTTCCCTTTCTTTGCAACTGTCCATTCAGGACACACGGTCTGGCACCCTAAATCATCCTATGATAAAAAAACCAACATGGGTCATGGCGTGGGCGATCATGGCTGACTCGAGGTTTTTGCGCCAGAAGAGCCAGCCAAAGACGAGGCCACCCAGCGCGTTGAGCAGAACGGTGCGCAGGATGATCGGTGTGGTCAGGGTGACGGAGGCGGCCAGGGCAGGCAGGTGACCGAGACCAAACAGGATGGCGGCCAGAACTATGGCCGACCAGGCAATCACGGGTGTTAGCTGGCATACCGTGGCGGATTGCTTTGAAATTCGCTTGGCCAGCAGGCAGCCGAGCCAGACAAAGAGCGACATCAGGCCCCAGCGCAACAGCAATTCCTCCGTGATGCCGCCATAGAGCAGGCCCAGGAGCAGCTGGAGGTAGGAATTGCCCTCCGCGGATACCAGTGATTGGAACTCGGCGCCCATGAAGGGTAAAAACAGGCGGTCCAGCAGGGTGATCAGTGCGGCCAATAGCAAACCCAATGCCGCTGACTGAGGGACGGTGCTGCTGAGGTGTGGCCAAACGGGCGTGTGACGGGTCATTTTTTCAGACAGCAGGGAGACCAGGCCAGTTCGAGGGGCCAGCAGGCAGCCAATCGCAACGGCTATGGCCAGCAGCATGGCTGGCTGGAGCAAGGACAATATCACGAGCAGCGGGATCGGCAGTTGCAAGAGTTCGGGCTGGATTTGCTGGACTCGAGCCAGGCTGGGGAGGATCGCAATCGGCAACGTCAGGACTCCGATGAGACCCACCGCTAGTAAAATCAAAAATGATTTCCAGAAGTCATGTTTCTCGCGCATGTATGATCCCCCTGCAAATGTCTGGTACCTCTATCATAATACAAGTTTCTACGCAAACTGGCCTTATCAGAATGGGCAAAATCACTTAGTTTGATAAGGCCAGTTTGCGTAGGGATCTGGCTGGGGACACGCCAGCTGTGGAAAATCAAATCCTTGCGCCAGGCCAGGTCGTGTTACCATGTACTTGAATACGGTGCCAACGCAATGATCAGGAGGAGGGCAGTCATGAGCAAGACGGACAAAAATGAAATCCCGTCCATGGACCTTTGGCTCAAAGAAGCCAAGTCAGACCCGCGCGCAGCCAACTGTGGGATGTATCTTTTTCACAACGGCGTCGTACGCAAGACGGCCAAGGCGCACGTGCGGCTGAACGAAGAAGGCACGCTGCCGGTCACTGGTCTGTTGTTTTCCTACGATGCGCAAAAGGTCAGCGATGCAGTCGCAATGGCTATGAGGATGGAAGGGATCTATTATGTGCGGGCCTGGCTGAACGAGGGGCAGCTTGACGTTGGTGATGACATCATGCTGGTCCTGGTCGGCGGTGACATCCGCCCTCATGTGGTGGCAGCCCTGCAGGCTTTGGTCGAAGAACTCAAAACCAACTGCGTCATGGAAACAGAGTTATTTTCAAGGAAGTAAAACCATGCAAATCGCACTAACGAAAAAGCTGGCTGATCCCTTGGGTGTATAAACGCCACATTCGCAGGAAAGTGAAAATCCGCTATTTTCATGGACGGCAAACTGGACCAAAGTGTGGGAAAAGCGTCGCGAATGAGTGCGCAGACGGTGTCTGCCCTCGACATCAATCCCCGAATGCTGGAAACGATCGAGAAACTCCCTAAGCAAACTGGCCTTATCAAATCGGTCAATTTTACCTGATTTGATAAGGCCAGTTTGCATAGGGACCACTTGGGTGGAGATGGCACCTTACCTGTGCGCTTCGTTGTGGCGTTCTGTGACTTGTTGTTCGACGAGTTTAATTAAATATCAATTTCGATAAGTTTCATCACATGAACTTGTCTATCTGCATAATCATTTTGAATTCATCTGATTTCCAATTGACTAATATGGCAATCACCTTATAATCAGCTTATCAGATCAAACAAAGTCGATCACAGTCTTTCAACATCAAACAAACAACATGTAGACCCTGCGATGATCTATTCCAGATCATAATGGCAGGCCGGGCGAAAAGGAACGAGGATTTATGCTAGGTGCTGAGCGTTTGGAAATTATCCAGAATCTGGTGATTGAGCAGGGCTTTCTGACGGTCGAGGAACTGGCCCAGCAACTCGACGTCAGCCTCATGACCATCCGGCGCGACCTTGACAGGCTGTCAGCCAAAGGGGTCATCGAGCGTTGCTACGGTGGGGCCACTTACCGGGCCGAGACCAGTCGCGAGAAAGACTACGACTTAAAGAAAAGCGAGCATCATACCAGCAAGCAAGCCATCGCCTGCAAGGCCATTGAACAGATCCGTGACGGGGATGTCCTGTTTCTCGATTCAGGCACGACCACTTTCGAAATCGCACCACTGCTTAAAAAGCGCAGCAACCTGACGGTTTTCACAAACGATCTGGCGATCGCCTCCTATTTGCAGACAACAGATGTGACCCTTTTCCTGATTGGCGGACAAGTCCAGAGAGAAACCGGGACTTTGTTTGGTGAGACGGCGCTGGACATGCTCAGCCGATTTCGTTTCAACGTTTCCTTTATCGGTGCCATGGCGATCGATGCTACCTACCAGGTCCTATCACCGACGATCGAAAAAGCCTATTTCAAGCAGAAAATCCTATCCGTCAGCAGCCGCAATTTCCTGGTGGCTGATTCGAGCAAATTTTACCAGCAGTCGATGGTCAGCGTCTGCAATCTGGATCAATTTACCGGAGTCATAACGGATCGCAGCTTTTCTCCCGGTGAACTGAAAAAAATCGACGAAAAAGGAATCATGATCCTGCGTGCCGAAGGGAGTTTAACATGCACACCGTAATCATTGCCGATGATTTCACCGGCGCCAATGCCACAGGCGTCCTGCTGAAAAAGAAAGGTTTTCCAACCTTGACCATCCTCGATATCCATTCAGCGGATTTGTTGCAATTGGCCACCCAGAAAGCCATCTCGATTTCAACCAATTCCCGTTCCATCCCCGCACAAGAGGCCTACCAGGTTGTCAGGAAAACCGCCGAAGCGTTCTCCGGCATGACAGTCCAGCTTTTCGCCAAGCGGATTGACAGCACCTTGCGCGGCAACCTCGGTTTTGAGACAGACGCCCTGTTGGATTGCCTCGGACCCGAGACCATGGCTTTTGTCGTACCCTGTTATCCTCAAGCCAGCCGGACGCATGTCGGCGGCTACCTGCTGGTCAACGGCATCCCGCTTAACCGGACCGCCGTGATCCATGATCCGAAAAACCCTGTCTTCACCTCCAAAACCAGTCAGCTTTACCAGGAACAGTCCCAATATCCCGTCGCTTCTTTATTTCTGGAGGATTTGGAAAGGCCTGATGACGAAATCGTCGCCAAATTACAGGGTCTCCAGCAGGAAGGCGTCCGGATTGTCATCTTTGACGCGGTCAGTGACGATGATCTGAAGCGGATCGCCCAGCTGGCTGTTCAAAGCCGGATCCCATTCATCAGTGTCGATCCCGGTCCGTTTACGGCTGCAGCCACGTCAGAAATGGCCAACCTGGTAGAAGAAACCAAGCCCCAAAGCCAGGCCAAGATCCTCTTGTCGATCGGGAGTGTCAATGATGTCACCCGGCAACAGCTGCATGCCTTGGAACTGAATCGTAAAATCAATACGGTCCTGATTCAGACGGGCGAGCTTTTAATGGGCGAGGAACGACGCCAGGCCGAAATGCAGCGGGTTGCATCAGCCCTGTTGGCTGAATGTGACTCCTATGCCGTGAATTGCATGGTCGGCTGTGGTCTGTATCCTGAACAACGCGTCGATTTTGCTGCTATTGCAGCACAAACAGGTCACTCAGAGGACGAATTGTCCCATCGAGTCAATGATTCCATCGCTGAAATGACTGACAAAGTCCTATCTGCAGATTCACGCTTTAAAGGACTTTATACCAGTGGTGGCGACATCACCATTGCCGTCGGCCATCTCTTTGGGTCAAGCGGTATGCGGTTGATGGATGAAGTTGAACCCTTGGTCGCGTTCGGCATCCTGCTCGACGGTAAACACAGCGGCATGAAGATGGTCACCAAAGGCGGCATGGCAGGCGATACCCAATCCATCATCCGCTGTGTTGATTACCTGCTGGCCAGAGTTGAGGACCAGGAATAACACCTGGCATGTCCAGCAATTGAATTTTGACTTCAATAAAATTACGAATGAAATGAGGTCCAACATGAACAAACCATTGATTGCAATCCCCATGGGCGATCCAGCCGGTATCGGCCCGGAAATCGTCGTCAAAGCGATCGCCGACGAGCAAGTCCAGAAAACGGCCGTTTGTCTGGTCATCGGCGACCAGCGGGCGTTGACTCATGCCATGCAGGTCTGCCAGCTGTCTTTGCGCATCCATCCAGTCACAAGCCCCGACCAGGCCGTGGATGAAGCCGGCGTTCTGAACCTGATCGACCTGGCCAATGCAGATCCCGAAGTCTTTACAATCGGCCAAGTTTCTGCCCTGTGCGGTCAGGCAGCCTTCGAATACATCGCCAAATCGATCGAGCTTGCGAATGCCAAGAAAGTCGATGCGGTGGCCACAACCCCCATCAACAAGGAATCGTTGCGCGCCGGCAATGTGCCATTCATCGGGCATACGGAGATTTTTGCCGAACTGACCCAGACGCAGGATCCCCTGACCATGTTCGAAGTCCATGGTATGCGCGTATTTTTCCTCAGCCGGCACGTCTCGTTGCGCAAGGCCTGCGACATGGTTAAAAAAGACCGGATCATCGACTATGTCAAACGTTGCACCGAGGCCCTGAGGCGACTCGGCATCAGTTCCGGAACCATGGCCATCGCAGGGTTGAACCCGCACAGCGGTGAACACGGCCTGTTTGGCGACGAAGAAGTGACGGACGTTGAGCCAGCCGTCCTTGAACTAAAAGCCCAGGGGTATGATGTCGTCGGGCCGGTCGGTGCCGACTCGGTTTTCCACCTGGCTCTGCAGGGGCATTACCACTCCGTCCTCTCGCTCTACCATGACCAGGGCCATATCGCGACCAAGACACTTGATTTTGAACGGACCATCGCCATCACCAATGGATTGCCGTTCCTGAGAACGTCGGTCGACCATGGCACAGCCTTCAACATCGCCGGCAAGGGGATCGCCAGTGCCGTCAGCATGGTCGAAGCCATTCTGCTGGCTGCCAAGTATGCTCCGTATTTCCAATCGGATTCATCGCAAGTGTCGGGCTTGCTGTGAAATATTTTTCCATAGGAGGATTCTGTCTATGCCTGTTCTGTTCATGACCGCAGAAGCGCCAGCTATCTCGGGCACCCAGATGCTGATCGCACTGGGTATTGGTATCGCACTACTCATCTTTCTGATCTTGAAAACCAAGGTCCATGCCTTCCTGGCGCTCATTGTCGCGGCAGTCGCCGTCGGCCTGATCGGCGGCATGGATCCCAACAAGACCGTATCCAGCATTACATCCGGTTTTGGTGGAACGCTAGGCAGCATCGGCATTATCATTGGTTTTGGTGTCATGATGGGCCAGATCTTTGAAATCTCCGGCGCAGCAGAACGGATGGCCAGAACGTTCCTGAAAATGTTTGGCAAAAAGCATGAGGAAATCGCACTGTCCCTGACGGGTTTCATCGTCTCGATCCCGATCTTCTGTGACTCCGGATTCGTCATCCTGTCCCCACTGGTCAAGGCAATTGCCCGCCAGACCAAAAAATCCGTCGTCGGCCTGGGTATCGCTTTGGCCGCCGGCCTGGTCATTACGCACTCCATGGTACCACCGACACCGGGCCCGCTGGGCGTCGCAGGCACTTTCGGCGTTGATGTCGGCCAGTTCCTGCTCTGGGGCATCATCCTTGCCATCCCAATGGCTCTGGCTACCCTTGTTTATGCCAAATGGATGGGCAAACAGATCTATCAACTGCCCGACGAAGATGGCGAAGGCTGGATCCGTCCTCCCTACCAGGCTCCGGTCTATGATCTGACCAGCGAAGATAAAGGACACAACCTGCCTGGCACGTTCGTCTCTTTCTTCCCCCTGCTCCTGCCGATTGTCTTGATCCTCGTCAATACGGTTACAGCAGCCATGGGCCTGAAAGAAGGCATCTTCAGTATTCTGAAATTCATTGGCACACCGGTTATCGCCGTCGGCCTCGGCCTGATTGCAGCCATCTACATGCTTGCTTTCCACACACCCAAAAAAGTTGTCATGCATGAGATGGAAAAAGGCATCCGTTCAGCTGGTATCATCATCTTTGTCACAGGTGCCGGCGGTGCACTGGGTCAGGTTCTGCGTGACAGTGGCGTAGGCAATTTCATCGCTGAACAAATTGCACAAACCCCGATCCCGATCATCATCCTGCCTTTCATCGTCGCAACGCTCGTCCGTTTCGTCCAAGGCAGCGGCACAGTGGCCATGATCACTTCGGCCTCCATTACCGCTCCCATCGTCGCCGCCGCAAGTGGCAACATGGTCTTTGCCGCATTGGCTGCCAGCATGGGATCCTTGTTCTTCTCCTACTTCAACGATAGCTATTACTGGGTTGTCAACCGCATGCTCGGAATCGAAGACACAAAAGAGCAGATCCGCGTCTGGTCCTTCACCAGCACCATCGCCTGGGCTGTCGGTTTTGTTGAAATCCTCCTGATCGGACTCTTTGTGTAAAACCTGCTCATTCCAAACCAGATACGCTTGTCAGACAAAAGGGGGGCTGTCCCAAACCGAATGGGTTTGCGACAACCCCTTTTGTCATGCGTTCCATGCCATTTCCCATCAATTGACTGTGTCTTCTCAAACGACCAGGCTGATGATGAAAAATCCTACATGGGTCGCGGTCGAAGCGGTCCTTGATCTACTTGGCGTCGGTGATGGCGCAGATGATCCCTATGCAAACTGGCCTTATCAAAATAGGTGTAATCGCTTGATTTGATAAGGCCAGTTTGCATAGGGAAAGTGAAGATGCCAGTCGGAATGGATGGGTTGCAGCAAGTACCGCGTCTAACGGTCTGACCAAACAAGCCCCTCTGCGCCCAACGTGATAAACTATGGTTAATACATCCGCGCCTGGTGCTTGGGCCGGTCAACTCGATCCTGGCCGCCCTGCTGATCCTGGCAGGGCTGGGAAAAGGCTGAAGCACAGGTGACAGATGACCTGTTTGCGCGGAGTATGATCAAATGCAGGCTGGCTAAAAAAAGGGGGAATCTGCCATGAAAATCGCAATGACCAAGAAGCTCGTCGATGCAGTGGGCGTTTCAGCTCCAGCTGCTCCCGTGAATGACCAACCCATTTTTTCCTGGACTGCCAACTGGACAACGGTGTGGTCCAATCATCGCACGGAAGATTTGCTTGTTCTGGTGAATCACGCGACGAGATTCACCGTTGCCATTTACCAGGTAAAAAAGAAAGATTTGAAGAAGCTGGAAGAGATGGTGAAAAAAGCCATTGCCAATGCTTTGTTGTTCATCAACATCAATCCTGAGGTTGTTGAAGAATATATGCGATTGGCGGGCGAGTTTGAATGGGCGAGAAACACTAATCGACAAACGGCATCCTGGGTGACAAAAGCCGGGCTGGAGTGTTGTTTTCACATTGGCAGGCAATACAACGGTGTGGAAAAAATGTACAGTGATACGGTGGGCACCGACGTGAACTATCATTATGTCAATTACGCCAAAAATGCCAGCGGGGAATTCATGCCCTACCAGGCCATGGTTGATGCATTGGCCGAGCTCACAGGAAAGCCTGCTTACAAGTACCGTGCTTTTGAATTGCTGGTTACACTCGATCTGGATGTCTACAAGGCAGAGCGGCGAATCATTGTCCCTGCCAACATGAGCTTTGAACGGCTGCATGCCGTGCTGCAAAGGGTCTTTGCCTGGAAAGATTATCACCTTTATGATTTTGCCATCCATGCAGGTGAAAAAGACCAGCCTGTCGCCCGAATCGTTCCCGATGCTCAGTGCCTGGAGTACGATGAGAAAGCCGTGCTGATGGAAGGGCATGCGTTGGAGGAGTATTTGCCTGCGTACAGCCAGATCCTCTATACCTACGACTTGGGCGATGACTGGGAACATGACATTCAGCTGGTTCAAGTGTTGGAAGATTATGACAAAGAGTCCCCCAGCCTGGTCGAAGCCAGCGGCCAAACGCCCCCGGAAGATGTCGGAGGCGTGGGGGGATTTGTCAAGTTCCGGTCGATCATGCTGAACCCTGGCCACCCTGAATATGAAGCCATGCGAACATGGGCGGGGTATTGGACCCCTGAACTCAGTGACTGGGCCCAACGCCCCCAGGTCATTCATTGTCTGACGTGAGGAAAACCGCCATGGATACATCCGATAATCATCAGCATCATCCTGTGCACCAGCATTCGCCGGAAAAGCTGGAGCGACCGGAACGCGTGCGGGAACTGAACCCCACTGGAACACTGGAACGGCTGAACTTCGGCCGTGCGGATGTGCTGTGCGATATTGGCGCTGGCAGCGGACTGTTCACCCTGGCAGCTGCACAAATGAGTTCGCAGACCGTATATGCCCTCGACATCAATCCTCGAATGTTGGAAACGATCGAAGCCAAGGCGGTTGCAGCAGGTTTAGGCAATATCGAGCTGCGCCTGGTCGTGGATGAACTGCTGCCTGCCCCGGATCATGCGGTCGATCTCGCGCTGGTTGCCACGGTCCTGCACGAAATTCCGGACAAGGAATCCTTCATCACTGAAATTCGCCGCCTGCTCAAACCTGCCGGTCGCCTCGCTGTGATCGAATTCCACCGCTCCGCCACACCATTTGGCCCGCCCATCAACTCCCGTCTCGGTGTGGACGAGGTCACCACCCTTCTGGCAGCGCATCATTTCACCCTCATAGAGCAATTCGATCTCGGGCCCAATTTTTACTGCGTGGTTTTGGCGCCAGGTCACCGCACCGGAAATTGATCAGCACACGCGCCGTTCGCCGCACTTTCCCGACTAATTTCCGCTCGGGTGTCGTGGCACCCGTGTTCCAATTCTGACTTGGCAGCGTTATAATGACCAAACAGGGGGGTGATGTCAGTGGCGAATCTATTGTTAGATGATCTCAAGCATTATTCTGACTTTATTGAAGTTGTTGACGAGCCCTCGTTTTCGAAATCCCAACTGAAAGCATATCAGCAGAAGTATCACTATTTGTCCAGTGATCTCTATCAACAGTATATGCATGCAACAACGGATGAAATCGCTCAATTATCTGCTGTTATTGGATCTGACAATCTGGCTCGGCAGAGACATTTTTAATTTCCAAATATTTCTTGCCTGTTTTTGTTGAGCAGCTGGTTGTAATCCTTTGCGGAATGATTTTCAAGTGGATACAAACCAAATTTTTGGTAGTATTGGCCTAGACGAAGTGCCAAATATAGATTCATGTCATCAAATCTGATTTGAAGATCGGATTGAGAAAAATGGTTCCTACTCTGATCAGAAAAGTCAGCATTGGCATGGGGTTCTTGATTGATTTCTTTATCAAATCGATAGGGTCTCAAATGGGAATCAGGAGCTGGATGGAAATGAAACGAAAAAGATTGCCAAGTTAAATTGTCGCCAGACTGATGACATCCAACATTTTCAGTCGCTTTCAACTTTGCCCCAGACTGATCAGAAAGAGTTGAGAATTGAAAATCAGTCTGAATTAAATCCCAGCCAAGAATTTCTCGATTTTGGTTGATCCTGACTCTGAAAAATCGTTTGTCTAAATTTGGTGGAGTTTCGATTATGCCTGAGCTAAGTAATTTTTTGATCCGATCAAAATAGTTTTCAGCCCTACTCTTTTTTTGTTCCATTCATCTTCCTCTGTTCTGCTTCTAGTCTCGATCGCTTTAGGTGATCTTGACACTTACTGGTTTTGTCACAGTCATAAAGCAAAATTCAAATAAGATGAAGGAATAGCCTGCATATACGTTCTATCAAACCAACTGACATTTGCCAAGTGTAAATTGATCCGTTTCACCCTCAAACCTCCAGAAAATTCGAATGGGGATAGAGGTGCCAGGTCACCGCTCCGGAAATTGACCACCACCCTAGCCATATGCCGCACCTTCCCGACTTATTGCCGGTCCTGTGTCGTGGCACCCTCCGAATAGTATTTGTCGATTCCGCCATATCCAATCAGTTTATTTTCCTTTGTTTTCCGGATAAAGTTCTCCAGACGTTTTTTGAACTCAAGAGGACGCTTCCTTGCTGCATCAATATAGGCAATCCGGATCCTTTTGTAGGCTTCCGGAAACTTTTCATAG
Organism: uncultured Mageeibacillus sp.; assembly: GCA_964528645.1. Classification (GTDB taxonomy): domain Bacteria; phylum Bacillota; class Clostridia; order Saccharofermentanales; family UBA5734; genus UBA5734. The sequence goes on along the minus strand of CAZGSR010000002.1, from coordinate 3,322 downwards.
TTCTCCCAGGCCGTTTTTTCACGCCTGATGGCCTCGAGAATGTCAGCAGGAAATTCGTAGGGTGCTCTGATGACATCGAGAAGGGTCTCTCTGACTTCCGGGTGAATCAACCCCTGTCTTTCAAGCCATAGCAGCCGTTCAATATTGGCCCTGGAATATCCACTGCCCTTTCTTCTGGGCGAAAACCGCTGCACTCGGTGTAATGAATCCAATTCCTTGATAGTGCTATCGATCCAGCCGAAACAGAGTGCCTCTTCCACAGCGTCGTTATAGGAAAGGCCTGGCTCGCCTGACGCTTTCTTGGGAAATTCGAACCAGATTTCCTTTTCGTGTTCGAAATTCTCAGCCAGCCATTCCCGCCACTTCACCCTTTCACTGGTATAAAGCATTTTTGCAGGGTCCATCTGTCTCCTCCCCGGAAGCGGTGCCAAATCACCTGAGCGGAAATGAGTCGGTACGGTACGGAAAATGGCTGGGATTGTGATCAATTTCCGGTGCGGCGACGTGGCACCCTCTCGCCAATGGCCAGATCATCTGCATCTTTTAGCATCTGACCTATCGCTGTTTTGATCTTTGACTCTGTTGTGTGAACTTGGCGATCAGTTCATCACCTGACAATCCTTGGGCGACAAGGTCTTGCAGGATTTCAACCGAAATCTCACTGCCATCTCTGGAGATCGGGCGGATGATGATTGCGCCATCTTTGAATGAACATTCAACCTGATCACCCAATCCTAACGCCTGATAGTATTTGAGTGGCAATGTAATTTGACGTTTCTGCGAAATGTTGATGATACGGCTCTCATGTTTGGCATCCAAGCACTCCCAGTCTCTTGAATAACAAAAATGAATACTCTTCCAATCTACTATATCAAAGATGCTTGGTAAGTTTAATTTCTTTGTTTCCTTGTATGGTGCCCCCAGGTCATTCCTCCGGAAATTTCTTGACCTGACCTCCGCAACCTTACTCTCCCAGGCACTTGCTTTCCTTCATCATCTAATTTCCCCTCTGGGCGCCTGGCACCATGGTCGGGGTGACCTCTTTGGCACCTGAAACGATGCCGTATTCCGAAAAGTGATTGTTCTCGAACTGCAGGTATTCTATCCCATCCATCGTGACCCGATTGACTGGTAGATTGGCTGTATTGCCGTTCGTGTCGATGTACACAACACCTAAGTCAGGAATCGAAGCCCAATCACCAATCGGAATCATGACTGGGATATTGCGTTTGATATCAGCGTTATCAACTTCCTTCACTTCAACTCGACCATCTTTATAAACGATCTTCATCATTAGGCGGATGTTGTAGTCGCGCAATAACATCAATCCCGCAGTTAGCTTAGCCTTTTTCTGAGCCATTGCTAGATCAAAAATTTCTGTTTCCAGCCAGACTGTCAAATTTTTCACATCCGTATGCCAGATTTCTGGTGATGCAAGGTAATAATTCAAGTTAACGGTTCTGACACCACTGGGATCAAGAGGATTCGTCAGCAAGGTAACGACTTCATGGCGTCCAGGAGCTTTTGACTTTTTGACCGGCTCTTCTTCTTCATCAATAACTTCACCAGGCGGTTCGGGTGCATCTTCATCTGGATCAACAGCGCCAAAGGGTTCGTCATTTTTAAACGTTGTCCCTACCTTATCATCGACAAAAAGATATGGGCTGAGGGCCGTATCATCTTCATTGAAAACTGCGAATCCAATGCGATAGGTTCCTGCCTGGGTTGCCTTGAAACTGACAGTTTGCCAGCCGGTACTGCCATAGTCGCCCGTTGTGTAATTGGCCATGGAAGCCACTGTTGCGCCCAGCAAAGAAACCTGAGACAAAACAGAATTGGATGTAGTGATAATGGGAAGCGCCGTTTCATCGTCTACTTTAACGAAGGAGCAAAAAGATGCATCATTGAAGGGATCATAGTCTGTGGCCAGATAATGCCAAGCCATGCTAAAGCTCTGATTTGCAGCCATGTCAATATCTTTGAATATATAGGCTGTGTTTGTGATGTTATAATTCGATTCAATATAGTTGATAGACGCATCATTCATTAGTAAATCTTCATACATTTGGGTCTCATTGACAGAAGTATTGGGGATTAATTGAGCCATGTGCAGGTTATTATAAGGTATGATATCCCATTCATAGATGTCACCCGTTGTGATATTCACAGCGGTCTGGACTGATATCGAACCTGCATCCGATAATGACCAGCCCGTCAATCCACTTTCAAAACCACTGTTTTCGAAGGGTTCATCCAAAGCGTAGACTGGCAAGATGGATAGTGGAAGGATTCCCACCATCAAAAAGGAAAGAATGACAAGAGACAGGAACTTCAAAGGACGTCGATTCATGGTTGCCTCCAACGAATACTTTGTTTATGACATATGCTTGTATAAGTATACCTATTTACATTTAACCAATCAAGTTCATTCTTTGGCGATTGAGGAAAAGTTCCTTAACGAACTGGTAGCCAACTATAAGATTAGCCCAGTCGAAATCAACTGCTAAATGTCATTATTTTTGACACACAACGGTGTAATGCTTACGCCTGATACCGTTCCCTCACCCGACAAATCCATAGATCGCGGGCAAGTTGTTGTTCTCAAATCTCAGATACTCGACCCCCTCGATCGTGACCCGCTCGCTGGCGATGAAAGCCGCGGCACCGGCCTCATCGATGCAGGCAATGCCTAAGCCAGTGACCTCACTCAACTCAGCCGGGATGGGCAGCAGGACCGGGATATTGGCCCGGATGCAGCTGGGATCGATCGGACGGGTCACCTGACTGTGGTCACGCCAAGTGACGCGGCTCATCAGGGAGACCGAACAGGTGTCATAGAGCGTGTAGCCAGCAGCCTGCACAGCAGCCTCCGCCTGGGCCACAGCAGCTTTCTGATCAGGATCATCGCTCACGGGGGCGGCGTCGAGCCAGAACTCGACATAGGTGACATCGGCCATCCATTGTTCGGGGATCGCGGCGAAGTAACTGAGATCCTCGGTGCGCACACTGGTTGCGGAATGCAGGATCGTGATCGGATCACGTTTTGCGGGCATACGGTTCGATGATGGGGACGTTGCCAGATCTGCTTCATCTTCCGGATCATCAACGGGCGGATCGTCAGACGGAGGATCATCCTGCTCCGGGCCGTTGGAGGATGAATCGTCCGGCTGCTCATCATCTGGATCAGGGGGATCCAGGGACGTCGCATCGACCGCTGCTGTCACCGTACCGGTCGTCGCAGGATAATAGCTCGTCAAGACCAGTATGTACCTTAACTTTGCATAAAAGTTACACTAAACGCTTTTAGAAACTTGAAATTCCT
>CAZGSR010000001.1:0-98175 GCA_964528645.1 uncultured Mageeibacillus sp. | reverse complement strand
GTCCTTACTATTGTATCATTTTAGTCAGTTGGGGACTTTTGACACCCGAACCATCTTTGATATCACCAAAAATATCTGAGACACTTGCCGACTTACTCTTGCCAATAACCAGATCATCTGCATCCTTTAGCATCTGGCCAATCGCCGTTTTGATCCTTTGGCTCTGTTCCGTGAATTTGGCGATCAATTCATCACCCGATAATCCTTGGGCCACAAGATCTTTCAGTATTTCAACCGAAAATTCGCCCCCGTTTTTGGAAATCGGGCGGATGATGATTGCACCATCTTCAAATGAACATTCAACCTGATCACCCAATCCCAATGCCTGATAGTACTTAAGTGGCAGGGTAATCTGCCGTTTCTGTGATACGTTGATGATCCGGCTCTCATGTGAGGATTGGATCAGGTCTTTTTTCTGACTTGATCTTGCCGCAATTGATTGCTCGCGCTTTATACTACCAACATCCCGTTTCCTATTTGCAACTCCTGGCATTCAATCACTCCCAGTCTCTTTGAATATCTGATGTGAATACTTTTCACATCAAGTATAGCAAAGATGCTTGGTAAGATCAATTTCTTTGTTTCTTTGTAATTTCTTTAGAGTCGGTTCCGATTTGCACCTTACATTGCCGCTACCAATCGTCATTGAGACTACAGTTTATGCCATTTTTCCATATGGGTAGCGTGTGTTCGGAGATAGGATCTTTACTCATTCCGCACACGGGACAGCGCTGTAACGAGAGGGGGATCTCCAACCCGCAGTCATTTAACAAAGATTCGTTGGTCAGAATCTCTAATTGACTGCCGCTAGCGGCCACCTCGCCGTCTTTGATCACGATGATTCGGTCGCACGTTTCCATGACCATATCCAGATCATGGCTGGTGATGATTTTGGTATGGCTAAACCCCTTCAAGATATGGATCAATCTCCGTCTTGATTTCGGATCCAGGCCGGAAGTCGGTTCATCCATGATCAGCACATCCGGCTGCATGGACAACACACTGGCGATCGCGGCAGCCCGTTTCTCGCCACCTGAAAGCTTGAATGGGGCTCGGTTGGCGAGTTGCGGGATGCCGACCATTTCCAAAGCTTCATTGACCTTGGAATTGACTTCACTTTCACTTAAATTGAGATTTCGTGGTCCGAAGGCTACGTCATCATAGAGGGTCGTCATGAACAGCTGGTCATCCGAATCCTGGAACACCAGTCCGAGCCTCTGTCTGATCATGGCCAATGTTTTTTTGGTGACAGCAACGTCGCCAACTTTGACTTCGCCTTTGTCAGGAAAAAGAATCCCCAGGATCAAGAGTAAAAGCGTCGATTTACCTGACCCATTGGCGCCGATGATCCCAACTGATTCACCATGATAAATGGAAAAGGAAATATCTTTAATGGCCTCGTGGCCATCTGGATATGAATAGTGAAGATTGATTCCTTCGATTTTATGATGACTCATCCGCTGATTGCCTCCTCGACCAGATATCCCAGAATCGCCGGTAGATCGTATGTCCTCCCGGCAATAAAAAACAGACTCCATGCCAGCAAATATAAAAGGTCCTTCCCCTTGATCGTTGATTTGCCATAGGAATGGTATTCCCCGCTAAAACCTCTCAGCCGCATGGAATCGTAAACACGCTGCGCTCGATCGAGGGTGCGAAGAAGCAACTGCCCGGCAAAAGATCCACTGTCTTTCAATCGGATACCTTTCTGACGCGGTGCACGGAGAGCATAGGCCCTCAGCATTCTGGCTAGTTCCTCGATCAGCACAGAAATGTACCGAAAAGCCAGAAGCAATTGCAGCACGAATAAGCTGGGTACTTTTATTGTCCTCAAGGCTTGGGCAATCTGATCAAGGCCAGTCGTTGCTACTAATACAAGGCACGTCGTGACAGTCAATCCGCTTTTGATCATGATCGAAGAAAAAGTGGTCCAGCCTCTTGGATCAAATATCGGATTCAAGATACCGATTCCAATAATCAGCGGTTCAACCATCAGCAGCCTTTTCAGAATTGGCTTTGCAGGAAGTTCTGCTAAAAGAATCAGGACCATCGGATACATGACAAACGGCAACAGTCCGCTGATTTCATATCGATCAAAGGACACAACGACAATCAAATAGACGATTGTGGCAAGCAGCTTGGGAACAGGATGTATTCTGTGGATGACAGTATCTTTCCGGGCTAAATCGTCTAATAACCTGATGTTGTAAATCGAATCTACAATTCTTGACATCCTACCAGTCCCAATTAATAAGGGGTCGGGCAATTCGCCAACCCCGTAAAATCATTGCTTTTCTTAAGCTATTGGTTTCTTCCGTTTAAACACGCTGATCATCAAACCGATCAGTCCCGCAAGCACCAGGGTCAAGCCTCCACCTATTATGCCTGAAACACTGGTGCCTGTATATGAATTTGCCCCGTCTTCAGTGACCGTTTTAAAGTTATAATCAGGCATCCATGCAGTCTTGCTTTGAATCGTTGCCAATAGATCATGCACGCTCCCTGCTGATTCCAACTCTGCCGTTCCTGCAGTTCTTTCCATCGACCATTCCAAACCGTCTGGATTGGAAGACGCAAACCAGGACACAACACCACCGACCACCAGCGTCGTCACTAAAACTGCCGTCAGGACTTTTTTGATCGAAATACTTCCCATGGCTTTGCCAGCTGCAGAACTTTCAAGAATCTCTGGCCGAGCCTTCCAAATAAAAGTCACAACCGTTGCAGTGACCAGACCTTCAACGACACCAATCGCCAAATGGATCGGCTGCATGAGCAGGAGAAACGTGCCAAAAGGCAATTCTGTTTTGCCAGAAAACAAGGTCTGCAGCACAACACTGAATGCTCCCATCTGCAAACCAAGGATGGCCGAAATCAGCGAAGCCCCGAAGATTCGCCCTGAAGTCAGTCCTTTTCGTGTGATCCATTTGTAAATCAGAGGATAGGCGATAAAACATGTGTAAAATCCAAGATTGATCACATTACAGCCATAGGCCAGCAATCCACCATCTCCGAAGAATAATGCCTGAATCAGCAAAACGGACGAAATTGTCAGGAATCCCGCGTACGGCCCCAGTATGATTGCCAACAAGAGCCCACCGCCCAGGTGACCACTGGACCCGGTTGCAGGTATTGAAAAATTGATCATTTGAGAAGCGAATACAAATGCCCCCATCACACCCATGATGGGTATTTTTTTATCATCCAAATCATTTTGAATCTTCTTAATCGAATATGCAGCTGTACCAACGGTTGCTGCCATCATTGCTCCACCCACGATGGGTGAAATCAAGGCGTCTGCCATGTGCATAAGTAAGTCCACTCTTTCATAAGATGTTTAACAAAAAAAAGGTATACAGTTTTCTGCAGAAACCTGTATACCTTCATGAGTATACCTATCCAGTGATGCAAACTAAACAAGGAAAAACGCGTCAGCGTTTGAAAATCGATTTCATACCGATCTTTGACATTGTACAAAAAGATCGGCTAATAATCAAGAATACCCATCAGACGACTTTCGGTGATTTGTTCTACTATCTGTTGGGTATCTTGAATGTCATGCAGACAGTAAACCCTCAGTATTCTTCGCGATTGCCGAATTCTGCCGACTCCACCCAGCTCGTGGGGCGTTCCAGCAGTGTTTCCAGGTTTTCGAACAAATCATAATGGCTTTGTTCCTGTTTGACTAAAAACAGCATGAGCTTCTTGTCTTCTGCCTGGGTGGCAGATTTGTGCATGGATTGATAAAGCTCGATGGATTTGAGCTCGATTTCCTTGGCCGCACGATAAACCTCGAGCTGGTCAGCTATGTAACCAGGGTCTACTCTGAATTCGCCCAGGGTACCAAAAAGGTCTCTGGCTTCTTTTGACGGATCGCCATCCATGCTTGGATAGGAACCCCGATCCATCTGGCGCAAGAGTTCCAGATGCTTGATTTCTGCCTTGGCCAGTAAGATGAAGACAGTCTCGAGTGGGGTGCCCTGGTTGAGCTTGGCCTGCTGATGATAATACTGTTCGCCATCGATTTCGAGTTGAATGGCTTGTTCCATAAGTCGCATGTGCACTACCTCCTGAATAGCTTGGCGCAAAGCCCTATTTGAACTGGGTCTGTCTCAATGATGTACTCATTCCTGGAAAATCGGGTAGTCCTTGACTATCATCAGTTTATCACAAGATGGTTGTTGAATCGGCTGCCATAGAAATATACTAAAGATCGTACAATAATGCTATCAGCTTTGCTGATCAATGTGGACAATTTCCATGGTGTCAACGACACGCTGGGCCATTCTGGGGGGGACCAGGTTTTGTGTGAACTGGCCCAGGTGCTCCAGACCTGTGCAGGGTCCAATAACCAGGTGTTTCGGTACAGCGGTGACGAATTTCTGGTCTTGACGCGACTCATAGAAGAAGACCAGGTGACAAAACTGGCCCGCTCCATTCAAGCTGCTGTGGCCAGGCAATTCAAATACAAACATCACACAATCCAGATCACAGTCAGCATCGGAATTTGCCTGGATGAACCTTACAACTTGGATCAGATCATCCTGAACGCGGATATCGCCTTGTATGTTGCCAAGAAATCACGTAATACCGTGACGCGTTACAGCCCGTCCATGGCCCAAGCCCGCACACGGGCTGAAATATTGGCTGCGGATTTATCCACCGCCCTCGGCAAGAATGAATTTGAACTCTATTACCAACCCATTTTCGACATCAAACGTAATCATTTCGGGCATGCTGAAGCCCTGATGCGTTGGAACCATCCTCAGCTGGGCCAGATTGCTCCGGGTGAATTCATTCCGCTGGCCGAAAGGACCCGGCTGATCATCCCGATGACAGACTGGGCCATCCGCGAAGCGTGCAGCAAGCTGGCTGCCTGGAAACAGGCCGGTCTTTCTGATCTGGTGATCAGTGTCAACTTGTCAGCAGTCACGTTGGAATACCGCCGCAACGAGCTGGTCAGACTGATCCTCGATGTCATCGAGCACTACCAGGTCTGTCCCTCCTGCCTGCTTCTGGAAATCACAGAGACAGCGCTGGTCAGTGATGTCCATGAAGTGTCTGAGTTGTTTACTGAACTGAAAAAACATGGTGTCAAACTGGCTCTGGATGATTTTGGCACAGGCTATGCCACTTTTGGGGCCCTCAATGATCTGCCGATTGATGTGGTCAAACTGGATCGTTCCCTGATCCGCAATCTCGAGACCAAAGACCGCGACCGGATGATCCTGGATGCTTTGTTCAAGATTGTCCAAGGCCTGGATCACAAGGTGGTTGTGGAAGGGGTTGAAACAAAGGCCCAGTTCGACTGGCTTTGCCAACACGGCTGTGATTATATCCAGGGATTCTATTTCAGCCGGCCCTTACCGGATGCTGAATTTCGAGATTTCCTGCGCATGACTCATATTATCCAGTCGGTCGAGGAGATTGTGAGGATTGCCCCGGGCCAGATGTTGCCCGCCTCAGCTCAAAGCGTGCAATCAAAAGAGCAGCCACAGCACCGCTCCAGGTCGTGAAGACGATTCCCCACCAGATTCCAGTGAGACCCAGCCCCAGGATGCGACCCAGCAGATGGAAGATCAGGATCGGCATGGCGATCTGGCGGTACAGGCCGATCCAGACGGCATAGTGGGGCCTTTTCAGTCCCTGGAGCAGCGACAGGCAGACGTTAAGGATCACATAGGCATTCAAGGCCAGAAACTCGATCCGTAGGTAGGACGTCCCTTCCGCGATCACGTCCGGATCCCGGTTGAACAATCCGATCAATACAGGTGCCAATGGATACAACAAGACCATGCCGGCGGTCATGATGAGCGCGCCCAGCTTGAGAGCTGTGTAATATATTTCCCGGACACGATCGTATCTCCCGGCCCCGGCATTCTGGCCTGCCATGGCCAGTGTCGCCGTGTTGAGCCCAAGCGCAGGCAACAGGGCCAGCTGTTCAATACGGACGGCGACTCCATAGCCTGCTGTAGCCGCATCTGAACCAAACCGGTAGATGAACCAGTTGATCACGAAAACGCCAAGTGCGATCGTCAACATATTGAGAGCAGCTGGAACCCCCTGAGCCAGGATGTCTCCAGCGGTTTTGAGCCTGATCTGGGCTGTGGCCAGGTCCTCGCGCTCGAAGACCTTGTGTTTTTTGGCTTGCCACCCCAGATAGATGGTGCCCATCGCCTGGACCAGAACGGTTGCCAGGGCGACACCCAGGGTGCCCAATCGGGGCAATCCCAGCCAGCCAAAGATAAACAAGGGATCCAGGACCAGATTCAGAAAAAAGCCGATGATCAGGAAATTGCGGTAGGGGCGGGTCTGCCCATGGGCACTGAGGATGGCATGGAAAATGGCATTGAAACCCCAGAAGAGACTGCCAGCATAGATGGTGCGCACGTAGCGGGACCCTTCACTCAGGGCTAGTTCCCGTGCTCCCAGAACATACAGAAGCCAGGGCGAACCGATAAGCCCTGCAACTGTCAGGAGGATACTCAGGCTGACAATCAGGACCAGGCCGGTGTTTTTCAGCCTCCGGATGACGTCCGGGTCCTTTCGCCCCAGGGCCTGGGCCATCAGGGCTGACACACCAGTTGCCAGTCCAGATAAAAGGGCATTCTGGATGAAAAAGACGGAAAACGAAGCCGACATGCCAGCCAGTGACTCGGTGCCCAGCCTGCCAGCGTAAAATGTGTCAACGACATTGAACAATGTGTTGAAAAACAGACCAACGCTCATGGGAACTGCAATTTTCATGAGTTGTGGACGAATCGATCCTTCGGTCAATTTGATCTGTTCAACCATGGCGACTCCTTCATTTGAATCTGCCTGTCATCCTGGCTGATTTCATTGTAGAATGGATGACAGGCAAAACCAATCACATCCGAGTCATTTCGCCGCCGAAATTTCTGGCAAATCCAGGGAGGACCCATTCATGCAAAAGACCGGACCAGAGCATGGCGCTAAAACCAGAACTCTTTCTCCCAAGCATCGCATCATGGCCATCACGGCCGCAGTCCTGCTGGTACTGGCATCCAGTGCCTTTGTTTTCCTGGATCTGGGCGGTGCTGATGCTGGCCAGGTCTCCGAAACAGGGCAGACCAGCCTCCTGGCAGGTACCAACCAGGGCGCCCCAGCCGAAGGTGGCACTGAGACGCTGCAGAATCCAACGACCTCCCTGGCACCCACGACGCAGACTACCACCACCGCAACAAAACCAACAACTGAGGCGACGACCGCCGAGTCGACAACTTCCGCCCCTACCACGAAAGCAACGACAACCGCACCGGTTGAAACGACTGTCAAGCCGGCTGTGACGCCCACACCCGTGCCGACGCCCAAGCCAACGCAGGCGCCCACACCCGTTACGTTGTCCGGTACGGGCAAGGTCAACATTCTGCTGATCGGCTCGGATGCCCGGCTCGGACTCGACGGGGCCCGCTCGGATTCGATGATCATGCTGACCTTTGACCGTGACAACAAGCAAATCAAGCTGCTGTCTTTCATGCGCGACATGTACGTGGCCATCCCTGGTCACAGCTCGACCAAGCTCAATGCCGCCTTTAATTATGGCGGGGAATCCTTGCTGACCGAAACCCTGCGCAACAATTTTGACGTCGCACTGGAAACCTACATCACAATCCGCTTTGAAAATTTCATTGCCGTCGTCGACCAGATCGGTGGCATCGATTTGTATCTGACGCAGAAGGAAATCGACTACATCAATGCCGAAATCGGTGGCATCCCGGATGGCGATGGCGTCAAACACCTGACTGGGGCCCAGACCCTGTCCCATACGCGAAATCGCCGGGTCGGCAATGGCGATTTCACCCGGACTGCCCGTCAGCGCGCCACCATCAAGGCGATTTTCAGCCAGATCAGGAACCAGGGGGATGCGGCCACGCTTGCCGGACTGGTGGGATATGCAATCGGCAATGTCAAGACCAATATCTCAGCGGACCAGCTCTTTAGTTTGACTACCGAGGTCATTGGTGCAGGCGATGTTTCATTTGCCGAAGCCCGGGTGCCTTTTGACGGTACGTGGGAATATGCCACCATAGGTGGTGCCAGCGTCATCGCAGTCGATTTTGCGGCCAACAAGGAGCAAATCAGGTCATTTATCGACGGATGAGTTTCGTAAGCGTTTAAGATTGGTGAAATTAGGCTGTTTTTGCGCATAAAGATGCTTGATTGCTGACTTTGCACGTGAAGATGTACCGTTAGCTACGGGTTGAAGATTCCGGTCTGGCGTACATTCTGCTAGAATGTTCTTCGTATTTCAATTTCTAGAATCAGGAGTGATGACAATGAGCAGGGTATACAATTTCTCAGCAGGTCCTTCCATGCTGCCGCTCTCGGTCTTGCAAAAAGCTGCCGCAGAGATGACAGATTACCAGGGCAGTGGCATGTCCGTCATGGAGATGAGCCATCGATCCCCGGTCTATGAGAAGATCATTGCCGATGCCGAGGCTCTCGTCCGCTCCGTGCTCGGTGTGCCGGCTAACTACAAGGTCCTGTTTCTCCAGGGCGGTGCGAGCACCCAGTTTGCGGCCATCCCCCTCAACCTGATGACCAGGAACGGCAAAGCCGATTATGTCATCAGCGGCATGTTTTCGAAAAAAGCCTACGAAGAAGCCAGGCGCTACGGTGATGTCAAAGTCCTGGCTTCCAGCGCTGACAAGAATTTCACCTATATCCCGGCGTTCAAGCCAGAAGATGTGCGTCCAGACGCGGACTATGTCCATATCTGCTACAACAATACGATTTTCGGTTCCAAGTTCCCGGCGATCCCGGACACGGGTTCTGTCCCACTGGTCGCAGATCTGTCTTCCTGCATCTTGTCTGAGCCGATTGATATTTCGCGCTTTGCCCTTGTCTATGCCGGTGCCCAGAAGAACATGGGTCCGTCCGGCCTGACTCTGGTCATCGTCCGTGAAGACATGATCGGCCATGAAAATCCCCTGGCCCCGACCATGCTCAGCTACAAGGTCGCAGCTGACAACGATAGCATGTACAACACACCGCCTTGTTACGCGATCTATGTTGCCAAGCTGGTGCTTGAGTGGGTTCGTGACGAAATAGGCGGTCTCGAGGCCATGGCAGAGATCAATTACCGCAAAGCCCAGAAATTGTATGATTTCATTGATGCTTCCAAGTTGTTCAAGGCTCCTGTCGAAAAAGGCTCGCGTTCGATCATGAATGTGCCTTTTGTCACTGGCGATGATGAATTGGACAAGAAATTCTGCAAGGCGGCTGAAAAGGCTGGTTTTGTCAACATCAAAGGCCATCGCAGCGTCGGTGGCATGCGGGCCTCCATATACAATGCGATGCCAGAAGCTGGTGTCGATGCCCTGATAGAATTCATGCGGGAGTTTGAACAGAATGTATAAGATCAAGACACTCAATAAAATTGCAGCGATTGGCACTCGCCAGTTTGACAAGAGCAAATATGAGGTCTCCAGCACAGTCGAGGATCCGGATGCGATCCTGGTCCGCTCGGCCAATATGCTGGACATGGAGCTTGCGCCCAATCTCAAGGCCATTGCCCGGGCCGGCGCCGGTGTCAACAATATCCCGGTCGACCTGTGCTCCCAGAATGGCATCGTTGTTTTCAATACGCCGGGCGCCAATGCCAATGCCGTCAAGGAACTGGCGATTGCCGCGCTTCTGATGACCTCTCGCGATCTGGTCGGTGGCGTCAATTGGGTGCGCACTCTGCCGGATAATACTGACATTGCCAAGGAAGTCGAAAGTGGCAAGAAAGCGTTCGTCGGTCCGGAAATCTATGGCAAGAAGCTGGGTGTGTTCGGCCTCGGCGCCATCGGTGCCATGGTTGCCAATACAGCTAACGAACTGGGCATGGATGTCTACGGCTATGATCCCTACATCACCGTCGACAACGCCTGGATGCTCAACCGTGGAGTCAAACGGGCAGCAGATCCCAAGGCCATCTATGAACACTGCGACTACATATCCTTGCATATGCCTTCCACTCCAGAGACGAAGGGTTTCATCAATGCTGCCGCCATCGAACAAATGAAGCATGGCATGCGGATCATCAATTTGTCGCGCGGTGACCTGGTCAACAATGCTGACCTGGCTACGGCTCTTGAGGCTGGCAAAGTCGCCCGTTACCTGACCGATTTCCCGTCCGCTGAAATCCTTGGTATGAAGAATGTCATTGCCATCCCGCATTTGGGCGCATCGACACCGGAAAGTGAAGATAATTGCGCGGTCATGGCAGTTGATGAGCTGATCGACTATCTGGAAAACGGCAACATCAAGAACAGTGTCAATTTCCCTGATGTCAAGAACCCCAAGGGTGGCGATGAGAGTATTTGCGTCATCCACAAAAACGTCCCCAATATTCTGGCACAGATTTCGACTGCTTTATCGGGTGAGGGGATCAACATCGAAAACCTCTCCAGCCGCAGCAAGAAAGAATACGCCTATGCTGTTTTCGAAATCAATGGCCATTGCCCTGACTCTGTTGTCGACAAGCTCACGGCTGTGGATGGCATCATCCGGGTCAACCTGATTCGCAACCGCTGAAAAATTGATGTTCCCCGCCTGTGGTATAATGTGGCAGAAGTCTGGATTTCTGATCACACCTGCAGGAGGAGCTCACCGACATGCGCCACTTTCCTCACCACTCTTGCATGATGACACCATGGCCTGCCTTCAAGTGGGCCGTGGTGTTTTTGCTGTTTCTGGGCATCATTCTCATGAGCCCGGCCAGCCTGTCTTTGCTGACACCCTGGTCCAGCCCGGCAGCAGCCGTTGAAGTTGCTGCCAGCGTCCTGTCCGATTACCGGATCAATTCCTATCGCATCGATTGCCAGCTCGCCGCCGATGGTACAGTCATGGTCCAGGAGAAGCTGGATATTCTGTACCAGCAGGATTGTGAAGAGCTGGTTTTTATATTGGATGCGGGTAAAGCCAGATCACTCCAGGTGGTATCGGTTGCCATCTCGGCAGGATCCATCGTCGCAGGCTCACCTGTCCAGATGGTGGAAGTCATGCCGGCAGAAGCCAATACTCAAGCCAATCTCCAGTCACTGTCTTACAAGCTGAGCACAGATGATTCTATCCAGCGGCTCAAGATCCGGACAGTCGGACAGGCATCAGAGACACGACAGATCGTCATCCAGTATGAACTCGAAGGCGCACTGGTCCAGCTTAGGGATTCTGTCAAGTTCCGCCGGATGTTTTTTTCTCTGGTGCAAGACAAAGACATCGCCAGTCCCGTTCTGCTGATCCATTACCCCACTGCCAAAAAAGCAGCTTCACCCTGGTACCAGGCCATCAGTCCAGTTCTGTTTGTCACCACCGAAGTGGATCAGGACACGATTCAGATGAGCGCGCCGCAGCTTACAGCCGGCCAGGACATGGTAGCAGTTGTGATCTTGCCTACAGCAGGCTTTGCCAGTGGTGCAGCATTGCTGCCGCAAGGCATCGTCCAGGACAAGACCTCGGTGATTGCAGAAATCGAAGCAGAAATGGCCCGGATGATCCAGCGGACTTGGGTGGCAGGATTTCTCGCTCGCCTGACTTGGATTTTGCTGGTTGTGGGCCTTTTTGTCCTGACTTTTCTCGTTCTCGTTTATGAGCGCGAAGGATTGCTCAGACAACCACGGCTTCTGGAGACAACAAGGGACTCATTTGCCATACCAGCGTATTCACCTGCGGTTCTGGCCAGACTTTCACGTTACCATCATCCCGGCCAGATCCTGCTGGGCACCATGATGGATCTGGTTGTGCGCGGCAAATTACGACTCGATGGTCATGTATTCACGCTCTTGGCTCACGGCGTGCCGGATTACCAAGGTATGACAGCTTATGAAATCTTTCTGCTGCAGTGGTTTTTTGAGCGTATCACCAGGGAAAACACGCTATCGACAGCCCAGATTCGCAGATATGCCCTGGACAAGGGTACTGCAGCAGAATTTGCTGCCTATTATGAGCAGTTCATCCATTTGATCCAGGAAGATATGGTTAAAGATGGCTTGATCGACATCCACAAAAGGCATCTTGGCAAAGTCATCGGCCTGACTTTGGCCGGAGGCTATGCCCTTGCCGGAATTCTCATCACGGGATTGACGGGAGCTCCGACAGGATTGCTCCTCATCATTCCGGTTCTGCTGTTTGCGGGATTTGGCATGGGCTTGAAGCATCTGACTCGTCTGGGCAATGCCGAAGCAGCCAAGAGCGGGGCATTCAGGCAGCTGCTGAGCACCTATGCCCGGTGGAGGAAACACGAACCGGAAAATCCTGAGCTGGATAGCTCTTTACTGGCCTTTGCGATTGCCCTGGGCATTTCCAGATCCTATCTGCGCCAGCTTGCCGAGCTTTACGGCAACAAACGTGGCCTCGTCAGCCGATTCATGGCCAGATTGACTAAAAGCCTGGCGGGAGATGCGGAAAATCTGGCTGGATTTGCCCGCGACCTCGACGCCATGGGATCGATGCTGTCAGCCAGCCTCTACCTCGCGCTCGGAATCCATTTCTACGACTGATCGGCTTTTTCGCCGGATTTTGTGGATGACAAACATCAGGCTGATCAGCAAGATGAGAATCGATCCACCATAGATCCAGATGCTGTATGGGGCAGGGATGACCTGCAAATTTTCGATGCCGGATAAGGACCAGGGGACCTCGTGCGGCTGGCGTTGGCCAGATGGGTGAGGTGTCCAGTGATGAACCACAGCGTCTGCCGGTTCCCTGAAGGTTTCAGAGGTCAGAAAGTAGGTCTCTGCCAAAGTGCCATCCGGTAAACGATAGGCGGTGAGGCGGGCCAGATCAGCTGGATGGGCGGTCTGGCTGTTACGATCATAGGCCATGACGCTGATCTGGACAGGCGTGGCATCATCGATTCCAGGGATTGTCCATTCGTTCACCAGACCGACGTCCTGCAGAACGGGTGCCTGTCCCGCTGCTGTGATCTCGACCTGATACCCGGCCACGGCTACGTTGTCCTGCGCCTCGGGCCATTTGACTTGGATGGTGTTGTCTTTTCCGGTATTGACTCGGATGGACTGGCCGCTGACCCAGCGGGGCAAGAATAAATCCTGGGTCGTGACTTGCTCCAGTGCCACCCGAGCAGCATCGTCGCCCAGTCCCAATTGTCCACGGCTATTCGCACCAGCGGATGCCAGGAGGCCTTTGCTGCTTAAAACCAATACATGGTCGGATCCGAACGCCACACCCTCGAAAGGCAGGAAACCAGATCCCCAGTAACCGTCGAAAAAGCCCTGCAATCGTGTCGGGACATAGCGGCTGGCCTGGTCAGAAAGACCCAGTTGATGGCTGGCGTTGAGTCCCCAGAGATAGAGTTCATTTTTCAAGGTCGGCTGGCCAAACCTCGAGGTCGAAACATCCCGGACAACTGCAGACTGCGAATAACCGGCTGCGACAGATAAAAGCCGCTCGTCGCTCGGATCGAGATTGCCAGTGAGGTCGAGCAATACGGGCTGCAGTTGCTGCTTGCTGGTCGCCTTCTGCCCACCCAGACCGAGCTGTCCGAGCGAATTATCCCCCCAGACATAGATCTGGCGGTAGCCTGAAGCGGCACTCAGTACCAGGACGTGATTTGAACCTGCTGCGACATCGACGATCTGGCTGATGCCGGAAACCTGGACCGGGGCTCGATGTGAGTCTGTCGTGCCATTGCCCAGCTGGCCATGGGTGTTGTCACCCCAGGTGTACAAGTGGCCCGTTTCGTCGACATAGAGTGAAAAATTGCCCCCGGCCCGGATCATGGCAGCGCCTTGGCTAACGATCTGGACCGGCCTGGTGTTGCGCAGGGCGAGAACCGAACCATCAATCCCGAGGACTTCCTCGGATGCGACATCCCCGACTTGCCCCTGGGTGTTGTGGCCCCAGGCCCAGATGCTGCCGTCCTCGCCTAAAGCCAGAGAATGATAGGCACCGGCGGCGATGGCCTTGATGACTGGCAGCCCCGCCACTTTGACCGGGGAATCGACATTGGCAACCCCGCCATCACCAACTTGGCCGTAAGCATTGCGACCCAGGGCATAGACGGTGCCACTCTGTCCCAGGACCAGCGTGTGGTAATCCCCAGCGCTGATCGCCTGGGCCGGTTCTGGCAATTCAAGCTGGACCGGAGTTTTGGCATGATCCTCGCCGGACGCCCCGCTTTGGCCATAGACATTGTCTCCCCAGGCATAGACCAGTCCGTCGTAGTCGAGAAAAACGCTATGCGCCATGCCGGCAGAAACCTGGGCCATGGGCTGCAGCGCGATCAGTTCGGGATTGGCATCGGCCAGTCCCTGGCGTGGAGCGACCATGATGGGCAAGCTGACCATGACACTGATAAGAATTGCCAGATAAAAGAAAACAGCAGTGAGACGGCGGTGCGTCAAGTGGCGAACCGGCTGACTGGATTGATTTTTATGCATCATCTTTCACTTTGCGCGAGTTGCGCGAACCGTTAAAATAGGAATATGTTGCTCAATGATACACGCTCAGAACGTATTATGCAAACAAGGCAGGGGAGACACGTCATGGTCATGCCGCCAGACTGGTCCTTGCGCATTCCGGGACCCGTGCACACAGCGTTGGAACGGCTCGAACAGGCCGGCTTTGAAGCCTGGCTGGTGGGTGGGTGTGTCCGTGACCTGGCCATCGGACGGACCCCTCTGGATTTCGATGTGTCGACCCGTGCCCTGCCCGAACAGGTGCTGCACGTGTTTCCACATGCTTTTGCCACAGGACTGGCCCATGGCACCGTCACGGTCCTGGTTGGACACCATGCCATCGAAATCACGACCTACCGCAGTGAGAGTGACTATTCTGACGGCCGTCGACCCGACAAGGTGCTGTTTGAAACCGATATACTAAAGGATCTGAGCAGACGTGACTTCACAATCAACAGCATGGCCTTCCATCCCAGTCGTGGACTTCTCGATCCGTTTGGTGGCTGGACAGACCTGATGGAGAACCGGCTGAGGACAGTGGGTGACCCGGGGACGAGATTGCGTGAAGATGCGCTGCGCATGCTGAGGGCCTTGAGGTTCACCCTGACATACAATTTGTCACCGGACCGGGAACTGGTCACAGCGATTCGCAGAGAACGACAACGCACGTTGATTCTCAGTGTGGAACGGATCACGCATGAATTGGGCCGCATGATGAATGCCGCGCATGGCCAGGCCTTATTGCCTTTCGAGTCTGGCGAACTGCTGCCTGTGATTGCCCGGCGCCTTTTTGGGTTCTCCCCGGATAACCAGAGCCTGACCCGGCTGCTGGCGTCCTGGATTCGACCTGCCTGGCATACCGACCAGACAGTGCCTCTGTTCTACCTGGCCTGCCAGCTCTGTCGCCCGGACCTGACAGGTGATTCGACTTCTGGTCTGGCCCCGGATACAGATGGCCGGATGCGCCAGTTGAGAAAGATCCTGGCCCCAAAGTGTCTTCAGGATCTGCGCGGGCTTTTCCAGCAGACGTGCCGTATGTCCCGGCCGGCTTCCCGGAATGGCCATGCGATGCTTTACGCTGCCGGACTGCGCCTGCATCTTGATTTGACCCAGGAGCTGGATGCCCTCAGTCTGGCAATTGTCATCCGGGTTCTGGCTAAAACATTGGCTTTGGACACACATGCTGCCAGGCAATGTGCAGTCGATGGCTGGGCATTGCTGGCCTTCATCTGCCCGGATTGGGCTTGCCTTTGGCCAGAACTTGTCAATTTGCGCCAGCAAATCCAGCTGGAGGAGGAGAAAGAATCAGGATCCGGATTACCGGTTTCACTCGCCGAACTTGCGATCAGTGGCCGTGACCTGTCCAGTCAATTGCCGGTCAGGGGCATCCAGCTGGGACTTCTTCTGGAACGGCTGCTGTCCCATGTCCAGAAAGAACCGTCAGACTATGCCCGGGACCGGCTTCTCAACGTGGCCGGTCACTGGCAGGAATCCGGACCTGTCAATGACTTCCAACCGGAAAGGTGAACAGGTGTTAGACATCGTTCTGTCAACTGCAACCGTACTGCAACATAGCGTCGGAAGATCTGTGCTATAATGTAGAACTGCACCAAACAGGAGGACTTGAACGTATGGCAAAATCGCCCCATCCGGCGCTGACCCGTCTGGCAGCGACCGTTACCGCCCGATATTTTCCTGGTAATGGCATTTTTGATGGTTATTATCTCGATGGCCGCCTGACGACCCGGCGTGAACACCGGGCCTGTGATGCGACTCTCGACCGGGAAGATCGTGGCTTTTTCTATGCTGCCTTTGCCCATCCAGCCAGCCATGGCCAGGATGACCTGGTATCATCCCGGGCGCACAAGGCCCTGGAGCGGATTCTCAATGATGTCAAGCAGAACATCCGCAACATCGACGCCGAGATCAATGAACTCGCTGAATGTGCGGTCGAAATCGCCGGCCGTGGTTCCCTGCAGCACGAAAATGCCCGTCAGCCCTATTTTGCCGGTGTCATGGTCAAAGATGCCGAACTGGCTGCGATCACCATGGGCCATGGGTGTGCCTATCTATACCGCAATGATGCCCTGTACCCGCTGACGCACGATGACATCACCCTGGAGCCGGTGGATTACCACGGCAAGCCGGTCCTGGGCCAGGACATTTACTGTGCCGGTGTGGCCGGTACCGTCCGGTATTCCAATATTGCCCAGCTTCAGCCTGACGATTGCGTGATCGTCTGCAACAAAGAGATCATCACCACCCTGGGCCAGCGCGAGATTTTGCGCCTGTTGTACGAGGCAGAGGACCAGTCTGATGCAGCTGGCCTGATCATTACGGCCGCGTCTGCCAAGCTGCCCGGTGTTCCGATGCAGATCATTGCCTGCTTTGTCGAGTCCATCCGGTCCACAGACAAGCCGGTCCGGCCCGCGCCGTCGCGCGTTGCTGCAGAGGGAGGCCTATTTGGCCAAGTAACCGGCAGGTTTAACCAGCCAACCAAACCCGCAGCAACCAAAAGCCAGGATGTCATGTCCATGGCAACTGCTGACGAGCCGGCGCAACATGAAATCGCGGATGAGGAAGAAACCCCTTATGACAAGGGCTATTTCGAGCGTCCCCGGGACGAGAATGGCCGGATTCGCCGCCTCGCCCTGTACATGGTGATCACAGCTGTGACCATCGGGGCGGTCTTTGCCATTTTCAACATGATTTTCGGCAAAGATGGTGAAACAATCTTACCATCCGAAACGACCATCCAGTCGGAGACAACCAGGGAAACAGACGAGATCATTGTAACAGAACCGGAAGAGACCGCACCGGAGGAAACATCCAGTGAGGAAACGACTGCCGAGACGACACCAGAGCCTACTGAAACCACTGCAGCCCCTGCCCAGGAGACTGTCCATACCGTCAAATCCGGAGACACGTTCTATTCTATTGCTGTCAAGTATCTGGGGGATGGATCCCAGTCAACCATTGACAAGATCAAGGACTATAATGGCCTGACGTCGGATAACTTGCAACTGGGCCAGAAAATCAAGATTCCACCCCAATGATCCGTGAACTTTGAGTCACAGAACTATATGGATGAAAGAGCTGCCAGTTGATGGTGGCTCTTTTTATCAGGGGCTGTCTATCCGGATGATTTTCAGCGTTTTCGATTCAAAGACGACCGAGCCGCTGCTGACCAGGCTATCCATTTGCAGGTCCGTCCCATAGGTGGTCTGCTCAATAGCCCCGATCACGATGTATGCAACCTGGTATTGTGACAGGAGCTCTTGCCTCAGGACCTGGTCAGGGGTGGTGTACATCAGGCGCACATCATCCTGGCGCGGTTTGACGAGATCCCCATAGGCACTGGGCTGGCTGGAGCTGGTCCGCCACAGCCATTCATGGGTTTCCCAGCCGATCACAGTCGGTAATCCTGTGAAGGTAGCTATCCGTCCAGTGTCGGTATAACTGGGCCCGGCAGCTTCCAGGATGACCGGCTGACCTTGGACGTTCGTGTTCAGCCAGTTGATGGCCAGGAGGTCGTCGCTGAGTTCTTCCAAGGCTTCGCCTGCCACTTGGGGCGAATTTTTCTGGCCCAGGGGGGCCAGGCCATCGAGCCCCCGCTGGTTGATCCGGGTCAGCTCTCCGTACCATTGCCGGGTCGCCAGACCGGGGAACCATCCGGGCATGACCAGCAATCCTGCTAAAAGAATGATGGTCAGCCTGCGCCACGACCGGACCTGGGCGTGCCGAACCAGAAAATACGACCAGGCCAGACCCAGCAGAACAAAGGCCTGGTAGGTGAACTTGAACATGGTGTTGGCCCGCTTGTAGTCGCCGGAATAGATATCGACGACATAGAAGATCTCCGGAGCCAGAACCAGAATCAGACCGTAAACGAACAACGCGATAGCCAGTCCGTCGACTGGCCGGAATGCTGCACGGGCTTTCCGGCTGAGGACGAGAGCCATGCTGCCAGCAAATCCCGCCAGTAGATGTGGTCCCCACAGGACCAGGACTTGCCAGACTGGGGTTCGAGTGGCACTGATGGCAATCTGGCTGCTCATGGGATCAAAATGGGTCTGGAATGGGACCGTCAAGATGAAAGCAAGGGACAGAAGCGTGAGAACCTGGAACGCTGTCCGGCGGATGGCGGCCAACAGGAAGGCGCCAAGCCCTTGGCCTGCCAGGAAAAGTGCGTTGCCAGACAGCAGTACAACGACAGATACCGGCACGTAGATGACGAAATCCCAGTAGTTCTGCATCATGAAAATCGCCAGGCAGACACCCAGGGCCCAGATTTCCGGCAGGGACAGTGCGCTGCGCCATTCCCGCCATAGCATATGGAAAGAAATAGGCTGGACAACCGGTACGCGATCTTCCTTTCTGGTTTTCTCCGTGGCAGTGATTCGCGCAAACAGATTGAGCAGCAGCAATAAAAACAGGAGGACAATCGCCAGATTGATGACATGGGCATGCAGGTCGGAGACCAGATAGGAATAAACAGGAAACTCATGGATCGTTTTATCGGCCGTTTCTGGATTGTAGCCGATGAATCGGGTGGCATTGGGAAACCAGTATGCCTGGCTGAAATTCCCGACTGGCAATCCTCGCGAGGCAAGCCAGCTGAGGATGGTTTTGCCTGGACCATGGTCGCTGTAGAAAAAAGCATGGCTGTTGCCCCCGACATTGACCAGCAGGAGGGACAGAAGGCCACCGGCTGCCTGTACCAGCAGAGAAAACCTGGAATCAGGCCGCATTCTTGTCTTGTTAGACCTATTGATGTGCTGAAAGGATGATTGCTGAGCCAGGCGGATCATCCCCACTCCCAAGACCAGACTGAGACTGGCCCCAAAGGCCCACACCGTTGCCATCCCCAGATTGTAGGCCACCGGTGTTGCAAGACCTGTGAGACGGGTCAGGAGAGCGTAGGTGTAATGGCCAAAATAGTAGTAATTGATGGTATCACCCGCGAGCCAGGGATCTGCCGCCGGTAAGCCAGGACTGCGCAAGATGCTGTTGATGAAGGCGACGTTCATGAATTTTTCCAGGCTGTCGAGGGCTGGTTTGAATGTGCGCAGGTAAGCACCTGCCAGGAGCAGGCTGCTGAAGAACAGTTCAGCCAGAGCGGCCGTAAAGAGCTGTTGGCTCCAGCGGGCTGGGATCAGGCGCCTGGAAAATGACTGGAAGGCGGAGAACCAGATCAAGGCAAAAAGCAACAGAATGAGAACGAAGAGTGAGTTTCGGGTCAGACCGAGATGAAACAGGTAGCCACTTTCCCAATGGAGCATGCTCAACAGGAACAATCCGACAGCCTTGGCAGGCAGATAAGCCAGGGTTCGGGAAACGCGACCAAACACAAACTGTGCCAGCGGCCAAGCCATGATGCCGAGTATCAGCAGCGTGAGCCACCAGCGCAAAAATGCCAGTGCACTGGGGCCCAGTGTCCAAAAAGAAACGCCCGGGACCAGCAGTAAAACGCCAGCCCAGGCGATCAGGACACGTAAAGAGTGGCTGAAACGGCCACCGACGAACGAACCGGTGGGTAATACCGGTGCGCCGGACATGATCAGCGGATCCGCCGGCTTTCGAAATAGTAGCGTTTTTCGAAGGCCTCACCCATGGAGAAGGTTTTGCGCGGCAAGACGCCATCCCGCGCAATGATGCCGAAAAATTCGGATTTCTCAAGTGGCGGCAGGATCAGGCCGACAGCCCCTTTGCCCGAGAGTTCCTGTACGACTTCTTCGCCATGGATGTAGTCGAGCCGGACATCAGGATGCCGGACCACCAGATCGTCCAGCATGGCCTGGATGGCCCCGACGAGCAGATCGCCTGGCAGGAGCGGGACTGACAGGTCAGTCTTGAAACCAGGTCCATAAACCGGCACATGCTGGTTCAGGGCCTGTTCAGGCCTGTCCATGGCAGCCCGCTGTTTTTTGAAGAAACGGTCGGCATGATCCAGGAAACGTTCAAATTCGATATTGAAGACGGACCGGTGGATCGGTTCAAAGTCGAGTCCCTGATCGTGAATATTGATGATCTCAGCCAGGGCATAACGGGCTGGATGGTCTGGTGCGACCTCGGACTTGATGCTGTTCCAGTGGGCTTTGGCGGTGGCCAGTGAGTGGTTGCCATCCCCGACGGCAAAAAGCAATCCAAAATTTTTAAGAGATGACAACTGGCTCAGGGCCATCAAGGCAGTCTCCAGCAACTTGCTATCGGCAGGCACGTGCCAGCCTCTGACCGAACCGCCTTCTTGTGCCAGCTCTGTTGCATACAAAGGCACTTCTTGCGACAAGGCTGCGTAAAGGGGCTCGATCACTGTCCGGTCTGGATCGTCAATCAGCAGCTGGACATGGGGGAGTTCCAGCAAAGCATCTTTGCGGATGGCCTGGCGCGGAGGAATGCGGTCGAGAACCGTACCTTCCGTCGCCCGGGTCAGTTCCCTGTTGCCTGGTGTGAAATCATATCGCTCCAGATCGATGGCAATCAACCAACCTTTGCGGCTCGGATGCAAGCGAGTCTCCCGGTCAATGATCATGCAGCCCGGCGCCAGGGGAACCAGGACACCCTGGTCGAGATACTCCGCCATGGTCTGGTTGATGCGGGCGATTCTGCTTTCGACTGGCGTGTCTCCGGGATGTTCCAGATAAATTTCCGGTAGCACCAGGCGCAGTGTGGAAGGGGCATCACCAACGAGAGCTTCTGACCGCTGCCAGTACTCTGGCTGGGATGTGTACTGGTCACAGGCCACGACAGCCCATCGTGACAGATCAATGCCGGTTCTGGGAATATAAAGTTCCGGGATAGCGACACCCAGAGAAGCAGCAAGCGCGCTTTGTTCAGCCTGGGTCGTTTGGAGAAGTGACTGGGACATGTCGGGATACCCCTTTCAAGGACTGAATCAATCTGTATTTTCGTTCAAACCAGATTCTATCACAGATTAATTACGGATGGACCAGCCTGGTGTCGGAAACCAGCAGTTCGGAGTCACCAGTGGCGGCCAGTTGCCCGTCCTTGCTGATTCGTGTAAACTATTCCGGATAATGAATGGCCCATTATTGAAGGCCAACATCCGGCAAGGAGACGTGACCACCATGCAACCACTCGGTCTGAATGACATCCGGGAGAAATTCCTGGCTTTCTTTGAATCCAAGGAACACTTGCGCCTGCCCAGTTTCCCGCTGGTGCCCAAGAACGACCCCTCGATCCTGCTGATCAATGCGGGCATGACGCCGTTGAAACCCTATTTTACAGGCGCCCAGACCCCTCCGGCGCCGCGGGTCACGACCTGCCAGAAATGCATCCGCACCCCCGATATCGAGCGTGTCGGCAAGACGAGCCGCCATGGTACGTATTTCGAAATGCTGGGCAATTTCTCGTTTGGTGATTATTTCAAGAAAGAAATCATCCCATGGGCCTGGGAATTCTGCACGAAGGTCATGGAAATTCCTGAAGAACGCCTGTTCGTGACCGTTTACCTCGAGGATGACGAGGCTTACGACATCTGGCACCAGGACGTCGGCCTGCCGGAATCAAAGATTTTCCGCCTCGGCAAGGCTGACAATTTCTGGGAACACGGCACGGGGCCGTGCGGCCCATGCTCGGAGATTTATTATGACCGCGGCGAGGCATTCGGCTGTGACAGTCCGACCTGTCAGGTCGGATGCGACTGCGATCGCTACGTTGAGTTCTGGAACCTGGTCTTCACCCAGTTTAATAAAGAAGAAGATGGCACCTATACGCCGCTGGCCAAGAAAAACATCGACACAGGTGCTGGCCTCGAGCGTTTTGCTGTCATCATGCAGGGTGTGGGCAATCTGTTCGAAGTCGACACCGTCCGGGCGATCCTGGACTATGTCTGTGCCAGAGCCAAGGTCCAGTATGGCCAGGATGAGAAGACCGATGTCGCGATCCGGGTCATCACCGACCACATCCGTAGCACGACGATGATGATTTCGGATGGCATCATCCCGTCCAACGAAGGCCGCGGCTATGTCCTGCGCCGCCTGCTGCGCCGTGCCGCCCGTTTTGGCCGCCTGCTCGGCATCGACAAGCCATTCCTGTATGATGTCTGCTCCATAGTCGTGCGCGAATCCAAGTCTGCATACCCGGAACTTGAAGCAAGACAGGACTACATCACCAAGGTCATCCGTACCGAAGAAGAACGCTTCGCCGAAACCATCGCCCAGGGCACGGCCATCCTCGAGCAGATGATGGATAAATCCCGTGCCGAAGGCCAGTTGCGCCTGTCCGGGGAGGATGTCTTCAAGCTCCATGATACGTACGGATTCCCGCTTGACCTTACCCGGGAAATTGCCGCGGAGCAAGGCCTTGAAATCGATGAAGACGGTTTCCGCGCCGAAATGAATCGGCAAAAAGATATGGCCCGCAAAGCTTTGCGTGAAAAAGTCGGTTCCGCCTGGGGGCAGGGCAGCCTGCCTGAGGGGATTGATCGCACGGTGCCGACCGTGTTCACGGGCTATGAAACCTTGGCAGACGAAGGTGTGATCAAGGCCATCCTGGTCACCGACGAAGCCAGTGAAATGTTGAGCCTTTCCGACCTGGCCGTGGAAAACCAGAAAGTCACCCTGATCACTGACCGCACACCCTTCTATGGTGCTGCCGGTGGTCAGACCGGTGATGTCGGCCAGATTTCCGGACCCACTGGCACCGCACGCGTGCTCGATACGACAAAAACCGCCGAGGGCATCTACTTGCACAGTGCCATCGTCGAAACAGGCAGCCTGGCACTGGGAGAAGCTGTTGCCCTGACAGTGGACCGCACCTCCCGCTTGTCGACCGCCCGTAATCATACGACCACCCATATTCTGCACAAAGCGCTGCGCCAGGTCCTGGGTGACCATGTTGCTCAGGCTGGATCGGCTGTCTCGCCGGATCGCCTGCGCTTCGATTTCTCCCATTTCCAACCGATGACCGCTGCCGAAAAAGCTCAGGTTGAGCAGATCGTCAATGGTGTGATCCTGGAGAATTTCGCTGTCCAGACGGATGTGATGTCGCTCGATGAGGCACGCCAGTCTGGCGCCATGGCCCTGTTTGATGAGAAATATGGCGACCAGGTCCGTGTTGTCCGCGTCGGTGATTTCAGCCAGGAACTGTGCGGCGGAACTCACCTGAAACAGTCTTCAGAAGCCTGCCTCTTCCGTCTGGTGTCCGAGAGTGGTGTCGCAGCCGGTGTTCGCCGGATCGAAGGCATCACTGGACAGGCTGCCCTGGCGTGGGTCCGTGAACAAGATGACCTGCTGCTCAAGATGGGCCAGATGGTTAAGGCTCCGGCTAACGAAGTCCCTCACCGGGTTGAAGTCCTGCTCAACCGGACCAAAGAACTCGAAAAACAAATCGAAGCTGAACAGGCTCGCCGGACCGCTGGTGCAGCAGATGAGCTCGCTGCCCAGGCGATTGTAGCCGGCTCGTTCAAAATTCTCACCGCACGACTCGATACACCCGATGCAGACCAGCTGCGCCAGGCTGCCGACCGTCTGCGGGACAAGATCGCCCCTGCCGTAGTCGTCCTCGCCAGCAATCAGGAAGGGAAAGTAGCTCTGGTCGCGATGGCCAGTCCTGAAGCAGTCCAAGCGGGCGCCAATGCTGGCAATCTCGTTCGCGAAGCCGCCCGGATTACAGGTGGTGGCGGTGGTGGCCGGCCTGATATGGCCCAGGCCGGCGGCAAGGATGTCACAGCGATCGACCAGGCTCTGGCCGCAGCTGGAGAACTGGCACACAAGCAATTAGGGCTCTGATCCAGAGCCTATCCAGGAGGAAATACATGCCTGATTGCATTTTCTGCAAATTATCCAGCGGAGAGATCCCCGTCCAGTTCATTTATGCAGATGAGGCGGTCGTTGCGTTTCATGACATGCATCCCCAGGCCCCGGTCCATGCCCTGGTTATACCCAAAGCGCATGTGCCGGACTTGGACACCCTGGCCAGTCATCCAGATGGTGAAAAGATCCTGGGCCAAGTCCTGCGTGCCATCCCCAAAGTCGCAGATAAGCTGGGCATCCGCCAGAACGGCTATCGCGTGATCAACAACTGCGGCGCTGATGCCGGACAGACCATTGCGCATGTCCATTTTCATCTGCTTGGCGGCAAGGTCCTGGGCGATAAAATCGTCTGAAAAACTGTAAAATCCAGTCTGATCCCAGTCTGACCTCAGTCTGACCTCAGGGCTGGGCTTCATTGACGAAAGTCCGGACCAGCGCTTATAATGCTACTGCTGCAATCAGTCCGCGAGGATTTGTTGTGCCTGTTGTCACCACAGTGGGCAGGATTATGCCGTTGAGGGGGGTGAAAGCAACATGTCTGAAATTCGAGTGAAAGAAAACGAAACCCTTGACAGCGCACTGCGTCGTTTCAAGCGTTCTTGCTCGCGCTCTGGCGTTTTGGCCGAAGTCCGCAAACGTGAACATTATGAAAAACCAAGCGTCCGCCGCAAGAAGAAATCCGAAGCGGCCAGGAAAAGGAAGCGTTAAAAAACCGATGAACATCAAGGAAAAATTGCTGGAAGACCTCAAGGATGCCATGAAGGCCAAGGACACCCTGCGCAAGGATTTGCTGCAGATTATCCGGGCTGCTGTCTTGCAAATCGAAAAAGACCAGCAGATCACACTGGATGAGTCCGGCGTGTTTGAGATCCTGGCCAAGGAGCACAAGAAGCGCGCGGAGACGGTCACGGAACTGGCCGGATCTGGCCGCACGGATATCCTGGAGAAGAACAAGGCCGAGATGGCCCTGATCGAGACCTATCTGCCAGCTCAGCTGAGTGAAGCCGAGATCGAAGAGCTGGTCCGGGCCGCTATTGCCAAGGCTGATGCCCATTCCGCCCGTGACATGGGTGCAGTGATGAAAGTCCTCATGCCTGACGTCAAGGGCAAAGCAGACGGCAAACTGGTCAACACGATCGTCAAACGTTTGCTCGGCTAAACGCTATGCACATTAGAAAAGGAGACTTGGTATCACGCGGTATCGAGTCTCTTTTGTTATACTGGTACTACTTGGGCCAATGCCCGGAGAAAGGAGGTCGATGATGCTGATTCAGAAAGAATGGAAAATCCTGGACGAACAGCCTGGATCTGCCCCCTTGCCTGAGCGCATCTTGCAGAGTCGCCATCTGGGCGATGCGAACACACGCGAGCGGTTCCTGGTGCCCAGACTCGAGGATCTCCACGATCCTTTCCTGCTGCCGGACATGGCCCAGGCCTGTTCAACCATCCAGGCAGCGGTTGAGGAGGGGCGTGCCATCGTCATCCACGGCGACTATGATGTCGATGGACTGACAGCTACGGCGCTGCTGACCCGTTTTTTCCGCCAGAATGGCATTCCCTGTGAGCCCCTGATTCCGGACCGTCTGGTCGATGGTTACGGCTTGAGTGAGTCGAGTGTGGAACGGACCCTGGCTCTGGGTGCAGGCCTTTTGATCACAGTCGACTGCGGCGTGACCAGCATCCAGGCGGTTGATCAGCTGCTGGCTGCCGGTATCGCTGTCGTCATTACAGACCACCATGAATGCCCGGTCAACCTGCCGCGAGCCCAGGCAGTCGTCAATCCCAAACGATCCGATTCCCTGTATCCGACGACCAGCCTGTCTGGCGTCGGTGTCACCTTCAAACTGATCCAGGCCTTGTGCCAGGTTCTGCA
The DNA here is from genome assembly GCA_964528645.1 of uncultured Mageeibacillus sp. Lineage (GTDB taxonomy): Bacteria > Bacillota > Clostridia > Saccharofermentanales > UBA5734 > UBA5734. The sequence goes on along the minus strand of CAZGSR010000001.1, from coordinate 72,100 downwards.
TGTGCCTCTGCCTGATTTGACGGAATACGCACTGGTCGCTCTTGGTACAGTCGCAGACGTGGTGCCCTTGCTCGATGAAAACCGGATCCTGGTTCACCAGGGACTCAGTGCGTTGAATCGCCATTTGCACACAGGATTGACCGAGTTGCTGGCTGTCTGTGTCCAGAACGATCGCAGGGTCGATACAAGCACGATTGGATATACACTGGCGCCCCGGTTGAACGCTGCCGGGCGACTCGGTGCTGCCATGCCTGCCCTGGAACTCCTGTTGACTGATGATCGCTCCCGGGCGCGGGAGCTGGCTCTGGAGCTCCAGGAGCAAAACAGCCAGCGCCAGTCGCTGGAGGCAGCTATCCTGGCGGAAGCGACGGGCGAGATTGAGTCGTCTTTTGATTTCACTTCGCCGGACTTGATCATTCTGGCTCGAGCGGGCTGGCATACCGGTGTGGTCGGAATTGTTTGCTCACGGCTGGTCGATTTGTATCACCGCCCCGTCATTGTCCTGGGTGGAGAAAGTGGCCGATTCAAAGGTTCGGCCCGCACGTGCGGCAACTTCGACATCCTGGATGCCATCCGGGCTGGTGCTGAGCACACGATCAAATTTGGCGGTCACCGCAAAGCGGCTGGCATCGAAATTGATGAGAGCGCCCTGGCCGATTTCCGCAGTGCAGTCAATGCCTATGCTGCCAGCCACGTTGACCGGCTGGCCTTCAGGCCCGAACTGGTTGCAGACGCTCTGGTCACACAAGATGACCTCAGCGAAAGCAATGCCGTCGCCCTGCAGCAACTTGCACCCTTTGGCGAGGGGAACCGGCAGCCCTTGCTGGTCTGCCGCAATCTGACCCTCACCGAATGGCGCCTGGTCGGCAATGGCAAGCATGTTCGCATATCGGTCGATGACGGCAAGGGCCGGCCACTCGCTGGGATTGCATTTAATTTCAGCCAGGCGGATGATTTGTTTTCAGCCGGTGACCAGGTCGATCTCCTGTTTGCCCTGGAATTGAATCAATTCAATGGACGCCGTACGGTCCAGCTCCAGATCAGGGATATCCATCCCAGTGTGGTGACCGTGCTGGACCGCATCTGGCCACAACAGCCTGACGTTTTCACCCCGCAACCCGATTTGAATGGCCTGGCCAGGACCTGCCAGCTGCCACTGGAGCACCTGATTCCGGACCGTGACGATTATGTCATGGCTTTCCAGTATTTGCGCACAGCCTATGCGGATCATCCGGTCCAGACCGACTTGTCCTTGCTCGCCCGACGGATCTCCCGCAGCTACAACCGAACCTTGACGGCCTTTAAATTAGCCCAGATCCTGAGGGTGTTCACCGAAAGCAGCTTGCTTACTGTCCAGCATCTGGGCCGTGACCGTGTCCGGATCGCCTTGCTACCGGCCAGGGAAGACCAGGCCAAGATCCGCCTGTCCGATGCCCCGACTTACCAGTACCTGAAAGCTCAGGGAGGCCTTGCATGAGCCATCACGATAACAGCAGCGAAATCTTGCAGCGGATTATCCGCCTGTATGAGGAATACTCTGGTCAGCACGATGGCCAGCGGATCGTCGATGCGTATGAATTTGCCCGCGCTGCCCATGAACAACAGCGGCGCGTCACAGGTGAACCCTACATCATCCACCCACTGGCAACAGCGGAGATCCTGACGGAACTGGAAGTTGACGCCGATACCCTGATAGCCGCCTTGCTGCACGACACCATCGAGGACACCGGCATTTCCTACGAGGAGCTGGCCGCGCGTTTTGGCGAGGATGTGGCCTCTCTCGTCGATGGCGTGACCAAGCTCGGCCGGATCCCGTATTCATCCAAGGAAGAGATCCAGGCCGAAAATTTCCGCAAAATGTTCCTGGCGATGGCCAAGGATATCCGGGTTGTCCTGATCAAGCTGGCCGACCGCCTGCACAACATGCGGACGATGAAACACATGACTCCGGAGAAGCAACAGGAAAAAGCGCGCGAAACCCTCGACATCTATGCGCCGCTGGCTCATCGCCTCGGTATCTACAAGGTCAAGTGGGAACTCGAAGATCTCTGCCTGCGCTACATCGACCGCAATGCTTATTATGAGCTGGTCGGAGCGATTTCACAAAAACGGTCCGAGCGCGAACAATATCTGGAGGATGTGGTCGTCCAGCTGCAGAACAAAATCCGGGAGATGGGGATCGAGGCCGATATCGAGGGCAGGCCCAAGCACTTTTACAGCATCTACCGCAAAATGAAAGCACAAGGCAAGGAACTCGAACAAATCTATGACCTGTTTGCGACCCGGATCATTGTCAACACCGTAGCCGACTGCTATGCCGTCCTCGGGCTGGTTCACGAATTGTACAAACCGATGCCTGGCCGGTTCAAGGACTACATCGCCATGCCCAAGCCCAATATGTACCAATCCCTGCACACCACAGTGATCGGCCCCAAGGGGATTCCCTTCGAGGTCCAGATCCGGACGCTGGCCATGCATCGCACCGCTGAATACGGCATCGCCGCCCACTGGCGCTACAAGGAAGGTGCGCCCCAGTCGTCGGGCAATTCGGATAATTTTGAAGGCAAGCTGACCTGGCTCAGGCAGCTGCTCGAATGGCAAAAAGACATGCGCGACGCCGGTGAATTCATGGAGACCCTCAAAAGTGGCCTGGTTGCCGACGAGGTTTTTGTCTTTACCCCGAAGGGGGAAGTCCGTTCCCTGCCAGCCGGCTCCTGCCCGATCGATTTTGCCTACAACATCCATAGCGGCATCGGCAATCGAATGTATGGCGCTAAGGTCAATGGCCGGATCGTACCCCTGACCTATGAACTGAAAAACGGTGACATCGTCGAAGTTCTGACCTCGGAAAAGGTCCATGGTCCGAGCCGGGACTGGCTCAAGATCGTCAAGTCCACGTCAGCGCGCAACAAGATCAGCCAGTGGTTCAAAAAAGAGATGCGCGAGGAAAATGTCCTGCGCGGCAAGGAGATCGTCGAGCGGGAAATCAAGAAAACTGGATTTTCCCACGCCCAGCTTTTAAAACCGGATTTCCTCGAAGCACTGTATCGCCGTTACACCCTGAGCACCCTGGATGACTTGTACGCAGCCATCGGCTATGGCGGCCTGTCTGCCGGCAAGATTGTACCGCGTTTGCGCGACGAATATATCCGCAACTTGCCAGAGGATGAACGGATCCGGCTTGGCTACCGGATCAGCCCATCGGGCCAGGTGGTCTACAGCCCGCAGTCGAATCCGCTCGAAGACGAAGACGGCACCCAGACGATTTCCCGCCCCGCCAGCAAGCATAAGCCATCGCGTTACGACCAGGGGGTTGTCGTCAAAGGCATCGATAATTGCCTGGTCCGTCTGTCTCGCTGCTGCAGTCCCGTCCCGGGCGATCCGATCATCGGATTCGTTACCCGCGGCAAGGGGGTTGCGGTTCATCGCACAGACTGCAGCAACATCCGACAGCTACTGGAAAATGCTTCCGGTTCGGCAACGAATGCGGAAAAAGCGTCACGCCTGATCGATGTCGCCTGGGCCAAGGATGGTGGCAACTCGACCTACCAGGTCGAGCTCAAAATTGTTGCCCGGGACCGGCGCCATTTGCTGGCTGATGTGTCCAATGCCATCGCAGAGGAAAAAGTGTCTATCCTGTCCGGTAAGCTGACTGCGATGAAAGATGTGACGGCTACGTTGGTCATGACGATCGAGGTGTCGAGCCAGAATCAGTTTGACCGGGTCATGGGCCGGATCAAGGCCATTCGTGACATCATCGAAGTCCATCGCGGCCGGTGATAAAGGGGGATAGCCAACATGGATGAATGCGTCGCTGGTGTCATCCAGCCGGGAGGCGAAAGCTTGCCCCAGATCGATCTGGAACAAGCCATCAAAGCTGCTGACCATTTCAGCCTGGCTTGCCAGATCGGCTGCCGGGTGATCGATGCAACCGGCGAGACCTTGTACGAAACCAGCCCTGTCCCCGGCCAGGGTGCCATTTGCGATCTGGCCGGCCAGCTGGGACCGGACTGGCAGCATGCACACCTGGACCACTCACAGCCTGACAATGATCATTCCAGCCCAGTCTCATTGTGCAGCAATGCCCATCTCTATGGCTGTTACCAGGCTGAACGTTTCGGTGGCCAGTATGTTTATTTCTGCCCCTTGGGCCTCACGCATTGGGCCAGCCCGGTGATCCAGAAGGGTCAAGTTGTGGGTGCCCTGATCGGCGGCCCCGTCCATCTGATCGATCCGGAAGATCTTTTGTTTGACGACCTGGCGGAAAGGCTCGACTGGCCAGAGCAGGCCAGGGAGACCATGTGGCAGAAACTGAAAGAAATACCCGTGGTCTCGACCGAGCGGGTCAATAGCCTCAGTGAACTGCTCTGCTGGACGGCTGCAGGTTTGTCTGACCACACCTTTGCCAGGCTGGAGGAAAAGCGCCAGTCTGGAGAGCTACAGGCGGAACTCTGGGAGCAGATCAGTTTTTTGAAAAACTACGCCTATGTCGACCCGGCACTGCTCGATTATCCAATGGCCAAAGAAGAACAGCTGCTGGAGCGGATCGAAGCTGGCGACAAAGCTGGGGCGAGGCAAATCCTCAACGAGATTCTGGGCCATATCTTTTTCTCCAGCAGTGGCAGCATCGAAGTCATGCGGGCCCGGGTCGTCGAACTGGTCGTTCTCCTGTCACGTGCTGCGATCCGGGGTGGTGCGGACACCGCCCAGATCTTCGGCTTGAATTACACCTATCTGGGCAAGATCTATTCGTTCCGCAATGTCGATGAGATTGCCTTCTGGCTGTCGGGCATCATGAACCGATTCAGTGAACAGGTGTTCAATTTGTCCCACGTCAAGCATGCCGATGTGATCTACCGGGCCGTCGACTATGTCCGCAAAAACTACACCCGCAAGGTGACACTCGAAGAGACCGCAGCACTGGTCTATCTCAGCCCTGCGTATTTCAGCCGGATTTTCAAAGATGAAATGAAGGTTAATTTCAACATCTACGTTAACCAGGTCCGGGTCGAAGCTGCCAAGAAGCTCCTGCTCAACGACAGTGTGCCATTGGTTGATATTGCGTCCCAGGCTGGTTTTGACGGGCAGAGTTATTTCTCGAAAGTTTTCAAGAAAATGACCGGCGTGACCCCCGGGAAATTCCGGGAGTCACGCGGTCGCGCAGCATCAGACGGTCAGCACTGAAACCAGGATCACAGGACGACGGCGGGTGCGCTCAAAAAGCAAGTCCCTGAGCTGGTCCTTGAGGTGGTTGCTCGCCAGCATGGCGGCCAGAGGTTTGCTGGCCTGGTCGGCTTTGCGGGCAAAGGCAGCGATTTTTTTCTGGGTTTCCAGGATGACGCGTTCACTTTCACTTTCGTACATGAAACCGCGGGTCTGGATGTCAGGCTGGCCGACGAGCGTGTTAGCCTTGTCGTCGACCGCAATGAAAATGGCCACGACACCGTCATCTGACAGCAGGCGGCGGTCCTTCAAGACGAGGTTGTCGATGTAGCCAGCACTCGAGCCATCGATCAGGACGCCTTCTGCCTGGATAAATCCGCTGATGTCAGCCTTCTGCTCGATGGGTTCGAACTCAAAGATGTCTCCGTTGCCCAGGACGAAGATACTCTCCCATGGGCTGCCCAGCTGGTTGGCCAGCTCGGCATGCCGGTACAGATGCCGGTATTCGCCATGAGCCGGAACAAAGTAGCGGGGGCGGACCAGATTGTGCAGCAGTTTGAGTTCTTCCTGGTAGGCATGGCCTGAAACATGGATTTCGGACAAGGATTCATAAATGACGTGGGCACCGCGACGATACAGCTCGTTGATGACCCGGTAGACTGATTTCTCATTGCCGGGAATCGCGGAGGAGGAGAGGATCACGGTATCCCCTGGAACGATTTCTACGGAGCGATGTTCCGAGAAAGCCATCCGGGTCAGGGCTGACATCGGTTCGCCCTGGCTGCCGGTTGTGATCAGGACCAGCTTGTCGGCCGGATAGCGGTCGATCTGGTTGACATCGATCAGCGTGTCCGGCTGCATGTCGATGTAGCCGAGCGAGTTGGCCGCGTCAAAGACATTGACCATGCTGCGGCCGATCAGGGCGACCTTGCGGTTGTAGCGCTCGGCAGCCGTGAAGATCTGCTGGACGCGCGAAACGTTGGAAGAGAAGGTGGTGACAAAGATGCGGCCCTCGGCTTTACCGAATAGCTCGGCCAGTGAATCACCGACCTTGCGCTCAGATGGCGTGTAGCCCTTTTTCTCGATGTTGGTGCTTTCACAGACCATCAGCAAGACACCTTCGTCGCCGATCGCACCGATCCGGGTCAGGTCCATGGGTTTGCCATGGATCGGGGTATGGTCGATCTTGAAATCGCCGGAATGGTAGATGATGCCGGCAGGCGTCCGGATGGCCAGGGCATTGGCATCCTCAATGCTGTGGTTGACATGGATGAATTCGACTGAGAAATTGCCAACACCGATCACATCGCCATCACTGACTTTGATCAGCTGGGCATTTTTGACCCCTGTGCCGCGATCTTCGATTTTGCGGCTGATCAGCTCAATGGTCAGGTGATTGGCATAGACCGGGACTTTAATGTCTTTCAGGAGATAGGGCAAGGCACCGATGTGGTCTTCGTGTCCATGGGTGATGAAGATGCCCTTGAGTTTCTGGCGATTGTTGATGACATAGGAGAAATCCGGAATGACAACATCAATGCCGGGCATGTCTTCAGCTGGGAAGGCGATGCCACAATCGACAATGATCATGTCGTCGCCGTACTCATAAACAGTCATGTTCTTGCCGATCTCGCGCATGCCACCCAGGGGGATGACTTTCAGGCGCGATGTGGCAGGGCGCTGGTGCCCAGTGGGCTGTTGGCCTGGTGCCAGCCTGGCCTTGTGGGGGGAAGCTGGTTTGTGCGCGCTGGCAGCTGGACGTTGTGCACGCTGCTGTTGTCCGGCAACGGGCTTGCCCTCTGCGCGGGGCCGCTGCACCTGTGTTCCGGGAACCAAAGGCTTCGGCGCATTTTTCTGCCTGGTTTGTCCCTGCACGGGCGCAGGTTTCTTGCCAGTACGCTGATTTTGGGTTCCTGTGGCCTGCTTGGCACGTGGCTCAACTTTAATAGATCCGGGGGCGTTTGATGCCGGCCGGCTGGGTTTCGATTTGGAATTTTCGGGCATAAATGTGTTATTTCCTCCAGATAAATAGATTTTCATCTGTTCCCATCTTAACACGGCTTTTCGCTCTTGGGTATCTTTTTATGTTACGGAGAGTCTTGCCAAGGGGTAATCTGCATGCTAGAATACATCAGTGCAAAAAACGAAACGCAATCATTGCGTCTTCCCGGGAGGTGAAAAGACATGCCGAATATCAAGTCAGCCATCAAGCGCGTCAAGGTTATCGCCAAAAAGACCGCTGCCAACAAGATCAAGAAAAGCGAGATTCGCACAGCCGTCAAGAAGACCAAAGCCGCTGTGGCCTCTTCTGTGGAAGGTGCTGCCGATATGATCCAATCGACCCAGGCCACACTCGACAAAGCCGCGGCCAAAGGCTACCTGCACAAGAATACCGTAGCCCGCAAGAAATCCCGTCTGGCCAAGGCCCTGAACAATCTGGGCAAATAATTTGGTTCCACTCACTTGATTTTGACAAAGAAGGGTTGCTTCATCAAAGAAGCCGCCCTTTTTTCATGTCAGCGCGCTGTCCGGGAGGGCAGGGGTCGTATTCCATGCGAAAAAAGGGCCGGGGCAGTAGCCTCGGCCCGATATTTAGTGATTCCGGTCGCACCAGTGAGATCAGGAAATGGTGAAGCGATGGTAGGTTTTCTTGCCCTTGCGCACGATGGCTTCACCGGCTCCAAAATCATCAGGAATCAGAAGCCGGGCAAAATCGGTGATCACAGCATCGTTCAGGGTGATACCGCCCTGGGCAACGAGTCGTCTGCCTTCGCCTTTGGATGGGATCAGCTTGGCCATGAGCAGCGCATCCAGCAAGGGGAGTCCCGCTTCCAGGTCAGCCTGGGCTAAAACGGTGCTGGCCATCTGCTCCGAACGCCCTCCTTTTTCAAACAGGTCTTCCGCCTGGGACCGGGCAGCGGCTGCTGCTTCAGCCCCATGGACGATGGTGGTCACTTCCAGGGCAAGCCGTTTCTTGGCTTCGTTGATCGCGGCATCCTGGAGCCGGGCATACTCGGCAATCTCATCGAGTGGCAGGAAGGTCAGGAGCTTGAGACAATTCATGACATCGGCGTCATCGATATTGCGCCAGTACTGGTAGAATTCGAATGGGCTGGTCTTGACAGGGTCGAGCCAGACCGCGCCCTTGGCTGTCTTGCCCATCTTGGTACCGGCACTGGTGGTCAGGAGACGGAAAGTCATGCCAAAAGCCGCGCCCTGGTCTTTCCGGCGGATCAGGTCGACACCGCCGAGGATGTTGGACCACTGGTCGTCCCCACCCAGTTGCATCTGGCACTGGTGCTGGCGATACAGGACCAGGAAATCATAAGACTGCATCAGCATGTAGTTAAATTCAAGGAACGTCAGGCCCTGTTCCATGCGGTTCTTGTAGCATTCTGCTGTCAGCATGCGGTTGACCGAAAAATGGGGTCCGATGTCACGCAGGAAATCGACATAATTGAGCTTCAACAGCCAATCAGCGTTGTTGATCATCAGGGCCTTGCCATCAGAAAAATCAATCAGGATCTTCATCTGCTCTTTGAAACGGTCCCCATTATGCTGGATGGTTTCTGTTGTCATGATCTGACGCAAATCCGAGCGCCCGGATGGATCACCGATCATGGCCGTTCCACCCCCGATCAGGGCAATCGGACGATGACCGGCTTTCTGCATATGGGCCATGACCATCATCTGGACGAAATGGCCGACATGGAGGCTATCTGCGGTCGGATCAAAGCCGATATAGAATGTCACCCCCGGCTTGCCCAGCAATTCGCGGACTTCCGTCTCGTGTGTGACCTGGGCCAGGTAGCCGCGGTCTTTGAGCAGATCATAAACGTTCTGGTTTGACATGGGGCAACACTCACTTTCTGATGTGACGATAAATTGATTTTAGCCCTGTTTCAAATCGTGGGCACGTGTGGATTTTAGCGAATGACAACAGGCCTGTCAAAATCGGCACCGGAACTCGATCCGGCCAGGATCGACCAGAGGTCGGTGCCGGCCAGGTCAAACTGAGCCTGGCGCTGCAGATTGAGGTCATTCAAGTGCTCGTGGAAATCCGAACCGCGGGTGATGAGCGGCAAACTGGCCTTCTGGCGCATCAGTTTCAACAAGTAGCGGCCACTCTTGTCAAAACCCAGGACCCGGATGTAGGCGGGACCACCTGCGGCGTCGAATTGCTCGAGATCAGAGGCTGTCAGGTTCAAAAGCAGATTCAGCAATGCGCGCTGGACTCGGGTTCGCGGCAGGCGCCGGCTCATGGCAGATTCGACCAGCTGGCTGAGACGGTTTTCCCCATTGTCTTGACCTTCTGGCCGGCGGGCGAATTCGTGCAGGCGCTGGGCAAGGCCCTCGCCCATGCCCGGATAAGGGTATAGGTCCTCGGGTTTCCGTGTCCGGAGCAAAGCCAGGAGTGGAACCGCCAGATCTTCGTGCAAGACCAGGCCTGTATGTTGGGCAACTGCCTCCAGCAGGATGCCCAGTGCCTCGGGCGGCATGGCATGAGCCAAGTGCTGGAGCAAAAACGCTGGATTGTCCCTGCCGCTGGCAATCACCTGCCGGATGGCCGTGGCACTGGCAAAGTGTGACGCAGGGGAGGGATCCAGATACCCCTGACCCTGGCGCTGGAAGGTTATTGGCTCGAGGCGCTTTTTCGCTGGCAGGCGCAAGATGGCTTTCAGATATTCAATACCCAGAATGTTATTGGAGCTTTTGAGCAGGGCTGCCTTCTGGTTGTCACCCAGCTGGGCGGCAACGGCCAGTTGCCGTGCTGCGGCAAAAGACAGGCCTGTCTCAAGGTAGCCTTGCAGGGCGGTTTTAAAAGCCGGTGTTTCATCGGCCAGGAGACTGGCCAGGTCCATCAGGTCAGGCAAGGCACCATGTTCGCTGCCAAAAACAAGGGTCTTCGTAATGCCGGTGGCTGCCAGGACTTGGACGCCACCAAAGGCAAAACGCTCGGCGCTGGCCGTGGCATAAGGCACAGGCAACTCCAGGACCAGGCTCGCACCGCAGGCCAGGGCCATACGGGCACGTGTCCACTTGTCGAGCACGGCTGGTTCACCCCTCTGTGTGAAGGGCCCACTCATGACAACGACAATAGCAGTGTCTTTGCCCAAGGTCTCTTTGACCTTTTGCAGCTGCCAGGCATGGCCATTGTGCAAGGGATTGTATTCAACGATGATTCCAGCTGTTTTCATATGTGGACGATTATAGCAGTGGCGGAGCGATTCTGCTATGATGGCGGCATATGGCAACGATCGGATCAAGCAATCACCCCGGAAAAGCCAAATGGCTGTTCATCGTGTTGTTCCTGCTGCTGGCCGCAGCAGGAACGCTGGTGTGGTTTCGGTTATCTGCGCCACCAAGCCGGCCCTTCACCGTACCTGGATCGCAGGCTGCAGCTTCGTTTGCCGCAACCATCCAGCCAGAAGAGGTCAAAAAGATCGAAGTCCGTCTGCAGAACATCTTAATGACCGATGTGGGTTTCGTATCGTGGTATCAACAGGCTAACACTGAGCTCGGCCTCCCGGCCCAGTGGTCGGGTGAATGGATTGCCCAGGACCAGCTGCTCTATGGATTCTGGCTGGCCGAACAAGGAAGAAAAACTTCCTTTGACCAATGGAACAAGCAGTTCCGGACGTATTTCCTGAGTCCGCGAGGCCTGGTCTATCCCGTGCGAAACAAAGTCGGGGATGATTCGATGGAGATGATGACCCGCCTGGACTCGGACGCCCGACTCGAACCTGCTGCGGATGATTCTGAGTCATGGCCGGATTCGCTGCTCTATCTGAGAGTCCTGGCTTTAGCGTATGCCAAGTGGCCCAGTGATTCGCTCAACCAGGAGGAGACCGGTCTGGCTGGTGTCCTGACCCAGGTCATCGGCACGGGTTTGACACCAGATCGGCTGGTTGCCATTCCGACATCCGCTCCGACACAAGACCCAGCTGCCACACCGACACCGCGGCCGGATCCCGCAACAGAACAAGAAGCGGCAAGCTATGCCGGTGATCCAGTGATCCGTCTGGCTGCCCTCGACCTGATCGCATTAAAGGCGCTGGCCGAACTGGATCCGGCTCTGGACAGTCGCTATGCTGAAGCCGTATCTCTGGTCCAGGAAGGCCTGATCAGTGAAGCGCTGCCATTGTATGCGTATGGCTTTGCGACCAGCCAGCAAGGCTATGTCCGGTTCATCCGCCCCACGCCTGTGATCGACCTGCAGGAGTCCCTGGCCTGTGCGCTGCATCTGGCTGAAATCGGCCAGCTCGACCCACGAACCCTGAGCTGGCTCCTGGAACATCTGCTGAACGACAATGTCCTGTATACGACCTATCACATCACCCAAGGGCAGCCCAGCACAGCCGAGGAATCCCTGGCCGGCCTGGCCTTGACCGCCAGGATCGCCCGCATCGCCGGGCATGAACCGCTCTACCGGCAAGCTGTGGAACGCCTCAGCTGGCATCGGGCCACCAGTCCGACCAGTTCGGTTCTGGATGCCGTTTTCCGCCAGGACAGCCAGGGGGTGGTCACCATGACCGCTCGAGACAACATCCTGGCACTGCTGGCAATGTCGTGATACAAACACCGCCAGACAGGATCATATTTTGACCGGGGAGGGCCATTTGCTGTTGGCAGCTTCTGGCCTTTCGGCTATACTGTAGTGTGTTCTAAAAAGAACAAACTGTCCATCCGGATGCCGGCACTGTCCGGCCGATTGCAGCCGGGGCCGGTTAATAGAAAAATGAGGTAAGAAGCATGGGATTCATTGACAAGATCTTTGACAAAGCCAGAAGCGACAAAAAGACCATTGTATTGCCGGAGGCATCGGACCCGCGGACCATCGAAGCTTGCGCCAAGATACTGGAAAAAGGCATCGCCAACATCGTCCTGATCGGAGATCCTGCGAGTGTGAAAGCAGTCGCACCACAGTGGGACATCTCAGGAGCCACCATCATCGACCCGGCTGCGAGCAAAGATTATGCTGCCTATGTGGATGCATTTTATGAAATGCGCAAATCCAAGGGCGTGACACCGGAGCAGGCCCAGAAAACCATGCTCGACCCGCTCTTTTTCGGTGTCATGATGGTCAAACAGCAAGCTGCCGATGGCATGGTGGCCGGCGCGATCAATTCCACCGCCAACACCCTGCGCCCCGCCTTGCAGATCCTTAAGACCGCACCGGGCACGAAGCTGGTCTCCTCGTTCTTCATCATGGATGTGCCGGATTGTGAATTCGGCGCTGACGGACTGTTCCTGTTCTCGGATGCCGGCCTGATGGAAAACCCGGACGCTGACCAGCTCTCCGAAATCGCCCTGTCCTCTGCCAAATCCTTCCGCCAGCTGACGGACCTGGAACCGACCGTGGCCATGCTATCCTACTCCACCTATGGTTCGGCCAAGAATCCGCTGGTTGACAAGGTCGTCGAGGCGACCCGCCTGGCCAAGGAAAAGGCGCCGGACCTGGCGCTCGACGGCGAGCTGCAGCTCGACGCTGCGATCGTTCCCTCGGTCGGCAAGAGCAAGGCTCCGCAGAGCCCGGTTGCAGGCAAAGCCAATGTCCTGATCTTCCCGGACCTCAATGCCGGCAACATCGGTTACAAGCTGGTCCAGCGCCTGGCCAAAGCCGAGGCCTATGGCCCGGTTACCCAGGGCATTGCCCGTCCTGTCAACGATCTTTCCCGCGGTTGCTCTGCTGACGACATCGTCGGCGTTGTCGCTATCACGGCCGTCCAGGCCCAGGAGGCTTAAGCCATGAATGTACTTGTCATCAATGCCGGCAGTTCTTCCCTGAAATACCAGCTCATGGATGCCCAGAATGGCGACGTCCTGGCCAAGGGCGGCGCCGAGCGCATCGGCCTCGACCACGCCCTGATCAAGCACACCAGCAAAGGGTGCGACTCGGTTACCTTGCCGATGGACCTGCCCAATCACAAAGTCGCCGTCCAGGCCGTCCTGTCTGTCCTCACATCTGAAGAGCACGGCATCATCAAGGGCATGGACGAAATCGACGCCGTTGGCCATCGTGTCGTCCATGGCGGTGAGAAATTCGCTTCTTCAGCCCTGATCACTCCGGAAGTCAAGCGAGCCATCCGTGGCTGCTTTGACCTGGCCCCTTTGCACAATCCGCCGAACATGACCGGCATCGAAGCCTGCGAAGAAGCCATGCCGGGCGTGCCCCAGGTGGCCGTGTTCGATACTGCCTTCCACCAGACCATGCCGGCCAAGGCCTACATGTATGCCTTGCCCTATGAGATGTATGAAAAGCATGGTGTGCGCAAATACGGCTTCCATGGCACCTCCCATGGTTATGTCGCCCGGCGCGCCGCTGAGATGATGGGCAAGCCTTTCGAATCCGTCAACATCATCACCTGCCATCTCGGCAACGGGTCCTCCATCGCTGCCATCGAGAAAGGCAAATGCGTCGATACGACCATGGGCCTGACGCCTCTGTCCGGCATCTGCATGGGTACCCGCAGCGGTGACATCGACCCGGCAATCGTGACTTTCCTGATGGAAAAAGAAAAACTCGATACCAAGGGTGTCGACAACCTGATGAACAAACAGTCCGGCGTGCTCGGTATTTCCGGCGTCAGCAGCGATTTCCGCGACCTCTATGCTGCAGCTGGCGAGGGCAACAAGCGTGCCCGTCTGGCCCTCGACATCTTCAAGTACCAGTGCCGCAAATACATCGGCATGTATGCTGCCGCCATGGGTGGCGTCGATGCCGTCGTCTTCACTGCTGGTATCGGCGAAAACACAGCCGACATCCGCCAGGGTGCCTGCGAAGGACTGACCTACATGGGCTGCGAGATTGATCCCTACCGCAACGCCTCGGTCCGTGGTCGTGAAGCTGTCGTCTCGACGGATGAGTCCAAAGTCAAAGTGCTCGTCGTCCCAACCAATGAAGAATTGGCCATCGCCCGTGAAACAGCCCGGATCTGCGGCTTTTCGATCTGAGGATTTGCCCATCCAACCTGATCTTGGACACCTGAGGCTGCTTCCGACCGGTTCGGGGCAGCCTCTGACAATCCCCCAAACACCATTTGACAGCCCCAAAGGAGAATGAGCCTCATGGCCAAGCAAGACAAGCAAGTTGAAGCCATCACCGCGATGGACCAGGATTTCGCCCAGTGGTACACCGATGTCGTCCTCAAGGCAGAGTTGATTGACTATTCCTCTGTCAAGGGGTGCATGATCCTGCGTCCGTACGGTTATGCCATCTGGGAAAACATCATGCACAACCTGGACCGGATGTTCAAGAAAACCGGCCATGAGAATGTCGCCATGCCGATGTTCATCCCGGAAAGCCTCCTGCAGAAGGAGAAAGACCATGTTGAGGGTTTCGCCCCGGAAGTCGCCTGGGTGACCCATGGCGGCAGCGACAAACTGACCGAGCGGCTTTGCGTCCGGCCGACTTCAGAAACCTTGTTTTGCGACCATTATGCCAATGTGATCCAGTCCTGGCGTGACCTGCCCAAGCTTTACAACCAGTGGGTGTCGGTTGTCCGCTGGGAGAAGACCACCCGGCCGTTCCTGCGCACGACCGAGTTCTACTGGCAGGAAGGGCACACGGCCCATGCCACAGCGCAGGAAGCCCAGGAAGAAACCCTGCGCATGCTCGAAACTTATGCCACCTTCTACCGTGACTATCTGGCGATTCCTGTCGTCCGCGGACAGAAGACCGACAAAGAGAAATTTGCCGGTGCTGTTTCGACCTATACCGTCGAAGCGATGATGCATGACGGCAAAGCCCTGCAATCCGCCACCAGCCATTATTTTGGCGATGGCTTTGCCCAAGCCTTCGGTATCCAGTTCACGGACAAAAACAATAAGCTGTCCTATGTCCACCAGACCTCCTGGGGCCTGTCGACCCGCTCGATCGGGGCGATCATCATGGTCCATGGCGATGACAACGGCCTTGTCCTGCCGCCGCGCATCGCACCTGTCCAGGTTGTGATCGTGCCGATTGCCGCACACAAGCCGGGTGTCCTCGACAAAGCCCGGGAAGTAGCAGCCACCCTCGGTGAACAGTTCCGGGTCAAGCTCGACGAATCCGACAAAATGCCAGGCTGGAAATTTGCCGAATACGAGATGAAGGGTGTGCCCCTGCGCCTCGAAATCGGTCCACGAGACCTTGAGAACAACCAGTGCGTGGTTGTCCGGCGTGACAACGGCGAAAAAACCGTCGTTTCCCTGGACCAGCTGGACCAGACCGTGGCGCAGCTGCTCGATGCGGTCCATGCCGGACTTTACGCCAAAGCAGAACAAAGCCTCAATTCCCGGATTTATGATGCAGCTGACTGGGACAACTTTACGAATCTGATCGCCCAGAAACCCGGTTTCGTCCGGGCCATGTGGTGTGGCGATCTCGACTGTGAGCTGAAAATCAAGGAAGAGACCACGGCCACTTCACGCTGCCTGCCTTTTGGCCAGGAAACCATCGGCGAAACTTGTGTTTGCTGTGGCAAACCGGCCGATAAGCTGGTCATCTGGGGCAAAGCCTACTGAGGCGTCCACTTGCGCCGGCGCGATGTATTCTATGTCACGTATACCCTGGTCTTGACCGGGGTGTGGATTGTGCTTCACGACAAGCCATCCTGGCCCGTTTTTGCGGCCGGGGTGGCTGTTTCTGTTTTATCGCTCCTTTTCACAATCCGGGTCTTGCAGCCTGATCCGCCGCTGGCCGTGCATTCACTCCATCTAATCATCCTGGTCCGCTATCTGGCAGCACTGGTCATCCAGATTTACCAGTCTGGTTTCCAGGCCATCTGGAAGATAGTCCGCCGGGAAGAATCTGTCCGGATCGAACGGTATGATGTGACGCTGGAAGACGAATTACCCCTGGTCATGCTGGCCAATGCAGTGACACTGACGCCTGGGACAGTCACCCTTGCGACAGAAAACCGGACGCTCCTGATCTTGTGCTTTGCACCTGCCGATCCGTCATTGCCTTCCGGAATCAAGCCTGGCATTGAGAAAATGGAACGGATTCTCATGGGGGGACGGGGCCGGAGGGGGCGGGTATGAGTTCCTATCTGTTTGCCATTCTTGCCATTTCCGTCCTGATGGTGATGGTGCTCATTTTCATCATCCGTGGGCCATCTGTCTGGGATCGTTTACTGGGATTGAACCTGTTTTCCTCAAAAATAACGGTGTTTATTGTCTTGCTGGCTGCATGGACCGGGCAACCATATTTGCTGGACATCGCCTTGGTCTATGCCGTCCTTGGATTCATCGGCACCATCCTGATGGCCAAATTTGTCGAGAGGCGGTGAAGCAGATGCCAGACATTTTCTCCTGGGTCCTGATCGTCCTGGCACTGCTTTTCATGGCTCTGGGTCTCGTGGGTGTCTTCCGTTTCCGGACTTTCTATGCCCGGATCCTGATCACGGCCAAAGTCGAAACCATGGGGTTTTTAACCATGATGCTGGGTATCCTGGTCCAGACTGGCCTGAGTTACTACAGCTTGCGTCTGGTTCTGGTCCTGCTGGTCGTCCTGGTCACCAATCCCCTGGCAACACATGCCATCGCTCGCTCCGCATACCGGAGTGGCCTTGGCGGACTGGGGCAGTCAACTGCCAATTCGGTAAAAACTCATGACGAATCCAGGGAGGAGGGCGACTGATGGAGCAAGTCTTTCTCATCAGCCTGGTCATCTTTGCCATCCTGGCCATCCAGACACATACCTTGCGTCATGCGGTCATCTACCTGAGCGTGTATTCCTTGGGATCATCTGTATTATTCCTGATCTATGGCGCTCCTGATGTGGCGCTGGCAGAGGCCATTATCGGCAGTGGCCTGTCCGTTGTTTTCTATCTGGTGGCACTGAAACGACAGCGGCTGATGACCATTTTCCTGATTGAAGATGACTCGCTCGACCCGGAGCAGCAAAAGGAACTGGCACGGCTGTTGCGCGAGATCGAACACCTGTATGCCAAAAAGGAACTCCAGTCTCATGTGTTCCGGACTGATCTGGACCGCCTGGCCATACTTGACCAGCGAGACTATGACTTGCTGATTGCAGTCGAAAAGGGTCAGGTCTGGATTTATGGCGGCCAGGAGGATTACCAGATGGATACGTTGGCTGCACGCCTGGCGGAAATGGAACTGGCTGGTTTGCCGGTTGCGCTTTTCCGGCTGGAGAAAGGAGCCCAGTCGACATGAAGCGGTGGGTCAAAGCTTTGCTTATGCTGATCTTGACGGGCACTGTCCTGGCGTTTTATCTGCAGCTGCATCAGGCGGCCCCCTCTCCTGCGACTGGCTTCTATCTGGAAAACAGCCTGCCAGACACGGGGGCAGCCAACGCGGTGACCGGTATCTATCTCAATTACCGGCTCTATGACACGTTGTTTGAAACCTTGCTGTTGCTCGTCTGTGCCGCTGCCATCATCCATTTGTCCTGGCGGGGGACGCGCCGATGATGTACCAGGACAGCCCCATCATCCGCGTTGTGATTGGCCTTTTGAACCCGCTGATGCTCCTGGTGGCTTTTTACCTGATCCTCAATGGGCACACATCACCCGGAGGCGGCTTCCAGGGTGGAGCCATCCTGGCAACTGTCTTCATCAGCCATTATGTCATCTACCCCTATGAAGACATCCGGATCAGGACCCTGCAATTCATGGAGAAAATCCTCTATCTGGCCTTGGCAGGCCTCTCCATTCTCGTTGTGATCGTGCTCCCTTTGCATCTTTCTGTGTGGCAAAACCAGTTGTACATGATCGTCATGAACATCCTGATTGGATTCAAGGTCGGATCTGGCCTGACTTTGATTTTCTTGCGCTTTGTTTTTCATGAAGGAGGCCTCTAAATGCCTTGGATCGATGGGGAAATCATCAGCCTGATCTTGTTTTTTATCGGCGTCTATGGCCTGGTCGCCCGGCGCAATATGGTCAAAGCCATCATTTCCCTGGGTGTCATGCAATCAGCCATCATCCTGTATTTCCTGTCGGCCGGGGCCCCTGCTCACCCGGCCCCACCGATCGGTGACGTTTCAACCGCCGCTGCTGTGGCGGATCCGCTGCCCCAGGCCATGATGATCACAGATATTGTCATTGGCATCGGCACAACAGCAGTTGCCCTGACCATGTTCATCCACCTGTATCACCAATACGGGACAACCAATTGGCTGAGGGCCAAATGGAAACGGAAGGGTTGACCATGCCCTATTTGATCTGGCTTGTGGTCGGACCGGTCTGGATCGGAACACTGGCCCTGCTGTTGCCAGCGCGACTGGCCCGCCTTCTGGTCACTCTTTTTCAGGGTGTTCTGTTTGCCCTGTCGGCCTGGGTATTCCTGGAAATCCGGCAAGTGGGAACTGTCGAGCAGACACTGGGCAATTGGCCTGTTTTTGCCGCGATCACCCTGCGGGCCGATTTCCTCGCGATCGATTTGATTCTCCTGACAGCACTGGTGTATACCCTGGCCGGTTTGTACGAGTGGAACCGGGCAGAAAAAGACCGCTTGTTCCTGTTCCTGTTTACCGCGATGCAGGGTCTGATCAACGGCATTTTCCTCTCCGGTGATTTATTCAATTTGTTTGTCCTGCTTGAGGTCGCAACGCTGGTCAACAGTGTCCTGATCATGTTCAAAAAAGACAGCCAGGCCATGTACGATGGTCTGATTTACCTGCTGGTCAACACGGTCTCCATGTCTTTTTTCCTGATGGGAACCGGTATCCTGTACAAAACAACCGGACTTCTTGATCTCAAGCTTCTGGCCGGGCAGATTCCAGTCCATCCTGATCCGTCATCCCTGCTTCTGCCCTATGCCTTCCTCATGGTGGCTGCCAGCCTCAAGTCTGCCTTGATGCCGCTGTTCTCCTGGTTGCCCAAGGCACATGGCACACCGAGTGCTCCCTCGGCTGTGTCAGCCGTATTGTCCGGGATTTACGTCAAAAGTGGTGTTTATCTTTATGAAAGGCTCCAGACCGTCTTTTCTCCTGTCATAGACACCAGGGAGCTGTTCCTGGTTCTGGGATTTATTACGGCTGTAGTCGGGTTCGTTCTGGCTTTGCTGCAAAAGGACATCAAGCTGATCCTGGCTTACCATACCGTCTCCCAGATCGGCCTGATCATGATCGGACTCAACCAGGGCAGTGAACCGGCGAGCTTTGGCGCGTTCTACCACATCATCAACCACGCCTTGTTCAAATCGACTTTGTTTCTGGCTGCGGGTCTGATCATTCGCCGCTATCAGACACGAAACATCTATGACATCAGGGGCCTGATGCGGTCCATGCCCCTCACAGGGATTGCAACGGCACTGGCAATCCTGGGTATCACCGGTGCGCCTTTTTTCAACGGCAGTATCTCGAAATACTGGATTGGTTATGGCAGCACAGGGAGCTGGCTGGAATACGGCCTGCTGCTAATCAATTTCGGTACGATCTTATCTTTTACCAAGTTTTCAACCATCTTGTTCGGCCCCAGAGCCAAGTCCCTGACGCAGGAGGGCGCGCGTGCTTCGGATTTGCTGGCAGAAGGGGTTGTCTTGTTTATGGGTGTCCTGTGTTTGCTGGGCGGTGTGTTCAGCGAATCCTTGACCACTGTGTTGTTTGGCCTGCCCATGACGATTGGCGCGGCCAGTTTCCCCACCAAATCTCTGACGTATCTGCTACTGGTCCTTGCCGCTGCTGCCCTGTATGGTGGCCTGCTGAAGAAACGCGCCTGGTTGAAATCCTCTGGCCGGTTTGAATTGACTTTCAATGGCATCGTGGCCAGCCAGGTCGGTTTTTTTGCCTTTCTGTTGCTCTATGTCATCTGGCAAGCCCGGTAGAAATTTATCTACGCATCCCGCTATCTGCCCCGGGCAGGTTCAGGTCATAGACTGGTTCCACTTGGAAAGTTTTACCAGCCAGACGGGCGATGCTGCCTGTCCGGATGGCTGGTGAAAAGATTAACTGGCAGGCAAAGAGCTGTTGGCGGCTGAGGGCCCCCTGGCGACCCTTGAAGAAGCGGTTATAGGCATTGCGCCCATATTTGCCGTCGCCCAGCAGGGGATGGCCAAGATGCGCCAGATGAGCTCGGATCTGGTGGGTGCGACCGGTGACCAGTTCCACTTCGAGCTCACAAACTGGCTCGCCTTCAGGGCCAAAACCCGGAAACCGGCGCAAAATCCGGTAACGGGTGATGACCGGCACATCGCCAGGTCGCCTTTCATCGTGGATGTAGACCTCATTCTGTCGAGCTCTTTTTTCCAGATAGGCTTCAATCTGGTAAAACTCGAGTCCGTCAGCCGTTCGGATCTTCTGGCTTGTCTGCTGCCCCATTTGCGGATCACCTCTGACCAGGCAGTGATATCGTTTCGTGATCTTGCCCTGCTGCATCAGTTCCATGACCTCATTCTGGATCTCCTTGTTGCGGGCCAGGATGAGCAAGCCACCAGTATTGCGATCCAGGCGATGGCACAAGACCAGACCAGGATCCTTGAAGTCTGACCTGACGGTATCGATCAGAGTATCTTCCTCTTCGTCCTGGGCTTTGGCCGTGCCATGGACAACGACTCCTGCCATTTTATTGAGTATGAACAGCGCATTATCCTGATACACGACCTGGTAGGCAGGTGTGCTATCTGATGACGTAACCTCCCCCAAGTCGCTCGGTTCACCCTCTGGACTGGCTTGGTCGGGCAGGTATAAATCAATCACATCACCGGTGGCAACAGCCTGGTCTGCTTGGATCCGGCGCCCATTGAGCCGCACATCTTTACGGCGCAATGCCTTGTAGACCTGCGCTGATTTCAATCCCGGCACCGATCCGGTCAGCGCAGGGATGACTCGTTTGGCTGCCTGTTGCTCGGCAATGACAATCCGATGGTGGATCATGGACACCCCTTACCCTTGAAGATTTTGTCCAGCAGCCATTCAAAAAGACCTGCTGCAACCAGCACCAGCCAGGCCATGGACCAGCCACCGGCCAGCCCCCAGAGCAGGAAGACCACGATGGCGACCAACCAGAGCATCAAGCGCACCATTTCACACGGCAACGTCCGGTGATAGCGAATGGCAATCGACTCCGGCACAGCCCGGCCGGAAACGAGCCGATTGCGTTGCCAGAAAGCTGCAGCGATGGCCGGCAGGAAAATGATGAGGGGCAGCAGTGCCACGCGCCAATTGGTCATGAAAGCAGTGGCAAGGACAGCCATCAGCCCAGCAGCCGCCAGCACCAGCCCGGCGATGGTCCAAAGCCTGGCCGCATAGGCCAGGATGAAAGGGTCTATGGAATCAGGAGATAAACGACGAGCCATGGGCTTGGAATCCTTATCGTGCGATTGTTGACGCTATTATACCGCTGGATGGATGCTTTATCCATTTTTCGGTGTGTCCGGCCACTTCTTGACCACCTTAGGTCTCTGGGCTAAACTGAATCGGATATTGGACCGGCAGATGGATGTCCTTTCCCAGCTGACCTTGATACCGGTGATCGTGAGGTAAGTCGTACAGATGGCGATTCGAAAAGTCCTGGTTTTATTTGGTGGTGTGTCGACGGAACATGTGATCTCGTTGCGCTCGGCTTTCAACATCGTTGGTGGCCTGCGCCGGGCTGGCTACTCAGTCCAATGCACCGGGATTGCCCAGAATGGCGACTGGCTGGCCTTTACAGGGCCGGATGAAGCGATCCTCGATGGTTCCTGGGAAAAAATGGCCAGGGAACAGACTGCAGGCCAATTGCCAGTCCCCGTGCGTTCGCCGCGTGAATTTGTCACCCAGTTCCACGCCCAGCTGCCCGATGTGGTTTTCCCAGCTGTCCATGGCATCAATAACGAAGATGGCACCTTGCAAGGCCTTTTGGAACTATCGGGTATTCCGTATGTTGGCTGTGGTGTCCTGGCATCGGCTGCCGGAATGGACAAGCTCCATGCCAAAATCCTTTTCAAGGCAGCACGCATTCCACAGTGCCGCTATTTGGCCGTCACTCGATCTGAGATCGAACGCAATCCACAAAGGGTTGCCAGCCGCGTGGAAAGCAAGATTGGATACCCCTGTTTCCTCAAGCCAAACAATGGGGGGTCCTCAGTTGGCACCCAGCGAGCCGATGACAGTACCAGCCTGGTGGAAGCCCTGAAGATTGTCAGCCAGTTTGATAGCCAGGTGATCGTCGAGGAATTCGTCCGGGCGCGCGAGATTGAAGTCGCCGTGATGGGCAATGAATCACCCAGGACAGCCGTGATTGGTGAGGTTCGCACCAGCGAATCGGTCGAATACTACGATTATGAAGCCAAATATTTCAAGGCTGACGGGGCTGAAGTCCTGGTCCCGGCTGAATTGCCGGCTGAACTGGCGGCCAAGGTGCGTCGTCTGGCGATCAAGGCGTACAAAGCGCTGGGGTGCAGAGGTTTGTCGCGCGTGGACTTTTTCCTCGAGCGTGACACCAATCGCCTGCTGATCAATGAAATCAACACCCTGCCAGGTTTTACGCCGATCAGCATTTTCCCCAAAGCCTTTGCAGCTTCGGGTGTACCACTGGAAATTCTGGTCAAAAAACTGTGCCAGTACGCCGTCGCAGAGAAAAAGACACGCACGAGGCAGGAGCAGATATGAACCCAGCCCATTTGCCGATCGGGGTTTTTGATTCAGGCCTGGGCGGGTTGACTGTCCTGCGTGCCATCCATGAACGGTTGCCCTGGGAAAGCACCATCTATTTTGGTGATTCCGGCCGGACGCCCTATGGCACGAAATCGAAAGACACCATCATCAAATATTCCCTGCAGATTGCCCGGTTTTTGCTGGAAAAAAAGGTCAAGATGATCGTGATTGCCTGCAACACCGCCAGCTCGCATGCATTTGAGGCTGTGCGCAACTTCGCCCCGGTGCCGGTGATCGAAGTGATCACGCCGGGCGCAAATGCAGGTGCAGCCGCGACAACCAACCAGAAAATCGGCATCATCGGGACTAAAGGAACCGTCAATAGCGGTGTCTATGTCGAAGCGGTCCGTGCTGCTTCGACGGATACCCCTCAGATCATCCAGCAGGCGTGCCCCCTGTTTGTCGGACTCGCAGAAGAAGGCTGGTGGGACCATCCGGTCAGCCAGGCAGTTGCAGATGAATACCTCCAGCCGCTGAAAAAGGCTGGGGTCGATACCTTGATCCTGGGCTGTACCCATTATCCATTGCTCGTCCCTGTGATTGCCCGGACGATGGGCCAATCCGTGCGGCTGGTCAACGCGGGCTCCAAAGTGGCCGCCCGAGTTGAGTCGGTCCTTCACAGCCAGGATTTGCTCAATCAAGGGGATACACCAGCCTGCCATTCCTACTTTACCAGCGATGATGCCCGGCAATTCCAGGAATTAGGCAGTGTTTTCATGGACCAACCGATTCTTGCCGCTGGCTGCATCGATATTGAACGTTACTGAGGAAATCCTGCCATGATCCACAACAACGCCATGATCACCATCGAAGGCCAGCAATGGGGGGCGGACGAAGAACCCCAGGCCATTCGCCTGACCACAGAAGGCCAGCTGTACAAGAAAAATGACAGCTGGCATGTTGCATACGATGAAAGTGAAGCGACCGGCCTTGACGGAACCCGGACCACCATCCGGGTTGATTCAGATGGCACTGTGACTTTGCTGCGAAGCGGCAGTCATGAGATGGAAATGATCTTTGTCCAGGGCAGCCGCCATATCACCAACATGGTGACACCCTATGGCAAGCTGGCCATCGGAATCTACACCACCAGAGCCCAGTCAACACTCGGAGCGGATGGCGGATCCATTCATCTGGGCTATTCCATCGATTTCAACCAGCAGGAAACAGCCACCCAGAAACTGGATCTGGAAATTCGCCTGAAAGGTTGACAGATACTGTCCAGTCTGGGATAATGTTGTTCGCGTGTTTGGAGGTGTCCTGTGCTGATTGATATCTTGCCGATCTCACATCATACAGGTGATTTCCTGGAACTCGATCTGGCCCCAGACTCAGCTGAACTGGGTTTGGACCCTGGTGACATTGCCGGATTCTCGGCAATTTCATTCTCCGGGCGGATCGAAAACACCGGCAAGGGCAGTTATCGCCTGGATGGCAAGCTTCACGCCACCCTGACAGAACCCTGTGCCCGCTGCCTCGTCCCGGTAACCAGCGATCTGGCTGCCGATGTCAGCGAGGATTACCGGCCAGGCCTTCTTGCCACCAATACCGGCCTCGATGAGGAAGGGTATCGGTACGAGGGACATGTGATAGATATCCGACAGGCGCTGCATGACAATCTGCTGCTTTCTGAGCCGCAAAAGATCGTCTGCAGTCCGGATTGCCAAGGCTTGTGTCCAGTCTGCGGCCAGAATCTCAACCTTGGACACTGCACGTGCGGGGATGATCATCCAGACCAGGAGTCACCCTTCAGTCAATTGAAACAACTGCTGCAGGATTAGCCGGACGCTAACCTTGCGCACAACATGGAGGTGAATTGGAATGGCAAACCCCAAACGGAAATGGTCCAAGGCTAGAACTTCACGGCACCGCTCTCTCTGGAAATTGAGCGTCCCGGGGCTCGTTGATTGCCCGCAGTGCCACACGAAGAAAATGGCACACAAGGTCTGCAAGGCTTGTGGCTATTACGCTGGCCGCGAAGTCGTCAAGGTGGCTCAGTAAGCTTCTTTTGACCCTTTCTGGCATTGCGACGAGAAGAAAAGGCAACAGAACGATGACGCAGCGGGGATGAGTATTCGGACTCGCTGCTTTTTCTATGGAAGGGGACTGACATGCCCAGGAAAAAGGGCCAGCTGATCAGAGGCTGCCAGCCAGGCAGCATCGCAGAAGAACTGGACCTTGCAGCCGGTGACCGGTTGATTGCCATCGATGGCCAGCCGGTGCGCGATGTATTTGACTATCGCCTGCGCCAGCTTGCCGAAGAACTCATCGTCCGGATCGAGCATCCGGACGGTGCTGTCGTCGATTATGAAATCGAAAAAGACGAAGACGAAGATCTCGGCCTGGAGTTTGAGGAAGCCCTCCTCGATGAATGCACCCACTGCCACAACAAGTGTGTCTTCTGCTTCATCGACCAGCTGCCCAAAGGCTTGCGCAAAACTTTGTATTTCAAAGACGATGACCTGCGCCTGACTTTTTTGACCGGGAACTACGTCACCCTGACGAATATCACCGACCAGGAACTGGACCGCCTGATTGCCTACCGGTTCTCTCCGATGAACATCTCGGTCCATACCACCGACCCGGAATTACGGATCCGGATGATGAAAAATCCCAAGTCGGGCCAGATCATGGAACGCCTGGAACGGATCGCAGCAGCAGGGATTGCGCTCAATACCCAGATCGTGCTCTGTCCAGACTGGAACGACAAAGATGCCCTGGAAAAAACATTGCATGACCTGTCCACGTTGCGACCCTCCGTCCAGAGCATTGCCATCGTGCCGGTCGGAGTCACGCGTTTCCGTGAGGAGAACAATCTGGCTCCGATGCGTCCTTTTACTCCTGCCGAATGCAGGTCCGTGATCGAGACCGTCCAGCGTTACCAGGCCCACTTCCTCCAGGAGGCAAACAGCCGCATTCTGTACGCGTCGGACGAGTTCTACCTGCGAGGCGGTGTACCCTTGCCGGCGGCATCGGATTATGATGATTTCCCCCAGCTGGAAAATGGCGTCGGCATGGCTTCGCTTTTTGCTGCCACACTTAAGGCCCACCTCTCGGGGGAACAGCCTATTCTGGCTA
The DNA here is from genome assembly GCA_964528645.1 of uncultured Mageeibacillus sp. Taxonomy (GTDB): domain Bacteria; phylum Bacillota; class Clostridia; order Saccharofermentanales; family UBA5734; genus UBA5734. The sequence goes on along the minus strand of CAZGSR010000001.1, from coordinate 46,275 downwards.
GAGAACCGCTGTACGCTGAAGGCAGAGCCTTTGAACGTCAAACCAGGGGCCGGATCTGGCTGGTGACCGGCACACTCGCCGGACCGATCCTGGAATCAGCTGCCCAGGAGCTGGGACAGGCCATGGGGATACCGGTCACCGCTGCTGTAGTCACCAACCACTTCTTCGGCGACACCATTACGGTCACAGGACTATTGGCAGGGCAGGATGTGATCCGTCAGCTGAAGCCTCGCCTGCAACCAGGTGACCAGATCCTGATCCCGTCCTGCATGCTCAAGGCGGACAGCCCTGTTTTCCTGGATGACATCACACTCGAAGCCCTGGCCAATGAACTGGCTGTCCCGGTCTACGCTGTCCGGGCAGATGCCGAGGGCCTGGTCAGCGGCCTTAACTGGCTACATGCAAAAAGGAGTGCACCTCTATGAGCAAACCGATTGTAGCGATCGTCGGCCGGCCCAATGTCGGCAAATCGACCCTGTTCAATTATCTGGCAGGTGAGCGGGTTTCGATCGTTGACGACGAACCGGGCATCACACGTGACCGGATTTACGCCGATGCCGAATGGCGCGGCCGCCCGTTTTCGATCATCGACACCGGCGGCATCGAGCCCAAGACGGACGACATCATCTTGCGCTCCATGCGCGAGCAGGCCCAGATCGCCATCGACACGGCCGACGTGATTATTTTTGTTGTTGATATCAAGGCTGGTCTGACGGCCGATGATGCAGAAATTGCCGAGATGCTCAGGCGATCAGGCAAACCGGTTGTCGTCGGGGTGAACAAGGCCGATTTTGTCGGCGATACACCACCGGACGCTTACGAATTCTATAACCTTGGACTCGGCGATATATTTGCGATCTCCTCAGCCCACCGCCTCGGGATTGGTGAACTGCTCGATGAAGTCTTCACCTATTTTCCGGATTCTTCTGAACACGAAGGCGATGAAGAACGGATTTCTGTGGCTGTCATCGGCAAGCCCAATGCCGGCAAATCCTCCCTCGTTAACCGGATCCTCGGCTTTGAGCGCTCGATCGTGACCAATATCCCAGGCACCACGCGTGATGCGATCGACTCGGAATTCACCAACGAGTTTGGCAGCTACCGGTTCATCGACACCGCTGGCCTGAGAAAAAAGAGCCGGATCGATGAGAGTGTCGAAAAATACAGCATGATCCGCTCCCTGGCTGCGATCGAACGGGCACAGGTCTGCCTGATCCTGATCGACGCCTCTGAGGGGGTGACCGAGCAGGATACGAAAGTGGCTGGCTATGCCCACAATGCCGGCAAAGCATCGATCCTGGTCATCAACAAATGGGACCTGGTCGAAAAGGAAACCGGCACGCTGGAAAATTACGAGCGCCAGGTACGGGAGAAGTTCCCTTTCATGGCCTATGCGCCCGTCGTGTTCATTTCTGCCAAGACTGGCCAGCGTGTCCATCGCCTCTTTGAAAAGATCAATGAGGTCCATAACAGTGCCAGCCAGCGCCTGACGACCGGCATGCTCAATGACTTGCTCAACGAATCGACCGCCATGGTTCCGACGCCCCAGGACAAGGGCCGCCACCTCAAGATCTACTATGGCACCCAAGTCGGGGTCCGGCCGCCGCAATTCGTCCTGTTCGTCAATGACCATCACCTGATGCATTTCTCTTATGAACGGTACCTTGAAAACCAGTTCCGCAAAAATTATGGCTTTGCCGGTACGCCGATCTGGATCATGCTCCGCGACAAGAACAAAGAAGATTAAGGAGAACCTCCGAACGTGTCAACTGAAATCAAGACCCTGCGCAACATTGCCATCATTGCCCACGTCGACCACGGCAAAACCACCCTGGTCGATGTCATGCTCAAGCAAAGCGGTGTCTTCCGGGACAATGAGCAGGTTGTCGAACAGGTCATGGACTCCAATGCCCTCGAACGGGAGCGCGGGATCACCATCCTGGCCAAAAACACAGCCGTCCGCTATGGCGATTACCGGATCAACATCGTCGATACCCCTGGACATGCCGACTTCGGTGGCGAAGTCGAACGCGTGCTCAAGATGGTTGACGGTGTGCTTCTGGTTGTTGACGCCTATGATGGTCCGATGCCGCAGACTCGTTTCGTACTCAGGAAAGCCCTGGCTATGAAACTGCAGCCGATCGTGGTCATCAACAAGATCGACCGCCCGGATGCCAGGCCGCTGGAAGTCGTTGACATGGTGCTCGAGCTTTTCATCGAGCTGGGAGCGGATGACCACCAGCTTGATTTCCCGATCATCTACGCCTCGGGACGCAGCGGCTACTCCTGCCTCGACCTCAAGGATATCGAAGGCGACAAGAAAGACCAGGCGGATTTCCGCCCTCTTTTCGAAGCCATCATCGACCACATTCCGTGCCCCAAAGGTGAGCCTGAGGCCCCTCTGCAGCTGCTGGTTTCCAATATTGACTACGATTCCTACATCGGCCGCATTGCCATCGGTCGGGTCGAGCGCGGGACCATCAACCAGAGCCAGACTGTCACAGTCTGTACCTTCAATGACTCCGCGACGAAAAATGCCCGAGTGGTCAAGCTGTTCCGCTATGAAGGCCTCAGGCGCAGCGAAGTCAGTGACGCCCAAGTCGGTGAGATCGTCTGCGTGGCAGGCATTCCCGAGATCAACATCGGCGATACCGTCTGCGCCCAGGGTGCGGTGGATCCGCTGCCTTTCGTCGACATCGACGAACCGACCATCGCCATGACCTTTTCGGTCAATGACAGCCCGTTTGCTGGCCGGGAAGGCAAGTTTGTCACCTCGCGCCACCTGCGTGAACGTCTGTTTCGCGAGATGGAAACCAATGTCTCGATGCGGCTCGAAGAGACAGATACCACCGAATCCTTCATCGTCAAGGGCCGTGGTGAGCTCCACCTCTCGATCCTGATCGAGACGATGCGCCGCGAAGGCTATGAATTCCAGGTCTCCAAGCCGAAAGTCATTGTCAAGGAAGTCGATGGCGTCCTGAGTGAACCAGTTGAAATGGTCATGATCGATGTTCCGGAAGATTTTGTCGGTGCCGTCATCGAAAAACTGGGCCGCCGCCGCGCCGAACTGACGAATATGCTGCCACCGGAAAAGGGATACTCCCGCCTGGAGTTCACGATTCCGTCGCGTGGCCTGATCGGCTACCGGACCGAGTTTTTGACCGACACCAAGGGCAATGGTATAATGAACAGCGTTATCAGCGGGTTTGAACCTTGGAAAGGTGAAATCGAGACCCGATCCCACGGCGTCCTTGTCGCCTGGGAATCCGGCGATGCCGTGGCCTATGGCCTGTATAACGCCCAGGAGCGCGGCAACCTGTTCATCGGTGCCGGAACGCCCGTCTACGAAGGCATGGTGGTCGGTGCCAATCCCAAGAACGAAGACATTGTCGTCAACGTCTGCAAGAAAAAGCATGTCACCAATATGCGCGCATCCGGCTCGGATGATGCGTTGCGACTCGTACCGCCGGTCCAGATGAGCCTCGAGCAACATCTGGAATTTGTCTCGGACGACGAACTGATTGAAGTCACCCCCAAGACGATCCGCCTGAGAAAACGGATCCTCAACTCCGAGATGCGGGCCAAACAACGCTCGCGCAAGAACGACTGATGAGGTAATATGCTGGCTCGCCGCGTCAAACGCACCCTGGTGATTGTTGTCACAATATTTGTTCTGCTGGTGATTTCCGCCATCGGCTTCTATTTTGGCATGACCTATGTCATCTCGCAGAATACACGCTTTGACCAGCTCGATGCCGAGTTTTTGAAGCCCGAAGACGAAAATCAGTTCAAAATCGGCAAGGACACCAAGGGTGCGATCGAGATCTACATCCCCCGTGCGGCTGATACGGCAGACATCGCTGAAATCCTGAAGGCACGCAAGGTGATCAGCAATCCGCTGGTTTTCACGGTCCTGTCGAAATTCAATGGCTTTGATGGGGCCTACCTGGCTGGAACGCATTATGTCACGGATGACATGAGCTATGATGAGATCATGTACATCCTGACCCAAAAGCCGATTGCCGTCCGGGTGACGTTCCCGGAAGGCCTGACTTACAGCGAGGTCAAGGAACGCCTGGCAGCTGCTGGTGTCAGCTTTGATGAAAAGCGGCTCGACAGCCTGATGAAGAATCCTCAGCTATTCATCGACTACCCGTTTGTTGCTGCCATTGATCCGAAGCCAGGCCGCGATTGGCTGCTCCAGGGCTACCTCTATCCGGACACCTACGAATTTGACATGAACACGGACGAGGAAACCATCATCCGCACCTTCCTCAACAATGCCCAGAAAAAGCTGCAGGACAAATACTTCGACCAGGCTCAAGCCCAGGGGATCTCGCTGGATGAGGCCATCACCCTGGCCTCGATTGTCCAGGTCGAGACGTCCCTCAATGAGGAAATGCGCACGATTTCCGGAGTTTTCTGGAACCGGATGAAACGGGAGATGCCCCTGGGTACAGATACGACCATCAACTACATGCGCAAGGAGGCAGGCCTGGAAACAAAGCTCTGGCTCTCCCAGGCGGATATTGACGCGATCACAGGTCCTTACAATACGTACACGAATCAGGGCTTGCCGCCCGGGCCGATCTGTTCGCCGGGTGATCTGGCGATCAAAGCTGCCCTATGGCCAGCCAGCCACGATTACCTCTACTTTGTCGCCAAGGGTGACGGGACAGGCAGCAGCGACTTCTCCTATACGCTCGATGAGCATACTGCCAAGGTAGCCAAATACCAGGCTGCCAGTCTGGATAACCAGGAAGATAATGGCTGACGTTTCTGCCAGTTCCCTGCAAGTAAAAAGGCCGGAGCTCCTCGCCCCGGCCGGTGACCGGAAAAAACTGGAGACCGCCATCGCCTATGGCGCTGATGCGGTCTACCTGGGCAGCAAGCTGTTCAGTCTGCGCGCCCAGAGCGGAAATTTCACCCTGGATGAAGTGTCAGATGCCATCCACTATGCCCATGCACATCAGGTCAAGACCTATGTCGCAGCCAATATCCTGGCCCATCCTGCGGACATGACTGCCTTGCGTGAATTCATGCGGGCGATCCATCGCATCGGCCCGGATGCGCTGATTATTTCCGATCCTGGGATTTTCGCCGTAGCCAGGGAAGAGGCCCCGGAAATACCCATCCACATCAGCACCCAGGCCAGCGTAACCAATGCCGAATCCGTCCGTTTCTGGGCCCGCCAGGGTGCCAGCCGCATCGTCCTGGCCCGGGAGCTGGGCCTGGATGAAATCAGGGCCATCCGGGACCTGGTGCCACCAGAGATCGAGCTGGAAGCCTTTGTCCATGGTGCGATGTGCATGGCTTATTCTGGGCGTTGCCTGCTGTCCAATTTCCTGACCGGCCGCGGGGCCAACCAGGGGGAATGCGCCCAGTCCTGTCGCTGGGAATATGAAGTGCGTGAGGTCAAACGCCCAGACCAACCCCTGCTGATGACGGAAGATGAACGTGGAACCTACCTGATGAATTCGCGTGACCTGTGCATGATTGAGCATCTACCGGCTTTGCATGCGGCTGGCATAGACAGTTTTAAAATCGAAGGACGGGTCAAGAGCGCCTTTTATGTGGCAACCGTCGTCAAAGCCTACCGTGAGGCCATCGACCAGTACCTGGCCGATCCCGGACACTACACAGTCGATCCGGCCTGGTTGTCTGACCTGAGCAAGACGGTACACAGGCCATTTGATACAGGGTTTTATTTCAACCGCCCTGCTGACGATGCCAAGATCTTCCTCCAGGATACACAGGTCCGGGAAGCGGCTGTTATCGGTGTTGTCGAAGCCTACTTGCCGGAGAGTGGCCTGGTATTCGTCCAGCAGCGCAACAAAGTCAGTGCCGGTGAAACGGTTGAACTGGTTCAGCCCAAGGGCCGCCATCTGGAGTTCCAGGTCCAGGGTTTGCTCGATCTGGAACGCCAGCCCATCACCAGCACACCCCACCCGAAAATGTTTTATTTCCTGCCTGTTCCCCAGCCTGTCGCACCGGGGTCTTTCATTCGGCGACTGGGTGACAAGGACACCCCGGGACAAGCGACGCGCAACTGACAGGAAACATAAAAGGCCGGCTCGAGCCGGCCTTTTGATCGTTCAGTCGAAAACCCGCGACAACAGGTCCCCAATCATGTGGCGCAGTTTCTGGTCAAAGCCGAACTGGGCCATGATTTCCTTGGCGATGACCAGGATGACCGGTCCGACGAGGACACCACCCAGGCCATAGGCTGCCACACCAATGATCATTGAAAACAGTGTAGCCATCGGATGCAAGCGCAAGGCATTGCCCAGGATCGGCGGCTCGATGAAGCGCCGGATGACCGAGACCACCAGGAAGGTGATCAGGGCACCGATACCGCCCCAGAAATTGGCATTGATGAACTGGTAGATTGCGATCGGGATCATGGTCGCACTGATACCAAGGACAGGCAGGAAATCGACAATAGCTGCCAGCAGGGCAAAGATCACGGCATAGGGCATGTCGATCAGGATTAATCCGACCAGTACCATGGCAAACGTGATGATCAACAGCAGCATGTAGCCGCCAATGACACGCAGAAGTGTTTGCGACAGGATGTTGAACAAATTGACCGACTTTTGCAGGAATGACTTGTTGTTCAGGCTGCGGTCTAAAAAATGGTAGAGATTGGCACTGTCAGAAATGAAGTAGTAGCCAGACAGCAGAATGACAATGATGGCCAGGAAAATGGCTGGCAGATTGCCAACGAAAGATCCCAGGCTGTTCAGCAACGTGGTGGCCAGTGTCGGAATGGCATTGACCAGGCCTGTCTGCCATTCGACCAGGGATTGCTGGATCACGGCCAGTGTCTGCTCATCGACAAAACCGAGCAGATCGGCTAGCCGCCGTACTTGGTCGGTGACGACAGTCGCAATATCTGTCTGGCTGAGGAACTGGGGAACATAAGTGGCGAGCTCGCGCAACTGGGTGATGCTGATGAAAATGATCCCGGCAATCAGGGCAATCAGGGCGATGACCAGGATGATGTAGATGGCTACAGCCCAGCGGATGTTCAGGAGGGCTGCAGGAGGGGCAGAAGTGTCTTCCTGCGCCGCAGCGGAATCGGGGCTGGCAGACGATTCAGGGGTATTTTCCGATCTGGGCCCGGTGGTGTGATTGTTTTTGGTACCAGCTGGCAGGGCTGACGGAGGACGGGGCGGATGGATCCGGTTGGCCAGGGCGATCGCGCTCCTGGCCAGGACCAGACCGGCGACAAAGGGCAAGAGCAGGATAAACAGGCGAAAACTGAGATAAATCAGGGCAATCACGAGGGCAGAGATCAGGAGGTATTTGATGATGGTGACGATTGTGGCCAAGTCACGTTGTACTTTACCGGATTCTGGCATGGGTGCCCCCTTGTCTGTCGTTGCAGGGATTTTTCAGACGGCCTGATAGTACGTCACTCCAATTGTAGCAAGAAGCACCAGCAAAGCCAATGCAAACAAGAGTCCACCTGGCAGAGAAACATGGGCGGCCTGCCCCGATCCAGGTAACCTGGCTGGAAGCTTGTTCTGCAGTCGCCCCATCAGGGCCAGCAATGGGATCAGGGCCACGGCAGCCAGGAAAGTAGCGATCAGGGACGCGTAGAAGATCGACTGCGTGGAACGGGTCGGCAGATTCAGATACTGGGCTGTCAGGCGGGGCAGGAGTGGCGTGAGGACAATCAACGTCAGGTTGAGTGATGCATGAGCCAGGATGCTGGGTAGTAGGCTGCCACCATGGGCACGCAGAAAACCGAGCAAAAGACCGGCCAGAAACGGTGAAACAAGGAAAAACGGATCGTTGTGAAACAGGGCAAAGGCGACGGCTTGCCAGAAAATGGCCAGTCCCGGCGTCAATTGAGCCCCCAGGCTGCTCAGGATGACGCCACGAAACATCAGCTCTTCGATCAGGGCAGGAGCTAATACACGGACCAGGATCAGGATGCCTGCGACTGTCAAGGGCTGCTGCCAGAGATGAACCAGATAGTCATCGCTGCTGTCCGGTCCGGGCAGCTGCCACCCCAGGCGCAGCATGAAATAGACCGAGAGATTGTTGAGCCCGTGGAAAACGACGGCAGCCGGAACACCGATGACGGCTGCCAGGATCAGGCTGCCATCGCGGGACCGGCCACCCCAGACCTCCTGGGCCGGTATATGGTCGATCAGGATGACGAGCAGAGTCGGCAGGAGGATCAGACCCCCCTGCATCAGGACCGCGCGGCTGACCAGACTCTGGAGGGAGCTTTGCGTCAGCCACCTGGTCCACGAAGGTTGCGCCATGGCCGCAAGCTGCAAAGCCAGCGTCAGGACTGTATGGATGATCAGGAGCGTGCCGGCTGCGGTGCGGTTCATTGGAATTGGCCCAGGTAGAAGGCCCAGAACCGTGTGATTTCTGGTTCGAGCAAAAAGACCAGCCACGTAGCGATGACAATGAAGGGGCCAAACGCCAGTGCCCCGTCTGGCTCAACATCTGAAGGTTTCCGGGGGGCATATTTTTTGACCAGGAGTGGAATGGCAAAAAAGGAGGCAGTCAGGAAAGACAGGAAGACAAGGCTGGCTGCCAGACGGTGATCGAGCATCCAGACACAGGGGATGATCAGCTTGACATCGCCCATACCCATGGCATCCTGGCCGGCGATCCGGCTGCCAATCCAGCCAATCAGCAGAAACAGGACTCCAGCCAGCACACCGGCCAGAAGGCGAAAGCCCAGCTCGGTAAATGACCAGCCCTGATGCCAAATCTGGACCAAGGCATGAACGAGAGCCAAGAGGGCCAGTCCAGCAGTCAAAGGATCCGGAATGATTCTGGTTTTCCAGTCAGCAAGCAAGATCACCAGCATCAGGAAGCTGGAAAGTATATAAAGGATAAAGAGGACCAGCGGTTGAATGCGCTGCCACCCCGCTGTAACCAGGATGGCTGACAGCATAACCAGGAATAGCCCATCGGGCAGAAACCTGGTGCGCTGCCCTGGCTCGAGCTCCGGTGGCACAACTGTTTCTCCATACTCGACCAGCCAGTCAGATGGCAGGCGGCGATAGGTCAGCCAAGCCCAAAAGCCCATGAATCCTCCCGGGATGAGCAACAGGAAATCTAGCATATTCATGGAGTATCACCTCGATGTCCTTATCTTAAGCGATAAAGACCGAGGGATACAATCCAGGAACAGGCTCGAAACGTGCCCATTTACAGAGGGATCGATCAACAGGCGTGATCAGTTTCGAGGTTTTCGAACATCCCGATGTGTTAACCGTGTGTTAAACGAATGACAGTTTTGATTGACGTTTTTTGACAGCAGGGCTTATAATGGGCCGTGTTAGTTAGATTATCGATGAATCGATTCGATTATTTTCGATCATTTAGGAGGATATTCCATTGACGACTGTTGAACAGGTTAAAGATAAAATCATCAACCACTTACGATCTGAATATGCCCACCAGCCGGATACGGCCAGTCCGTTCGAGTTCTGGACAGCCTTGTCCCGTACGGTAGTCGAAATGCTGGCTGACCGGTGGGAGACTTCCATCGCCCATTATGCGCGGCAAAGGCAAGCCCATTATTTCTCAGCCGAATTCCTCGAAGGTCGTTCTCTGGTCAATAATCTGGTCAATCTCGGTCTCTACGACACGGTCCGGGATGCTGTGGCCAGCCTGGGTTTCGATCTGACAACCTTGGAAGAGCAGGAAAATGATGCCGCGCTCGGCAATGGTGGCCTGGGCCGTCTTGCGGCCTGTTTCCTTGACTCCTGTGCCACCCAGAACCTGCCCGTGACTGGTTATGGCATCCTCTACCGCTACGGCCTGTTCCGCCAGGCCATCGAGAACGGATTCCAGAAAGAGTATCCGGATGTCTGGATGGAACGGGGCTATCCATTTGTGGTACGCCGTGATGATGAGAAGGTCCTGGTCCACTACAATGACATGGATGTGTTTGCTGTCCCCTATGACATGCCGATCACCGGCTTCGGCACGGATAATGTCAACACCCTGCGCCTCTGGCGCGCTGAGCCTGCGGTAGAATTCGACTTCAATCTGTTTAATTCCCAACGTTTTGACGATGCTGTTCTGCACAGGAACCGGGTCAATGACATCTATCGAGTCCTGTATCCGAACGACACCTCTTATGACGGCAAAGTCCTGCGTGTCCGCCAACAATATTTCTTCGTCTCAGCCTCGCTGCAGAGCATCATCCGCGAACACCTGAAAACCCATGACGGCAATCTGAAGAATTTTGCGGAATGGCACAGCATCCAGCTCAATGACACTCACCCGGTCATCGGCATTCCGGAGCTGATGCGCCTCCTGATGGATGAGCACGGCATGGGCTGGGATGAAGCCTGGGCCATTACTTCGAAAACCTTTGCCTACACCAATCACACCGTCATGGCTGAAGCGCTGGAAAAGTGGGATATCAGCATCTTCCATTTCCTGTTTCCGCGCATCATGGAGATCATCAGCCACATCGACCAACTGTTCCGCCAGGATATGCAGGCCCGAGGGATGCAATACGACCGGATCAATTACCTGGCGCCTCTGGGTGACGGCAAGATCCGCATGGCCTGGCTTGCCTGCTATGGTTCTTTCTCGATCAATGGTGTCGCAGCCCTGCACACACAGATTCTCAAAACGGACACGCTGCGTGATTTCCATGAACTCTGGCCGGAGAAATTCAGCAACAAGACGAATGGTGTCACCCCCCGCCGCTGGCTGAGAACGTGCAATCCGGAGCTGGCTGGTCTGCTGACCGGATTGGCTGGCAGTGATGCCTGGGTCACCAGTCTGGAAACCCTCAAGGATCTGGAAAAATATAAAGCGGATGATTCGGTCATGAACCAATTTTTGGAAATCAAGCGCCAGCGCAAAGAGAAACTGGCTGATTATATCTTGAAAAACGAAGGGATCAAGATCGATCCGGATTCGATTTTCGATGTCCAGATCAAGCGTCTCCATGAGTACAAGCGCCAGCTGCTGAATGCATTTGATATCCTGTCCACTTATTTCCAGATCAAGGACAATCCAGCCTTGGACATCCATCCGCGTACGTATATTTTTGCGGCTAAGGCTGCACCCGGCTATTTCAAAGCCAAGGCGACGATCAAGTTCATCAACGAAATTGCCCGTCTGGTCAATAACGACCCGGATGTCAAAGACCGGATCAAGGTCGTCTTCATAGCCAATTACAATGTCTCGCGCGCCGAGATGATTTTCCCGGCCTCGGATCTTTCTGAGCAGATTTCGACTGTCGGCCTGGAAGCGTCCGGAACCGGCAACATGAAGTTCATGATGAATGGTGCGCTGACCATTGGCACGTACGATGGGGCCAACATCGAGATCGCCGGCGCCGTAGGACCGGAAAATTGCTTCATTTTCGGCCAGAAGGTCGAGGATTTCCATGCGGCCAAAGGCTACTACAATCCGCAGTGGCAGTACAACAACATCCCGGGACTGAAACGCTGCGTCGACACCCTGGTCGATGGTACCTTCAATGACGAGGGTACTGGCATGTTCCAGGACCTCTACAATGGCCTGCTCTACGGCTCCAACTGGCAGCCAGCGGATCCATTCTATGTCCTGGGTGATTTCGACGATTACCGCAAAGCTCGCCAGTACACCGACCGCGTTTATCGTGACCGCCTCGACTGGGCCCGCAAATGCTGGGTCAACATCGTCCGTAGCGGCTTCTTCAGCTCCGATCGCACGATCCACGACTATGCCAGCGAAATCTGGAAAGTCGATAGCGCCAAGATCTGAAAACTGACCCTGGGGATTATCGATTAGAAAGTCCACTTTTGGTACAAGGTACCGAGAGTGGACTTTCGTAACATCACACTGGAGGACCCTCCATGCGCAGGAACATTTTGAACTGCATCAGCACCATTGATGAACTGGACGTTTCAACCTATAATCGCCTCGGTCTGGGCGTCGAAATCCAGGATTTCACAGAACCTAATCCGAGCGAGACAGAAACCGAGGATCTGGTCCTGCGCTACAAACGCCTGTTTCGCGAATTGAAGCAGCCCAAATCGCTGCATGGCCCATTTCTCGATTTAAAACCCAGCAGCCCAGATCCCATGATCCGTGCCATCAGCCAGCAAAGATATTGCAACGCCCTCCAGATCGCCACCGACCTGGAAGCTGATTACATCATTTTTCACAGCCAGATCAATCCCCAGCTGACTGAGCCGTTTCTGGCTGGCCTGAACAATCGCCAGAGCCGGGACGCCTGGCTGGAAATCATCGGACAGGTGCCAGATTTCCACGGCACAATCGTCATCGAAAATGTCTTCGAAAGCACCCCCGCCATGCTCAAGGAACTGATTGAAACCATTTCTGTGCCCAACATCAAGGTCAATCTCGACATCGGCCACAGCAAGCTCGGTACCGCCCCTCTGGATGACTGGATCCGCGAGTTGAAAGACCACATCGCGTACATCCATCTCCACTCCAACAACGGCATCCATGACCAGCACATCAAAGCACCGCAGGAAGAAATCGACAGGCTTTACCAGTTGCTCGATCGATATGCCATCAACCCCGCCATCGCGCTCGAATACCCAATCCAGGATTTGGATGGAGAGATCCGGGCGATCCTGGCCGATTGAGCTGCGGCCGGTGGCAGCCCGCGCGCGGCTCTCTTGATCATTGCAAGCTTAGTCGTGCTAAACTGATGAGAGAACTGAATGATGGCCTGGTGAGTACAACTCAAAATATGAGCAAGAGGTAGGATATGAGCAGATGTATCCGTTGTGGCAAGGAAGGGCAGGGCATTATTTGCCGGCGATGCTCGCGCAAGGCCGGGCGCCTGGTCGATGATGTCAAAAAGGATAGCGGCAAGTATGTCGGTGTAGTCGTGCTCGCTGCGCTGGGATCCCTGGTTGGCTACAAGGCGATCCAGCATTGGAAGGGGCGAACGGCAAAATGAAACCCACTGCCATAGTCTATCAATCGATCATGATGAAAACGATGAGCAGGTTCATGGGTCCAGCATTGGAGAAAAAGGATGGGAAATCCCCGGAAGAGATTGAAATGCTGGCCATGCTCAAGGACGGCGGCGATTATGTCAGTGAGGATCATCTGGAATCGCTCATGGCCTGGTACAAGGCACAATAAAGACCGCTCCCGGTGCCAGGCACCGGGGGCGGTCTTTATTGATTCTAAGAATGACTATTTTGCAGGTGGGGTGTAGATGATCGATCCTGATGTGCCACCTTCTGGCAAAGCATAAGTGACACCATCTTTTGTGATCTGATCGACAACGAATGTGAAGGTCAGTGAAGATGTGCTCGCTTTGACCTGATCCGAAGCCAGGTTCACCGTGCCCGCAGTATCAGTGATGCCGGTATCGAGATCGGTTGTGGCATCGATCCAATGCCCAGTTACCGTAGCTCCGGCAAGAGGAACACTACCCGAATCAGCGGTGACTGTAGCCGTGGCCCAGACAAAATAGTTTTTGCCGGCCTTCTTGCCAGATGTCGCCATTACAATGTTTACGTCCAATTCTGGATTCTCCGGCGGAGGTGTGGCTGGATTGACGGTGATGCTGACAGTGGCTGGATTGCTGTGCAATTCACCATCAAACACGCTGAAGGTGAATGAATCGTTGCCTGTAAAACCAGTATCAGGCGTGTAGGTGAGCGAAGGGGTAGTACCTGACAGGACGCCATAAGCAGGCCCTTCGACAATTTTATAAGTCAGAGTGTCCCCCTCTGGATCGCTGCCGGTCAGCGTGATCGTCACAGGTGTGTTGAACATTGTTGTTACCGACTGAGGATCTGCAGTTGGTGCTGTGTTCTCATCTGGCGGAGGCTCGACCGTTGCATTTAGTGCTTTGCCTGCATCGACCAGGCCATAGCCATACAGATCATCTCGCCCTTCTGCGCCGAGATCGAGTGCTGTGGTCTGCAGAACTGCCTGTACTCCAGCTGGATTGTTCGCGATCCCTGCGGCGATGACCAGAGCTGCGACACCGGCGACATGTGGGGATGCCATCGAGGTGCCCTGGAAGAAATAGTAGCCAAAGTCGCTCACCACTTTGGTGGTTGGATTAAAGGTGTTCTGGAGGATGCCGTCTTTCTGGCCATCACCGTTCTGGTCAACGTTAACGTCACCACCGGGTGCGACCAGGTCGAGCCTCGAGCCCCAGTTGGAGTAATAGGCGAGGGTTTTGTCCACACGCGTAGCTCCGACTGCGATGACATATGCATCATAGGCGGCAGGGTAGCTGACGGTGCCTGTGCCGTCGTTACCAGCTGCAGCGACAATCGTCACGTTCTTGCTGTGGGCATAGGCCAGAGCGTCTTCCAGGATCGGTGATGGATAGGGCCCACCCAGGCTCAGGTTAATCACGTCTGCCTCATGGTCAGCGGCAAAGCGAATGCCATTGGCAATGGCGGTGTACGTGCCGGACCCTCTTTTGTTCAGGACTTTGACCGGCATCAGGGTGGCGCTGTAGGCGATGCCCGCGACGCCGATGCTATTGTTTGTGCTTTGGGCAATGGTACCAGCCACGTGCGTACCGTGGCTGTTGTCATCGTTGGCATGTGCGTCGTTGTTGACGAAGTCATAGCCAGCGACGAATTTTGTCTGGTCCAGGTCCGGAGCCAGCACGAAATTAGCATAATTTTCATAGGCAATGCCGGTGTCGACGATCGCTACGGTTACACCTGCGCCAGTTGTTTTTGTCCAGGCTGATTCCAGATTGATGCCGCTCTTGTTCTCGGTGGCAAAATTCCACTGGAGTGCGTAATACGGATCGCTGGGGGCGGCAAAGGCCTGCGCGTAATAGTTAGGCTCGGCAAAGACCACGTCAGGCCTGCGCGAGTACTCTTGCGCCTTTTCCCTGACCATGCCTGCCGGGACCTTGATGACCTGGAATGGCTTGTGGTCATTTTTGAATTGGACAACGATTTCATCGGACACATAAGCCTCATCAGATATTGCCTGGTTCTTAAATACACGCAAAGAATCCGATGCTGCACTGACCGCTGAAATGGGCAGGATCGCCACGATCATGATCAGAACCAACATGTAACTGGCCAATGCTTTAAACCGCATACAACCACCTCCTCGGGAACGATGTCATGGACAGATAAAACGATCAATGTGCAACTAAAAATAAAGAGCCGTCACTATCATTATATACCCAATTGCGCCATCTGATTTTAGCTGGATAAAAACGGGCTCTTGGCTTATACAGTGAAAAGGAATGAAAGGATGCGCCCTTATTTCCAACAATTTACCAAAGAATGTGTCATGCATCAGAATTAGCTTGTCCCCTATTCTTTGCCGCCGCGGATCCAGCGGAAGGCGGTGGCCTTTTTGAAGAGGCGCAGAGGCAGGGCGAAGATGCTTTGCTCATATTCTGCACTGACCTCGTCAGTCACGGGGGGAGCGGCCAAACGATGGATCCGGTGATGGACCTGGCGCATCAGGTGCTGGCGTTTCCTGACTGACATCTGGTTCATCTGCAGCACGATCGCCAGGAACAGCTGGGCTTCAACGGTGCGCAGGAACGCACGATACGGGCGTTTCCAGGTTGTCCAAAGTTGCTGGTCCCAGATGAAATGACGCACAATATCGACGGCTTTGAGATAGTCATTGACATTTTTCATCCGGAAATTGCCGGTGATACCAGTGCTGCGCAGGCAATAATGGTAGACCGGCTTTTGCTGGATTGCTACCCGGCCGGATTTGATCAAAAGGCGCGAAGTTGTGGCCACGTCCTCGTAATAGATCGAGGGGTAGGAAATGTTGTGGTCGGCAAACAGTTCGCGGCGATAGAGCTTGTTCCAGGCAAAAGCGGGGATGCGCAGCAAGGTCAATGACATCTGGGCGGCTTCTTCACCGGAGAGGTTTTTGTGCATGGTCAGCATCCGGAAGGGGATCTTGATGCCGCCGCGGGGGAAATCGATGTAGAAATTGCCCATGACGATGTCGGCCTGGCGTTCCTCAGCCAGATCTGCCATGCTACTGATGAAATCGGGCTCGACATAATCATCTGAATCGACCAAGGCGATGTATTTGCCGGTGGCCAGGGCGATGCCATTGTTGCGAGCTGCGGCAAGACCCTGGTTTTCCTGCCAGAGGGAGTGGAAAATTGGATAACGAGCTTCGTAGCGGTGAATGATATCGCCACAGCCATCGGGCGAACCGTCATTGACCAGGATCACTTCCAAGGGGCGGTAGTCCTGGGCCACCAGAGAATCCAGGCAACGCTCGAGATATTTTTCGACTTTATAAATTGGCACTACGATACTGACCAGGGGTCGTTCCATTGCCATACCATCCTGACTTGCCTGACTTGATTGGTGAATCATCAGCACCCTGTACGGGCGTTGTTTGTTGTCGGGCTGCTAACAGTGTATCACGCATTTCACACGAGATCCTATATAATGAAATCAGAGAGCGAATTCCTTTTGCCTGGGCAGACTTGTCTGCCTGGTTCTTCTCCAGGAGGTGCCTGCAATGCCTGCGATTGCCACTTCATCGTGGAGCAAAACCGGTGGCTGGCCATGATCCTGAACCTGGTCAAAACAGGTCTGTCCGAGCGGGCGGCAGCTGGCCAGTCGTTCAATAGCCTTCTGTTCTGGATGCTGCTGTCAACGGTCGCCTTTGGCACCGTCTCACGCCTTATCTCATTTGGCTTCAAGCAGTTTTTCAAAGATCTGGGCACGATGATGGACCAGCTGTTTCATCTTCGGGTCCAGGGCAGCAACGGCAAATCGGTGCCCTACACCCTGGTCGGATTCAGCCTAGCCATGCTGGCTGGTATTTTCGTCCTGAACAATGCTGCCTGCCTGATGCTGGCCATCTTCCTGTTCCTTTCCGTCAGCCAGCGCGAGCGAAGCTTTCTGATCCTCGTCCTGACACTGGGGAAATCTGACCTGCAACGCCTGTTCCGGGTCAAGAAACGAAAGATCTTCAATATCGACGTGTTTGCGGTTTTTGTCTGGGGACTGATCCTCGGCCTGTTGCTTTCGGGTCTGATTCCACCGGTCATCTTTGGCAAGACAATGGTCAGCACGGTGGTGAAAATCCTGATTTTCCTGGCCATTGTGGTGATCACCAGCTTGAACCAGGCAAAAAAGAAAACAGCCGCCAAAGTCATCCTGTTTCTATCACTGGCTGCAGGTCTTGTCGTCCTGAAAAAAATGAACGTCTGGGCGGATGATTCCGGTTGGTCTGAAAGCGGCCGCAATATCCGGGGCTGGCTGGCCAACAGTGGTACACCAACTGCCCTGATGCTGAGCTTGTCCCCAGCTCTGCTGTCGAGCCTGGCCAATGTTCTCGGACCGATGTTTCCCAATTTCATGCTCGGACTGATCAAAAATCCCAACATGAATCCGTACGAATACATCCGGAACAACTTGACGCCCGAGCAATTTGCCGAGGTTCGCGCCTTGACTGAGCAGCGTCACCAGCAAAGTGTGGAGCAGCTGCTGGCAGAAAATTCCAACACCAACTTTATCAAGGATTTTCTCAGCGGGGTCTATAACGATGTAACGGAGCTAGCCCAGGCATATGCAGATTTTCGCCACACTCTGGAAGTCGAGCTGCCACAGTACCTGGCCGAGAATCCACTCGAGGCTCTCAACAATTCCTGGCAATTTGTCCGTGGCGTAGGTGGTGCGGTAGGTGACCTGGCCAGCGAAGGCATGAACATCCTGAGGGACCTGGCCAGGGACCCAGGGATTTTGCTGGCAACGATGGAAATGACCGCATCTGACTTGGTCAATGACCCGATCGGGTCTGGTCAGAAAGTTGCCTCGACCCTCTATGAAATGTCCGGGCTGCAGGACATCGTCAATTGCATGGACCCGAATAAAAGTGCCACGGAGCGGGCTGGCCTGTATGCGATGGGCGTGATCAAGATGTATGGCCTGATTGATGGCGCCGGGACCGTAGCCGATACCAGCCGCGCAGCCTTGAACCGCCTGTCAACCTATGCGGACGACCTGATCCGTGCGGCTGGCGGTACCCCGGGCGGGGCTGTCCGCTCCGCCGATGACCTGATCCGCTTGCATGCAGGTCTGCAGCGCACAGCAGCGGGCCAGCAGATCGCGGATGATTTTGTCAGGGCGATGCAGTCGGGCGGTCAAAGCTCTGATGACATCATGCAACAGATCATCAATCTCCAGCAGGACCGAAGCGCGATCCGGGCCCTCAATGAAATGGCGCGCAACAGCGATGAAGCAGCCGCAGCCGTCCAGGCTTACAACCAGCGGCTGCAACAGATTTTTGGCAATGTTGACAAGCAAGTGCTCGATGATCTGGCCACTCGGCTTCATTGTGACCCATCCGACTTGTGGATGCCACCTGCCAGCAATCAGAGTGCCCAGATCAAGATCGGCTTTGACCGTGACATCACCATCCGACTCAATGGCCGTGATCTGTCGCCCGGTCAATGGGATGATTTGTATCGGCAACGGCTCTTTGAAAATACACGGCAATATTTTCCGGATGGTGTCACTCCTGACGATGTCATGCAGCGGCTCGACCATACCTTGACGAATAAATTCCACCCTGAAGCGTACGGGGCTGACGAAACTGCCCTGAACCTGGCCACTTCGCGCCAGGCCCACATGATTGCAGATGCCGAACAGGTCGGCAACGCCATCACGTACAAGGGCATGAAGCATTTCGACGAAGCAGCCAAGTTCCGCACACTCGATCCGCTGCGGTTTGAAGATGAAATTTCCGAGGGCATGCGCCAGTTGACCAAGCAGTGGGACAACCAGGTCATGCCGGCAGCTCAGCATTTCAACGCCTCGGTCCAGTCAAGCCGGCTCAACCAGGCGATCGACATCATGAAAAATGTCAACAATGGCGTGCCAACGGTCGAAATCGAACGCGCCCTGCAGGCGATCGGCTACACCAAGGAACAGGTGGCGCTCGACCTGGGCAAGCAGTTTGAAACGATCGTCAAACTCGGCCGCCAGATCCATTGACACCTGACGATCGGGCGTGCGTCGTGCTGTTATCTGCAAGATCTGTCCGACTGGTCCAGATTCTGGTCGCTCTGGTTGTTTTGACGCTGCTCACCTGGTACCTGAACCAAAACCATGCCGAGATGGTGGCACTACAATCTGCCCATTCTGGATTCATCGTAATCGATCCGCCGGAGGAGGTCTCAGCACTGGCGATCCAGGATGATACAGTCTGGGCTGGCGGCGTCGATGGCCTGTACCGGATTGACCGGCATTCATACGAGGTCATGACCCAGACACCAGAAGAGATCAGCTTTCAATACACACGCGCGATCCTGGTTGATCGTTGCGAAAGAATCTGGGTCGGACACGACCAGGGGGTCTCCTGCCTGGCCAATGGCCAATGGCAAACACTGACCAAAAAGGACGGATTGCCGGATAACCGTGTCAATACCCTGGCAGAGGATCCATTGGGCCTGATCTGGGCCGGAACCTGGAGCGGTGCGGTGCAGATTGCACCACCTGGTGATGGCGCAAAGTCGCACATCAGACGGACTTTCACCCGGGAGGATGGCCTTTTGAGTGACATGGTCAATGTCATCCTGCCCGATTCTCTGGGTGGGATCTGGTTTGGCTCATACAACAGCCGTGGTGGCATCAGCTATCAGGCTGCAGATGGCAACTGGCACTCCTGGACTGTGGCTGATGGCTTGCCACATGAGTACATCACGGCAATTTGCCAGGACCAGATGCAGGATGTCTGGGTTGGAACGGGGTTGTTGAGCGAAGGTGGGGCAGCCGTTTTCCATCACGTGGGAGGAGAGTGGTCACTCACGCGAACGATGTCCAAAGACGACGGCCTCGCAGGCGAAAAAGTCCGGTCGATCTTCCAGGACAAGGCTCGGCGGATGTGGCTTGGCTCTGAGTATGACGGTGTTGCAATTGTCGATCCCGATGGAGTGACCATTCTTGACCGGACGAGTGGACTATCCGACAACGAAGTTAAAGTGATGTTAGAGGACCAGGACGGCCAGCTCTGGCTCGGAACGCGCTATGGCGTCACGGTGATTCCAGAACATCATGATGCATTCAAATGATGCCTATTTATTAGTCCTCATCGTCTCCAACCACTCGTAGAGCTGTTTTCCCGGCAAGGGTTTCTGGATCAGATAGCCTTGGAAACAATCGCACTCGATCGAGGCCAGATAGGTGCGCTGTTCCTGTGTTTCGATGCCTTCGGCCACCACATTCATGTCGAGCAAATGACCGATTGCGATGATCGAACGGGTCAGGGATTTGGCTTTCGGATCATCGAGCAGGTTCTGGATGAATGAACGGTCTATTTTCAGAGTCGACATGGGCAGTTCTTTCAGGTAGCTCAGGGAGGAGTAGCCGGTGCCAAAGTCATCGAGGGCAATGCCGATTCCGGCTGAACGCAGACGTTCCAGCTTGGAGATGATTTGCTCAGTGGTCTTCAGGAAGGCGGATTCGGTGATCTCCAGTTCCAGACAAGTCGGATTGAGTCCGGTTTGTTCCAGGATTTCCAGAATATGATCGACAAAATGGTCTTGATGAATCTGGATGGAAGAGATGTTGACCGAAACAGAGTAGGTCGATTGTGACCTGGCATTGAGTTCGCGGATGAAGTTGCAGGCGGTTCTGAGCACCCACTCACCGAGCGGGATGATCAATTGGCTTTCTTCAGCAGCTTTGATGAACATCAGGGGGGAGACTCTGCCATGACCGGGGCGATTCCAGCGCACCAGCGCCTCGAAGCCACAGATCTTGCCTGATTTGGCAATCAGCTGGGGCTGGTAATGCAGCTCGAATTCCTGATTTGCCAAGGCCTGGCGCAAATCACGCTGGAGCAGCGTCTTGGCGATCACTGCCTGTCCGAAAGCCGGATCATACACCTTCGCGATGCCGCGCTGAATGGATTTGGCATGGTACAAGGCGGTATCAGCATTTTTAAAGAGCTCGTCAAATGTTTCCCCGTGTTCAGGGTAGCTGACAATTCCGCCACTTGCGGACAGATTAAACACATGATCCGCAATCGCCAGTGGTTTGGCGATGCGTTCCAGCATGCGTGCTGAATCAGGACAAACCGCAGAGCTGGCATTGGGGATGAACAGGCAGGCAAATTCGTCGCTGCCAAGATTGAAAACCTGGACGTGGCTTTCCATTTCGGCATGACTCAGCCTTCGGGCGATTTTCTGCAGAACCTGGTCGCCGATACCATGACCAAAGGCTTCATTAACTTCCTTGAAATCGTCAAGATCGAGAAAGAGAAAGCAAAAATGGTCCACCTTGGGATCTGATATCAAATGCTCGACTGTTTCCTTGAACCGGTTCTTGTTCGGTAACCGGGTGACCCGGTTGACATAGGCCAGGTCTTCGATTTCAGCCAATTTGCTTTGCAAGGTGATATTGGCTGCAGCCAGTTCATCACGGGCTGATTCCAGGTGGCTGAGGCTGCGTTGCAGGTCGCTTTTCAGTAGCCGGATGACCGTCTGCATCAAACGGAACAGGCCGGCGAACAAAATAAGAACCAGGATGACCGAAAAAGCAATGCGCCAGTTGCGGATCCGGATATAATCAGCCGTGTGCTCGTAGAAATATTTCGTATAAATCTCTTCAAAAACACCGCTGCGCTTGAGTTCATTAATCCTCTGGTTCATGAAGCTGACGAGCTCTGGGCGCTTCTTGCTGATGGCGTAAGCATGGGGTCGGGGGTAGAGCTCTGTGATCTGGGCAATCACGGGTCCTTTGTGGCCTTCCCGGATTAACAGGTTATCGAGCAATTGTTGATTTTCGAAAATAACGTCGATCGCCCCTGCCTGTAAGTCGCGGATGGCACCATTCAAATCATCATAGGCGATATACGTATCGATGGTGAGTTCATCGCGGAGAACCGATTCGGAATAATAGCCTCGGCCAACGCCCACACGCAGACTGGCCAAGTCCTTAAGGGTGATTTTCCTGAAATCTGACCGAGAGTAGATGGCAATGTATGAATTAAACAGGGGTTCTGAGAATAGGACTTCTTGCTGGCGTTGCTCAGTCACTGCAATGATGCCTGCCAAGTCGATCTCGCCGGAAATCAGCCTTGGATAGACCTGGTCCCAGGAATCGGTAGAATAGTTGAGTGTATACACATCGGAATTAAAAATGATATTGGTCAGATAGGGGTCGAAACCGTACAAACTGCTGTCAGTGGTATAGGAAAATGGTGGGTAATCCCTGTCAACCTGATAATTGATCGTCTCAGGCTGAGCAAAGACAGTCTGGGGAAGCCACAGGATCACAGCGATCATCAGGAAAAATGCCAGTCTGTGACGCATGATGTTCCTTTCCTGCCAGTTGATAAGCTATAGGATTATTTGGTTTCAATCTTTTGATTCAAGTATATCATGACATCGCCAGAGTTGATCAGAAAGCATCGCATGTCAAAATTTTCAGTGTTATACAGTTCAACAGCACGAGCCTGGCCAGAACAGCAGGTACAGGCACGATCCAAGGTATCCAGAGGTTTTAACGTGGAAAATCGCTACTTGCAAAAGCAATTCGAAACGCAGCAATTTAAAAACCAATCGAACCTCGTCTATATCAGCACCGTGATTTTGTGTGCCATCCTGGCTGCGGTTTTTTTCTTCCTGGTCGGCTGCCCACTGGTGGCGGTTCTGCAAGTAATGGCAGTCCTGGTCTCCGGACTGGCAATCTGGCTCAATCGCAGGCAACGGTATGGCCTGGGTTCTTTGCTTTTCATCTTTTTTCATGGCCTTCAACCAGACCCCTCCCGTGCAGATGAGTCAGGGGATGACTGGATTTTTCCACACGCTCAATGTTGTCCTGAACATCGCAGGTGTCACAAATTCGGCCAGCTATTACATCATGATCGCCACCAACGCCCATCGCCAGATCAGCAATCTGGCGATGAAAGATTATTTGACCGGCCTGATGAACCGGACTTCGTTTGACGATTTCATGGCTGACCTGGCTTCAAACCGGCAAACGCAAGGACATGGCCTGGCGATCCTGATGCTGGACCTGGACCATTTCAAAAAAATCAATGACACGTGGGGTCATCTGTGTGGTGATGAACTGCTGCGCCAGTTCGCTGCCATCCTCAAGCAGAGCATTCGATCAGGCGATCTGGCTGCCCGCTATGGTGGTGAGGAATTTGCCGTAGTGGCACAAATCGATGATCCTGCTCAAGCCCGTGATCTGGCCGAGCGTCTGCGCCGTGATGTTGAAGAGATGGATTTCCTGTTTGGCGGTCAGCTACCCAGACCTCAACGCCCATCAGAAAGAGCATGAACGGCTCGTGCGCGAGCTTCTCCAGCTCAAACAAAGCTACCTGCAGAAAACGGTGCGTCCGACTGTTTTCTGCAGTTTCCTGGTCGACCGGGTGATCCTGGGACATCTGATTGATGAAGATGCGAAATTTTTCAGCTGGACCCGGCAGTAGCCATTTTCCCGCGCAGGAGGACTGTTTTGAACTGCCAGCCCTGGGAGGTTGCGACAGCTTTGACCTGTTTGGGAATCGCACCCAGATCGAGCTTGACCTCATAAGCCTTGCCATCGAGTCCGTACTGGACCAGCTTGACTTTGCGGTAGACGGTAGTGCCGGACTGGAATGATTCGCTGCTCGAACTGCCGAAAGAAAAACCAGAGCCAGTTTCTTGGGTCATGCTGTAGTAATAGACCGTCTGGTCAGAGGCGTCAGCCCGGACCAGCCCTTCGAAATGGATCTTCTTGTTTCCACCCAGCCAGCTGGTATTGAGAAATTCTGCTGTGATGCCGAGATCACTGTAACCACCTCGCTGCACCGGCAGATTCAAGGTTTGCAGCTCGTGTTCGATCTGGGCCAGTAATTCATCGCGTCCTGCCATTGGAACATCCTCCTGCTTGATTGACTAAAAGTGTTTATTTCAGTATACGCCGAGCTGAGGGCCATGCCTATTGGAGGCCCTTCGCTATCCGCACTGTTGTGCCGGTCACAGTCCCTAGGCAAACTGGCCTGATCAAACGAAGCGATTTCGTCCAATTCGATCAGGCCAGTTTGCGCAGGGATTTTGAAACAGGGCTCTGAATTCCTGATTTTCATAAGATCCATTAGCCATGATGGTTGATTGTTTCCTGCCAAAATGATTAAAATACAACCATTGATCGATCCAGCCCATCAAATCGCGGAGGCCAGATCATGAGTGCGAAAGCGGCAAAGACACCCCACCAGGCTAAACAAAGGCCGGAACAGTCCGTGCCAGAGACATCACCCGGACTGGATGCCACCCAGACCACCCTTGGTCTCATCAGGCTGATGCTGGTCAGTGCTTTCAAAAATGTGCCCAAAATGCTCAAGGGCATGTTGATCCAAGGTGTCATCGCGTTCCTTTTTGTCTTTTTCATCAACTTCTATGCCATGGCGATCAAAAACGAAGGTTTTTCCATGTCCCTGCCGGCAGACAGTCCTTGGTATCCACTCTTAAACATCGGCGATAACCAGGCTGCCTTTTCAGCCTTGAGTTTCCTCTTCATGTTTGTGCTCTCGACCCTGTGGGGGCGGATCCGTGGCCATGGCGTCAAGCAGTTTTTCACAGAGATCTTCAGTGTGCCGGGCTGGACCGCACAGTCCTTGCGTGAGACGGGCCGATTTTCACTGCCAGTGCTGGCAGTCTCCAGCGGCCTGATGTTGTTCACCAGCCTGTTCATCCAGAACCGCTACCTCTACATCACCTTCGCGATCGGTCTTTTTTTCGCCTATGCCGCCGGCAATGCCGATTTTTCCATGCTGCTGTTCCGGGCGATCTGGTCTGACCTGCAGCGCTTGTTCCGGCGTGGCCGGCCAGTCCAGCCGGCGCATACCGGTTCGATCGCCCTGACCATGCTTGGTTTCATGATCGGCTCGATTGTCTTGTTCTATTTGCCTAAACAGCCCGTTCTGCCCATGGTGCTTGGCGCCCTGCTGGTCATTGTCGGGATTCTGCTCTTCCGCAGAAAGATCACACCCCAGACGGCTGTCTTCATCCTCGGCCTGGCGGCAGTTTATGCACTCCTCTCCGAACTGGATGTCCGCGTTTTGGCTGACGATGGCGGCTGGCAGGAGGGGGGCGGCACCCTTTCATCTTACGCCCGCAGTCCAGGTGCGGCCGAGGTTGTCAAAACAGGCGTCCGGCCCGGCATCCTCGGCACCATGGGCAGCATGCTCGGCAGCATTTTCAGCACGGGCTACAATGCGGCGGCCAGTGCAGCCCGCACGGCTGTCAACGCTGGCAAATACGTTGGTGGCAAAGTCGTCGATGGTGCCAAATACGTCGCCAATACGGCGGTCAGTGCTGGCCGCGAGGCTATCCAGATCGGTCGTGACCTGATGAATCCCGAGATCATCAAAAACACGGCGGTCAACATTAAGAACGAGCTGGTCGAAACAGCTGGGATCATCAAGGACGGTGTTGTGTCGATTGCCGGCGAGGTCAAGCAGGCTGTCGTCGATGTCTATAACGACCCCCAAATCCTGGTCGACACCATCAAGGGGACAGCCGGTGACATCAAAGATGGTGTTGTCACGGTTGTCACCGAGACCGCCCAGGCGGTCAAGGACATCTACAACAATCCAGAGCTGATCCTCGATACCCTCAAAGGCAGCGCCGAGACCGTGAAAAATGTCGTGTCCAATGTGGCCTCAGCCATATACACCACCGTGACTGACCCGGAGAAAGCCTGGGAATTCGTCAAAGACGCCGTCGGCATCAAGGATTTCCAGAACTCCTGGGACCCGAACAAGCCCCTGATCACCCGCATTGGCAGTGTCCTGACGGGAACGATCAAGCTGGGTACAACCATTGCTTCGGCTGGCCAGGCAGGGGCGGCGATCAAATCCGGCGTCAAGGCGGCGGGTGGTTTTATCGATGATGTCGGTCGCGTCGTCGGTTCAGGCATCAAAAAAGGCGGCAGCCTGGTGGATGATGCAGCCCGGGTAACGGCCGGTACTAAAAAAATTGTCAAAGGGGTGCCCAATAAACTGCCGGTCAAACCGGGCGCTGGCTACACGACTTCGGGTAAACCGGTCAAGCTGGGCGGCATTACGGACAAGTCAGCTAAGGCCATCCAGAACGTCGCCGATGACATGGGTGTCCAGATCCATACCCGGCCAGTCACCGGTAAGGCCAAGGATTTGCTGGAAAGTGGCAAGGCCTTGCCGAAGCCGATGGAGATCAAGGCCAAGACACTGAACAAGATCGATGAGCTGATCGGTGGCCCACAGGGAAGAGAAGGTGCGGTCGGGATTTTCCAGCCGAAGAAACCACCGGAAAACATCATGAACAAACTCAGTAAAGAGGTGCGCGAACAAATCGAGGAGCGCTTTGAGAAGCGGGCCAAAGAATACACCAAATACATCGATGAACTGAAAAGCAATAAGAACGTCGAGATCATCGACAACATTATCTATGACAAAAAGACAGGCAAAATATTTACCGGAGACGTCGACATTTACGACATCACCAATTTTGACGGCTCACCTTTGCCAGAGCACATCAAACAGCAGGTGTGGCAAAAGCTGGAAAAGATTGGTCCATCCAATGTCAAGCACGGCAATCTGACCTCGTGGAACCTCAAACCTGATGACCCCCACTTTGATCCCGAAGCCTTTGAAAAGATGATCAAAGATGGCATGAAGACGTACATCAACGACGAAGGCAAACTCGTCAATGGATCCGGCGTCACGTCCTTTAATCCACTCAATAACCCAACCCATAGTTTTGCCAATTGAAATCTGGACGGATCAAGATCAGGCAAGGAGACGCTTATGACATCAAACGATCCTGCTGTATCACGCAGACACGTGCTCGACCGGATTTTCCAGTTGTTCCAGCGAGCCGAAGTGGCAGAGACTGAGGAAGGACTGGATTCTGAAGCCTATCGGGCCCTCAGCCAGGAAACAGCCAGCCTCGTGGACCAGTACATCGCCATTACACCGATTGTGCCGTTGTCGCGCTGCCCTTTTACGGGCGATGTCTTCAGCCATTCCCTGGACACGGGTGGACTCGACGGCCTGTGGTGGAACAGTGACTCGCCCCAGCGGCCGGTCGAAAATCTGTTGCCGACTTCTTATGCTTTCAGCGGTGCCATGAAGTTGGCCCCCGCGCTCGAGGTTGCTCCTTTCATTGCCGAACCTGGACCTGGCCGGCCCTTTGTCAGCCCGCGCTTGCTTTCCTACCAGCAAATCAAGGCAGTTCTGTCCACGGTCCAGATCGGGATGCACACGGGATATGTTGTCGCCTATTTTGCTGACCCGATGTTGTTTACAGAACCCCGCCTCAGCGACTGGGGCAGCAACTGGTACCGTTACACGGATGAGACCGGTCAGCCTTGGATCCATGAGGGCCCTTCTGACGACTTGCGGTCCTTTGATCTTGCACCCTGGATCCGTTCCGGCCAACTGCTCTGGATCAAACCGGGCGATGAATCGCTGACTCTGCGCAGCGATCTGGCAACATGCCCCTACCTCGACCTGGATGGTCCTTTGGACAACCAATTCGTGCACAATGGACAGGTCTGGACGCAGCAGGCTGGCGAGCAAGCCAGTGAATCCGACTATCCTTTCACCCTTGAAGACATCAACCAGCTCTTGGCAGCTGAAAAACAGGGAGGTTGAACATGGCTGACCCAATCACAGGAACCACTTTCCAGATCCCCCAGGCTGACGTGAAGGCAGCACTTGACCACCTGAGACTGGAAACGAACGCGCTGTCGCCACTGGCCATCTTGCTCAAGGGTCAGACCTCGCCCGTCCTTGAGTCGCCAGATCTGGCGACCCAGATCAATCAGCCGGCCCTGCGCCAGACCCTGACCATCGCCGCCGCCCCTGACCTGATTGTCAAATGGCGCATTGGCGGTGGCAGTGTCGAGCTGATGGAATTCACCCTGACCCGCAGCAAAGACCAGGGCCAGGCGCTGGTTCTGGTGGCCGGGGCAGAGCCATCGAACATCCTGTTCCGTGTGTTTGCTCAAGCGGCTGATTTTGTCGACTGGTTCATGACAAGCTATGCTGGCAAGAACGACCAGACGGTGGCCAATTACATCCCTCCGACGGTAGAGCTGGGCGAGCTGGTCTATCTGCTCCACGCCGTCGATGCGTTCCGGATTGCCTCTTTCAGAGGCATGCTCGATTACCAGGCGGGCCAGCGACCGACGCTGAGCCTTGGTGATTTTACGGACACCTTGCAACGCTCGGTCAAGAGCCGCGACATTCGCTGGCTGCTGCCAGCCTTCCTGATCCTGACACCTGGATTAGATCCAGAAGAATTTGACCTCAATGCAGACAAAACCAGGATCCTGATGGACAAAAGTTTCCTGGTGACGAGCCAGACTGAGGGCCATTTGGAACAGCGCTTGGGATTTGCCGAGGCAGGCCAGACCATGGGGGTGGAATTCTACCGGACCTGGCTGGTGGCCGCTGGACTGGAGATCATGGTGGCTGCTCCCGGGGGCATCACAGCGGTCGAACGCCTGTTCCTGGCCCCGACAGCCCTGGCCAACCACTGGATCCAGATCAAGTCACCTGCAGCACCCGGCCAGGCCGCACGAGTCAACCACCAGGCACTGACCTATGACCAGCTGCAGGTCAAACTGAACCAGCTTTTTGAGCAGGCGCTGTCCCTGCCGGTCGTACCACTGGCTACTGTTGCTCCCGCCAGACCCATGCAGCCGACACCTGCTGCAACATCTGCATCTGCTGTCCAATCTCCGGGCCAGACGCAGGTCCAGGCTCAACCGGCAGCGGCCAAACCAGCCACTCGCTTCTGTGCCAATTGTGGCAGCCCGCTGCAGCCAAGTGCCAAGTTCTGCAAACAGTGCGGGACCAAAGTCGGTTGATGCCACTTGTACGCCCCCTTTGATGTACTATTGCTCCGAACTATTTTGAAAGAGAATGAGAGGTAAGACATGATCGTGAAGCCATCCGGACGAATCCTGCTCCTGGTCCTCGCCCTGGTGACGAGCCTGGTGCTGTTGCCCGCCTGTGCCCCACGCGAAAAGACAGTCACCATTTATACTTCCGTGGACCGTAATTTTTCTGAGCTGGTTTTCGAGGACTTTGAAAAGAAGACGGGTATCAAAGTCATCGCTGGCTACGACACGGAGGCAAGCAAAACCACCGGTCTGGTCAACAAGCTGATCGAGGAGGCAAACAACCCGCAGGCCGATGTGTTCTGGAATGGGGAGTTTTCCCAGACCATCCTGCTCAAGGAAAAAGGGATCCTGATGCCGCACGACTCACCCTCTGCAGCTGATATCCCGACCAAATACCGTGATCCGGAGGGCCTGTGGACGGCCTTTGGCGGCCGGGCCCGGGTCATCCTGGTCAACACCAGCCTGGTGGAGCCGGCTGATTTCCCGACCCGTTATGAAGATTTCCTGGACGATCGATATCCTGCCGACCAGATCGGCATGGCCTATCCGCTCTTTGGAACGACAGCTACCCATGCCGCTGCTCTCTATGCCTATGAGGGTGCCGACACTGCGCAGACCTTTTTCCAGACCCTGCAGAACCGAGGCATCCGCATCGTCGATGGCAATGGTGTCGTGCGTGATCTGGTGGTTGATGGCCAGTTGATGTTCGGGATCACCGATACGGATGATGCCCTCGGTGCGGTCGAACGTGGTGATCCTGTTGCCATTGTAGTACCGGACCAGGGACCCGGTGAAAAGGGCACTCTGATCGTGCCGAATAGTGTCGCCCTGGTCAAAAAGAGCCAGCTGAATGAAAACGCCCAGGCTTTCCTCGACTATATCCTGAGTCCGGAAACTGAAAAATACCTGGCGGAAATTGGCTGGATCCAGGTGCCTGTGCGCGATGTGGGATTGTCTGCCGTGGGTGGCGTCGACTGGAACCAGGTCCGGACGATCGATGTTTCCCTCAGCCAGATTTACCAGCAGCTGGAACCATCACAATCGGCCTTGAAGCAGATTTTCGTCCGGTGAGTCGCATCAAGCTCGCGGGCAGAACGCACATGGCCAGGGAAGCCTGGCCGGATCGGTTCGGGCATTGGCCTTTTCTCCTCTTGATCTGGCTGCCGCTCGTGGTTCTGTTTGTCCGGGCGACTCTTGACTTGCCCGAGATGGCTTTGCGGGGCGGACGCCTGTTTGACTGGGGACGCGAAGCCTGGCTTCTTTTCAAAACACTGGTCTATGCCAGCAGTGTCGCAGGGACTGTCTGCCTCATCGGCTTTTTGACAGCTGCTTATGTTGTGGGCCCTGGCCAGCGCCAGATCCGTAGACTGGCTTTTCTGCTTTTGATCTCCCTGACCATTCCTTCCTCTGTCCATGCGCTGGGCTGGCTGAAATGGCTGGGTCTTTTCCGGCAATTGGGCGTCTATGGGATTGCCAGCCGCGGCTGGGTGGTCAGCTGGCTGGTCCAGAGCATGGCGATGCTGCCGGTTGGCCTTCTGATCATTGCCGGAGGTGCCCTGGTCCAGAACCGAGAGCATTTCCTCGCGGCCAGGCTTCTCGGATCTGATGCTCGCTTTGTCGGGAAGATTCTGCCTGGTTTGCTACGTCCGCAGCTCCTGGCAGCTGGCGCAATCGTCTGGATTCTGACCCTGAATGACTATGCCATCCCTTCGATCTTTTCTGTCAATACCTATGCGATCGAGATTTTCGTCGAATACTCCAGCAGCTACAACCTGGCGCGGACGATCCTGAAAAGTCTGCCGCTGGTGCTTTTGCAGACGGCTGTGCTCACCATCATCCTGAGTTTGGTGCCGCAAGTCTTCCTTTCCGGACGCCTGCAGGATTTTTCCGGCCTGAAGGTCCGATTCCCCCGTTCCTTGACGATGATTGCGTCCCTGGGCCCTTTGCTGGCTGTGCTGGCGGCAGCGGTTCCTTTGAGTGTGATCGTCCTCAGCCAGGAGATGTGGCTGGATCTGGGCCTGACGTTTGGCCAGTCTGTCACAGACTACCTGACCAGCCTTGGCATCAGCGCCCTGGCCATTGCGATTGGCAGCCCTCTGGCGTTGTGGACGGCCCGCTGGATTCATGCCAGTGGCGTCAGCCGCATGGGCCTTTTCCTGATTTTGGGACCAGTGGCCATACCAGGTACGCTGACTGGCGTTGCCCTGATCCATCTGTTCAACCAACCCTGGAGCAACTGGATCTACAGCAGCCTGCTGCTGCCGGTCCTGGCCATTCTGGGCCGTTTTTTGCCGTTTGCCGTCCTGGTGATTCTGGCCTGGCTCCAGCGGCTCGACCGAGAGCTGATCTGGGCTGCACAGCTGCTCGAATCCGATGATGCCCGGACAACGCGCAAGATCCTGATCCCGCTCCTCGCACCAGGGATCGCTACAGGTGCGACGCTTCTTTTCTTACTGGGCCTTGGCGAGCTGGGTGCAACCGTTCTGACAGTTCCGCCCGGCTTTTCTACCCTGACGATCCGCCTGTATCAGTATCTCCATTACGGGGCGACCGACCGTGTGCTGGGATTGTCATTTTTGATCATCCTGACGATAGCGCTGGTTTGGGTGCCGCTCTTGTTCTGGCAATGGAGCAGACGATCATGATTGAACTGCAAGATGTCTCTAAAGCCTACGGCAATCAGGTTGTTCTCGACCGGTTTTGCCATGTCTTTGCCACCGGTTCGTTTACTGCGATCTCCGGTCCATCCGGGATTGGCAAAACGACACTGCTCCAGGTCATCGCCGGACTGTTGCCGATTGAAAAGGGCCAGATTGTCATGGACGGCCAGGTGACCAATACCCAGAACCAGGTCCTGCATCCCTCATTGTGCCGGATCGGATTTGTTTTCCAGTTTCCAGCCCTCTGGCCCCATCTGACTGTCCGCCAGAATGTGCTTTATGGCCTGATGCACCAGCCTCGCTCTCTGCAAGAAGAGCGCCTGGCTGAAATCATCACAGCGCTAGACATCGCTGACTTGTTAAACAAACGTCCGGCTGAATTGTCAGGCGGGCAAGCCCGGCGTGTCTCCCTGGCTCGTACCCTGATCACGCACCCCCGGCAGTTGTTGCTGGATGAACCGCTCAATAATCTCGATGCACGCCTCAAGGATCAGGTTCAGGCCATCGTAGCTGATTATAGAATCAAAAAGCAGGCGACCGTCCTCTGGGTCACCCATGATCCCGGTGAAGTATCCGGTCTGGCTTCAGCTGTCGGACAGTTCAGCCCCGGCGGGCTGGTTTGATCGTCTGACGACAGGACAGAGGTGTTCATGCTGCAGAAATTGATCCTGGTTCTTATGGTGGTGGTCTTGCTCGGCGGAATTTTCGTGCTGGTCAATGAGGATCCAATCCTGGTGGCCAGTGTGGATCCTGATGATGGGTCTCAACTGCCGGCAGGCGTAGACCAGGTGCTCAAGGGCCATGAGTTCTCCAGCCTGGCTGTGATGGCTGGGCCGCAGGGCTCTGCCATTTTTGCCGGTGGTATCCAGGGTCTGTTCCGGATCGATCCGGAGACACTGGAAACAAGCGTGGTTACGGATCAAGGCCAGGCTTTCCGGTCGGCCCGGGCTTTACTGGTGATTGATGACCAGCTCTGGATTGGCCACGAACAGGGTGTGAGTGTTCTGGAAAAGGGCGTCATCAGCCGCCGGATCACTCAATCCGATGGGTTAATTGACGAACGCGTGCTCGACTTGCTTGGCGTCGATGATCAGACGCTGTATGTGGCTACCTACACTGGTCTGGCGACGGTGCGCGGTTCGTCCGTCAGCTGGATCAGTGCTGATGAAGGGGAGGGGATGCTGCCTGGGGAATCGATCAAGGTCTTGTTCAGAGACAGCAGGAAGGGGATCTGGATGGGTGCCTACAATGCCCGAGGCGGTGGTGTCCTGGTCGAATCGAATGGTCAACGCCAGTTCATCTCTCTCGAAGACGGCCTGGTGCATAACAGCATCACATCGATTGCTGAACTGCCGGATGGACGGATCGCAGTTGGCGGTGGTGTATACACCGAAGGAGGAGCCAGCCTGCTGCGGTTTGAGGCTGGCCGCTGGCTGGTTGAGCGGAACCTGCATCGTGCCGATGGCCTGGCAGGTGAGAAAGTTCGACATGTGTATGTGGATCGATCCGGTCTGGTCTGGTTTTGTTCCGAGTATGACGGGATTGCCATTTTTGACGGCGACAAACCCCAGCGAGTGCTCACCACACACGATGGACTATCCGATAATGAAGTCAAGAAAATCATCCAGCTCGACACAGGGGATTATTGGCTGGCGACGCGGGATGGCCTGACCCGGATCAGGCGGGATGTTGTCTTGAATGACTAGTGACTAGCCTTGAATGGATGGCTCTTTGCTTTTCCCCGTGATGTTACTGTGAAAAGCGTGACATGTTCGGAGGGAATGTTCCGTCCAAGGTGCCAGACCTGCGCCAGGGGTGGCACTTATAGCAGAATATTCACGAATTGGGGTCGGAGGTGACGCGAGGGGTGGCCCTTTTTGCGGAATATTCACGATTTGGCGCCAGACTTACGGCCAAGTCTGGCCCTTTGTGCGGAATGTTCACGAATTGGGGTCGGTCCACTTATTGGGAAAATCTGGAATGCGCTTGTGAAGCTTACAGCCGCAGCAGGTTGACGCCTCATCGAAAATGTTCCGAAAAAGTACTCCGACCTAGCGGCGGAAACTTCCCTTCCTATGTTGGAGCACTTTTGGGGAAGATCCAGGTATGATCTGGAAAAGCCTCTGCTGCAGGGGCTTCGAGACCCATTTGATTAGTACCGTTTTGGTGGGCCGACCCCAAAAGTGGAATGTTCCGTCCAAGGTGCCAGACCTGCCGGCCAGGGAGCTTCAATTATGTGAAAGCAAATCAGACCTGCAGTCAAAACTGGCACGGTTCAAAAACTTTCCTCAAATCTTCTGTACCCCATGACCACTCTTGCTGGAATCCGCTGCATTTTTACATGCCTTTCACGTAAACAAGCAAAGAACCGAATGGATGGTGGACTGGTAACTCGGCGCCTTGTTTGTTAAAATGGATATCAATAAATCGTTCAGAATGGATTCAAACAGACGGAGGTGTACCCTATGGCATTTTTCCAGGATCTTGGCAAAAAAATCACTGAAGGCGTTCAGGATGCATCCAAAAAGACAACCGAATTGATTGAGATCAATAAGCTGAAATCATCGATATCCAGTGAGAAGGACGCTATCAATGCGACCAAGATCCAGATGGGTGACAAAATTTTTGCGATGTTCAATGCTGGCGAAGCGATCCCGGACACGATGGCCGAGGACGTCCAGGCGATCTTGGCCCGTCTGGAGAAGATCACTGAACTGGAAGGTAAGATCGAGGAGATCAAGGCAGCTTCAGAAGCTGAGAAGGCCAGCCGGGCTGCAACTGCCGCCCCTGCAGCCGGAACGGGCGCAACCAAGTTCTGCACAGGTTGTGGTGCTGCTTTGGCGGAAGGCACCGTCTTCTGCGGCCAGTGCGGCAAAAAGCAGGAATAAACCTGAGCGAGGCAAACAAAGCATTCAACCTGTCTCAGTTAAAAAACAGCGATGCAGAAAACCCCGGCAGTGTTCCGGGGTTTTCTATTCGGGGGCACGTCCAGCAAGACCGCCGTACAGGGTGCATCTCGATGATTTCAGGCCCCCATCCGGTTGCAATACTGGGTGGGGGTTTCTTGATAATACTGGCGAAAAGCGCGGTAGAAGGTACGGATGTTGTCAAATCCGGACTGCAGGGCCACGTCGATCTGAGGCTTACCTTCGAGCAACAGATTCGCAGCGTGGCGGCAGCGCAGGCTGTTGAGATAAGCCGTGAGCGAGGTCTGGAAGTTTTCATTGAAAATGTGGGAGAAACGGCTCTTGCTGTAGCCGAAATGGCTGGCCAGATGGGACAGATCGAGTTCTTCCAGGAAGTGTTCTTGCAAATACGTGAGAATGTCGCGGACCAGGACGCTGTTCTGGTCGGTTTCAGCGTCGACCAACTGACCCATTTCAAGACAAAGTCCTACTGCAACCTGGACATAACCGCGGTAGATCGGACTATCTGGTGCATAGCGGCCGCTGGCCAGGATTTCCAGAATATGCAGCAATTCGCTCGATTGCTGGTCGTCGGTGACAACCGTCTGGGCGAAGGTCTTTTTCAGGAGCAGGCTTTTAAAAGCTGGAATATAATCGAGCGGTACAATCAAAAGCAAGGTGTCTGATTCGATTTCGGTTGCAAAGTGGTGCACGGCATAGGTTGGGACCAGCACGATCTGGCCGGGCAGAACAGGGGTGGTTTTGCCGTTCAGGGTCGCTTTCATTTCACCCCCGCGGACATAGATGATTTCCAGGCTGCTATGGAAATGTGGCAGGCAGTGGTTGTTGGGATAGTCCCAGCAGATAGGCAGGCGATCTGAATCGCGAGTGTATTCATACGTGCCAGTGGTTGGCTTTTTCATGGCGATACCTTCTCTAAACCTAGCGAATTTTGTCACTTGATGCTCATATTTTAGCACGACTTTGCCTCAACGCATTCCTATACTGGTGATAGCAGAAGAAGTTCTGACAGTGTTGTGGGAGAATGAATGTCCCGCAAGCCCTGGCCAGACAATAAATAAAAAGGAGTTATCTGTATGAGCACCATCAAAGCGGGGATCGTCGGCTGCGGCGGCATCGCCACCAATAAACACATGCCCTCGATCCAGGAATTAGGCGGCATCGATCTGGTAGCATTTTGTGACATCATCGAGGCCAGAGCCGTTAAGGCGAAGGATGGATTTGGCACCGCGGATGCCCTGGTTTTCACGGATTACCGTGATCTGGTCCAGCTTGACCTGGATGTTGTCTACGTTTGTACGCCAAACCGTTCCCATGCCGAGATTACGATTGCAGCCCTGAAGGCCGGCAAACATGTCCTGTGCGAGAAGCCGATGGCGATGAATTATACCGAGGCTGAGGCGATGATTGCCGCCCAGAAAGAGAGCGGCAAGATCCTGACGATTGCCTACCAGAACCGCTTCCGCCCGGATAGCCAGTACCTTAAAAAAGAGTGCGAAGACGGTGTCCTCGGCGATATCTATTATGCCAAGGCCAAGGCATTGCGCCGCCGTGCCGTGCCGACCTGGGGCGTCTTCCTCAATGAATACGAGCAGGGTGGCGGACCGCTGATCGACATCGGCACTCACGCGCTCGACCTGACGCTCTGGATGATGGACAATTACGAACCTCACTATGTCGTCGGCACGACCTACCACAAACTCAACCAGGATACAGCACCTGGCAATGCCTTTGGCCCCTGGGATCCAAAGGAATTCACCGTCGAGGATAGCGCCTTTGGCTTCATTGTGATGAAAAATGGTGCCACGATCAGCCTCGAATCAAGCTGGGCCTTAAATCTGATCGATGCCACTGAGGCGCGTACCACCTTGTGTGGCACAAGGGCTGGTGCCGACATGGACGACAGCCTGCGCATCAATGGCGTGCGCCACGACCGCATGTACATCACCAAGCCTCTGCTCGAGGCTGGCGAGGTTGCTTTTTTCGAAGGTGATGCCATGAAAGACCGCGTCCTGGAGCAGAAATGCTTCATCGAAGCCGTCCAGGGTAAAGGTGAGCTGACCGTTCTGCCCGAGCAGGCTGCCGTCGTCACCCGCATCCTCGAAGCCATCTACGAGTCCGCCAAAACCGGCCGCCCCGTCTACTTCGACTGAGCAAGATTTGTCTAAAACGTAGCTGTTTATATTTTTTGCCCGATTTGGGACGGCGTCCCATTTTCGGCACAATTGGAGGAATTGATTATGAAATTGGGCGTTTTTACGGTGATTCTGGGTGATTTGCCGCTCGATCAGGCTTTGGCGTATTTGAAGTCGCAGGGAGTGCAAGAATTGGAGATCGGTGTCGGTGGCAATCCGGGCACGGCGCATGGCGATGCGAAGAAATTCCTCGCGGATCCAGCTGCGCTGGAGACGTTCAAGGCGACGATCGATGCCTCGGGTCTTAAGATCGCGGCGCTGTCGGTGCACGGCAATCCGGTCCATCCCAATGCTGAGATTGCGCGTCAGGACCATGAAGATTTTGAAGCGGCTGTCCTGGTGGCCGAAAAGCTGGGCGTCAAGACCGTGGTCACCTTCTCAGGCTGTCCCGGTGATTCTGACACAGCCACCTACCCGAACTGGGTGGTCGCTTCCTGGCCGACCGAACACCAGATTGTCAAGGAATGGCAGTGGAACGAAAAGCTGATCCCTTATTGGCAGAAGGCTGGCAAATTCGCTGAAGACCACGGGGTCCGGATTGCGATCGAGATGCACCCCGGCTTTAATGTCTACAATCCATCGACCCTGTTGCGCCTGCGCGAAGCTGTCGGCCCGGTGATCGGCGCCAATTTCGATCCGTCCCACCTGTTCTGGCAGCAAATCGATCCAGTCGCTGCCATTCGTGCCCTCAAGGGTGCGATCCACCATTTCCATGCCAAGGACACCAAGATCGATCCCTACAACTGTGCGGTCAAAGGTGTCCTGGAGACCAGCAAACTGAACAGCCTCGGCGAACGCCCCTGGATCTTCCGCTCGGTCGGCTATGGCCACGGTGAAGAAACCTGGCGCGCCATTTTTTCCGAGTTGCGTCTGGCAGGTTACAACGGTGTGATCTCGATTGAGCACGAAGATGGCCTGATGACACCGAAGGAAGGCCTGGAAAAAGCCATCGAGGTCCTGAAACGCACAATTATTTTTGAAGACGACCAGGTCAATATGTTCTGGGCCTGATCTATACGGCTCTACAGGAGATAAGAAGTACATGCATACAGTTGGCATTATCGGATATGGCGGTATGGGCGAATGGCACGGCAAGCAGCTGCTGACCATCCCGGAAGAATTCACATTGGCCGCCGTCCATGACATCAATCCCGCCCGCAATGAGCATGCTCGCACGGCGGGGATCAAAGCGTATGACACTTTTGAGGCGATCATCGCAGACAAGACGATTGAGACCGTTATTCTAGCGGTGCCCAACAATTTTCACAAAGACCTTGCGATTGCGACGCTCAAGGCTGGCAAGCACGTCATTTGCGAAAAACCGGTCATGATGAATACGGCAGATTTGGAAGCCGTTCTGGCGGTCAGCCGTGAAACAGGCAAAGCCTTTTCCGTGCACCAGAACCGGCGCTGGGATCGTGACTACCTGATCGTCAAGAAATTGCTCGATGAAGGTACAATCGGCCAGCCCTTCTACATTGAGTCCCGTGTCCAGGGTTCCAAAGGCATCCCGGGCGACTGGCGTTGCGAAACAATCGCTGGTGGCGGCATGCTGTTCGACTGGGGCGTGCACCTGATCGACCAGATGCTGCAACTGGTCGACAGTCCCGTGGTTGATGTCTACGCGCACCTGTTGTCGGTCAAATTCCCCGGCGTCGATGACAATTTCAAGCTGATCCTGCGCTTTGAAAATAACGTCTCGGCTCTGATCGAAGTCGATACCTACACCTTTATCAATCTGCCGCGCTGGCATGTGTCTGGTACCAGCGGCACCGCCCAGGTAGACGATTTTGCCTGTCACGGCAAGATTGCCAAGGCCAATACGTTGTCTGTGCATTGGGATGAGGGCATCATCTACACCGAAGCCGGTCCGACCCGGACCATGGCACCACGGGCCAAGGAATCGATCGAGGAATTGCCTTTGCCTCTGGTCACCAGTGATGCCAAGGACTACTACCGCCAGTTTGCCACTGCCATCAAGCGCGGTACGCCGCTGCCGGTGACTGACCAGCAGATGCTGCGCGTCATGAAGGTCATCGATGCTGCTTTTGAATCAGAAGCCAGACGCCAGTCGATTGCGGTCCATATTTAAGTCGCTGCTGCAATTGATCTGTCAATTTTAACCCAAGGAGGCCCCATGGCCCAGTTTGCTCTCCAGCTTTATACTTTGCGTGACTGTTACCAGTCCCCGGAAGAGTTTTCCGGCTTGTTGGCTGAGGTCAAGGCACTCGGTTTTGCCGGCGTCGAGCTGGCAGGATCCGGTGGTTTGCCTGCCGCACAGCTCAAAGCTCGCCTGGATGAACTGGGACTGGTTGCCATCTGCAGCCACGAGATGCCAGACCGTCTGGTCAGCCAGCTCGACGAGGTCATCGCTTTTCACCAGACGATCGGCTGCAACAAAATTGCCATTGCCTGGTCACCTGCGGCGAGTGAAGAAGATTTGGCTCGGCTTTTTGCCAGTGTTGCAAACGTAAAGCCCGTGCTAACTGCTGCCGGGATCGAACTGTTGTATCACAACCATGATCACGAATTCAAGCAAGTCGGATCTGAACAGGCGATCGAGCAGATTGCCCGCCATCTGGCTCTGGAGGTGGACTCGTACTGGGTCTTTGCTGCTGGGCAGGACGTACCAGCATGGCTGCTGGCGCATCGGAACCAGATCCAGCTTATCCACATCAAAGATGGCGACCGTGAGCGTCACCCCTGTGCCTTGGGCGAGGGCGAAAACACAATCGAGGCCATCCTTGCCATGGCTGACCAACTCGGGATCGATTGGCTGATCGTGGAAAACGACAACCCAGTCCCGGATGGCTTGGCCGACGTGGCCAGAAGCATGGCCTATCTGAAACAACTGGGCTGGGTCCAGGGGTAAATTAGACAGAAAACATAAGGGCGGCGAGGGGTGATCCTGCCGCCTTTTTGGTGCAAAGCATCAGCTTGTCGTCTGTTTGAAAGTCAGCCGTTACTGGCAGCCTGCTTTTTCTGGCACTCAGGGCACAGGCCGTAAAGATTGATTTCGTGATAGGTAATCTGGTATCCGGATGTGGCTTCGAGCTGCTGCTGGATCTGGTGCAAGGGGCAGATCGGCACGGCTTCGCGGCGGCCGCAGGCGGTGCAGACAAGATGGTGATGGTGGACCAGGCCTGCTTGTTCGAAACGGGCCAGACCGTCCTGGAAACGGATTTGCTGGCATAGGCCCAGCTCGAGCATTTTCTCCAGATTGCGGTATACCGTGGAGAGGGCCAGGGACGGGTCCTGCTGGCGTGCCTGTTGCATGATTTCCTCGGCTGACAAGGGCGTGCCAGCCTGGTTGATAATCTCCAGCAGGACTTTTCTCTGCCGGGTCATGCGCATAACAGATCCCTCCAGACTGAATTGACAGGTGTTTCGACGACTATTATAATTCTAAATGCGAATCGTTTGCAACTGGAGCAAGTTAGGTGAAAACACCTGATGACTCTATTCTACACCACCGCCCTGGAGGAATTAAACACATGACATCCAATCATAAAACATACAAACTTCACCGGTTCACAACCCTGCTATTGATCGCCCTGGTGATTTCAAGCCTGGCTGCCTGCCAGGCTGCTCCAGCCACAACCACGCCAGCCGTTACAACGGCATCGGCGACAGATGCAACGCTTGCGTCTGCCAGCGAGCCATCTGCAACATCAGCTGCGACCAGCCGGGAGATGCTGACCTATGTGACCTCGCTGTATCCGATGTATGTGACCGCGCTGAACCTGACCTCTGGCATTGCTGGAGTTGAGGTGGTCAACATGACTGGCACGATCACCGGCTGCTTGCACGATTACCAGCTCTCGCCCGGTGATCTTACGACCATTGAAACGGCTGATGTCTTCATCTACAACGGTGCCGATCTCGAGAGCTACCTCGACCAGGTCACCGGAAATTACCCGGATTTGCCATTGATCGATGCCAGCGCCGGGATAGAGCTGATGGATGAAAACCCCCATGTCTGGGTTTCGGTCAGCCTGATGATGCGCCAAGTCGAAGCCATCGCTCAGGGTATGGCCCAGCAGGATCCCGCCAACAGCACGGCTTACCTGGCCAATGCCAAGATTTACCTGGATAAACTCGCGACGCTGCGTGATGAGTTGCATGCTGCGATCGATCCGTTGCCTAATCGCGACATTGTGACCTTCCATGAAGCATTCCCCTATTTTGCCCAGGAGTTTGACCTCAACATCGCGGCTGTTGTGGAACGTGAGCCTGACTCCCAGCCCAGTGCTGCCGAGCTGGTCCAGACGATCGATTTGATCCGCGAGCTGAAGATCCAGGCCGTTTTTGTCGAACCTCAATACGCCGCAGACACCGCTGAGACCATCGCCCGGGAAACCGGCGTGCCGGTGTTCATTCTGGATCCTGCTTCCAGTGGGCCTCTTGAGGATCCGGACGCCTATCTGAACATCATGTGGCAGAACGGTGAGGTCCTGGTCCAGGCTCTCAGTTGATGCCAGTCCAGTCACATTCTGATAATCGAGGGCGTATATGAGCGAATCGACTCCTGCATCCATAGTCTGTGCCTGCAAACATCCCCTGCATCAGCTCAAGGTCGAACATTTATCGGTGGTGCGCGATGGCCAGACCATCCTCCATGACATCAGCCTGACCCTGCATTGTGGCGAAATTGTGGCTCTGGTCGGTCCCAACGGGGGTGGAAAGAGCACGCTGCTGAAGGCGATCGTCGGTGAATTGCCCTCCACCGGAGGGGTGCTTTTCAAGGACAATCACGGTAAAAGCTTTGTCCAGCCCAAGGTTGGCTACCTGATGCAGCACCTCGAATACGACCGCCAGTCGCCGATGACCGTAGCAGATCTCCTGTGTGCCAATCGCAGCCGCTGGCCGGTTTTCCTGGGTCATCACCCCAAAAACCGCA
This sequence comes from uncultured Mageeibacillus sp., assembly GCA_964528645.1. Lineage (GTDB taxonomy): Bacteria > Bacillota > Clostridia > Saccharofermentanales > UBA5734 > UBA5734. The sequence goes on along the minus strand of CAZGSR010000001.1, from coordinate 4,758 downwards.
AGGCAGTCCTCGAACTTCTGCAGCAGGTGAAAGCTGAGCATTTAATCGATAAACCATTAGGGGGCCTGTCTGGGGGCGAATTGCAGCGGGTCCTGCTAGCCCTGGCCCTGGATCCTCTGCCGGATATCCTGCTGCTCGACGAGCCTGTTTCCGCCCTCGACAAGGATGGCAAGCAGCTGTTTTATGAGCTGGTGCGCGACCTGCGCGATCGCTACGATCTGCTGACCCTGATCGTCTCCCATGACCTCGATATCATTGCCCAGTTTGCGGATTCCGTCGTCTACCTGAACCGGACGATCCAGGCTGCGGGTCCGATGCAGGAGATCCTGGCCAGTGGCCAGTTCCTCGATGCCTTTGAACCGCTGCGGGTGGAAGGGAGGCGTGCCTGATGGATACCTCCTGGCTCTCTGCTCTGCCCCTGCCGTTTCTCCAGTATGAATTCATGCGCAATGCCTTTCTCGGTATCCTCCTGATCGCACCGCTGTTTGGGCTGTCTGGCACCCTGGTGGTCAGCAACCGCCTTTCATTCTACTCCGACGCCCTGGGCCATTCTGCCCTGGCCGGCATTGCCATTGGTACCCTCCTGGGCCTTAAAGACCCCATCGCCGCCCTGATTGTTTTTTCGATCTTGTTTGGCCTGGCGATCACCGCTGTCAAAAACCGGGGACGGGCTTCGACCGACACAATCCTGGGTATTTTTTCTGCTTCGGCCGTTGCCCTGGGCATCGCCCTTCTCTCCAGGCGTGGGGGATTTGCCAAATACAATCGCTATCTGGTCGGTGATCTGCTTTCGATCCAGCCCGGCGATCTGGTCGTTCTGACCCTTGCTCTCGCTGGCGTGGTCCTGTTCTGGTCGCTGACCTATAATTCATTGATGATCTTTTCCATCAATCCAGCCCTGGCCCGCAGCAAAGGCATCTGGGTCCGCCTGATTGAGAATGCATTCATGGCGATCATCGCCATCCTGGTGGCACTGTCGATTCAATGGGTCGGCACACTCCTGATCAATGCCCTGCTGATCCTGCCGGCATCTGCAGCCCGCAACATCGCCCGCGATGTCCGCCAGTTCCACATTTTGTCCCTGCTCTTTGCCTGGTTCAGTGGTATCAGTGGCCTGATCCTATCCTATTATCTGGACATGGCATCTGGTGCGACCATCGTCATGTGCAGTGCCGCCCTGTTTGCCCTGACCTACGCTTTTACCGAGAAACGCTAGAAGGCGAGCCAGTCAGGCTGTAATTGATACCCTGACTGAAGTGACAGTCGTTGCCATGCCATGAAAAAACCATCCCCAGCTTGTATGAACCGGAGATGGTTTTTTATGTGTATTCTGACGATTGGCGGGGACTGGGAACGTCTCAGACTTCGATTTCGTTGTTCCAGCTCATCATGGCACGCAGCTCACGACCGACCTGCTCGACCTGATGCTCAGTCTCGAGCCGGCGGCGGGAGAGGAAGTTGGGTCGGCCAGCCTGGTTTTCGAGGATCCAATTGCGGGCAAAAACACCCTCCTGGATTTCCTTGAGGACCAGGCGCATTTCGTTCTTGGTGGCATCGGTGATGATGCGGCGGCCGACCATGTAGTCGCCGTACTCGGCTGTGTCACTGACGGAGTAGCGCATCAGGGTCAGACCACCCTGGGCGATCATGTCCACGATCAGCTTGACTTCATGGACACATTCATAATAGGCGTTTTCCGGATCATAGCCTGCTTCGACGAGGACTTCGAATCCTGCTTTCATCAGTTCGGCGACGCCGCCACAGAGGACAGCCTGTTCGCCGAAGAGGTCAGTTTCGGTTTCTTCACGGAAGGTGGTGCCGAGAAGGCCACCACGGGCGCAGCCGATGCCGTAGCCATAGTCAAAGGCCTTGTCCTGGGCTTTGCCGGTAGCATCCTGGTAGACAGCGAACAGGCCAGGAACGCCGCGGCCCTGCTGGTACTGGAAGCGGACGGTGTGGCCGGGGCCCTTGGGAGCGACGAGGATGACATCGACATCGGCAGGGGGTACGATGCGGTTGAAGTGGATGTTGAAACCATGGGCGAAGGCCAGGGTTTTGCCAGCGGTCAGGTGCGGCTTGATGCTCTTTTCGTAGAGCTCCGGTTGCTTTTCGTCGTTGATCAGGATCATGATCAGGTCGGCCATGGCGGCGGCATCAGCGGCAGTGGCGACCTTCAGGCCGGCTGCTTCAGCCTTGGCCCAGGACTTGCTGCCCTCATACAGGCCGACGACCACATTGAAACCGCTCTCATGCAGGTTCAAAGCATGGGCATGGCCTTGGCTGCCGTAGCCGATGATGGCAATGGTCTTGCCGTCCAGAGCGTGGGTGCGGCATTCGTCGATCTTGTAGATTTTCTTCATGTTCTTCCTCCTTGGGTATTCAGCAAAAAATCGGATGGTTGGTTATCAGATAGGAATCAACAGGGGTGGATCAGATGTTCTGGACCTCGACATTCATGCACAGTTCGCCGCGTTCGATCGCAATGGTGCCGGTACGGACGAGCTCGAGGATGCCATAGGGCTCGAGCAGTTCCTGCAGGGCCTTGACCTTGCTGTCATGGCCGGTCAGCTCGATGGTGAGGGTATTCGGCGAAACATCAATGATATGGCCACGGAAAATGTCAGCGACTTGCAGGATCTCACCGCGGTTTTCGGCATTGCAACGGACTTTGACAAAGACCAGTTCACGGGAGAAATGATCGGCAGGTGTCAGATGCCTGACAATCAGGACATCGGGCAGTTTGTGGAGTTGTTTGGTGATCTGGTCGACCAGGCGCTGGTCGCCGTCGACCGTGATGGAAATACGGGAAATAGCAGGGTTTTGAGTGGTTCCGACTGCCAGGCTCTCGATATTGAATCCGCGGCGGGCAAAAAGATTCGTCACGCGGGTCAGGACACCAGAGCGGTTTTCTACCAGTACGGAAAGACTTTGCAGCATCTTCTGACCTCCAAATATACTTTCCCAACAAATTAGCATGTTTCTAAGCAGGCGGGCAACTGCTTTGGCCAAGTGGTCGAAAAACGACCAGAAAAAGTGATGCCCGCCGGGGCTTTGCAGCGGGCGGGCAAGGTGGTTATTTCTTCAGCAAATCCCGGATTTCTTCGAGCAAGACCACATCATCCGGTTTGGCCGGCGGTGCAGCTGGTTCCGGTGGCTTCTCCATCCGGGCCCGCATCTTGTTGATGCCTTTGACAATGAAGAAAATCGAAAAACCGATCAAGATGAAATTGATGATGACCTGGATCAATTTGCCATAGCCGATGGCGACTTCTGGCTTGACCACTTCTGTGCCTTCCATGACGGCAGCGGCCAGGATGATCTTGAGGTCGACAAAGCTGACCCCGGCTGTGGCATATCCGATGACCGGCATGATGATGTCATTGACCAGACTGGTGACAATGGCACCAAAAGCTGAGCCCATGACGAGGCCGACGGCCAGGTCAATCACATTGCCACGCAACATGAATTTCTTGAATTCACCTACCATAATAAAACTCCTCGTGCACAAAGTTCCAAAAAAACTGGAGCACCGCCAAGGTGCCCCAGTCATCTGGACGGTTTCTTTTGAATCTGGCTACTGCTTATGAAGAGAACAGCTCGAGCGATCAGCAGTACTGGCGGATGCCTTCCGGCAGGGTAGCCGGATCCGCTGAGAGAATGATCGTTGCGTTCAGATTGTTCTTGGTCGAAAATTCGTCGAGATCACGCAGGAATAGTTCGAGGTGGGCCAAGTCAGTGTCACCTGCAACTTTGGTGATCGTATCGACATACAAATGAGTGAGGTCGTAATCTTCGGCGTAAATGCCGGCGATGAAGGCGAGCAGTTCGCGATAGCCTTTGACAGGGTATTCCAGGATGTCTATCAGGCGGATTTTGTATTTGACCATCCGGTTGAGCCGGCCGCTGTATTCGATGCACACGACATCTGCGGCGTCATTGTAGGCCTGGGCGTTCAGCTCGTCGACCAGCTGGCTGGTCTTGCCGCTGCCCTTGCCACCCACTATTACCTTGACCATAAGCATCTCTCCCTTGACTGTTTATTCTGTCGCCAGATGCTTTTTGTGTTCTGGCTTACAGCCATTGTAACCCAACGCGTCAAGGAAAAGAAAGCCCTTGACAGTTTCAGTGAAATAAGATTCCGCACTTTTCTCCATCCCCGTTTTGAGCGGCCGGTGGCAAAGCTTGCCAACGTTCCTGAGGCGTGATATACTTCATTTGTTCGGAAGTTTCTTTGCAAAGAGTGGGGCTCGCCCCGCTCTTTCTTGTTAAAAGGTGGTTTATGGCAGAAAGATCCCGTCATGCACAGGCTGTCTATGATGCACTTCTTGAGCGAGTGGAAGCACTCGGTGTCGATCTGGTCGATGTGGCATTTGTCCGTGAGGGCCCTTCGACGATCCTGAGGATCCTGATCGACAAGGATGGCGGCGTGACGTTGGAGGACTGTACAGAGGTCAACCATCTGGTGGATCCGATCATCGATCACGAGCTGAAACTGTCGAGTCATGATTACCTCGAGGTTTCATCGCCGGGATTGGAACGTCCGCTGAAAACAGACCGGGAACTGGCCCGCTACCAGGGCGTTCCGGTGGAATTTTCACTCTACCAGGCTCTGGACGGTAGAAAGAAATACACCGGCAAATTAGGCGGTTTCACAGCTGAGACTGTGACGATCATCCTGCCCGATGGCATCGAGCAGGTATTCGCCCGGGATAAAGTTGCAAAAATCAAACGCATCGTCGTATTTGAATGAATTAAAAG